>CAIYJE010000021.1 GCA_903926465.1 uncultured Planctomycetales bacterium
GATCGATCAGATGACGCCGAAGGATGGCAACCTTCTCAGCTGCCGTGTAATTTTTGCGGGGCTTTCGCATGGGGCAAACTCCTGCCGAGTTGTACTATAACTCGGGGGTAGGGTTTGTCCATTTTCGTCTGAAGCAAAACAGAGCGAGCTGTAGTATTCTTGACTCGAACACGTGGACTGTGTCGATTTGTTTCAACAATGTCCTACTCGGATTCCAACCCTGTTGTTTTTTGTGAACTGAAACTTGTACCTCATCCGCACACTCGTCATAAACCATACAACTTGCGCATGCTGCGCGGCATGCCGAGTTCGGTGACAGGTACCTAATTGAACGTTGTGGAGGTTTTGGATGCGGATGAAGTCTATGTTTTTAGGGCTGGCTCTCATGGGCCTGGCTCAGCTCGGGCTGGGAGTGGGTAAAGTCCAGGCGGAACTTCTGTTGAACTTTGGTCAGACTGACAACTTCAACACAATCACGGGCACGAAGACTGGTGATACCAGCTTCACGATTCTTGGAACCAACGTTCCGATCCAGATCACCCAGATTGCGCCTGATTCAGGTTTGACCGCCCCAATCGCGGCGTACCTGAATGTCAACATGAGCTCCACGGCTGCTGCAGGCTCTGTGGATGGCGTGGGCAGCTACCAGGCATTTACTGGAACCGTCACGATTACCAGTGGCCCCGGTGGAAGCGGTATTAATTACCTCAGCACCACCACCCTGAATGGTCTCGTGATTGGCATTAACAACACCGGAAATGTTCAACTGGGCAACATTCCAGGTGGCATCGGATTCTCTTCCGACGTGTTCCCCGGCCTCTCCGAGCCAATGAGCATTGCTCTGCAACTCGGCAACGTAACCCCAACGTTCGGTCTCGACGGCAACAGCCTGGCCAGTTTCACCTCTAGTGTGACCGGCATTGCTTCCGCCGCGATTCCCGAGCCTTCGTCAATCGTTGCCGCAATGATCGGCATCTCGATTCTGGCTCCTGCGGCCCGTCGCCGGTTCCGCACCCAGAGCTGATCATTCTGGTGATCCACTTCATGGTGGATTGTCAGATCTGAAAGCACCATTCTACGAAGGCCGGTTCTTGGCAGACACTAACCGGTTCTTCGTGGGGTTGGAACTGATTGTCGACCCGAACGAATAATAAGCCAACCAGCTTTCTTGAGCTAACACAGATTGACCCGCCACCCGGATTCACTGGACTCTACCCACACCGAATGGCGGGTCAACACCTCTTGCTATGCCCATTCGGGGTCGATCGTTTCCATTTCAAAAACTCGATCAGGCGCTAATCAATGGCTTCCGTTAACTTTATGATCTGACTCGTAAGCTCCGGTCAATCATGAACGTGAAGAGAACCCAGACGGTTAGGTTCGGACGAAGAGTAGCTCAGAATGGGATCCCAGATTATGGAGTTAGCCGATTCTTCTTGGAGTTATCGGATTCAGCAGGGCGAATGCACTCTATTGGAAACGCGTGTTGCCATAAAGAATCATCGGCTCGACCATCTTGGATTTTTCATGCTCCTTTTTGACAACGAAGATTGAAGAGTCATGCTGAGGTGAGAGGATTTGATCGTGCCCTGCATACTGTAGAGGTGTGCGAGCATTGGTTGCTTGTAGAGTTCGGCGTCTCTCATCTCGTCGGAGGTTTTGAATGCGGCTGAAGTATTTTGCTTTAAGCCTGGCCCTTGTTGGCCTGGCACACCTTGGTCTAGGTGCCGATAAAGCCAAGGCATCTCTGTTGTTGAATTTTGGACAGACTGACAATTTCAACACGATCACGGGCACGAAGACGGGTGATACCGGCTTCACGATCAGTGGAACCAATGTTCCAATCCAGATCACGCAGGTTAACCCGGAATCAGGCCTGACGGCACCGCTCACGGCCTACCTGAACGTCACCATGAACAGCACCGCAGCCGCTGGTGACGTTGCTGGCATTGGAAGCTACCAGGCATTTGATGGGGTGGTCACGATTACCAGCTCGCCCGGTGGCGCAGGTATCAATTACCTGAGCACCACCACCCTGAGTGGCCTCGTTATTGGTATCAACAATACCGGCAACGTGACTCTGGGCAGCTCTCCTAGCGGTGTCAGCTTCACTTCGGACGTGTTCCCCTCGCTGAGCGATCCGATGAGCATCGCCCTTCAGCTCGGCAACGTGACCCCAGGCTTTGGCCTCAACGGTAACAGTCTTGCTAGCTTCACGGCCAGCGTCACGGGCACAGCTTCGGCAGCCGTTCCTGAGCCTTCTTCGATCGTTGCAGCAGCAATCGGTCTGATGGTTCTGGTTCCAGCCGCTCGTCGCCGGTTCCGCACCGCTCAGTAATTGATTGTCTATTCCCAGTTCCATACCCTACCTCCCCCCCTTGGTCTGGGTACTCGCCATGCGAAACATGCTTCCCCCCAGAGAACTGGTTGGCAACTAGCTAACCAGTTCTCTTTATCACTTCTGGGTATCGCTCGAGATCTCGCTAAGAAAAAAGCTTGGATCACAACAACTCTGGCTTATTTCGACCATATTCTTCCGCCACACCAGTTCAATTGGTCTACCCTCTTTCGTAATAGGTCAGATTCTGAGAATGGCTGAACTGTTTCTAAAAAGCTGCAAGTGGTGGATGAGGGCCAAAACTTATTGCGGCACCCTTACAGCCGCGTAAGATTCACTCAAACTCAACGCGGTAGACACTGGAATTCCTAACGAACCTTGATGGCTGCTTATCTTTGGCGAAACGGTTCTTAGCTAGAGAGACTAACTCAAAGTCCGGATCCACACTTCGAGGCTACTCAGCGGAAGCCAAAGCCAAAGTCTGGCTTTGGTGATCCAGGGCATCGGCCAGGCGTAGAGCGTACGACGTTGTGGTGAACACTGAACGTTTGTCTTTAACCCGAGCGATCTGAGAGTGATCGTACTTTGGCGATTGTCGCTAATCAACAGTCAGACTCTTGCCCTGGGTTATTCTCGCAGCGATCTGCTCGAACATGATGAAACCCTCTCGTTGCTCTCCAAACGAAGTCGTAGGTCAGGTACGCGAACGTGAAGAGGCATCATTTATAGTCAGGCGAAAACAAAGATCTGTAAGAATATTGCCGTCAATTCAGACATCCTTTCAGTGCTAGCGAATGCCCCCAGGCCGCCCTCACAAAAGGATCGAGAGTCAACAAAGGGCGTCAAGCTCAATCTTGGCATGACGAGTTTCATGAGCTTTTGCATGGATGGGCTAAAGGCCGGTGGGCCTTTCAGGAGAACGCCAATAGGCGACAAACAGCAGGAGGTTGCAACGAGGTCAAGATTGCGTTAGAGGTTCGTGCAGGTCGTCTTCCGTTCCGTGAACTTGGGCGGCCAACGTTCTCAGCTCTTCTTTACCACCTACCCTACGTCTGACCCGAAAACAGAACCCTGGTGGTTCCCACGCCTTTGGAAGGCGAGACAATTCAAAAGGCAATTCCCATGACCCCCACAGAGGGCTCCCAGAAAAGGATTGCAATTCGCATGATGAATACGAAAACGGTTACTCGGCCCAGGTGATCATTACCTTAAACGGATACCGATTCGAATGCCGTGACGTTTTTCCACGGATCGAAACCTGGATTCACGATTAACCGGGATCTCATCCGCTTGACCCAAGAGCATTGGCTTAACACGCAAACTCTGAGTGTTTGCCTTATCCCTGGTCAATACTTGGGCTGATGCGATGAAGAATCCCATGACCAGAAGAGCTGACGCTCCCAGACATCGCAGAACACATTGCTGAGTACATATTACTGCTTTGACCTCTTGTGTATATGTTGCATTTTGACGCTATCAATTGTGAACGCTTTTGATTGAACCGAAGATCTCAAAGGTTCGTGTGTGTCATGTAGGCTCACACATTCTGGCGGCTAGTCGGCAATGGAGTTTGCCTCCGGAGGTTATTGATGAGGATGAAACAACTGCTATTCGGACTCGTGATTGTCGGCTTGGCTCAGTTTGGGCCCAGCCTACCTAAGGCAAGCGCTGGACTCATTTTGAACTTTGGTCAGACGAGTAACACCAACACAATTACGGGGACAAAGACGAGCGACACAGGCTTCACAATCAGCGGAACGGACGTTGCGATCCAGATCACACAGATCGATCCGACTTCTGGATTAACGCCACCGATTTCCGCATTCCTGAACTTGAACCTGACGAGCACCGCAGCCGCCGGAAGTTTTGCCGGTATCGCAGTTTTCCAAGCGTTCTCTGGTTCCGTCCAGATTACCAGCGGCGCTGGCGGAAGTGGTGTGAATTACCTGAGCACAACGACGCTGGCGGGGCTTTTACTGGGCATTAATGGGGGGGCAACCTCCTCGTTCGGTAATACACCTGGAGATGTGACCTTCAGCTCCAGCGTATTCGGGCCACTGGGCAACCCGATGGACATTTCACTTCAGTTGGGAAACCAGACACCAACCCTTGCGCTCCAGGGAAACAGCTTGCAATCTTTTACCGCGAGTGTCACCGGCACAGCGTCTGCAACGATTCCAGAACCTTCATCGTTGGTAACCGCGATGATCGGTTTTGCGGCAGTGGCGCCCCTCGTACGAAGGCGGTTCTGCAAAACAGACTCCCGCACGTAAGAGGCAATGCGCCCCCTGACCCAAACGAGACACTCTCGCCCCGAGACTCCAAATCTCAGGGCGACTAGAACACACTCTCGAATTGAACAATGTTGACCGTAACAAGAGGCTGCCACTTGCGTTGGTAGGACTCATCCAACCGATCAGTGGCGGCTTTGTTATCGGCTCTTGAACCCGAATTTGGATACAACTTCCAACGATTGGACCAACTGGCCAACCGGAAATCCGGAGCTCAGGCGTGGATACCTGCCACCGTCTGGTCTTCAGAAATCGGAACGGGATCCACCAATACATCAGCGGAACGGAGGTCGCTGATCCATTGAATCACATAGTAAAAGACGGGCGTCAAGAAAATCCCGAAAAGCGTCACCCCAAGCATCCCCGAAAAGACTGCCGTCCCCAGCGTCCGGCGCATCTCTGAGCCAGCCCCCTCTGCAAGCACCAGAGGAACAACACCCAGAATAAACGCCAGCGAGGTCATGATAATGGGCCGAAGTCGCAGACGGCAGGCCTGAAGGGTCGCTTCACGCCGATCCACACCCATCTCTCGACGAGTTTTGGCAAACTCAACAATCAAGATTGCGTTCTTGCAAGCCAGACCAACCAGCACAATAAATCCGACCTGGCTGAAGACGTTAATATCCATCCCTGCAAGATTCACCCCCACAATCGAGCACAGCAAACACATCGGAACCACCAGAATTACCGCGAGTGGTAGCGACCAGCTCTCGTACTGTCCAGCCAGCACCAGAAATACCAGGGCGACAGCCAGAGAAAACACCAGCATCGCCGTATTGCCTGTCTGGAGCTGAAGCAACGCTAGCTCCGTCCACTCAGGCCGCATCGAAGGCGTGAGGTTCCGGTCCACAATCTGATTCATCCGTTCGATCGCCTGGCCAGAGCTAACCCCTGGCGCAGCCGAGCTATTGATGGCCGCAGACGGATACAGGTTGTATCGAGAAATCAAGATTGGACCAGGTCTTTGCAGGATCCGGCAAATCGAAGCAAGCGGAACCATGCGATTGGAATCGCCCTTGATCTTCAGTTGCTTGAGATCTTCGACGCGACGACGGTACTCGGGCGATCCCTGAACGTTAACCTGCCAGGTACGGCTGAACCGATTGAAGTCATTCACGTACAAAGAGCCCAGATAGACCTGAAGCGTGGAGAAAACCTGATCCATGGATAACCCCATCGAAATCGCCATCGAGCGATCGATGACAAGGTCTAGCCAGGGAGTGTTTGCACGGAAGCTGGTGAACAGGTCCTGCACGCCCGTCTGACTGGGATCTGAGTTCCCTTCATCAACAATCGAGTCTGCAACCTGCTGAAGCTCCTCGTCGCCGGCCGAGCCCGTGTCTTTGATAATGACTTTGAATCCACCCGCGGTACCCAGCCCCTCAACCGGTGGCGCGGGAAATACACCCACGGTTCCTTCAACGATCGACTCTTGAAGGACTTGACGCAGCTTGTCAGCAATCGATTCGCCGGATAGAGCTTCCGCACGACGCGCATGAAACGGCTGAAGCATCACATACATCGAGGCAAAGTTCGGAGCATTCGCGCTGAGTAACAGAGACTGACCGGCAATCGCCACGGTGTGGGCCACCCCCGGAATCTCACGCGCCTGATGCTCAGCATTTTGCAAGACTTCCTGCGCCTGTGCGAGCGAGGAGCCATCGGGTAGCTGGATGTTGACCAGCAGATATCCCTTATCTTGCAGAGGAATGAATCCCACAGGAGTCCGGGTGAACCCAACGTAGGTAAGGCCAAGCAGGCCACCATATAACAGCAGAACGAGCAAGCTCACACGAAGCAGACCGCCCACGATTCCGGTGTAGCGGTCCGTAATCCAGCTAAAGGCGCGGTTGAACAGGTGGAACAACTCGGCCAGAATCCGATTGCCAGGCCCGCCTAAGAACCAGCCAATCACAGCACCCGCGAGTGCCGATACGGCAAGGGCCGACCATCCTGCAAACCATTGCGCTTCCAGAATGGGGGCAAGGTAGGTCGAACCGATCCAGCCACCTAAAATTGCATAACCCAAACGAGGCAATGGATCCGGCACCCGACCGCCAGTCGTCTCTTGAGGCTTTAGTAGCAGCGCACACAGGGCTGGGCTTAGCGTCAGGCTATTGAATGCCGAGATAATGGTCGAAGTTGCGATGGTGAGTGCAAACTGCCGGTAAAACTGGCCAACGATGCCAGTAACAAAGGCGCAAGGGATGAAGACGGCCGAGAGTACCAACCCAATGGCAATGACAGGACCAGAGACTTCTTGCATGGCACGTATGGTTGCGTCTCTGGGCAACATCCCTCGTTCAATATGATGCTGAACCGCTTCGACAACGACGATCGCATCATCAACGACAATACCAATCGCGAGAACTAGACCGAAGAGGGTGAGATTGTTCAGGCTGAAACCAATCGCCGTCATCACCGCAAAGGTTCCAATCACGGCAACCGGAACAGCAACAAGCGGGATGATGGCTGATCGCCAGTTCTGCAGGAAAAGCAGAACCACAAGGGCAACAAGCGCAACGGCATCCCGCAGCGTGATAAATACCTCATGCACAGATTCATCAATGAACGGGGTTGTATCATAAACAATCTGGTAGGCCAGACCGTCTGGAAAGCGGGTTGACAGATCTGCCATCTTCGCACGAACCGAGTCAGCCGTTTTCAGAGCATTGGAGCCAGGCCGCTGGTAAATCGAAAGTGCAACCGAGGGTTGACCATCCAAGGTGCAGAGCTGGTCGTAATTCATTGCTCCAAGCTGGACAGTGGCAACATCTCGAAGTCGAATGATCCGACCTTGGCTGTCGGATCGCAAAATCATGTCCGCGAATTGCTCGACCGTGGTGAGTCGTCCCAGGGTCGTCATTGTGTATTGAAAGACCTGGCCCGTTGGAACGGGTGGCTGACCAATTTGACCGGCGGCAACCTGGATGTTCTGCTGGCTGATGGCTGCAACCACATCTATGGACGTCAGGTTCCGGTGGGCCATCTTCTCTGGGTCAAGCCAAACGCGCATGCTGTAGTCACGCTGACCAAGGTAACTGATGTCACCCACACCCGGCTGCCTCAGCAGTTCGTCTCGTAGCTGAGTGGTTGCATAGTTACTCAGATACAGGTTATCTCGGGATTCATCGGGTGAGTATAGATTGATGATCATGAGGGTGCCTGGCGATTTTTTCTTGACAGAAACGCCACGCCGCTTGACCAGTTCCGGAAGCTGAGGCTCTGCAAGAGCCACGCGATTCTGCACCATGACCTGCGCGATATTGAGGTCAACACCGATTTTGAATGTGATCGTTAGCGTGTAACTACCATCGTTGGTGCTCTGAGAAGACATGTAAAGCATGTTCTCTACACCGCTGATTTGCTGTTCGATTGTTGCGGCAACCGTATCGGCGACAACCTGAGAGTTTGCGCCTGGATAGGTCGCGGAAACCTCAATGGTGGGTGGCGTGATCTCAGGATACTGAGCAATGGGTAACGCCTGAAGCGCCAGGTAGCCACCGAGCGTGACAACGATCGAGAGGACAGACGCAAAGATGGGTCGATCGATAAAGAAACGGGAGAACATGACGAGTTCCTCAGGTCTACTCGACCCCCTCCTGGTTGTGAATGTCTACTCGATCAGGCGAGTCCACACGCGCTAGCTTTGTGGCAGGCACGTGGATATCAGACCGACGCGCCAGCCGTGCGCCAAACCTGGCGAAAGATTTGACATATCCAAAAGCAAAGATGCCAAGCGTGGCACGGCTGAAACGTTGAATCAGTCTGGACTGGAAGAGGGTTGTGGACCCTACCCAGTCAATGACATAGAAAAAGACGGGGGTCAGAAAGATTCCGAATAGCGTGACACCAATCATTCCGTAAAGCACGGTTGTCCCAAGCGTGCGCCGCATTTCGGCACCAGCGCCTTGGGCGAGGGTAAGCGGAACAACGCCAAGAATAAAAGCCAGCGAGGTCATGATGATGGGCCGCAACCTGAGGCGGCATGCTTCCAGAACAGCAGCCATACGGGGTGTGCCAGATTGTCGCTTGGACCGGGCGAACTCCACGATTAAAATTGCGTTCTTGCAAGCCAGCCCCACCAGAACCACGAAGCCGACCTGGGTGAAGATATTGATATCTTGACCGGCCACCTTGATCCCCTGGAGTGACCCAAGCAGGCAGAGGGGAACGACCAAGATCACGGCCAGCGGCATCGCCCAGCTCTCATACTGCGCGGCCAGGACCAGAAAGACCATCATGACGGCAAATCCAAAAACGATCATGGCCGTATTACCCGCCTGAAGTTCCAGGTAGGCGAGCTCGGTCCATTCAAAGGCCATCGATTCTGGCAGTCCGAGTTTGGTCTGTTCTTCCACCAATCGGATAGCCTGCCCTGAGCTGATTCCGGCTGCGGCGCTACCGTTGATGGGTGCGGCGGGATACATATTGTAACGCGTGAGAATGAGCGGTCCTGGCTCTTGTTTAAGTGTGCAAACGGCGGCAACCGGCACCATGGCACCAGACCGACTCCGCACCTTGAGCCGACTGATATCTTCAATCTGATTGCGTCGGGCTTGCCGGGCTTGAACAATGACCTGCCAGGTCCGGCTGAAGCGGTTGAAATCATTCACATAGAGTGAGCCGAGGTAGATCTGAAGCGTATCGAAAAGATTCTTGAGCTCAACACCGTGCTGCATGGCCAGCTTACGATTGACATCGACAAAGATCTGAGGAACGTTGGCACGAAACACTGAGGAGTTTCCTACGAGCGGCTTGATTGCCGCTGGTAGGGATTGGCCAGGTGTCGCGACGGCTGACGATCCTGGTGCAGGGCTATTGGGCTGGCCATTTCCATCAATTGTGAGCGAGTTCAGACTTGCGGTGAGTTCATCGGCCGATTCCTGGAGATTACGGGATCCACTATCTCCACGATCCTCGACCATCAATCGGTAGCCGCCGGCTCGGCCCACCCCGCGTACGGGTGGCGGCGGAAGAACCTGGACATCCCCCTCGGGAACGAGAGCCGCAAGCTTACCTCTTAGTTTATTGGCAATGGCATCACTGGTGAGGTCCTTGGTCTCAAGCGGCTCTCGAACACCTGTCTTGGGGTCGACTTTGAGTTGGTCGATGTACAGTTTGGGATCGCGTCGGTGCTCGAATGTGTCAAGCATCACGAACATGGTTCCGAAATTGGATCCAAATGCACTGAGCAGCAAAGATTGACCAGAAACCGCCTGGGTGTGTTTGACCCCCGGAGTGCGACGACAGAGTTCTTCAACCTGCTTCATCACTTCACGAGTGCGCTCGAGTGAGGCCGCATCTGGCAACTGAACGTTCAGAAGGAGATAGCCCATATCCTGAGATGGGATAAATCCCTTGGGGGTACTGATGAACTCTTTGTAAGTGAAGTAAGAAAGGGCAAGGTACCCAAGTAGTACCACCAAGCTGCCCTTGAGCAAAAGCCAGACGGTTCCGGTGTAAGCGCGTGAACTCAGGTAAAAGAAGCGATTAAAGGCCGTGAAGAACAAACTGAGCAGCGTATTGAAAAGACGCCCAAGGGCAGCGCCGGCAAACGCCATGAGTGCAATGGTCAGCCATCGGATAAGGTCTGGTGACGCAAAAGCAAGTAGCCCAGGGTCTGCGGCAAGCCGGGGACCAACCATACTGTAACCGAGCCACGCGAAGCCTATCACAAACGCCAACCGGGGCAGGGGGGCAGCACGCCGAGCTTGGTCCCTGGGTTTGAGCAAGAGGGCCGCAAGCGCAGGGCTAAGCGTGAGACTGTTAATTGCAGAGATGATGGTTGAGGTTGCAATCGTCAGCGCGAACTGGCGGAAGAACTGGCCAACGATTCCAGAAATAAATGCGCATGGAATGAAGACTGCGGAGAGCACCAGGCCGATGGCAATAACCGGCCCAGAGACTTCTTCCATGGCCCGAAATGTGGCGTTGCGTGGAGACAATCCCTCTTCGATGTGATGCTCAACCGCCTCCACGACCACAATGGAATCATCGACCACAATTCCGATTGCCAGTACAAGCCCGAAGAGCGTGAGGTTATTGATACTGAAACCCATGATGGCCATGACACCAAAGGTGCCGATAATTGCCACGGGAACGGCTACAAGAGGAATGATGGCCGATCGCCAGTTCTGGAGAAATAACAAAACCACGAGCGCCACCAGTACAATGGCCTCGGTCAGTGTCTTGTAGACTTCGCCAATCGATTCTTCGATGAACGGTGTGGTGTCATAGCGAATCTCGGAACGGACCCCGGCTGGAAACTCTTTCTCAAGCTCGGCGATTCTGGACTTGATCGCTTTTGCGGTCTCAAGCGCATTGGCGTCAGGAAGTTGAAAGATTGCGAGACTGACCGAGGGAAGGCCATTGACCCGGCAAGAGATGTCGAGATTTTTGGCACCCAGTTCCACGGTGGCAACATCTTTGAGCCGAACAACTCGCCCATCCCGCCCCTTCTTGACGATGACCTCCCGAAATTGATCCACCTCTTTCAGGCGTCCCAAGGTGCGAATCGTGATCTGATTCGGTTGATCACCCTCAAAGGGGGGCTGGCCGATCTGGCCTGTGGCAACCTGGTTGTTCTGCTCGCGTAAGGCGTTCACCACGTCGTAAGCGGTCATTCCCCGGTGCGCAAGTTGGTCGGGATCAATCCAGACTCGCATGCTGAAATCTTGCTGACCAAGCATGAGCACGTCACTCACACCCGGAACCCTCAAGATTTCATCGCGAATCCGCAAATTCGCGAAGTTACTTAGATAAAACTGGTCGTAGGCTCCAGACGGGGAATTGAATGCGATCGCCAGTAAGATATCGGGCGACCGCTTCCTGGTGGTCACGCCCGCCTGCTTGATGACCGAAGGCAGCATGGGCATGGCCAGAGCGACCCGGTTCTGCACAAGAACCTGCGCCATGTTCAGGTCCATGCCGTTCCGAAACGTGACCGTCAGGTTGTAAGAACCGTCATTGGTACATTGTGAAGACATGTAAAGCATGCCTTCCACACCGCTCACATACTGCTCGATTGGAGATGCGACGGTCTCGGCAACAACCTGCGCACTGGCGCCAGGGTAACGGCAATCGACCTGAACCGTGGGCGGTGCGATCTGCGGGTACATCGCCAGGGGGAGATTCTGCAGTCCAATCACCCCGCCAAGCGTGATCAAGATCGATACCACAGCGGCCAGGATCGGGCGATCGATAAAATGACGAGAAATCACGCCTCTGTCCTTTGAACGGAACTCAAATTTCCACCCCCCTCGCAACCGGTGCAATTGCGTTATCTACAGGAGATAACACGGACTTGGGCGTGAACTTCGGGCCGTCAGCGAGGTGATGCCGGTGACAAAGCCGCCGGGGGCGGGGTGGTTGAGCCGGCAGCAGGCACGCTTTGGGGCAGAACCGCAGGTGCAGGTGCGGCGGAGGCTGCATCCTTGGAGGGAGTAGCTGGAACCACTACGGCGGTTCGAGCAGGTTTTCCAACCTCATCCATAGGCACCAGGTCGCGAGAAATCGCGAGTTCCTGCCCGCGCCTGACCCTCTGCATCCCTTTCACCACAATGGGCGTGTTTTCGTCCAGCGTCCAGCTTCCATCTTCGGGTTCCACGGCCACCAGACCTTCGTGGTTCTTGCCCAATTTTATGTAGCGGGCCACTGCGGTCTTCTTGGGAGTGGACGTTGGATTTCCATCTTTATCCGTTTGAAACACGATCTTGCCCAATTTATCCTTCAGATCGTCGATCACGAATATGAACTTGCGGTCGAGGTCATTGTTCACAGCCTGTTCTGCAATCAAGAGTGCGTTATGAGGCTCGCCCACTCTCAGATGCACCTTCATGAACATCCCTGGAGAGAGCAGATATTCACGCGTGCCCGGAATCCGCTCATTGGCAATCGTACCCCGAACCCGCAGGGTCCCAGAACTCGCATCGAGCGTATTGTCACTGAAGTCGACGCTGGAGGCGATTGAGAACGAGTCATCGTCGGCCGGGCTCGCTTGAATCTGCACCGGCGATTCGGGTGTTACTTTGAGAGTGCCCGCTTTGATGGCGCGGCGAAGCCTGAGCACGGTTGGCTCATCAATGTCAAAAGTGATGTACAGGTTCTCAAGGTCGATGAGCGTTGTCAGCGGTGTGGTATTGGCCTGAACCATGTTCCCAGGATCGACCATCCGTTTACTGGCTCGCATGGTCTTGGACAAGCGCGGAGCGTCTGTCAGGCTGTGTGGGGTTGGATCATCAGGGAGCGACGTCACGTCGGTCCATTTCAGGTTCAGAAGTGCGATCTTGAGGGCGGCTTCGGCAATTTCAACCGAGGCCACACCTTCATCGAGATCTCCTTTGAACTTATCGAATTCTTCACGACTGATTGCGCTTTTACGGATATTGGCCTGTGCCCGGCTGTAGTCATACTCAAGGCGACGTTTGTGTGCCTGGGCCTGTTCAAGCATGGCCTCGGATCTTTTGACCTCGGCCTCGAACGGTTCGGGATCGACCTTGAAAAGAGGCTGAGACGTGTCGACATCCTCGCCATCTTTAAAAAGTTGCCTCAGGAGCAAACCAGAGACTCGCGGCCGGATCTCGACAAACCGATACCCCTCGGTTCGACCCGGAAACTCTTCGTAATCTACGACCATTCTTTTGACAGGCCGGCCCACTTCGACCTGCGGAGCCTTGGCGGTAGGAGGTCCGCCTCCCGATCCAGTCGGGGTCCCGCTGGGCCAGCAACCAGGCACAGCCATGGTCAAAAGGGCCACGATCAGCGTGATGGCACATCGTTGATACATGGTTCAGAAATCTCTGGGGCTCTGCCATCTGCCGAAATCAGGTTCGCCAGATGGGCAAGATTCAAGCTGGGTCAAGGATAGGAGCAGGCGGGACTTCCGCCTGGAGGCTGCGTTCAATACCCGAGTGACCAGGCGTCTGTTCGTGCTCACGTGCAGATCGTTCGGATTGACTCAGAATTCCGGAGAGAACCACATCCAGAATGTTGGCCGCCTGGACCTCTGGGCTGGATTCTCGAACGGCGAAGTAATTCAGGAAGATGGTTCCATACAACAAATCTCCCACCACGTCGGTAATTCGATCAGGCGCAATGTCTCGGATGCGACCGGCTGAAATCAGGGATTTGAAGATTTCGCGCCAGCGCTGAATGTTTCGTTCACGGTGCTCAAAGTAGGACGGCCTCGAACGATTCTTGAACTGGGCCCGCTCTTGGATGAGCAACTCCACGTATTCCGGGTGTTCCGCGAAAAACTGGAGGAAGCACCGCACGGCCTCGCACCACTGGTCGATTGGATCTTGAAGCTTTGAAACAGACTCTTCGATCCGCGTCCCAAGCCGAACCATCACCCGGTCTGCCGCTGCCAGGAAAAGGTCACGCTTGCTGGGAAAGTGACGATAAATCGTCCCCTTACCGATCCCAAGCTTCTCTGCGACCACCTGCGTGAGACACTCGGTATACCCATGCTCAGCAAAAAGCTCGGTAGCGGCATCGAGAATCTCTTCTCGACGACTTTGAGCAACTGCCCTACGTACATTGGTGTCAGGATGATCCATTGCAGAGAAGCACGAGCTTGGAGTGGAGCAGGCGAAAGTTTCAGACTGACCAGTCAGTCCTAAGCGTAACGACGGTCGAATCGTCTTGTCAAGTTGCAAAGCTGAACAGAGTTTAACGACTAATGGCCCAATATCGGCTTACAAAGGCGGCTATCCGCAAGTATTAAAGCTCAAAGCGTTCCCCGATGCGGCATTCGCCCTGTTTCAAGCAGCCTTGCCCGCACATTGGGCACAAGATCGGCAAGCTCTCACTCTCGCTCCAAGGCTCTGAAAGGAGAACCCTGCCAATAGACAGACGGATTACGTTTTTTTGGGGATCTAATCAACCCAGGCACAAGAACTGCTCATACGCTGGGAAACTGATCATTGAGAAAAGCAATTACGGGCGGCCAAAACGATTTCAGCCAGGTTGTGCAGGAGATTTGAGCCATGAGATGGGAATGCGAGCGGTTCGGAGCCGTCACGGTAGGAGTGCAGGCGATTCCCAATTCGAAATCCGGTCACTCTGAACTTCAGGTGGTTCCGTGGGGCTCGTGGTGTTCTTCGGGCTGTTCTCGCGCGTACCGTCTTTGAGTCAGACTGGTATCATTCGATTCAGTCTCAATCTCAAAGTGTTTGAAGGCTCTGGGTCGTGTAACCAAGACAATTGCTTTCTCACTCAAGTTTTTGTGATGTTTAAACTTCAATGCTTGAAGATTTCATCCCTACTTGGGTTCACTCCTAGCTTGGTTACTTTAGCAATCGGTTGGGAATTGCGACCGCAGCCTACGGATGTCGCGACTGTTGATGAATTTTCGGTTCGAGTTTCACCTCTTGTTCCCCGTACACATTATCGCTGGTCAGAGAAAGGCCATGGCATGATCGTTCGGAAGGAATCTCTCACAACTTCTAAACCAGCGCTCGGGGGAGCAGTTCATGTCTAATGACGGCTCTCTCTCTCAGGATGACGCTTTTCTTTTTGGATCTTACGAGTGCCACGAACGATCGTGGGATGAAATATTCCAGACGGACGGTCGTCCGCAACCACACTCCAAGGTCCTACTCGATTGCCTCTCGGATTTGACGACATCAACGTTTTTTGAACGACGAGCTCTCGCCGATCTGGTTTTCATCAACCAGGGAATTACCTTTTCGGTTTACTCAGACCGACGGGGTGTTGAGAAGATCTTTCCGTTCGACCTCGTCCCACGACCGGTTGGCGGTGAACAGTGGGATCGAATTGAGGCGGGTCTCAACCAAAGAATTCACGCGCTCAACCTTTTCCTTCACGATATCTACCACGATCAGCGAATTCTCAAAGAGGGAGTAGTTCCCAGCGATCTGGTGCTGGAATCCAAGGGATATCGCCCAGAGATGGAAGGGTTCACGCCGCCTGGAGGTCAGTACCTTCATGTGGTGGGAACCGATCTGATCCGGGATCCGTCTGGGGAATTCCTGGTTCTGGAGGATAATGGCCGAACTCCCTCGGGCGTAAGCTACGTTCTAGAAAACCGCGTGGTGATGAAGAAGGTTTACCCTCAACTGTTTCAGCAGTGCAGGGTGAGGCGGGTAGAGGACTATCCGCTTCAGTTGAGAAACGCTCTCAGTTCCGTTGCGCCTGAAGGGGCCTCGGAACCACCGTGCATTGTGTTGCTTTCTCCTGGCCCCTACAACTCTGCGTACTTTGAGCACAGCTTCCTGGCCCGCCACATGGGAATTGAGCTGGTGTTCGGCCGAGACCTGTTTGTTCATAACAACCGGGTCTTCCTGGGAACCACCAGGGGACCGCAGCAAGTGGATGTCATCTACCGGCGGCTGGACGATGACTTTCTCGACCCAAATGCGTTCCGCGCAGACTCGGTTCTGGGTGTTCCTGACCTGATGAAAGCGTATCGAGCGGGCAACGTTACCCTTGCCAACGCCGTTGGAACCGGGGTGGCCGACGATAAGGCGATTTATCCGTTTGTTGAAGACATGATTCGCTTTTATCTGTCAGAGAATGCAATCCTTCATAACGTACCCACCTACATCTGTGCCCGTCCCAAGGATCTCGCTTACGTTCTGGAGCATCTCGACAGTCTCGTCGTCAAAGCGGTGAACGAATCGGGCGGCTATGGCATGTTGATGGGCCCTTCCTCTACCAAAGAACAACAACAGGAGTTCGCGGAAAAGTTACGGGCGAACCCCAGAAATTATATCGCACAGCCTGTCGTTAGCCTGTCCACATGCCCAACCTGGACAGACGAGGGGCTTGCTCCCCGGCATGTGGATTTACGCCCCTACATCGTGAGTGGCAAGGACCGCTGGGTTCTGCCTGGCGGCCTCACACGCACGGCACTTGTCAAGGGTTCGCTCGTCGTGAACTCAAGCCAGGGCGGTGGAAGTAAAGACACCTGGGTTATGGAGACACGTCCTTGATTTCACGGGTTGCAGAACACTGTTACTGGATGAGCCGGTACCTGGAACGGGCCGAGAACACCGCGCGTGTTCTTGAGGTGAACCAGACCCTTCTACTCGACTTTCCCATTCCTATGGAACAGCAATGGGTTCCGCTGCTGATTATCAGCGGTATTCATGACTATACCGGCGATCCAGATGGGGAAGCGGTTCAGAACCACATGACCTGGGATCTGGACAATCCCAGCAGTATCATCTCATCAATTAGCGCAGCTCGGGAGAATGCCAGAAACATCCGGGAAGTGATCAGCGCTGACGCCTGGGAGCGATTGAATTACTACTACCTGTGGATTAACAGCCCGGGGGCACTTGAGCTTTATTCTTACAATCGAAGTGAGTTCTACAACCGCATCAAACGAATCAACCAAGTGATTTATGGGATCTCCGAAGGAACGATGTCTCACGGAGAGGCGTGGGAGTTTTATTTGCTTGGTAAATACCTGGAACGCGGGTGTCAGACCGCACGCATTCTGGATGTCAAATATCACATGTTGCTTCCCAGGACCGAGCAGATTGGCACCCCCATTGATAATGCGCACTGGGTGGCTATTTTGATGAGTTGCTCAGGTTATGAGCCATTCCACAAACAGCGGCCTGGTACAGATCCTGGAATCTCGGTTGCCGACTTCTTGATCTTTGACTCGATCTTTCCACGCTCTGTTCGCTTTTGTCTGAACAAGTGCCTTTTGGCGGCACATGCCATTTCTGGTCGGCCGTTGAATCGACCAGGTAACGAACCAGAGCAACAGCTCAACATGCTGGTGAGCTGGCTCAATCTCATAAGGATCGAAGAGGTTGTCCAGTCCGGGCTCCACGAAGCCCTGACCGATGTCATTGATCGTACGCACGCCATTGGCAAGGCGATCCATGGTGCCTACTTCACTTTGGGAATGCGCCAAAGCCTTGGGTTAGCGTCAATCTCGACCCAATCATCGGCAACTCTGGTGAGTTTAGCCTGATTGCAACAACGATCCGTTTGGAGGTCTGGGGTGCATTCGTTTGCGCGTAAAATCCGAATTCAGCACCCCTGAGTTTTTCAAGAATCTGTTCGGGTTGGTCCCAATCTGGTCTGAATCGAAAGTCGATCGTACATGCCTATTCGCGTTGCTTTGACACACAAAACGTCCTATCGATATGACCGCCTTGTCCAGTTCGCGCCACATGTGATCAGACTCAGGCCCGCACCGCACTGTCGAACTCAGATTCTGAGCTACTCGTTGCGCGTTGAGCCTCATCCCCACTATTTGAACTGGCAACTGGATCCTTACAACAATCAGCTTGCTCGAATTGTATTCCCTGAACCTGCCAGGGAACTCCGTGTTGAGGTAGATCTGGTTGCCGAACTTCATGTTATTAACCCGTTCGATTTCTTTCTGGAAGACTACGCGCAGCAGTACCCCTTCACGTATGAGCCGACGCTTGCCCGGGAACTGATTCCCTACATGGACCTGGAACCAGCCGGGCCACAGCTTCAGGGTTTGGTTCGGAGCCTTCAGGATCGTGGTATTCGGACCATTGATTACATCGTGAAGCTGAATCAGGCGATTCACGATAGGGTTCAGTACCTTGTGCGACTGGAGCCAGGCGTACAGACGTGCGAAGAAACGCTCACTCTTGGAAGCGGTTCATGCAGAGATTCTGGCTGGTTGCTGGTCCAGGTCTTAAGGCACCTGGGGCTCGCGGCCCGCTTTGCCTCTGGTTATCTGATCCAACTCAAGGCTGACCAACGCTCGATTGATGGACCATCGGGACCCGAGGCCGATTTCACCGACCTTCACGCCTGGGCCGAAGTTTATCTGCCTGGCGCAGGCTGGGTTGGCCTGGATCCCACATCTGGATTACTAGCCGGCGAGGGGCATATTCCGCTGGCCTCGGTTGCAGACCCGAGCATGGCGGCCCCAATCTCTGGCTCCTACAATTGGTTCAAGGACCCGACCCAGGGAGAGCATGACACCGTTAGTTCCGAGTTCGATTATCAAATGACGGTGCAAAGGATCTATGAAGATCCTCGATCCACCAAGCCTTACACGGATACTCAGTGGAGTGAGATTGAATCACTTGGGCACGCCATTGACGACAGGCTGCGCCGTGGTGATGTCAGGCTGACGATGGGCGGTGAGCCGACATTCGTCTCAATTGACGATCGCGATGGCGAGGAATGGAATTTCACAGCGCTTGGACCAACTAAACGGCCACTGAGCCTGGATCTCTTGAAAAGGCTGAAGGACCGCTACTCGTCCGGGGCATTGATTCACCTCGGGCAGGGCAAGTGGTACCCTGGCGAGTCTCTGCCTCGATGGTCTTTGAATTGTTACTGGAGGTCGGACGGCGAGCCGATCTGGAGTGACCCTTCACTTCTCGGCGATGAATCTTCGGACTATGGCGCAACCGAGGACGATGCTCGACGGTTTGTTCAAACACTCGCCAAAAACCTGGGTGTTCAGGCGGAATATGCCTTGCCCGCTTATGAAGACGTCTGGTACCTGCTCTGGCAAGAGCAACGGCTTCCCGTCAATGTCACCCCGCTTGATAACAAGCTCACCGACCCCGAGGAGCGTTCCAGGCTCTCCAAATCGTTTGAGCGTGGTCTGGGCCGCGTTGTTGGTTTTATCCTGCCACTCCAACCCCAGGCAAACGCCCAGCGCCCCCAGTGGCGCAGTGCCAACTGGAACATCCGACGCACCGAGCTTTTTCTGGTACCGGGAGACTCGCCAATCGGCCTTCGTTTACCGGTGAACTCTCTTCCCTGGCTCTCGCCCGAACAGCAAGACCCAGCGCTTGAACGAGACCCCTTTGCCGCCAGGTCCGAACTCCCGGCACGCACGGAAATGGCCCGCCCTCGGCCAGCAACGTCTGAGGCCAGCCCGCGCCAAAAGCCATCCACTCCTCGCCCACGCGTTGCCCAGAATGCCCCTTTTGACCCGGCGGCTCTGGGCGGGGACGGAAGTTCCGCAGTCAAAACCGCGCTTTGCGTGGAGCCGAGGTACGGGCGGCTGTACGTCTTCATGCCGCCCATCCGCTTGATCGAACATTATCTCGACCTGGTTGCCGCCATTGAGGCAACCGCCAAGGAACTGGGGACGAAGATCTTGATTGAGGGGTACCCGCCACCAAGCGATCCCCGGATTCTCAACTTTGGCATCACCCCGGACCCTGGGGTGATCGAAGTGAATATTCATCCGTCCCATAACTGGTCGGAACTGGTCGACCGAACCACCACGCTTTATGAAGAGGCTCGACAATCTCGGCTGGGCACTGAGAAATTTATGATGGATGGCCGTCATACCGGCACCGGTGGTGGGAACCACGTGGTGCTGGGTGGTCTAACCGCAGCCGATAGCCCGTTTTTGCGGCGGCCCGACCTGCTTCGTAGCCTGGTGGGGTTCTGGCTGAACCATCCCTCGCTTTCCTACCTCTTCTCTGGGTTATTCGTTGGACCGCATAGCCAGGCTCCGCGGATTGACGAAGCACGCCAGGACGCGATTTATGAGATGGAAATTGCCTTCCGTCAGATCCGGACTGGGGAAGAATGTCCGCCTTGGATCGTCGATCGAATTTTCCGACACTTGCTTGCCGATGTGACCGGAAATACGCACCGGACCGAGTTTTGCATTGATAAGCTATTCTCGCCAGACGGCCCTTCCGGTCGACGAGGATTGCTGGAGATGAGAGGCCTTGAAATGCCTCCTCATCCCCAGATGAGTCTTGCTCAGCAACTCTTGGTCCGAGGTCTGATTGCACGTTTCTGGGAAACGCCCTATGAGCACCCGCTGACCTACTGGGGCACCCGTCTTCATGATCAATTCCTGCTACCCCATTTCGTAAAACAAGACTTTGGCGATGTGATTCAGGACCTTCAGCGGCACGGCTACCCGTTCCGTCCGGATTGGTTCAACTCACATTTCGAATTTCGGTTTCCGAAATTGGGTGAGGCAACGGTGGACGGAATTTCGATTGAGCTACGCCAGGCGATCGAGCCCTGGCTTGCCTTGGGTGAGGAAGCCACAACCAGCGGAACGGTGAGGAGCGTCGATTCGTCGGTCGAACGGGTCCAGATCCGGGTTGAAGGACTGACCGAAAGTCGCCACCTGATCACCTGTAATGGTCGGCGAGTTCCCTTGCATCCGGCCGGGGCACCTGGTGAGTTCGTGGCCGGGGTCCGGTATCGAGCATGGCAACCCCCCTCGTGCCTGCACCCGACCTTGCCGATCAATTCCCCCTTGGTCTTTGACATCCTGGATACCTGGAATGAGCGATCGTTGGGCGGCTGCACTTATCACGTGGTTCACCCAGGGGGGCGCTCTTTTGACGTGCTTCCGGTCAATGCCAGCGAGGCCGAGGGGCGCAGGCATGCCAGATTTTTTGCGTTCGGCCACACGCCAGGCTGGCAGGATCCGCCGCAGTCAGAGCGTAACCCTGTGTTCCCGTTCACGTTGGACCTACGCCGGTCCGCGCCGGTTTTCAGAACACCCCGGCCAGGCGAGTTTGAGTCGCAGGTTTGTACGGGCAGTTGATATCATGTTGAACTCTCTCCAACTCACCGGTTTTGCGCCCCTCTCCAGCGACCGTGTATTTCCATGAGCTTTCCTGCCGACACACATCAGACGCAGAGTTCCGTCGATGAGACGGAATGTGGCTGGTGGCAATACCCGGTACTCGCAGAGGGGCTGGATGAAGCGGTTTATGACTCCGACGAACTTCGTGATTCGTGGAAGCCGTTTGTTGGTGCGCTGAATAGCCTGGGGAAAGATCGGCTTGAACGTCGATGGCGTGATGCCCAGGCCCTGATTCGGCAGAACGGGGTCACCTACAACGTTTATGGTGACCCGCGTGGAATGGAACGCCCCTGGCAGCTTGACCCGATTCCCTTGCTGCTTTCAGCGGTGGAATGGGACCTGATTGAGCGAGGACTGACGCAACGGGCCCGGGTCTTTGACTTGCTGCTTGCGGACCTCTACGGCCCACAGCGGCTTGTGAATGAGGGCAAGCTTCCTCCCGAGGTGTTGTTCGGAAATCCGGGCTATTTAAGAGCGTGTCACGGACTCAGGCTGCCGGGAGATCGGTACCTGCATTTTTATGCCGCCGACCTGGGTCGGTGCAGCGATGGGTCCTACAAGGTGCTGGGAGATCGGGCTCAGGCCCCGTCTGGGGCGGGTTACGCGCTTCAGAACCGCCTGGTTCTTGCCAGAATGTGGCCGGATGTTTTCCGTGAGTGTGGTGTTCAGAGACTGGCAAGATACTTCCAATCGGTCAGGGAAGGGCTGCAAGCGCTTGCCCCGCACAATCGTGATACCCCCTCCATTGTTCTGCTTACTCCCGGACCTTACAACGAGACCTATTTTGAGCAAGCATTCCTGGCGCGTTATCTGGGTTACACGCTGGTGGAAGGGGCAGACCTCACGGTTCGAGACAACCGGGTTTACCTCAAGCAACTGGGCGGCTTGCAACAGGTCGATGTGATCTTCAGACGCCTTGATGATGACTATTGCGACCCACTGGAGTTGCGTGAAGATTCGTTCCTGGGCGTTCCGGGTCTGTTGCAGGCGGTTTCCTCGGGTAACGTGGCGGTAGCAAATTCGCTTGGATCCGGCCTGGTGGAGTCTGCCGCCTTCTATCCGTTCCTTCCCGAGATCTGCCGGAGTTTGCTGGGAGAGGAGCTCATCCTCAACGCCGCCCAGACCTGGTGGTGTGGTGATCCTCAGTCCCGCCAGCACGTGCTCCAAAATCTCTCAAATCTGGTCATCAAGCCTGCGTTTTCCGGCAAACGCTTCGACGCCATTTTTCCTGAATTCCTGAGCAGCAGCCAGCGGAGTCGACTGATCGAGCGGGTGCAGGCCCGGCCCAGTGATTATGTTGGGCAAGAGCGGATCTCACTCTCAACGGTGCCCGTTCTAACCGATGGAAAACTGAGGCCACGCCGTCACTCGCTCCGGGTTTATGTTGCAGGACGCCCCGGAGGTTATGCGGTCATGCCGGGCGGGCTCACACGCACCTCGAACGCAGACACCTCGCCCATTGTCTCGATGCAGCAAGGGGGTGGCAGCAAAGACACCTGGGTTCTTGCCTCGGGCGTGGTCAGTCCGTTCAGCTTGCTGCCGCCTGCGGATCAGTCTGTAGAACTCAGCCGCGCAGGTAGCGACCTCCCATCCAGAATCGCAGACAACCTGTTCTGGATGGGTCGTTACGTTGAGCGGGCAGAAGGGCTCTTCAGGCTGCTCAGGGTCGTGATTGAGCGGATGACGGAACAGACCGGGTATGGTGATGTTCCTGAACTACCGATCTTGCTCAGAGCGCTGGCGCATGCCGTCCATTCGGAGTCTGAACCGCCGCCCTCCGAAATCAAAGACCCGATCGAGTGGTTTGAGGCATCCCTGGTGCCTCTCCTGTTCGACCCCGAACGGGATTGCTCGGTGGCCAACACTCTTGGAGCCGTCCAGCGCATCGCTTCCATGGTCCGAGATCGAATTTCTCTGGACCTTTGGAGAACATTGCGCAAGCTACACCTTTCGATGCGAGACACTGGTGAAGACCGATCCTTCCGCACCCTGCAGCCAGACGAAAAGCAGGGGGTCGAAGGTGCAAGCCGTCCCAACCTGAATGACGTGCTAGAGCAACTCAACGATGGAATCTCAACCCTTGCGGCCTTCAGCGGGCTGGTTGCCGAAAATATGACTCGCGGGCCAGGCTGGACCTTCCTGGATATGGGTCGAAGAGTGGAACGGACCTACAATCTGGCACACCTGCTCAAGAATACCCTTTGCAAGAAGTCTGTGGCGGAGAGCCGATTACTCGAAGACGTGCTTTCAATTGCCGATAGCTCCATGACGTACCGAAGGCGCTATCTTGCCGGCCTGGTGACAGCGCCCGTGATCGACCTTCTGCTTGTGGATGAGTCTAACCCCCGGTCGATGGCGTTCCAGATTTCGGCGTTGATGTTAAGCCTGGATAGCCTGCCGCGTGAAAATTCAGGCCCGGGTCGTAGCCCAGAGCAGCGCATTGCGTTATCGCTGCTAACTGACCTTCGGCTCCTGGAAATTGATCGCCTGACGCACGTTGATGAAACCGGCCGACGCGCCAAATTTGAAGAGTTTCTTACCAGAATCGTGGCAGACCTACCGGCCCTCTCCAATGCGCTCGCCGGCCGATTCTTCAACCATCTCCAGGTCTCGCGGCACCTGGCTCGGTCTACGGGACAACCCCCACAATGATCCTCCGCTCACGCCACAAGACCACGTATTGCTACTCAGACCCAGTCTCGTTGTGCCACAACCTGTTGCACCTCACCACACGCAACACTCACAGCCAGTTCTGCCTGTCTTCACAGGTTCAGATTGATCCGGAGCCGGCGGCGCAGGTAGAGCGCATGGACTGCTTTGGGAATAGCACGGTTTTTGTCACCATCCAGTCTCCACACAAGCAACTGGAATTCACGGCCATCAACCTGGTTGAACTTACCCCCGGGCCACCCATAGACCTGAGCCAAAGCCCCGCCTGGGACCTTCCACGCGGGCAGACAGGGCCACCCTACGACGCGGCCACCATGGAATCTTGGCAATTTCTGTACGATTCTCCCTACGTCTCCAGAGACGCTGAGCTGGCCAACTACGCCGCGGATTGCTTCCCTCCGGGCAGACCACTGCTGCAGGCCGTGATGGACCTGACCAGCCGAATTCATTCCGAGTTCGCGTATGATCCCAAGGCCACAACCGTTGCAACGCCCCTGAAACATGTGCTCGACTCCCGTCGTGGCGTTTGCCAAGACTTTGCACATCTTCAGATTGGCTGCCTCCGCTCTCTTGGGATACCCGCGCGTTATGTGAGCGGCTACCTTTTGACCACGCCGCCTCCAGGCCAACCCAGGCTTGTGGGAATTGATGCGTCTCATGCCTGGATCTCTGCATACTGCCCCCGATTTGGCTGGGTCGATTTTGATCCCACCAATAACATTATCCCCAGCGATCGCCACGTGGTGCTTGCCTGGGGCCGAGACTATTACGACGTGAGCCCGATCAAGGGGGTAATCTTGGGCGGCGGAAAACACTCCGTCAGCGTCAGTGTGGATCTGGTGGAAAATGATGAGTTCTTGCAGCCGATCTGAGGGGCCCACTCTCGTCCACACCCACCAAGAGTTCCCAGGCCGGCACGCATGCTAGGCATTTTGAAGTAAGCGATTGCAAATCCAGGCCTTCGCTCGCTCGCGAATTGGAAGCCTGAAAGCCAACCTTCTCACGGTAGGCGATGATGGCGCAGATGGTCGTCGGGCAGATTCAGCCCACAGCCTGAACACAGGCGAACCAGGAACCTTCTCGGCTTCCTGTGTGCCACTCCGCCAAGCAACCACAACCGGTCCCATGACCGGGCCGGCGGTTGCCATTTGCAGAAAGCCCGCCACTGAGCCAGAATGATCTTGGTCGTTCGAATGCTGCCTGCCACCGCTCTCTGCTCACTCGCACCCCACCGCCACGTGCGCCATCATGAATACATCATCGCAGGTGAACCAACACGACCGGGTGACCCACCTATTGCCTGGCGGAACCAGCCGATCTTGCCTGGGGTTTGGCTTGGCGATTCCCCTGCTGGTCGCCACCGTCTATTCGGCTGCCACGGCACGCCAATCTGAGAAACCAGCGGCCACAGGAGAGCGAATCTCCTTCAACCAGACCATCCGCCCGCTCTTGCAACAGCACTGTAGCGCGTGCCACGGTGGCGTGAAGGCTGCCGGCGGCATCTCTTTTGTCTACAAAGATCGGGCGTTTGGCAAAGGGGACTCAGGGGAACCGATCATCGTTGCCGGGCATCCAGAAGAGTCGGAATTGATCAGACGCGTGACGGCACACGATGAAGAGGAACGAATGCCGCCCGCCAAGCATGGCGTTAAACTCTCAGCAGCTCAAATTCAAACGCTGGAAAGCTGGATCTCTCAGGGGGCACCCTGGGACGAACTCTGGTCCATTCAGCAACTCCAGGAACCGCCGGCACCAGCCCTGGAGCGGCCGACAACCTGGGGCATACAGCCACTCGATGCGTTTGTGGCTGCAGGCTGGGAACAGGCAGGGCTCTCCCCCTCACCACCAGCCAAACCCGCCGAATGGTTGCGGCGCGTGAGTTTTGACCTGATCGGGCTGCCCCCAACCCTCGAAGAATATCGCACCTTCCAGGATGCCGTCACCCAGGGCGAACCGCAGGCCAAGGAACAGGTGATCGACCGGCTTTTGCAATCTCCTCAATTCGGAGAACGATGGGCATCACTCTGGATGGACCTGGCTCGCTACTCAGACACCTACGGATTTGAGCAAGACCCCGCTCGTACGATCTGGCCCTGGCGAGATTGGGTGGTTCGTGCGTTCAACTGCGATATGCCGTATGACCAGTTCACGATTCGACAGATTGCTGGCGACCTGCTCGATGAGCCTTCAACCGACGACGTGCTGGCAACGGCGTTCCATCGCAATACCCAGAATAACGCCGAGGGCGGAACCGATGATGAAGAGTTCCGACTGGCCGCGGTTATTGACCGGGTTGATACGCTGTGGACAACCTGGCAAGGGACCACGTTCGGATGCGCTCGGTGCCACGCCCATCCCTACGACCCCTACCCACAAGCCGATTACTTCCGGATGCTGGCCTTCTTCAACAACACCGAAGATGCCGACCTGAACGACGACTTTCCTGTTTTCACGGTTCCAGATGCCCCGGAAGCCCGCGCTCAAGCCGTCAAACTCAGAGAGACGATGAACCGGGAACGGAATGCGGTTCTTAACTCCGGGCACAAGGTTCTAACCGCAACCAGCGACTGGGCGGTGCTAACCCCCCTGAGTGCCAGCGCCTCTGCCGGAAGCTTGGATTCAGATGAGCAAGGCACAATTCGAGCCAGTGGCACCTTACCGGTGGGGGTCTCCTATTCGATCTCGTTCCCGGTGAATCGACCGCTCACCGCGCTCCAGTTGTTCATCTTGCCGGATGATCCTTCACCCGATCGGAACCCGGAACGGGCCGCCGTGCTCTCTCATCTGGTGGCCACCCAGATCTTGAAATCGGGCGAGCGCAAGCCGTTGAGTTTCGGCGATGTTGTGGCCGACTACCTGGCTGGCCCGTTTGACCCGCGTGAAAGCCTGAATGAGAATGCGGCGGGGTTTGGTGAATTCCCCGTGACGACCTCGGATCGAATGGCGGTGTTCGTCCTTAATGAACCGCTGTCAACCGAGGCGGTTACCATCGAACTGGTGATGCACCAGAAGGCCGGTGCAAATAGTGGTTTCCAGGCCGCGCCTGTTCGCCAGTTCCAATGGCAGGGTACCGCCGACCCGAAATGGACTGACTGGCTCAACGGTGCTGAACGGGCTGAGTTTGAGAACGCCTTCACAACAGCCAGGCAAGCCTACCAGGCGGCAGCTGGTCCCCGGGTACCTGTTCTGAGGGAACGAAGGCCAGAAGCGGCTCGACGAACCCGGATTCTGGCCCGTGGCAATCGGATGGCGCCTGGGGCCGAGGTGAAGCCCGGCCTTCCTGGTCCCTTTCGTGCCCCTGGTTCCAATCCTGAGCCGGTACCAACAATGTCCCGGCTCGATCTGGCCAACTGGCTCGTGAGCCATCAGAACCCACTCACGGCACGCACGCTGGCCAACCGCTTGTGGGCTGAGCTCTTTGGGACCGGGATCGTTGAAACGCTTGAGGATCTCGGCACCTCTGGAGCCGAGCCAAGCAACGCAAAACTGCTCGACCACCTTGCGTTCCGCCTGTCTCATGAACATCGCTGGTCCTTGAAGGCGTTTCTCAAGGAAGTGACCCTCTCTGCAACCTATGGACAAACAGCGACCTCCACGGACACGACACCGTTGCCCGATCCCCGCAACCGGATGGTGGCCCGCGGTCCGCGTAAACGGCTGAGTGCGGAGATGATCAGAGATCAGGCCCTGGCCATGTCTGGCCTGCTCTCGGCCAAGATGTACGGGCCGCCTGTTTTCCCTCCTCAGCCCGACGGTGTTTGGAACACGGTTTACAGCGGGGCCACCTGGAAAACCTCTGAGGGAGAAGACCGGTACCGACGGGCCCTTTATACCTACCAGAAACGGACCAGCGGATATCCGGCGTTTCTCACGTTCGACGCCCCAACTCGCGACGTTTGCACAGCCAGGCGAATACCCACCAACACTCCGCTCCAAGCCCTTCTCACACTCAATGACCCTGCGCTCCTGGAGTGCGCCCAGGCGCTGGCGACACGTGCGGCTAGCCAGTCTCCAGATCCCAAGCAACAGATCTCGTATGCGGCTCAACTTTGGACCCTGGAATCACCGGCCGCAGGGATGATCGAACGCCTGATACAACTTCGGGAAGAAGCGCTGATGGAGTATTCCCGCGATCCGGAAGCTTCCAGAGCGATTGCTGACTCGCCCGAACGGGCGGCGCTGGTGCTGGTATGCCACGCGTTGTTCAACCTCGACCTGGCGCTGAACCGCTAAGTGGATTAGCCGGCAGCCTAACGACCAGCCAGAGCTGCAATCCATCACGGCCTGCATCTGCGTTTTCCACAATTCAATATCCCTGACAAACGTACGCGATTTTCCCATGAAGACACACGAACAGATGCTGCGACAGATTCTGCACCAGGAAACGCGTCGGCATTTCCTCAGGCAGGGATCGCTGGCGCTCGGCTCGATCTGGTTAGCGTCACAGGCGCGAGCAGGCGAACAGCCTGCGGTTGCGCTGGATCTGGCTCATCCCATGCGTCCTCGTGCGCCGCTATTTGCCCCACGGGCCAGACGCGTGATTTACCTGCATATGGCCGGCTCGCCCAGCCAGCTAGAGTTGTTTGACTACAAGCCCGAGCTCGCTCGATTCGATGGCAAAGACTGCCCGGCGTCCTTCCTGGAGGGTAAGACGTTCGCCTTCATTCAGGGGATTCCCAAGATGCTCGGGCCGGTCTACCCGTTCCAGCAGCAGGGCCAGTCTGGAACTTGGATGTCTGACCGCTGGAAATACTTGCCCGAGGTTGCGGACGAACTCTGTGTTGTGAAATCGCTGACCACCGATCAGTTCAACCACGGTCCTGCGCAACTGATGATGCACAGTGGATCGGCCAACGCGGGCGCTCCCTCGTTTGGCGCATGGACCACCTATGGCCTGGGCTCTGAGAACGATAACCTGCCGGGCTTCATTGTTCTGAACAGCGGCGGAAAGAACCCAGACGCCGGCAAATCGGTCTGGGGGGCCGGCTACCTCCCTTCTGTTTTCCAGGGGGTGCAGTGCCGGACTCGGGGCGAGCCGGTTCTGTTCTTATCCAACCCCAAGGGAATCTCTAGCCAGCTCCGCAGGAAAACCCTGGACGCCCTGGCCGAAATCAATCACCAAACAGCCAGTGAGATCGGTGATCCGGAAACACTCTCACGCATTGCGCAATATGAACTGGCTTTCCGGATGCAGACCTCTGCTGCCGAGGTTTTTGATATCTCAAAAGAAACCCCAGGAACGCTCGAAGCTTACGGGGCGGCTCCTGGACAGGAATCATTCGCCAATAACTGCCTGCTGGCGCGACGGCTGGCCGAGAACGGCGTCCGCTTCATTCAGCTCTTTGACTGGGGCTGGGATCATCATGGTGCCTCGGAACCTGAGTCGCTATCGGTTGGCCTTACCAACAAGGTAAACGCGGTCGATCGACCGATCACAGCTCTGATCAAAGACCTGAGGCAGCGCGGCCTGCTGGAAGACACCCTGATTCTTTGGGGTGGCGAATTTGGCCGCACGCCGATGCAAGAAAACCGAAACGGCCTGCCGATGGCTTTTCCAGGCCGCGACCATAACCCTGGTGCCTTTACCATGTGGATGGCTGGCGGCGGAGTACGAGCCGGCACATCGTTTGGCGAGACCGATGATCTGGGATACCAGGCAGTCATCGACAAGATCAGTGTGCATGACCTACACGCCACGCTGCTGCACCTGCTCGGATTTGATCACCTACGGTTGACCTACCCGGTTTCTGGCGTACCGCAGCGGCTCACAAATGTGACCAAGCCTGGCAGCCAGGTTGTGAGTAAGCTCCTGGATTCCGTGAATGGGACCTCAAGCGAGCCGCGCCAGACGTAACCCACAAGAGTCCATTCAGGCACGGATGGCGGCCACCAACTCACAGCAAACCGATTCAGGAAGAGCCATCCGCTTGGTGGATGAGCGATTCGTACCGGTCGGGTGGTTCCTGGCCGATCGAACCTCAACAGAGCGAACTCTTGCGCACTGCGGAGCACGCCACGGAACAGAATCGCTCGGGTTCGCTCAATGTCCTTCGAATCTCATCGAGAATTGTTTCGATTGGGAGATAAATCGAATCGACGTAACCATTCCGCCAAATTCCGTAAAATCCTTGGGGTCGGGTTGTTTTGGGCCATGTCGGAGCGTTTCAAGATCGCCCGGGTTGTGCAGCCCTGGGCAACCGGAATCCAACGCAATACGTCTTGTTTTTCGAGTCCTGAGCCCGGTAAAGGTAAGGTGTTTCTGGGGATGTCGCCTGTCTCACCGACTGCAGTCTTGAAACGGGCCTTCTGCCCTTAAAACAAGACCTTTTGTTTGCTTCAGGGAATTGGGATCAAGGGTTAAGGATCTCCCAGTGCTTTCAGGGTTTCTCTCAAGGATCTGTTGAAATGGCAACTGTGGCATGCCATTCGCATTGATGAGTAGCAACCTCGAAGTGCTTCGGGGTCGGGTCGAGGATCGATCGCCCGATGGAGGCGATGACCAGCAGACCCTGAGAGATCGCAAGATTTCAGGATTTTTCGGAGCAGCCCTGTTATTGGGCGCTCCATCTAAGGAGTGGCACACGTGGCAACCAACAAGCTTCGCCGAGGATTTGCCGCCATGGACCCCGACCGAGTCCGCGAGATCGCTCGCAAGGGGGGCCAGGCCGCCCATCGCAAGGGCACTGCGCACCGTTGGGATGAGAAAGAAGCGATTGAAGCTGGCCGCAAGGGCGGCTTTGCTCGTCAGCGGCTTCGCCAAAGCAAAGAACAAACTCAAATGGCTGGACAGCCTGCGACCTCAGGCGGAACGACCCAGTCTAGCCTCAGCTAACGAGTCTGGGCCAACGAGCCTGTGATCCTCATGGGCAACACCCGAATCGAGATTCCCCCCTGGGGGGGTGGGGAATTGGGGTTCGCCGTCCGAGCTTCAGCCTTTGACCTCAACCACTGAAGCAGCATCAGGGTTCGAGTTCCAGAACGACCATGGCGTGCACATCGAGATTCGGCACCCGAATCCGGTATCCGCTGTCGGTTCTATCCACCGGCAGATCGTGCCCGGCCGGCTCAAAATGCGCAGAGGTTATTTGATAATCTGGGCGAATGGTCAGAACTATATCATGCACGGGCAGCGTTTCTTCCCTCAAAGGAACATCCTCATTGGGTAACGCGTGGAAGGCCGTCGTATTGGCATCGTTATACAAGTGAATGATCAGCCGATCATGACCTTCCTGCGATGGCTGCCGCATGACGGTGCTATGGACGCACATGGGGGCCTGAATCGCGATTGGTGGAGGCCGCCGAGCGGCCCAGCCCACGGCATCGGCCAGCAAAACTCGCTGATATGGATAGGGATAAAGGTAATACGCAGCATCCAGTCCAGCCGGTAGATAAACGACACGCCCTTTTCCTTGCGTGCGAGTGATCAGGCCAGGATTCTTTGGGGACTCTGGTTGCTGATCGGCAATCCGCACGGTGGCGTCGATACTGGCCCGGGCATCTGGATCCACACGCACGGCAACGGAAGGACCTTTGAAGGTCACGGCGGCCCCGCCCAGCAGCCCCGCCAGGCGATCTGAGCCGAATGCAGCTTTCTCAGCACGTTCGAACAGGAAGGTATTTTTGCGCCTGGACCAGTAGTTGTCGTCTAGGGCCAGGGCAAAGTTTGCATCAATGTCGGGCTTGGTCTTGGAACTGTTCGCCTGAATGGTTCCCTGATGACTTGCTCCGAAGACACTGGCCAGGCCAAAGTCTGGCCGGGGCGTTCCGAATTCATCACAAAGCGAAGTATCCAGGCTCGCCAGCAGTCCGCCGCCATGGTTCACGAACCGGGTCACGGCCTCAATTTGAGCGTTATCCAGGCAAGCGGTGTTGGGCATGAGCAGGACGTCATACCGGCTAAGATCCTCATCATTCAGATTCCAGTCGTTGATGACGGCAATAGGAAGATGCGCTTCAATGGCAACCCGGAACATTCCGAGCACGGAGGCCAGGTACCGCTCTTCCACCACGCCAGGACGGCGACCGTAAAAATTCCGGGTATTGTCACTCATCACAAGGGCAGCCCAGGGCTCGGGGCTCTTGTGGGTTAACCAAGGCAGCCGCTTCTGAACCTCGTCCATGGAGTTGTAAACAGCCTGCTGGAGGTGAGCCGGCTGCGCAACCGCGATACTCGGCGATGCCCCGTATGTGAGGGCAAGCATCATGCGATGGAAGACCTCAAGAGCCGGAAAACTATCCTTGGAATAAGGGTTTCCGTGGGTCATCAAGTAAGGCTCACTGAACGCCACCCGATGATTGGTGGTTGCCCAGATGTAAGCGTTGGCAAACGCCGGAACCACGGTGGCTCCCCGATTCGATTCATCTAGCCAGAACTCCTGATCTGGGGCGTCTAGCAGCAAGTTCATTCGCGAAGGCATATTTCGCGGAATACTCAGAAAGTGACCGAATCGGCCAGCATTCGTGCTCCAGGTCACCAGCGCAACTTCGGGCTTGATCCCTTTCAGTCGGGTCTGCATCCGCCGCACCAGATCCTCCATCCGGCGATCGGCCCAGTGCTGGTAACGCCTGAACTCCGCATTCTCCAGGTCGACAGGCGGGATCGCCTGCCCACCGCTCGCCTGCCGATACCCCTCTCGGCAGAACTGGCAATAACAGACACCGCCATAATGCAGTCCGTCAAAACTGAAGGCGTCGACCTCGGGAAACTGGGTGAGAATCTCCGCGAGGACCTCGATCATGAAATCTCCGTAAGGACCTAGCAGGCAAAGCATCCCGCCGTGAGGAGCCTTGGAGAGATCCACCGAGGGGATCTCGGTGGTGTCATGATCAATCCGTCTCCATTCCGGACGCGTTTCGTACACCTCACTTTGGAGGCATGGGGGATAAACGCCCAGCACGCGAACGCCAAGTCGCTGATACTCGGCAATCTGCTGCTTGATTCCATCGGCCGCGACATGGGGAGACCGCCGATGGAGGAGCTTGCTGTCATAATAGGCGAAGAATGGATCAACAAATCCAACCTCGCTAATCTTCACGCCGTGCGCGGCGGCCCGCTGGCGAGCCACCGAATCCATGACAGATAGCGTGTAGCCGCAACCCACCGTTCCCTCAACCCATGCCGGTACTTTGATAGCATAAAAAGGTTCCGTATCAAACGGCTGAGAAGCAATGCGCGGCCCCCAGATTGTTGACGACTGGGTTTGCCCTTCGCTGTTACCAGACGCCAGTGCAAGCAAAGCGAAAGCGAGCGCAGTCCAAACCCGAAAGTGAGAAATTTTGCTGTAAATCATGGCCTGTCCATTCGAGCTTGGAGTTTTGAAAAGCGTTGCAATCTCAGCAAGAACGGCACCACTTATTCAGACTTCTTGTGGCTTGCGCCTCGATCAAGGACAAGCTGTCCTTGTTTCAGAACCAGTCGAATCTTTCGAATGGCGGAGATCTGCTGAACCGGGTCCCCCTCGACCGCAATCAGGTCGGCCTGAAGTCCTGGTCGTATTGAGCCGGTCCGGGTTTCAAGACCGAGCGCTTTGGCGGCCTCCGAAGTGGCGGCCTGCAGCGCCTTGGCGGCCGGCATGCCGTATTCCACCATCAACTCCAGTTCGCGCGCTCCGGTACCGTGTGCAAAAACCCCCATATCACTTCCGTTCACAATCCGCACGCCTGCATCCATGGCTGCCTTGAAGCTCTTCCGCTTCAACGTCAAACCCGCAGGTTCAGGGGTCTGTCCAATCTTGTACCCTTTGTAAAGCTCCATGGCTTCAGCCGCCGCCAGGGTGGGGCAGAGGGCCACATCTTTCTGCTTCATCAGGGCGAAGATCTCGGCGTCTCCCTGATCACCATGCTCAATGGTTCTTACTCCGGCCTCGGCCGCTCGCCTCATTCCCTCACGAGTCATGGCGTGCGCGACCACGGGGCACCCCAACGCGGTTGCAGTTTCAACCACGGTGCGAAGCTCTGCAATTGAGAAGGTCGCCTTACCTCCTGTCACCGGGTCCCACTGATCGGCATAAATCTTGACCCAGTCAGCGCCTCGACCAATCTGGTCGCGAACCACGCGCGGGAGGTCAACTCCATCGGCTTCCTCTGCACCCTGGGGAATCTTCAACTCAGGCGCAAATCCGCGAGGGGCATAGCTACCAGTCGCCACAATGGCGCGTGTGGTCACAATCATTCGTGGGCCCGGAATGATCTTTTGCTCAACGGCCTGTTTCAGCCCCACATCAGCGTATCCGGCCCCCTCGGTTCCCAGATCACGGATGGTGGTGAAACCGGAATCCAAAATCGCACGCAGGTGATTGTTCGCTCGGCTCACACGCAAGGCCAAGGGTTCTTTGAGAACCTGATCGTCCCAAAGGGTCTCGTTATACGGGTGCAGCAGAACATGCGTGTGGGCATCAATCAGACCAGGCAATAGTGTTGTGTCTGGCAGATCAATGGTTCGGGTGTTCTCTGGAACGACCACGGCATGGGCCGGGCCAACTGCTTCAATTTTTGCGCCTCGAACCAGCACCACCCAGCCGGTACGCAACTCCGAATCCACACCATCTATCAACCTGGCCGGACGCAACAGGATGGGCTGATCCGTTGCCTCTTCCAACCCTGGAACGAACGAGGACACGACCAGGGCCAGACTCAAGCACAAACTCATTGTTGACGCCTCCTGGAAATCAAGGACTGCAATGATCACAGGCTAACGGATCAAGCCAGGCGATACCAGTAACCGCGCGGGGCCTCAGCCGCAGAAACGAGTCATCCCAAAGCCCCCATTTTCTCCAGTAATCCAGAGTGAAACGGCTCTGAACTTGACAGTCCAGAGGGTCTGTCCTAATTTTGCTGCCTGTCTATCATCAAGGTCATGCACACGTTGAATCGCGGCCCTCAGTTCGCGTTACGGGGCCGAACCGCCAGGAGTCGCCACCATGGATGGTCTTCTTACCGACCCGGAAAAAGCCTGGCGTGATCGAGCAATTACGTTTGCAAAGGCGGAACTGGCTGAAGATCTCAGTGAGCGCGAAGCGAACGGGACATTTTGGCGTACGGGCTATGAGCGTTGCGGACGTGGTGGGTTTCTGGGTTTGCCTGTGCCTTCAGAGTTTGGCGGCCAGGGTCTATCGCTTCCAGAGACGGTGGCAGCCATGGAGGGGCTTGGCTATATCTGCCCCGATACCAGCCTGATTTTTGCGATGAATGCCGCACTTTGGACGGTGACGATGCCCATTCTGGAGTTCGGCACGGAACTCCAGAAGCAAACCTGGCTCCCAGCACTCTGTAATGGAAGCCTGGTCGGAAGCAACGCCGCAAGCGAGCCAGAGGCCGGTTCCGACATCTTCAGCCTGAAAACCCGTGCAGAGCGTGATGGCGAGACATGGGTTCTCAATGGACAGAAGATCTGGATCACGGCCGCTCCGGTTGCCGATCTATTTCTGGTTTTTGCATCGACCGACCCTCAACGCGGTGCGCTTGGGATTTCTTGCTTCTTGATTCCCAAGGACACACCGGGGCTGAAAGTGCTCAGAGAGATTCCCAAAATGGGACTCCGCACGGTACCGATGGGAGAGATCCAGCTTGAGAATTGCCGGATTCCTGCAGACGCTCTACTCGGCCGAGTAGGGCGTGGGGCACAGCTTTTCCAATCCGCGCTGGACTACGAGCGAGGCGCCATTCTGGCCCCAATTGTAGGAACAATGCAAAGACAACTGGAAAAATGTCTCCAATTTGCCAGAAAACGGAAACAGTTCGGACAGGCTATTTCGAAGTTCCAGGCCGTGTCTCATCGCCTTGTGGACATGGCCATGAGAGTGGAAACTTCCAGAGCGTTTGTCTATGCGTACGCCAGGGCCAAGGCCCAGAAGCGAGACGCCACAATCGAGGCCTCCATGGCCAAGATCCAGGTCTCTGAATGTTTTGTTCAGAATAGCCTGGATGCCATCCGGACCTTTGGAGCGGCTGGCTATGTGGTAGAGACCGGTATCGAGCGAGACCTGCGTGATAGCGTGGGCGGGTTGCTCTTTTCCGGAACCAATGACATCCAGAAGAATATCATTGCTCAACACCTGATCCGGTAAGACAGCATTCGACATTCTTGCCTGCGGTCAGACCTGGCCTTACGCTGGGCAGCCAAGCCCGCGTGAAGCCAGACTCGCTCCAGTTGACTCCAGGTACCCTCATGCACCGAATGTTGAGCTACGCAACACTGCTGACCATCCTGGTGCTATCGGCCCAACCGTCCAGGGGCTGGGCCATTCAGGATTCTCCGCGTCCCCTGAAGCCCCGGCAGGAGCAGGCAACGGCCGCTGGTTGGCATGCCGAGGGAACCCGCGGGGCCGTGAGCGCAGGTGGCGCAGAGGCCGTTCATGCCGGGATGCTGATCCTGAAAAACGGCGGTAATGCCGCCGATGCGGCCGTGGCGACCATTCTGGCTCTGAGCGTGACCGATGCCGGCCTGTTCTGCTTTGGTGGCGAAGTACCGATCATGGTCTATAACGCCAAACGAGGCGTGACGGAAGTGATCGCCGGTCAGGGAGTTGCCCCTCGGCTGGCAACCCGTGAGCACTTCGCACCTCATGGCCCAATTCCGGTGCGCGGTATTGAAGTGGCCACGGTGCCGGCGGTTCTGGATGCATGTTTGGTGGCCCTTGAACGCCACGGATCTCGCCGCTTCAGTGAAGTGGCGGCACCGGCTCTGATGCTGCTTGAACGAGACCAGGAACCATGGCACTCGCAGTTACGCGCGACACTGTTTGATCTGATTACCACTGAAAACAGCACCAGCGATCGAAGCCTGGGCTATCAGCGCGTGGCAGACTACTTCTACCGCGGCCCAATCGCACGACGAATCGACACCTGGGCACGCGCCAGCGGCGCGCTCATCCGATACGACGACCTGGCCACTCATGTCACCCGAGTCGAAGAACCGGTACGGGCAGACTTCCGCGGTTTTACGGTGTTGAAGTGTGGCCCCTGGACCCAGGGGCTGGCATTACTCCAGTCTTTCCAGATCCTCGATCCGGTCGAAATGCTTACCGGCAACCCCTGTGATCCAAAGACCATTCACACCGTAACCGAATCACTCAAACTCGCTTTCGCGGATCGAGATCAATACTATGCCGATCCGTTGTTCTCGGAGGTCCCGATTGCTCAACTGCTCGATCCCGCTTATGCAAAACTGCGACGAACGCTGGTAGACCCGGAGCACGCGTCTTGGGAGCTGCGCCCTGGAGATCCGGTAACACACCAGGTGGTGGTACCCGTCAAACCCCGGCTTCAGACTCACCCCAATCAGCCGAGCGATACCACGACCTGCCTGGTGGCTGATGCCTGGGGGAACGTGGTAGCCGCCACGCCCAGCGGATGGTCGGGCGTGCCGGCTGGCGACACCGGGGTCTGGCTTGGTTCCAGGCTGCAGAGCTTCCGGATTGATGCTGACCACCCCAACGTCATCCAGCCTGGCAAAAGACCTCGGATCACCCTCACACCCACTCTGGTGCTGAAGAACAGCAAACCGATTCTGGCTGTGAGCGTGGCCGGCGCAGACCTGCAAGATCAGGTTTCACTTCAGATCCTGCTCGACCACCTGGTTTTTGAAAAAAACGCAAGCGAGAGTGTGACCTTGCCACGCTACAGCACCGGGCACTATATCGGCTCGTTTGCCCAAACCCCTCCCCAGCTCGGAACCCTGACGCTACAATCAATGATCGCAGAAAGCACGGGTGCCGAACTGAGCCAGCGAGGGCACACGGTTCAGCGTACCGAGGGGATTATCGGCGCACCCAGCGTGCTGGTGATCGACCCTGTTTCCCGAAAGTTCGAGGCGGCCGGAGATCCCAGGGCAGGGCGACACGCCGCCGCATACTGAGCATAACCTTTCCAAGCGGTTGATTTCGGATATGTTTTAACAAGCGGTGGTGAAACGAAGGAGGATCCAGGCTCTGGTCCTGGCCCCGATTGATGAGCCTCAGTTTCAATGGATGGTTATTCATGCGACGAATGCGTGAACAGGTGGGTTTACTCACGCTCATTGCAATTTTTCCACTGGCTTGTTCGCCGTTGAATCAGGAAACTCCACGCCGCATGAAGCCCAGGCAGAACCAGGCAACGGCCACGGGCTGGCATGCCGAGGGAACCCACGGGGCCGTGAGCGGAGGTGGCGCAGAGGCCGTTGAAGCCGGGATGCTGATCCTGAAAAACGGCGGCAATGCCGCTGACGCGGCCGTGGCGACCATCCTGGCTCTGAGCGTGACCGACGCCGATCGTTTTTCCTTCGGCGGCGAGGTTCCCATCATGGCCTACAACGCGGCGCAAGCTGTCACGGAGGTCATCGCCGGTCAGGGAGTTGCCCCTCGCCTGGCGACCCAAGAATACTTCGCATCCAAAGGCTCCATTCCGACCAAAGGAATCGAAGTTGCCGCCGTTCCGGCAGTACTCGATGCCTGTCTGGTTACTCTGGAGCGACACGGCACCCAACGATTTGGTGAGGTCGCACTTCCAACCCTGGTACTTCTGGAACGGAACGAGCAGGCCTGGCACTCAAGACTGCGTACCACGCTGCTGGAACTCATCGATGTTGAGAGTCGTAGTAAGGACCGAAGCGCAGGCCTGAAACGAGTGGCCGACCATTTCTATCGTGGCCCGATCGCCCATCGTATCGACGCCTGGTCACGCGCTCATGGCGGGCTCCTTCGGTACGAGGATCTGGCGGCTCAGGGCACCCGGGTCGAGAAACCAGTCGAGACCGAGTTTCGCGGTTACACCATCCAGAAATGTGGTCCCTGGACACAGGGACCAAGCCTGCTTCAGGCGCTTCAAATTCTTGAGCCAGCAGAGATGCTGAAGCACGGGCCAGACGAGCCCGAGACCATTCATACCATCGCGGAAACCATCAAATTAGCACTCGCCGACCGCGACCAGTATTACGCTGATCCCCTCTTTGCAGACGTACCTCTCAGGCAATTGCTTGATCCCGAATACGCAGCAATTCGGCGAACCCTGATCGATCCGGACCACTCTTCACTCGAACTACGGCCAGGCGACCCGCAGACTCGAACGGCCGTCGTTCCTGTCCGGCCCAGGATTCAGACACCCGCTTACAAGCCAACCGATACCACGACGTGCCTGGTGGCCGACCGGTGGGGAAATGTTGTGGCAGCCACTCCTAAGTGGTTGGGGAGGCGTACTTTCACGCGATACCGGGATCTGGCTCGGATCCCGACTGCAGAGTTTTCGGATCGACCCCAACCACCCGAATGCCATCACGCCTGGCAAACGCCCACGAATTACCCCAAGCCCAACACTCGTTCTCAAGGCCGGCAAACCCGTGCTGGCAGTCAGCGTGGTCGGAGGTGACTCTTCAGACCAGGTTTCGCTGCAACTCGTGCTTGATCACCTGGTCTTTGGCAGAGGTGCAACAGAAAGCGTTTCCGCACCGCACTGCAGCACCCAGCATTGCATCAGTTCATTCGCCCAGGCTCCTCCCAAACTTGGAAGTCTCACAATCGAGGCTGGCGTCGGGCAAAGGGCCGTTTCAGAACTGAGGCGGCTGGGACACTTGGTCGAAGTAATCGACGGAACCCTCGTAGGGCAAAGCGTGCTGGTTTTTAACCCCGTGTCCGGGGTCATTGAGGCCGCAGGAGATCCCAGGACGGGACGACACGCCGCCGCCTATTGAGCATGACCGCTTTACACGGTTGATCTCGGACCTGCTCAGACCCTCTTCGCCAACAACAAAGCCCAGGGCGAACCGCCCTGGGCTTTGTCTGTCTGGATCGTACATGAGCAAGAGCTTCGTTGCAGCTCAGTTGGCCGGTCGGCGACGAGGGCCACCCTGAGGCATCTGGAACGGCTTGCCAACCATCTCTTCCCACGTGACCTTCTGCTCAGCGGTTAGCAGGGTCTTGGCCTTTTCCATCGATTTGTTCCGAATCTCAGTCATGGCCTTCATGGCGGCTTCGCGATCCCCCTGGTTGGACTGGAACGCGTCTCGCATCATCTCCATGTTCTCTTCCTGAATTTTTTCGAACTGCTCTTTCTGAGCATCGGTCACTTTCAGCGCTTTCTGAATTTCTGGCTGGCTGAATGCCGAGAAGCCCATCGCCTGGGTCGCAATTTGCTCATAACGCTTGAATTGATCGGCATCGAGGATCGACTTGATGTCCTTCTTCATCCCCTCGCCAACTTCCTTCATCACCGATTCCATCTTCCCACGCCGCTCGTCCTCGGGAACGTCCTGGATGGCCTGGAAACGCTCCATCATGCTGGATCGCATGTTTTCCTGAAGGCCCTGGAGCTTGGTCACTTGCTCAGGTGTAATCTTCAGCTCGGCCTGTCCCTCGGTTGTCCCAAGAACCGCCAGACCCGCCATCGGGCCCATCATCCCGCCACCCATCATGCCCTGACCGCCGCGACCGCCGGGCTGTGCCTGGGCAGAATTCACCGAGCACACAGTCACAAGAGCCGCCGCCATCACCACGCTGAATGAGGTCAAACGCATGAAGCCCACTCCTTGATCAATCAGAGCTTTACCCGATCTTGGGTCGTCGATCACTTCCGCCAAGGCGCTCGCCACGGTGCTCACGCCAGTCTGGCCAAATCGGGACCCCTCTACGGCACCGCCGTAGGTCTATCCATTAGAGCGACAGGACGCGCGCAATGGGACCATGCCGTTAAAAAATGCGTAAGAGAATCAGGTGGGCAGGGTTCCTGATGCCAGCTCGTCCTCCCACTGATCCAGCAACGGCCAATCCACCGCACACGTGCCAAAGTCTGCCATGTGGGAATAAGACTCCAGCCTGGCAATGGTCGAATCCAGGAGCCGGTCATCCTTGCGAAAAATGGGGCCGTGCGAAGGTAAAAGCCAGGCCACATTACTGGCCCGAATTCGCTTCAGGCTCCTGATAAAATCTGGCAAGCTGGAACCATGGTGAGCGTCGATCACGCCCACGCAACCATCGCGAAAAATATTGTCGCCGGAAAAAAGCAGATCCCCCATCCGAAAGGCGAGCTGGCCGGCCGTGTGCCCCGGCGTACTCCAGACCTCAAGTTTACGGTCGCCAATTTCCAGAACGTCCCCTTCATTCACCGTCACGTCAACCTTACATGGGGGCATCGGAATATGGATGTTCTGAGCATCAATCCGGGCATAGGTCAGGATTTCATCACCCGATTCCAGAGGCGCAACGCTTTTGGGATGCGCAACCACCTTACACTTGAGCAGTTCACGCGCACGTGCCAGACCCTGGGCATGATCGGCGTCGGCATGAGTGGCAATAATCATCTTGCAGGCAGAGAGCGGAAACCCGAGCCGACGGATCAGCTCTAGCACATCCCCAAGTTCGTCCAGGAATCCCACATCAATCAGGGCGTATTCACTGCCGCCATCGATGAGGTAGATATTCACGCCCAGGCGACGCTGAGCCTGGTAGTTCATCTCGATCACGCCGGGAAAGAGATAGCGGCGCTGGTCAACCATCGTGATCAGTTCCTTGTGGGTAGACAGCGACCGGTAAGCTAGGGTCCAAGATTTTACGAACTCGTTAAAAACTCAGCAACGGATTCAAGCCTGCACAACCGTTCCTGGGTTCTTGCCATCCAGCACCTGGACGTCCCTGAGTTCAAGTTTCAAGACATTCCGGCCGTTCCATGTGTCAATCATGGGGTAGAAGGCAATGGCACACGGGGTACCCGGCAAAAGGTTGCCAATCTTCTTGGCCATGTTCCAGCCAATGGCGGGAATCGTTTTTCCACCCTGCTCAAACTTGATCTGAACGTGAAGGCCACCTTCGCCAACCGTCCGAGGCTCGCTGGCCACACGAACCGGCTCGGCCATGAGTACAGGTTTTGGGTTGGCGGACCCAAACGGCTCTAGAGCCTCAATGGCTTCCACCATTTGATACGAGAGCAACCCCAGCGCCACCTGGGCGTCAATATGAAGGACCTTGGTTCGTTGCTCGGCGGTGAGTGCTTCGCGGCAGTGGGTATCAAAACTGGCGGCAAAGGCCTCCAAAGACCCGGCCTGAAGCTTGAGGCCGGCGGCAGCCTTGTGGCCACCGAACTTGGTCAGGTGACCGGAACAAGCAGAAAGCGCCGCATGAAGGTCAAAGCCAGGGACCGACCTGCCCGAACCCTGGCCCAAGTCTCCATCCAGAGCAATGACCACGGCGGGGCGGTGGTACGTATCCACCAGGCGGCTGGCCACAATTCCAATCACGCCAGGATGCCAGGAAGGGTGCCCCAGAACAATCGCCCCTCGATCACCAATACCCCCCTGGGCATCAATCATCTCATGGGCCTGCCCAACCATTTCTCGCTCAATCAGTTGCCGTTCCTTGTTGCAAACCTCCAGGCTCTGCGCAAGATCTGCAGCTCGCAGATGGTCCATGGTGGTCATCAATTCCACGGCCGACATGGCGCGATCCATCCTGCCAGCCGCATTGATCCGCGGCGCAAGCCCAAAGCCAATCGTTCCTGTGTTAAGAATCTTCTTGTCCGCGCATCCGCTGACCAGCATCAACGCCCGCAACCCAACCGATGGCTCCAGCGCCAGCCCTCGTAGGCCATGCCTGACAAAAATCCGGTTCTCATCTTCAAGCGGTACCACGTCGGCCACCGTTGCCAGCGCCACCAGATTCATCGCCTTGATCAAATACTGACGGAGCTGAGGTGACGCCCGCTGGCCATCCCCCATCTGCTTGCAAATTTGCCAGGCCAGCTTGAATGCCACCCCAGCCCCACAGAGGTCGGGAAACGGATACCGGCCGCCAGGGGCCCGGGGATGGACAACCGCGGCGGCGTCTGGCCACTCAGGCCCCGGAGTATGGTGATCGGTGATGATCAGCTCAAGCCCCAGGCTGCGTGCCAGCTTGGCCTCTGAGACCGCGGTCACGCCGCAATCCACCGTGACCACCACCGAGGCTCCCAATTCCTTGGCAATCCGCTCCAAGGCGGCGGCGTTCAGTCCATAACCCTCATCCACACGATGCGGAATGTAATATTCCGCGTCACTCGCCCCGGCCAACCGCAAGCACTCCCAAAGAATGCTCGTACCGCAAACTCCATCCACGTCATAGTCGCCGTAGACCACAATCTTGCGATTATCCCGGATGGCCCGGGTGAGCAAGTCTGCCGCCTCGGGCAAGCCAGGAAGAAGTGATGGCTCATGAAGGCCGTCTCGGCGAACTTCAAGATACTTGGCCACGGCCGCGCGATCGCGAACACCCCGCTGGATCAGCAACTGCGCAATCAACGGATGAAGCGATGCGTCTCGGCTCAGGATTTGAACCAGACGCTCGTCAAACGGCCGAAGCTTCCAGAGGGGCTGAACCATCAGGGTTGATCAATCTTGATTTTGTGTGGTCCGGCCGCTGTGTACAGATAACACCATGGAACAGTAAACGACCTGCCAATGACAACGCAATCCAGATTCCTGAAACCTCAATACCAGCCCCGCTTCCGGCCCCACCACCAGAAGGCCGAGGCCGAGCCAAGCATGCAGGCGCAGGTTAAAACGAAGAGTAGAATTTTGCCAGGAGCCCAGCTATCAATGGCAATATTGTCTGCAAAAAAGTTCATCCCGAAGAAGCCGGCCAGAAAGTTCAAGGGCAGGAACAAGACGGTCACAATGGTGAGCGTCTTCATGACATCGTTCGTTCGATTGGCGGAAATGGAGAGGTAGGTCTCAATGGCGCCAGACACCAGATCGCGGTTCCCTTCCACCAGCCCGTGCAACCGCACCAGGCCATCGTAAACATCACGGAAATAGATCCGGTCTCGGGTACCAACCTGGGCATACTGATCCCTGGCCAACCGGTTGGCAACCTCTCGCTGGGGCACAATGATCCTGTAGACCCGGGCAACCGATCGTTTGATCTGATAGATCCGCCCCATCAGCTCGAAACTCGGCTTTTCAAGGATCAGGTCCATGAGCGTTTCGATGGCCTCATCCAGGTGCTCAATAGCCGCCAGATGTTCGTCGACACCGCGGTCCATCAGCAAATAAAGCACGTGGTCTGGGCGTCTTTTCAGCCGGTTCTCGGAATCTCGTTGAATCACTTGCCGCACCTTATCCACAACCGAGAGCGGCTCTGTGTGGTAGGTCACCAGGTAATTGCGGCCCAGGAACGCATCGAGTTCGTGAAGTCGGAGTTCATCGGTATCGGGGTCAAAGTCGATCGCGTGAAACACCGTGTAAAGGTAGCGGTCCCAGTCATCCAGTTTGGGGTGATTGCTCTCCTGCAGGGCATCTTCGATGGAGAGCGGATGAAACTGAAAAACATCACGAAAAAGCCGTTCAACCTGGGAGGAATACTTTCCATCGGGGTCATGAATGTCTAGCCAGAGGGTTGCTTCCTGATCCTGAAGTACGTCCTGAATTTGGCTGATGGGAAAGTCAAAAATGTTTTCCCCAGTGCCCCAGCGACAGACGCAGAAATAGTCTGGCTGACCATCGTTCGAGGCTGGAATTTCTTGAATGTCCGACATGACAGGGCTCGCTTCCGAAGTCACTTCGGTTCCTTGAAATTCGCGCGGGAAGGACCTGGGTTTGGTGGCTTGGTGCCAGTCCAGGTTGGTGGCCGGAGCAGGTCAATTTCCAGCGGCTGATCCGGTCGAATTTCTGGGCGGACGGGTGTCTGAAACGTTTGAAACCTGGTTTCTACTCGGGAACTTTCGGGTGGATGCACGATTCTGAGCACATTTCGGCCACGGGCCACCCCCTCAGCCACAAACGAACCATCGGCTTGGATTGGGGCCGACCGAATCCGTCCTGTTGCTCCATCGATCGGAATGAACTCGACCCAACCACCTGCTACCGGCGTCCGACCAAGCAGGATATGTCCACGGACCGTTTCTTGCCCCAGCGGAGTGGGGCGCCAGGCTTCAGTGCAGCCCAGGGGAACGAACATCAACCCGATGAAAAGCGAGCGCGAGAGCCTTTGAATGCGCATCGATTGTGCGATGTTGCGTAGACTCATGGAACATCCGGTCAACGTCGAGACCTGGGGAAGATCCGCTCATGGCCTGCAAGGGCAGAGCCTGCGGACTTACCGGCTGTGTTGAGTTTCAATTTCAGGGCGCGATCCCAGATGCGCCGAGGCGACCTTTGACAGGTACTTCACGACCATCTGACTCTCGTTGGAAATAGAGGTGGTGCCGGCAATTCGTCCGTCAGGGCTCTCACGTCTTCCACCGCTGCGAGCGTAGCCAAAGCCACGCGGTTCAACCTCACCCAGCAATACCAGCGAGCCGCCCCGCTGGCGTTCGCCACACAGAGGCCCACTTCTGCCCGAAATGATGAGAGTTCCACCTTGCTGTTCGAGCCCGGCACGCCCAGCCACGGCACCCGCCAGCAGAATGACCCCGCCCTGCTGGGCGTATCCAGGGCAATGACCGACCTCTCCGCTCAGAATCAGCGAGCCTGCCTTGAGCCGGGAACCCACACCGTCGGCAGCCGAACTTGCCAGTACCAACAGATTGGGTGCGTCGAGTTGCGCACCGAGTTCAGGACCAGCCACCCCCTCGACCACAATGGTGGCAGCCCAGATGCCTTTCAGGCCCGAAATGAGCAATCGCTGTTTCTCGACACCGACGAGCCGGATCTGCGAAACTCCGGCATCAAGCAACTGGGTCAGTCGCCGATTGATCTGAAGATAATCACGAATCTCTGGAACCGAGACAATCGCCGGATCGCGGGATTGGAGCCCCGCGCCGTCACCGGGCACCCGCAACCTCCCCATCAGGGGCGGAAGGAGCTTTCTCGGTCCCCGCCTCAGCATCGAAAATCGCCATCTCTGGGCCACCTGCGTAGAACAGATGCCCCTTGGGAGGATTCTGCTGAAGATAGGTGCGAAGCTGCAAAGCAGACTCGGCCAGCGCTTTTCGGGTGGGTTCGGCCTGGGTGCCAACAGCCTGGCTCAGGTCTAGGCAGTTGGAGGCCACGGCCCTGACCCGTTGCTCAAGGGCTCGTACATAAGCACTTTCCCGAGAAAGTGGCGTGAGGCCCGAACCGCGAATCTCGGAAGTGCCGGTGAATGACTCCAGAATTCGCAACAGAGATTCAGCAACCCTGGCAACCAGGCGTTGGTTCCTTGCCAGGTTCCCACCTTTGAGGGGAATCTGAGTCGCCTGCTCGGAAAGGTAAACCGCCGTCTCACTCAGCAGGTACGCAACCGTGTCCAGGTTCAGGTCACGAACGGTGGCAGGATACTGGAGCCGAGAAAGAGCCCAGCCGGCCCAAATTCGAACCTGGGGATCAACATCGCGACGGCTCAAGAGTTCAAACGCAACGTCGGCAATATCAGCCTGACCGCTCAACGGGTTGCCGGCCGACTGACGGAGGGAACCGAGTGCCTCAAGATTTCGACAAACAACCGGCCAAGGGGCGTCGGGCGGAGCCACTCGCAGAAAATCGGCAATGGCCTTGGCGGCAGGAATGGCTCGACTCGATGCCTCGGGGGGCTTACGACCATTCTGAGAGATATTGGTGAGTCCAACGGCCGCCAGCAGCTTCACCATGTAAGTCTGCTCAGGATCGCGAACCTGCTCAATCAAGAGCGGTACCAGATCCTCGGAACCAGCTCGGCTCAGCACCACCATGTAGAAGGTCCGAGTGAGCATATGGCCCTGAAGGAGAGCAGGGGCCTGTGCTAGCAAGGCGTTGGCATACTCGCGCCGGAACGTGGCATTGGCAGCGGTGGCGGGTTCCAGCAGCGGCTGAAGCAGGCGACCTGCCGCCTCATCCATGGCTTTCTGATTTCTGGCCGTGGAATCGGTTCCTAGCATGGCGGCAATGTTGACGTGCTTGGTCAGTTCGGCGGCATAGGAGTTCACATACTTGCGAATCAGGGCCGCATCAAACGCGCCTTGGCCACGTGCCATCTCCACAAGGGCCGTACGCTCGCGATCGACCAGCAGAGTTGTCGGCAACTCCTTGAACTCATTACGAAGCAACTCTTGTCGCCGCGGTTCAGGCCACTGCAGCTTATCAACCAGGGATGAGCCAGATTCCGCCTGCTTGGAATCCTCCGCAGCCCCAGCATCTCCCTCGGCAATCCGAGAGGCGGCCGGAGCCTGTGCGGTTTCAGGAGCACCTGCACCAGGGTTTTGGCCATAAGCAAAGGATGAAGCGGCAGCGACGATCACAGAAGACCGCAAGCTCACAAAACCTGCGACGCGTCGCATCCGGAGCGAGCCCAGCAACAATGCCATGAGTCTCGACCTATCTCGTATGTGGTATGCCCGGATAATTTTGTGGGTGGGCCACACGTATGTGCGATGCCGTAATCCGCGTACGATCGCAGAGTTGAGATCGGCCGAGACGCAGACGACCCGCCGGAGCAGCGTGAACCCAATCAACGCGGAAAAAAACCATTCCAACCATACTCTCTCCTGGCCAATTGTCAAGCGGCCCGAGACTCTGGAGAAGCTGGGCCGAGTTCAATTGCCAGATCCGCCCGCAATCCCTCGTCTTGCTTGAGAAGCTTTGCTGTTCAAAGCCAACCACACAAGAACAGAACCGGGGCGGAAATGCAGCGTCGCCTGACTCACTGAGGCGTGTTCAGGGAACCCGCTCCCGATCGTGGGTCCGTGGCCTGAAGGATGGCACTGATCGAGTGCTGGTTGAAACCTTTGAACCCCTCTCGACGCTCAAGATTCTCAAGATGGCTCCCGATCGCCCCTTCAGTAAGGAATTTCTGATGTTGAGCCTGATCAATCGAGCCGGACTCCCGTAGCCGGTCCGCTCGACGACGATCAACAGTCCATCGCTCGCCCTCGGTGAAAGCCTGTTTCAAAAAGGGGAAGTCGGAAAACGGAGGCATGGTTCGAATTGCAAATTCCGACTCAAGTTGTGAACGAAGCGCTGCAAAATCAAACTGAGCCTCCAGGTGGTGCATTCCGGCCTCAAGAATCGACTCTCCGTGCAATCCGACCCAAAGCCCGATAGTGCTGGGCTGACGAAGATCCTGGAGCGCCACTCGGCTGAAATCAATTCCAGCTTCGGCCGTTGCAAGATCAAGATCCGCAAAGATCACGATCCCCGTCGTTGGGTGCTCAAGAATCTGCGCTCCCCAACCGGCATCGTCCCCGGCCTGAAACCGTTCACGAAACTGGAATCCCAGTTTCTGGAACAGCTTCATCGTCTGAGAAAAGAATTTCCGAGAACAACGGAACGTGTGGTGATCATGGTTGGACCACCCCAGCCCAAGCCGATCCTGTCTCTGCTTCTGAATTTGAGCCGCCCGATTCCTGGATTCCCAGTAGGCCCGTTCCGCTTCAAACACCAGGTGGCAAGCAAGGTCAGTGGAGTCATGACACAACTCCAGTACCCGCTCAAGAATGGAAAACGTGACGTCGAATCCTTCAGAATCATCTTCGAACCGCCTGCGCCTGCCTGCCCAAAGGTCACGCGCGGCCAGTGCGTCTCTGGCGGCATGGGGAGCCAGGCGACCCTCACGAGCCATTTCGCCGTCATAGGCTTCAAACCCTCGGTAGCCACGGCGTTCCACCACGGCCAGGCTAACCTCGGAACCGATCACCCGACCCACACGGTAAGGCCCGTAGGCATAACCCTGGATATCTAGTCCCAGATCATGAGCCCTGGAGAACTCGGCAACCGAGTCCACCTTGATTGCCACCTCGCGAACCTCGGGGCCCGACGCAGACTCAACGACCAGCCTTGGAAAATGTCCACCGTCGTGCCGGAAGACCAGGGCACTCAGCCCGTACCGCACCTGCCAGTCGCGGGTATAGCCCAGCTGCTCCAGCGTGGACGTAAGACCCGGTCGGTCAGAAAGCACCAGGTGATCCACCCAGTCCAAAAACCGCGTACCCGTTTCTTGCGTCATGCGCTCAGACAGCGTTGCGCAAAACGAGTTCCCATTCAGGACCAGATGAATCATCCGGTCCAGAAATTTCTCGGTCTCGGGAAAACGCTTCCAGTCAAAGGGGCGGGTGTTCACGGAGGTAGAGACGGACATCCTGAAATGATCCTTGGTGATACAAGAGAACCCCGAAAGCGATGATCCGGGAATTCTGGCCAACCTGATCGCTCGACACACTATTGAAGCCGAATGTCTGCCTGAAACGAAAGGGGGCGGGCTCATCAGGCTCCTTCCCAAGGCTCCCCTCCCCGCCAAGTGACGGAGCATTTTCCGTGATGGAATCCTCTGATTCCTGGTGAGCTTTCCAGGAAATCCAAGCCAGATCGGCCGTCCCTCCCGCCCAGAGTTGCCACCGGGGCAGCCTGGGAGAATCTCACCGAAACCTGCGGCCGCCAGCCGCTGGAAGAGCCCACGAGAACCCTGCGTCATCGCTCTTTGAGTGCCAGAATTCCCACCAGCCGCCTGACCGCCCAAACCTGGGTCAACCGATTTTCTTGACGGTTACGGGAACTGCCGATAGGATAAGTCGGTCATTTTTGCCTGAAAAGGCATGAAATTGACGGGTCGTGATCAAGACAGGATGGATTCCTGTTTTTGGATTTCAAGTTTTATTGCCGCGTGGTGCTCACCCGCGGAGCTCGGATGTTATGCACCCACTCGACGAGTTTCGCGGGTTCGTCAAGGCGGATGAACCACTCGCACCATTGACCTGGTTTCGCCTGGGCGGGGTCGCCGATTTCCTGGCCAGGCCACAGACGATCGATGAACTTCGATCGCTGGTTCTTTGCTGCCACAAGGAAGCGATTCCGTTTCGAGTTCTCAGCAGCGGTTCCAATGTTCTTGTCGGTGATAAGGGCGTTCGAGGCGTTGTGATCCAGCTTGAAAGTCCAGCGTTCTCCGATGTTCGCATCGACGGCCGGACTGTTGAGGCGGGAGCCGCAGTACCACTGAACGCCCTCATCTCCCAGACGGCCCGGGCCGGGTTGGCAGGGCTGGAACTTCTGACCGGCATTCCTGGAAGCGTGGGTGGTGCCCTCAGAGGCAATGCCGGCAGCCGACAGACAGCGCTCGGACAATTTGTCCAGTCGGTCACGGTTCTGGATCGCCATGGCGATACGGTTACCCGTGAGCGAGATGACCTCAGCTTCTCTTACCGCTGGTCCAACCTGGATGACCCGATCATCCTCGCCGCGCGGTTTTCTCTGGAACTTGAAGATCCAGAGGCCGTGGTCCGCCGCATGCGCAGAATCTGGATCGTCAAGAAAGAAAACCAGCCCTACGGGCATCAACTTTCCGGGCTCATTTTCAAAGACCCGGCAACCGATATTGCTGCTCGAATGTTGATCGATCAGTCAGGCCTGAAAGGGGCGCGGGTTGGGGGCGCCGAGGTTTCCGACCGTGATTCCAACTACATCGTGGCTCAGTCTGGGGCTTCTGCCGCCGATGTTATGGGTCTGATCGATTTGATCCGGGAAACCGTGAAAACTCAGACCGGACATAATCTGGAGTTACAGATCCAGATCTGGTAACCGGCCGGACTGCGGCTTGACACGACGAAGCCGGTCGGGAGAATCTGAATGCGATCGGTATCAACCTGAGTGGTCAGGGGCAGATCTCGATCGTGCTGTTGTTTGTATGCCGGTGTACGTAGGAATTGTGAGATCCGGCCGTCCTTTCAGGACGACGGAGGGACCCACCGGTGAACCAGGGACGTGATCCGTCGATCTTCTTGACATCGGAGAAGGCCCCGCCCTCGGCGACAAGTCCGACGGAGGTTGGCCACTCCTCTTGGATTGGAAGATCTCGGTCCGGCGACCAAACCCGAATTGACCGGGGGAATTCAGGGCGTCGGGGCTGGCTGTTCGCCCTGGGGATTTGCCTCTCATTAGCGGCCGTGGTTGCGGCCACTGGATGGCTAGGCACAGCCAGAAAGTGGCTAGCAGACCGCCCAGACTACCAGATTCCGTGGAACCAGATTCAGCTCGAACCGGCCCCCCCCGCCTACATTCGTGCTGGGACAACAACGGTACTGGCCGGGGTCAAGAAACGACTGGGTGGCCCCGATTCGATCTCTACTCTGGCCCAAGACTGGGCCGAACTGGCCCGAGCCCTCTCGCTGGGCTCTCCCTGGGTTGAGGAAGTTCACAAAATTGCCGTAAGCGGATATCCAAACAAGCTCGTGATCAACCTGTCTTACAGACACCCGATTGCGATGCTGAATGCCGGCGGAAATGCCGGGTCCAAAATCATTCTGGACAAGAACGGGGTCGTTCTTCCCTCCGACGATATCGACCTCAAAGAGGCAGGCAGCCTGATCCGAATTGACGGCCTAAGCGGCGCACTGGAGCCACGCCCAGGGCTGGCGCTCACGACTGCGGGAAGCCAGGACGAAACAAAACTTCAGGCGGCCATCGGGCTCGCCAATTTTGTCAGGGCTCAAACGGAAGCCCAGAGTCCGAATTCTGCCAAGCCCTTACTCCAGGCCGTGAATCTTCGGTACGGAGACCACCATCTGTTTGCGCAAACACGGGATGGTCTCTGGGTGCTCTGGGGCGATGCCCCAGAACAAGAGCCGGCCGGACAGCTTAGAGCACAGCAGAAGTGGAGCTTTCTCAAAGACTGGCTCGCCAACCATGCTCCGGTAGCCGACCGGCCCGGTAGCTATCTGGTTTTCACCCCCACGGGGGCAACGCTTCAGGCTGCAAAATCTCCAGGAACCGGCCGGAAGGCCGACGCTTCCGACTCTGGTGGATAAAAATCGCGGGACATTTGACCGGGTCGCTGTCCGTTTAAGGTGAGAGCGGTCCTGTTCCCACCTGGTTCACGGTCTGCGGCCGTGGCTTGTCCACCAGCGACCCGGAGAAACACCCATGGCAAATTCCGTTGGATCTCAGTGGTTTCACCAGGTTGCCCAGATTGCAGGGACCTCTCACACTGGCCGGCTCTCCCGGTTCTCATTGCTGGCCCAGAAGGTGAATGCCCTGGAGCCGGAACTTGAAGCGCTTTCCGACCACGACCTCAAACAGCGCAGCTATGCCATGCGCATGCGGGGCCGCCAGGGTGAACCCCTGAGTGAGCTGCTGGTTGAGGCATTTGCCCTGGTCCGCGAGTCTGCTAAACGAACCGTCAAGCAAAGACACTATGACGTTCAGTTGATTGGTGGCGCGGCCATCTTTTACCGGTCGATCGCGGAAATGGAAACCGGTGAAGGAAAAACGCTGGTGGCAACCTTGCCAACCTATCTGAATGCTCTGGCCGGCAAAGGGGTTCACGTGGTCACCGTGAATGACTACCTGGCCAAGCGAGACGCAGACTGGATGGGCGAAATTTACCGGTTCCTGGGAATGACGGTTGGCTGCATCCAAACCGGGCAGCCCGACGAGTCTCGTCGGGCTGCCTACGCCGCCGACATCACCTACGGCACATCCAAGGAACTGGGTTTTGACTATCTTCGCGACGAACTCAAACGCTATCAGCTTGGCGGAGACGGCAAACGCAAAACCTACGAGCAGGTGTACCTGGGACAGGGCGAGAGCAGCGTCTCCGCCATGCCCGTTCAACGCGGCCACCACTACTGTGTGGTCGACGAGGCCGACAGCATCCTGATCGACGAGGCCAGAACCCCCTTGATCATCGGGGCAAACAACCAGCCCAGCCCCGAGGAGGCCATGGCCTACTACGGGGCCGATGAGGTTGCAGCCACACTGGTCCGAGGCAAAGAGTTCAAGTACGACCCGGCCGAAAAGAAAGCCGAACTCAATGCCGCAGGACGCCGAAAAGTACAGATGAAAGCCGGCCAGTCGGCCTTCACCTGCCTGACGGTTGACCAGCTTTATGAATACGTTGAACGCGCCCTGCGCGCACAAATTGCGTACCTGAAAGATCGAGAATACGCGATTCAAGATGGCGAAATTGTGATTGTCGATGAATTCACGGGCCGTCTGATGCCCGGCCGCCAATGGCAAGATGGTCTCCACCAGGCTATCCAGGCCAAGGAACGGCTTGAGATTACCCTGGAGTCAATCACGGCCGCCCGGATCACGGTCCAAGACTTCTTCAAGCTCTATAAGAAGCTGGCCGGTATGACCGGCACGGCGTGGAGCGATCGCAAGGAAATGTCCAGGATCTACAAGGTCCAGGTGTTTCCGGTCCCAACGAATCGGAAGAGCTGCCGGGTTTGGGAGCAAGACCGCATCTTCTCCAACGAGGCCGAAAAATTCAGAGCGGTTGCAGACCGGATCATTGAACTGAACAAGCAAGAGGTACCTGTACTGGTTGGTACCCGCTCCATTGAGAAGTCGGAAAAGCTAAGTGCGTTGCTGCAGGAAGCAGGAATTCCCCACCAGATTTTGAACGCCAAGCACCACGCCATTGAAGCCGAGATTGTGGCCCAAGCCGGTCAGTCTTGCAGGGTGACCGTGGCCACCAACATGGCTGGACGTGGTACCGACATCAAAATTGCACCAGACATGGCGGCCAAAGGCGGCCTGCACGTCATTGGTACCGAACGCCATGAAAGCCTGCGAATTGACCGACAGCTCGTGGGCCGATCGGCTCGCCAGGGAGACCCTGGGCACGCCCAGTTCTTTGTTTCTTGCGACGACGACATTCTGGAGGCGTACGGTGAGAAGTGGGCCAACCGGCTCCGTGCACGCCACAAGAACCGGGGCGAACTCACCAATGCAGCCTGGCGCAGGCTCTTCCTGAAGTCCCAGCAAAAGAAAGAACATCAGCATCGCAAGGACCGCCGATTACTGATGCACTATGAAAAACAACGGGCCGAGATGCGCAAGAATATGGGGCTGAACCCAGTACTCGGCTGATCAAACCGGCACCGGCAATCTCTGCAATGCCAGGTGCCTCTCAGCTATCGTTCCCTTAAATAACAAGGGCCGGCATGCTTGGCATGCCGGCCCTTGTTGATCGATACCAGAACCTTGAGCATCGCTCAGCAATTACTTGCCTGCGTCCTTACGAAACTTTTCAAGACGCTCCTTCATTTCCGAGATCTGAGCTGGAGGAAGCTGGTCTTCGCCCAGCTTGATGGCCTTTTCCTGCACCTCAAGTGCCTTGGCCTTATCGCCAGAGAGCGAAAGTGCCAGGGCATAGGTGTCGAGAATGGCAGGGTTTTCCCCCTTGGTGTTCTCACTGGCCAGACCTGAGGCTTTGAGGGCGAGTTCGAGCTGGGCTGCGGTTGGCTTGCCCCCCTTGCGATCGGGGTCAATGAGCGGCCAGGCGATTGCGTTCAGGGCCATGGCATTCTCAGAGAAATTGGCAATCAGCTTCTCGGCCGTGGCGGTGATCCGATCCTGATCGCCAGTCTGCACGAGCAGGTTGTATCGAGCCATGCCAATGGTGGCTTCAAGACCAGGATCGTCGGCAAGCGCCTCATCAAGAACCTTGAGCTGAGCTTCTGGACCCTTGGCGGCGGCTTCACGGAATTTTCCGATCAGAGCCTGAAGCTTCTGTTGGCGAGCTTTTTCTTCGAGGCGATCACTGACAGCCTTGTCCAGGTCGTAGGTACCATCAACAATCTGAGCCAGCGGCTTTTCCATCTCCATCGGGTGCCCAACCCAGGCAATTTTCCCGTCCTTGTTCACGACGAAGGCGGCAGGAATACCCCCCTCACCGGCTGCTGTCATCCAGTTTTCGGCCATCTTGCCTTTGTCAGGCTTGCCGCCGTCGCCAACATCGTCCATGGCCACGGTGTAATTCATCTTGTCGCCCATTTCCTGGACGAATGGCTCAACCAGTTCAGGGTCGTTTTCCCAAACGCTCACACCGATGAACGTGACGTCCTTGTGCTTTTCCTGAAGCTCTGTCAGGTGCGGGATGCTGACCTTACAGGGGCCACACCAGGTCGCCCAGAACTCAACCACGTAGATCTTTCCGGGTTCGAACTTGTCGACCTTGGTCCCCTTCACGAACTTGGAAACGGTCAGTGGTGGGGCGGGATCACCCAGGCCAAGCCCTTCGGCTTGGGCGCGGGGCTCTGACCCCGCAAACATCGCAAAGGCGGCCAGTGCAAACAAACTCTTTCGCATGAACAGGCTCCAGAAACAGAGATATGATCTCAACGCAATAAGTAGCACGCTTCGGCACGGGAACATCAGAAAACCGATGGTCCATCCGTGGAATTTTCAGACGTTAGACTAACAGAGATTGACAATGCTCGGCAAAGAAGAAATCAACCAAAACCAACGATTAGCCGAGCCACGCGGTCAGGATTTTCTCATCAGTCGATTCACGTGTTTCTTCAGCTCGGCATCCAGGGTGGCAAGCGGCCCCAGGGCATCTTGAAAGTCGGCGAGCCGAGACCTGGCATCTCGACGCGTATTGACCTTCTCCAGATACGCTTGAAATTTCGGTGTCCAGGCAGGCTGCATCAGCAGATGGATGAGTGCCCAAGCCTGAGCGTATGCAAGCTGCTCGGTCCTTGGTAATTCAAATAATTCATCATCGTTCACCAGTTCACCCAGCGTGAACAGGCTAAGGCCGTCCCGTGCGGCAGCCCCCAGAACCTGAAGCCGTTCGTGATTCAGAGCCCCCACACGCGTACGGCCGTCAGGTCGTCGCACTTCCCCATAAGTGCCCAATCCTTCCACAATGGCCAGCGGAATATTGGCCTCGGAATGGAGAAGGCGTGTTTCATAAGAAAGCTGATGGGTCGCTTCATGAAACAGGGCGATGGAGTTGGCGCGTTCGCCTTGGTTCGCTTGCTTTCCACGATGATCACGCACCACCAGCCATCCAGACCGCACCTCATAGATTCCAGCAACCGTGCCTGGCTCATCCGGCACCCCCAGGAATGCCGCAAAGTCTTTCGGATTCGCAAGAATCACCAGCGGCAATTTTCTGGCCAGTTTTTGAATTGAGAACTTACGTTCGGAAAAATGGGTTACAAAATCGACAGCAAGCCCTTCGCACAGGCCGATGGCCGTTTGCTGAAACTGTTCGCTGGCATTACCAATCGCCACATAACGGTCACCCGACTGAACCCTCAATGGGGGCAAGCCAGCCTTCTTGGCCCGCGCTTGCACCTCTTCCGGAGCACCCTCGATCTCAGTGGCCGCGGCCGGCTCTTGCCCTTGGCCCCGCTCCGAATGCGAGAAAGCGGCAAGCCCAACCCAGGCGGTCTGACGGAGCCAGAGCCTACGGGAGGGAAGCCGACCGAACACCATTTCCGGCCATTTGAACCGGCCTGGCAGCGATTTTGGAGGTGTCACTGTTTGGGGCTCAATAGAAGGAAGCTTTGCAAATCTCAGTGAAACGGCTCCCACCAAGATCCCTCATCCGTTCACCGACCAATTGACCTGAACCAAGGGCGCGGGCTAGAACAGAAGCATACGCGGGACAGTGTTTCCGCGGACACTTCATTTCCAGCCTGGCACGAATTGCGAGACCGATCATGAGTCTGGAGGGTTTCCGTCCACCATTCTATCTTGGTGTCGACCTGGGTGGGACCAATATCAAGAGCGGGGTGGTTGACAACGACGGCCTTCCACTTTCATCCGTGAGTCGCCCGACCGAGGCCGACCGCGGTCCAGAGGTTGGGCTGTCTCATCTGGTGGATGCCGCTGAACGCGCGGTGGACGCAAGTGGGATTGGCTGGAATCAAATTCGAGGCGTTGGGCTTGGCTCTCCAGGCACCATGGATATTCACAAAGGGTTGCTGCTTGATCCTCCCAACCTTCCTGGATGGACCAACTGGCCAATCCGCGACAAGCTTGCCGAACGTCTGAAATGTTCGACGATCCTGGAAAATGATGCGAACGCCGCAGCCTACGGCGAATACTGGGTGGGCGCTGGCCGAGGAACCTCTTCTCTGGTCATGTTCACACTGGGAACCGGCATCGGCTGCGGAATTGTGGAAAACGGGAAAATTGTTCAGGGACGCCACTCGCACGGTGGAGAATGCGGCCACCTGATCATTCAGATGGAAGATGGTCGGCTTTGCTCGTGCGGCCAGTATGGGCACCTGGAGGCGTACGCCTCGGCAACGGCGTTGGTGAAGCGGGCCCTAGAGGCGCTCGAGGAGCACGAACCGTCGTCACTCAGAGCCAACCTCGCCAACGGTTCTCTGACCGCCCATGCCATTAACCTGGCGGCCTCTGAGGGGGATCTCTTGGCCCTGCGGCTCATGAGAGAAACCGCACGCTACCTGGGTGTTGGGGCCACCAGCCTGATGCACACCATTGACCCAGATATCATCGTTTTCGGCGGCGGTATGATTGGGGCAGGACTCCCATTCCTGGAGCAAATCCGGTCGGTCGTCCAGCAGATCGCCTTCCCACTCCCTTCCAAGGAAACGCGAATCGAGTTCGCTCAGCTTGGCGGAGATGCCGGCTTCATTGGCGCGGCTGGCTGTGCCCGAATGTCGTTCGGAAAGAGCTGAACCCCAACCGTTGACAATCCAGGGCCTGACTCGGTGGGCCCAACTTGAAATTCACGAATTTACCCGCCGGCACTCGCAACTTGTGAGTGCTGGCGGGTTTCTTCATGCGCATCAAATCCGGGACGCAAGGGGCAGACCGGAAACCGCCAACCTGCAACCGCCATAGATAGCGGTAGATCTGCCATCAAATTGGCTGTTGCCCCAGCACCTCAAACTTGACAGCGAATACGCAAAGCCCAATCATGATACGAATCTTGCATGCGTGCACCCATTTACGCTAGGACTGAGGGTGTGATTTCTCGGGGTGCACTCAATGGAACCATGGGGAATTCTGGCAAGCTGTCACACTGGCAACGATTGCTCGTTTACTACGGCCTGCGTTCTTCGCGACGGTGACTCTTTTGCAGACTATGCTTCAGCACAACCGGCCAGCGCGTGTTGATTCCGGTCCTCGGCTCAACCTGCGAGCTCAAAGTGCAAGTTATGCTTTGTCCAAGTCTGCAAAGAATTCACGGCACGACGCCTCTTACGATCGCCTTGGATCTGGACGGGCTGTTCCGTCGGCATGGACAGCGATTACCCCACATAAACGACACTATTCGATCAATCACCCACTGAGCATCGAAGTTTTGGAGTATTCCGCACCATGATTCCCCAACGAATCACGCGTTTGATGTTCAGTAAACCAGATCGCTTGAAAATGAAAAAAACGACACGCGTGAAGCGCTCGATCCGCCTGGATCTGGAGTCGATGGAGCGTCGTGAACTGCTTACGGCCACATTGCTCCAGGATATTGGCCAGGCGGCCGGCTCGGTGCTTCAGGTCTTACCGACCTCGCACGGAACGTATTTCACCTCGCTCAACTCCCAGGGAGATGAAAACCTGGCGTTTATACCGGTAGGGGCCGTCAAAGCGGTGACCCTTGGCACGTTCGACGTGGCCAGCTCGACCAGCTCAACACGCGGGATCTCACTGAGCAATGCCACCCTGTTTGGCTCGAACATTGTCTTTTCGGCGGATGGGAATACCGGTGATGGCCGTCAGGCTTGGGTCGCCACCCCAACCGGAACTTCGGAACTGAAGAACCTGAGCGGCGGTGCGGCTTCATCGGATCCCACCAATTTCACCCGCCTCGGTTCTTATATTTTCTTCACTGCCACTACTCAGGTTGGCCCCGGCATTCAGCAAACAAGGCTGTTTCGTACCGATGGAACCTCGAACGGAACCACCCAGGTTACAGCGCTCGGCGGCGAACAGACCGGCCTCAGCGTTAGCTCCGGACTGACAGTTCTGGGTACAGAACTCCTCTTTTCCGGGACCAGCTTCGCCGGCAACACTCCACTTTCCACGGGAGTCTGGGAACTGCAGGCGACCGACCTGGGGGCCACCGAACTGCAAGCGGTTGCCACCGGGGCAAGCTCGGCACTGACCAGCACCGGTGGCTATCCCGTGGCTGGCGGCATGGCGTATTTCCCCGTCGCTTCAGGCGCTCAGGCCGGACTCTGGCAAACCAACGGAACGGCGGCCGGTACCAAACCGGTGACCACGGCCAATCTCCAGCCAATCTCAGCTCCAACATCGTTGACCCCGGTCGGCAGTAGCTTATTCCTGGCCTCGACGACCGGCAGCACGTCGTTGCTCAAAATCACGAACAACGGCTCCGCAAGCTCCGTCACTCAGCTCGGTGGCATTCCCGTAGGATCGGCGCTGGTTGGCTCCTATGGCACCAGCACCGATTTCTTCTACCTGCTCAGCAGCGTGAATGGCCTTGAGCTTCGCCATATTGCAGCGTCGGGCATAACCTCAAACTCGCTGGGGGTAATCTCATCAAACCCCAACGCAACGGTCATCAGTTCTGCAGTGGTTAGTGGTCATCTGTTTCTGGAAGTTCTGAATCCGAACTCCTTGCAAATTACGCTCTGGTCAACCGATGGGAGCACCCTGACAAAGCTGATTGACCGGCTACAACCCGCCACCGGTTCCGATCTCGCCCCTCAAAATCGGCTGATTGCCGGCGCCAAGCTGGTGTTCTTTGATCACGCCTCCGCAGCAAGCGGAGACGAACTCTGGGCCAGTGATGGATTAACCGCCTGGCAGGTCAAAGATATCAACCCAGGCAGTCAGGGCTCATTCCCCAGAGGATTCAAGGGCCTGTCAACGGCCGGTGGAAACTCCGTTGTCTACTTTGCCGCCAATGCCGGACCCGATGGCGTGAGCCAACTCTGGAAGTCAGACGGGTCAGCCACAGCCCCCGGTACAGATTCGGTGGTAACCGGTCTGTCCAATTCAAGCCTTGGGTCCAACCCCAACAATGCCGTGGCCATGGGCAATAAGACCTTGTTCTTTGCCAATGATTCGCTGACGGGTCAGGCCCTCTGGCAAACCGATGGAACCCCCACCGGCACCAGCCTTTTGAAACATCTCGATCCCGTCTTCGGGGTGACCCCGCTCTGGGGGACGACCTCGAACGGTACCGGCTATTACCTGGTCCAGGGCGATCATGGGTCGAGTGGCCTCTGGCAGACCGACGGAACCGCCAGCGGAACCACCCAGGTTCAGTCTCTGCCGGTCACCGCCGCCAGGGGCGCTCCTGTAACATTCAAGGGCCAGCTCTACTTTGCGATCCAGAACGGGGCTGCCAATAACCCCAATGCCACTATCCAGCTCTGGCGAACATCCGCCAGCCAGCAGGCTGCGGAACTGGTTCTCTCGGTGCCATTCTCAAACTCCTCGCTCAGCCAGCTTGCCATTACCAAAGACGCAAACGGCAACGACGCGAAACTTTTCTTCATCTCCGACTCGGCCAGCCCCAACCCCCAGCGCATCCTTTGGGCCACCGATTCGGGTGCCGCATTCCAGCAAATCGCCAAGAACGGCATCAGCCTCCAAGGCTTGGCCTCCAATCCCCAGGCTAGCTCGACCCTTGGCGTACTCGGCTCCCAGGTCGTCTTCACGTTCACAGACGCCGCTCATGGTGCAGAGCCCTGGATCAGTGATGGCACCACTCTGGGAACCCACCTGCTCACCGATCTTCTGAGTGGTTCGGCCAACGCCTTGCCTACCAGTTTCACCGAGGCTGGCACAAAGGTTGTCTTCTTCGCGTCCACGGGCTCGGGCGGCTCGGCCCTGTACGCAACCGATGGCACACCCGCCGGAACCCAGGTGCTGGGAAATGTTGCGCCTGGATCCGGGTCGGCAGGGTTCACGAAACTTGCCTCCACCACGTTCTTCACCGGCGATGATGGAATTCATGGCGCAGAGCTCTGGCGAACCAACGGAACGGCGGCCGGCACCTTCATGGTAAAAGACCTTAACCCAGGGGTTGGCTCGGCGTTCAATTCCGCCCAGACCCAGCTTCTGGCCAGCGGATCCAACCTGTTCTTCACCGCCAATGACGGACAGAGCGGAACTCAGGTCTGGAAAACCGACGGGACAGCCGGTAACGCCCAGGTTGCAGATCAGTTCCCGGCCGGATTGGTTGTTACCACCCCTCGACTGCTGAGCAGCGGGGCGGGCGGAATCTTGCTCTCCGCCAGAACCACCACAACTGGCTTCGAGCCATTTTTCTTGAGTGTCCAAGGTAGCAATCGGGTGCCCACAATTTCGGTTCCCGGCTCGGTAATAACCAATCCCGGCGTGCCTGTTCAGTTCACCGCCATTGGGTCTGACCCCGATCCAGGCCAGAAGATCACCTATACCCTCGACGCGGGCACGGCCCCTCTTGGTGCGACGATTGATGCCAGTTCCGGGGCCTTCCTCTGGATGCCGAATGCTGCAAACGCGGGCGCAACTTACAACGTTGCAATCCACGTGACAGACAACGGCGTGCCCCCGCTCTCATCAACCGCCATTGAGAGAATTGTGGTCAACGCCGGCCCCGGCATCACCAACAACCCACCACTCGGTAGCAAGAGCGTTTCCGCCGGTACCAATCTGTCGTTCACCGTTTCCGCCACCGATCCGCAGGGGGTGATTTACTCGCTGGACCCCTCGTCCAACGCGCCTGGAGCCACGGTTGACTCCAAAACGGGAGCTTTCTCCTGGACGCCGCCAGCCAACCTGGTTGGCACCTACAAGGCCGTGATCAAAGCCACTGAGTCGACTTCCGCTGCCCCTGGGCTGAGCACCCTCTCTACCCTGGTCTCGGTTCCAATCAATGTGCAAGGGCCGCTGGTCACGGTGGTTTCTTCTCAGTTGCTGTTCAACCCCAAGAACAAGAGCCAGATCAGCACCATCCAGGTCAAGCTCTCCAGCTCGGTGCTGGCCTCCACGGCCACCAGCCTCAGCAATTACAGCCTCGTTTTGCTGGGAACGAAGAACAAGGTCACGCCCGTGGCTGTCACTCTCAAGTACACCGCCGGCGGCACTCAGATCACCATCACACCCAAAAAGCCTCTGAGCAAGACCTCAAGCTATCGCCTGGTCATGAGCGGTCTACTTGATGTCCAGGGGCGGGCTTTTGATGGCGACCAGAACGGAACGCCCGGCGGCAATTACACCGTCTTCATCCGTAAGGGAGTTCTCAAGTCTTCCTGAGATCGGTTCCCTGAACACGGTTTTAGCCAACAGCCAGGCGGGTGGGCCTCTCCCCAGCGCCTGGCTGTTTCTGCTGCCGAAAAACCAGTGACAGCCTTCCCAGCCCGTGGCTTCAATCCCGTACCGCCGGGTCCCAGGTCCTGATCGCCTCCTTTTTTTCAGGCCATCCCAACAGAGATGGGCGGTCGGGCGACGAATCGACTCCCGGAACGCCAAGGTTTCTGATAGATTATCAGGAAATTACCCACTGCCGTTGTTCGCGACGGCCGCCGCTGAGCTGAACCCGACCGACCATGGCGATCGACCCCAAGTTCATCCGAAATTTCTCGATCATCGCTCACATTGACCACGGCAAGAGCACCCTTGCCGATCAACTCCTGCTTCAGTCAGGGGCGATCAGCCAGCGCGAATTTCGCGAGCAATTGCTCGACGATATGGACCTGGAACGGGAACGCGGCATCACAATCAAAGCCCGCGCCGTCGCAATTAACTACCTGCTCGACGGTCAGACCTACGAACTCAACCTGATCGATACCCCCGGGCACGTCGATTTCCACTACGAGGTCTCCCGCAGCCTGGCTGCCTGCGAAGGGGCTATCTTGCTGGTGGACTCTACCCAGGGCGTGCAAGCGCAAACCGTGGCCAATGCCTACGCGGCCATTGGCGCGGATCTGACCATCGTTCCCGCGCTCAATAAAATTGACATGCAGGCCTCTCGGCCTGAGGAAGTCAAGGACGAGATCGAGCAAACCCTTGGGCTCGACCGCCACGAAGTTCTGGCCGTGAGTGGCAAAACCGGACAGGGAGTTCCTGAGCTCTTCAAAGCGATCATTGATCGAATCCCTGCGCCAGCCGGCAAGGTTGATGCCCCACTTCGCGCCCTGATCTTTGACTCAAAGTTTGATGACTACCAGGGCGTGGTGGTTTATTGCCGAGTGGTGGATGGCACCCTACGGACCGGCCAAAAGATTCGCCTGATGGCCGGAGACACTGAGCACGAAGTGACCGGGCTCGGCCGGTTCCGGCCGCACGCCGTGGCCTGCGATGAACTCTCCGTTGGCCAGGTCGGCTACGTCATCGCCAACATCAAATTGCTCTCTGAAGTTCGCATCGGCGATACAATTACCACGGCGATCAGGCCGGCCACCGACGCACTTCCCGGCTACCAGGAACCCAGGCAGGTTGTGTACTGCGGACTCTTTCCCGCCACCCATAACCAGTTTGATGATCTGCGAACCGCCCTCCAAAAACTCTCGCTCAACGACGCCAGCTTCACCTTTGAGCCTGAGACCTCAGACGCCCTTGGGTTCGGTTTCCGCTGCGGATTCCTGGGCATGCTCCACATGGAGATCGTCCAGCAACGGCTTGAGCGGGAAAGCAATCTGGCGCTGGTGCAAACGGCACCCAACGTCACTTATGAAATTCTCACGCGCCAGGGTGAGGTTCTGCACGTCTCAAATCCCACCAGAATTCCTGAACCGGGCGACATCGAAGAGTTTCGTGAGCCGATCGCCAAGGTCCAGTTCATCATTCCAGCCGATGCAATTGGCCAGCTCATGCAGCTTTGCACCGACCGACGCGGGATTTATCTCAAAACCGAATACATCACTCCAACCCGGGTCATTCTTGCTTATGAGCTACCCCTGGCTGAGATGATCTATGACCTCTATGACAAGCTGAAAAGCACCACCCGTGGCTACGGGACCATGGATTACGATCTTATTGGCTACCGCGCAGCCGACCTCGTGCGGCTGGACGTACTGGTTGCCGGTGATAAGGTCGATGCCCTGTCCGTGGTGGTGCACCGCGATCAGGCCTACCGACGTGGCTTGCGGCTGGTGAAAAAACTCAAGGCCGAAATTGATAAGCATCAATTCGAAATCGCGATCCAGGCAGCTATCGGCAGCAAGATCGTGGCCCGAGAAACGATTTCCGCCATGCGAAAGAACGTCACCGCCAAGTGCTATGGTGGCGACATCACACGAAAACGAAAACTGCTCGAAAAACAAAAAGAAGGCAAGAAGCGTATGAAACAGGTGGGGAACGTCGAGATCTCTCAAGACGCGTTCCTCTCTGTTCTGGATTCCTCCGAGGAATAAGGCGCACCCTCTGCCTTTCTTCAGAGGCTTGGTGCGTTACTCGGTTCAGGGGCTCCGATGGCCGACTTCGCGTCTCCTTACCGGGTACAAAACCGATGCCGGGAAGCTGATCAGGTGGCTGGCTCTACCCAGCTTGGTCAAACGCATCTCAGGCGGCCAAGAACTTCCGCGATCGTGCGGAAGTTCGTTGAGTCGTTCGTTCTGCTGGGTATTGGCCTGGCCCTGGTGCGGGTCTTTCTGGCCGAAGCGTATGTGGTACCCAGTGGGTCGATGGCGCCTGGGCTACTGGGCGTGCATACCGATAGGATCTGCCCGCGTTGCCAGATCGTGTTCGATCTGGGTTTAGAGGGGGAGACTTCCGACCTGGGCAAACCGGTTTGCCCGAACTGCGGGAACCCGGACGTGGAAGGGGCCTTCCAGACCCTGTCCGAGGGAGATCGGGTGCTGGTTCAGAAGCATTTTTATGCGTTCCGAGCCCCCAGACGCTGGGAAGTTGCCGTTTTTTCCGGCCCGGAGGGAAATGGGCAACCGTTCGTGAAACGGGTGGCGGGCTTGCCGGGAGAAGAGGTTCAGATCCGTGATGGGGATCTCTATATCAACGGGCGAATCCAGCCCAAGAGCCTTGCCGAACAGAGAGCCGTTCGTGTGCTTGTGTACGACCATGACCACCAACCGGCGGACTACGCGTTCAATCCGCGCTGGATTGTTCATGGTGGCAACAAGTCGGGTGAAGAAAGCACGACAACCTGGCAACCGATTCCCGGTGGGTTCCAGGCGCAAGGCAAGGGCCAGCCGGCTGAGGAAACAGACTGGCTGAGTTATCGCCACTGGCAGCCCGACCGCGAGGCAACCGGGCCGATTCGCGATTACCTTTCCTACAATGGAGTAGGCCTGGGCGGCGACTACCGCGTTGAAGACCTGATGCTAGAAACCGAGGTCGCACTGAGCGAACCGGATCAGCCGATCCTGTTTACGCTTGGTCGAGGCCGCGATCGGCTGGAAGTCGCACTTTCGGCCGGGGCGGGGGCACAGCCTGAGGTTCGCCAGAACGGCCAGCGTGTGGTGATTTGCCCGGGGCCTGGAAAGCTCCAGGTTTCGGCCGGCGGGGCACTCCGGTTCACACGCGTGGAGGTTTCGTATTTCGATCATCGCTTGCTGGTTGCCATGAACGGCCAGCTTGCCTTTGATCCCGTGGACTTCCCCACGCAAGATTCTGGCCCACCCAGTCCCGCTCCCGTTCTGGCAATTGGCGTTCGTGGTGGCGCGGCAACCGTGCGGCATCTCCGGGTGTTTCGCGATATCTACTACACCCCTCAGCTTTCCGGGCTGTTTCAGCCTGGCTTTGGAGTGGCCAAGCCGTACCAGCTTGGGCCCGATGAATATTTTCTACTGGGCGATAACAGCGAAATCTCTCACGATAGCCGGTTCTGGTCAACTGGACCGGTGGTGCGTCGTGAGGAGTTTATTGGGAAGCCGATTCTGGTTCACTTGCCCGGTCGGATGCGGCCGTGGTTCTGGTTGGGCAGGGCACCCTTCTGGGTTCCTGATTTCCGGGAAATTCGCTATATTCGATAGTAGGAGGCGATTTCAGGCCTTGGTCCAGGCACCTCCCGTGAGCGTGAGCCGGCCTTGGTTTGGAACCCGTTTCCAGGAAGCATTCCCAGACGCTCGATCTTGCGTCTGAATTCAGGCTCATCAAAAACATCGCTTTCTCCCGGAAATGTTGCTGACATGGCTCGGAATTCCTCACTCCCACCCGCGTTAGCATCTCCAGTCACGCAACCTGGCGCGGGGGTGCCCCACCCACACCGGCCGCATTCCATCAGCCCGCTTCGTGACTTTGTTGAACAGATAGCCATCGCCTTTATTCTGGCGTTCCTGGTACGTGGGTTTGGTGCGGAAGCGTTCGTGATTCCCACGGGATCGATGGCACCCACCCTGATGGGAATGCACAAGGATGTCGACTGTCCACGCTGCGGCGCACAGTTCATGGTGAACGCCTCTGAGGAATTCGATCATCGAGGCAACCAGCGAGAACTCGCAACGGTGGTCAGCGGGATCTGTGCCAATTGCCGGTTACCAGTGAAGCTGGCAGATCGGCCAACCTTCAATGGTGACCGCATTCTGGTCAATAAGTTCCTGTACAACCTGCCCTGGGTTTCCAAGGACCAGCCGAAGCGTTGGGAGGTGGTGGTCTTCCATTACCCAGAGGAACCCGAAACCAACTACATCAAACGCTTGGTCGGTATGCCCAACGAGCAGCTCAAGATCATTCATGGCGATATCTTGCGTAAACCTCTGGGCACCGACGATGACTTTCGGCTCTTACGCAAGCCGATGCCACATTTGCAGGCCATGCTCCAGACGGTTTACGACGATCGCTATCGGCCCAAATTGCTGGAAGCCAAGCCAGCCTGGCATCGCTGGTCTGCCTCGGAACCTAGCTCCTGGTCTGAGGTTGAGTCTCAAACGTCTGCTTACACCTCAAAGCCAACCGATTCCTGGTCGACCCTGCGGTACCAACATCTGATCCCAGACCCATCTCAGTCTCGCGCATTGATTGCGGGGCAGCCGGCAGATCCTCAACCCAGACTGATTTCAGACTACTATTCCTACAATTCGGGGTCGCCGTACGAGCAGCAAATGGCCGACCCGATCTCACCCCACTGGGTGGGCGATCTCTCGATTCGGTTCCAGGCCAAGAGTACAGAGAAATCTGGAGCGCTGCGTGTGACCCTGGTCGAAGCCGGTGTCTTTTACCACTGTGAGATTGATCTGCAAACTGGGCAGGCCCGGCTCTTCCGTGACGATGAACAACTGGGAGACCCAGCCCCGACCGCGTTCAAAAACGGCGGTACGCATGATATTCAGTTTGCGAACGTCGATGGCCGCCTGACCCTCTGGATTGACGGCGACACCCCCTTTGGTGAGGGGATGCTGGTGCAAGACGGGCAGGAGGGGTACGGAGCCCCCACCGCGGAAGACCTTCAGCCGGTGCGAATTGCCTCGCGAGCAGCCTCGGTCACGGTGAGCGACCTTGTTCTCTGCCGAGATATTTACTATACACTTACACCAGGTGACTGGGATTACACGGGGCTCGGGATCTTCCGGGGCACCACGCTTTCTGACCCCACGGAATTTGGTCGAATTAGCGAACTCCGGCCTGCGGAATACACCATTCACTCTGAATCGTACATGATGCTTGGCGATAACAGCCCCAGAAGCAAAGACGGGCGAGGCTGGAGCCTTCGGGATCGTGACTGGGACGATGGAGATCGCCAGGCCTGGGAAGTTCCAGAGGAACTCCTTATCGGCAAAGCGTTCTACGTTTACTGGCCACACGGAAAGCCGTTCTGGCCAAACCTGCCCCTGGGCGGTAGCCGAAACTTCCGCATACCGTTCCGGCCGAACTTCGAACGGATGAAGTGGATCCGCTGAGTCAAACGCACGACATTTGCAACCGAGTCTGCACGCGTGTCACGGAGGACACATCCAATGGCCTTGCTCGAAGTCCGCAATCTTCAGAAGAGCTACGGGCGCCGACTCGTTGTTAGCAAGGTGGATTTCGACGTCGACGCCGGTGAAATCATCGGGCTACTCGGTCCCAACGGCGCAGGTAAAACCACCAGCTTCCGGATGACCATCGGCCTCATCGATGCCGATGCCGGTCAGGTCATGTTCGACAACAAAGACGTGACCCGTTTACCCATGTATCAGCGGGCCCGGCTCGGCCTAGGCTACCTGCCACAAGAGGCCAGCGTCTTCAAGCAACTGTCTGTTGAAGACAACCTCATGGCCATTCTCGAAACTCGCAAAGACCTGAACCGAAAAGAACGTCGGCGCCGGCAGGATCAACTGCTTGAGCAGTTCGGCCTGAGCCATGTCCGCAAGACCAGCGCCAGCCGCGTGTCTGGCGGCGAACGCCGGCGTGTGGAAATCGCACGCTCGCTTGTGACCGAGCCCAAGCTGCTTATGCTCGACGAACCGTTCGCGGCCATCGATCCCAAAACCGTCAGCGAGATCCAGGACGTCATCAAAGACCTGGCCAAGAGCTTCGGCATCGGAATCTTGCTGACCGATCACTCAGTGGAGCGGGTTCTTGAGAGCGCGGACCGCAGCTACCTGATCCACGAAGGAAAAGTGGTGGTCTGGGGTACCAGTCAGCAGATCCTCAACAATGCAGATGCCAAGAAGTACTACCTGGGAGAGCGGTTCCAGGCCGGTCACCTGCTGGATCCGGTACAGCCGCCGCCAGGGCTACCAGCGCAACACCGCACAGATCCACCTCAAGGCGTGGATTCGCCGCACCGTTCGGTTCCCCTGGAACCAGCGACCGTCATCATGGATATCGGTCAGAACGACCAGCTCGATCGGTGATGCTCACGCAACCGACAGGCAAAAACGGATCAGACGCCTGGGCCACCCAGATCCAGCGAAACACCGTGGCCAAGTGGAAGAGCGCCTGCTCTGGTGGCATGGATGTCGCCGGCTACGGGTCATCCGTGCAGTGAAACCATGGAAGAGCGCCTGCTCTGGTGGCATGGATGTCGCCGGCTTGCGGGTCATCCGTGTTGTGAAGCCATGGAAGAGGGCCTGCTCTGGTCATTTGTCACACTTCACCAGAGCACGCACGTGTCTTCTGATTCCCAGAAGTGTGCAGCCTCAGCAAGACTTGGGATCGACAACGAGGGTTTCACCCTGGGCGCACATCGTACCGCCCCGATCGGGGCTCAAGACAACCCAGCGTGCAATCATCCGCGTGGTTTGGATGAGGCTGGCCATTCCATCACCACGTTCAGCAGCAGCAGCACCAGGGTGGCAACCGCCATGATCATAAGGATGGTCAACGCCAGCCGTACGGCCTGCCGCCAGATCCGGGGCCAGGTCTCATTTCTTGAGGCCGAATAGACCAGGCTGATGGCGGTGGTCAGCGGAATCAGGAACCAGTAGACGTTCAGATTTTGGGGGGTCATGCGTGTGCCTGGGAAGAGGTGACCGGAGCGGAAGCGGCGGGTGTGGCAGTCTTCGCAACCTCTTCAGGCTCATCCCCATGAGCCGGCCCCTCAAATGCATCAAAAATCGCCAGAAGGTTCAAAAGCCCGGCAATCGCCGTGTTGACCCATCCAATTTCAACCAGCGGGCCAAGCCTGGGATGAACTCCAAAAAGCTCTTTCATGCTTGGCTCGGCCTGGTAACCCCACAGAATGGGGTCCATACCATAGCGCTTGAAGGTTGCCTGAATGAGCGCAGGCAATGAGGGCAACCCCACAAAAAATTGGCAGAAGTAACTGAACCGAAAATTCTCGGAGTCTTGTCTCGGATCGGTCCACCGGAAGAAGACGTTTCGCCCTTCACCCAGGAAAAAACCAAGAAAGAAAAGCCCGAGAATGCACGTGGCATAAAGAACCGCCTTCCCTTTGCGGCCCTGGTACCAGTGGCCTAAACCCGGAATCAGCCAGGCCAGAAAACCCGCCAGATAGCGGTTCTTCATGTCGACTTGCTTGGGTGGGGAAAAAGACCGGCTCTCTGTCACTTCAAAACTCCACTCTGGCAGTTCAATGATTTCTTAGACAGATTGTGTCTCAGAACCAAATTTTAATGAAAGTGGGTCCGTTCTCCCAGATCAACCCACATCGCCTCAGCATTCAGGTCACCACAAACTTGCAGAGGCAAAGCCAAGTCACTCCCGGCGCAGGGCAGGCCAAGCCAGCTTCCAAGCGACCGTTTAGCCCAAGAATCAGAGAGCCAACCGGTTAACCTTGCGCAAGCTGCTCAAGTTCAGACTCGCTCAAAATCTGGATTCCAAGCTGTTTCGCTTTCTCCAGCTTGCTGCCCGCATCTTCTCCAACCACCAGGTAGTTGGTGGATTTCGAGACCGAGCCGGTCACCTTACCACCGGCCTTCTTGATCAACTCTTCCGTCTCGCCCCGGCTTCGCACGGGAAGGGTGCCGGTGATCACAAAAGTCTTGCCGGTCAGGGGCAAACCGGACCGACTTACCACCACCATCGGCTGAGGATCCACACCCACCGCCAGCAGATCGTCAATCTGTTTCCGGTGTTCGGCTTTCTGGAAGAACTCAAACACCGAACCGGCGGCAATTGGACCTAAGCCCGGCACACTCTCCAACTCTTGCCGAGAAGCGTCTCGAAGCGCGGCCAGGGTCCGGAATCGCTCCGCGAGAATTTCTGCCACGCGTGACCCCACATGGCGGATCGACAGGCCCGTCACAAACCGATCCAGCGAACGGTCCTTGCTTGCAGCAAGTGCAGCAAGCAGATTCTCAGCCGACTTTTTGCCAAACGTTCTGGCGATCGTCTTGCCATCGTCACGGGTTGTGGTGGAAAGCACAAGTTCACCCAGCGGACCAGGCTCTAACCGGTACAGATCGGCCAGACTCTTCACCATCCCCTGGTCAACCAGTTGCTCAATCACTTTCTCACCGAGCCCCTCAACATCCATGGCATCACGCCCAGCATAGAACCGCAGCCATTCCTTGAACTGGGCCGAGCAATTGGAAGGAGTGCTCGTGCAGCGGTAATCAATCTCGCCCTCAGGCCGAAAAACCGGAGCGCCGCAACAGGGGCAGGCTGTCGGAAACCGGAACGGCTTTTCTTTGCCGGTCCTGGCGTCCAGCTCGACACGAACCACCTGCGGGATAATCTCGCCCGCCTTCTGAACCACAACCGTATCACCCACCCGCACGTCTTTACGGCTAATCTCGTCTGCGTTGTGCAAAGTGGCACGCTTTACCGTGGTGCCCGCCAGTAGAACGGGCTCCAGTTCCGCAACCGGCGTCAGCTTGCCAGTTTTGCCCACCTGCACGGTAATGCCCAGAATTCGGGAGACCGCCTGCTCGGCCTCATACTTGTAGGCAATGACCCATCGAGGGCTCTTGGTCCGGGCCCCAAGCCGTTCTCGCTGCTCCAGGCTATCGACCTTGATCACCAGCCCGTCGGTCTGAAACGGCAGTTCATTCCGTTTCAGATCCCACTGTTGTGCGTGCTCAATGACCTCATCAATGCTGGCGTAGGTGGCAATTCCGGGAGTGACCGGAATTCCCCAACGCTGAAGATCTTTGAGAATGGCCGTGTAACTGGGCTCGGTAATCCCAGCCGTCTCACCCAGGCCGTGGGCCACAAAACGCAACCGGCGCTTGGCGCATTGCCTTGGATCAAGCAGCTTGAGCGAGCCCGCGGTCGAGTTTCGTGGGTTCGCAAACGGGGCTTCGCCGGCCGCCCGACGCAGATCGTTCAAACGCACCAATTCGGCATTGGTCATGAAAACTTCGCCACGTACCTCAAGCACTGCCGGCGGCTTGTCTTGGAGCCGCATCGAGATTTCATGGATGGTTCGCACGTTCGAGGTAATATCATCCCCAGACGCCCCATCTCCGCGCGTGGCTCCAATAACAAGCGTGCCCTTCTCATACCGCAACGAGACCGCAACCCCATCAACCTTCAGTTCCACCACGTAGCGGACCACCTCGCCCGGTGCCAGACCTTTCCTGACCCGCTGGTCCCACTCTCGTACCTCATCAAAGGTGTACGTGTTATCAATCGAGAGCATCGGAATCCGGTGCTCGACCGTGCGAAAACCTTCGAGCGGCTGGCCTCCCACCCGCTGAGTTGGGCTATCGGGCGTGAGCAGGTCGGGATGAGCCGCCTCCAACGCCTCCAGTCGCTTCAGCAACCGGTCAAATTCGTGATCGCTGATCTCAGGAGCAGCATCCACATAATAGAGCCGGTTGTGGTGCTCAATCTGAGATCGTAATTCCGCGACCTCATCGGCCGGCAAGGGACTTGACTGCGAACCGCGTTTAGCCATCGCGAGGGTCTCCTGGCCGGCCGATAACAAAACAAAATGCCAACGTGTTTAACCCAGACAGACCACCACTCAGCCGGTCACCCACTCGTGACCCGAAAGCTGGTGGCTCACAAGTTCCTCGGGCCGAAACCAAAGGGCGATCTCACGCGTAGCCGACTCGGGGCTATCGCTACCGTGGACCAGATTATTCTGCTTGCTCACGGAAAAATCGCCACGAATCGTGCCCGGTTCAGACTCGGCACCATTGGTTTTGCCAAGCATCTTGCGAACGACCGAGATGGCCTCTGGCCCCTCATACACGCCCACGATTACTGGACCGTGGGTGATAAAGTCCAGCAGGCCTCCAAAGAACGGCCGATCTCGGTGTTCTCCGTAATGCTGCTCTGCAATCGCACGGCTGGCCTGAACGAGCTTGAGAGCGACCAGGGTCAGCCCTTTCGACTCAAAACGAGAAAGAATGGGCCCCACAAGGCGGCGCTGCACGCAGTCGGGCTTCAGAATGATCAGGGTTCGTTGCATCGGTTCCGCTCTGGGGAAAGAGATAATCCAGGGCTTTGCCGCTACCACCTGTTGGCACGTTGCATGTACCCCGGCCAGCCCTGTGCTCGGTTTTGAGTACAAGATACGCAGATGAGTCTAAATTCTCGGCCCTTGGGATTCAACGCTTGGGCTTAGCAATCGCCACCTCAATTCCTCGAAATCGGCCGCACCCAGACGCCAGATGCGGACCTCCGGTACGGCCGTGCGAAGTGAAATGATGATCCGTGGCAGCGGGCCATAGTGATTCTGCTCCAAGTCTACCCGGCTCGGAACCGCCACCGTGTCTGGATGCGAGTGGTAAATGGCCAGCATTCCCAGCGAATGGGATCTCATACTCTGAATCGCCGCGATCAGGTCGCCAGGATCTGCATTGTACCGGGTCCGGCTGGCCAGCTCGTTGCGGAGCGGATAGAACGCCTCGACCAGCGGCTGATGCGCACCGGCCAGAATGCCACACGCCTCGCTAGGCGCTTCCTGCAAGCAATGAGTCACCATGGCATTCAGGATGCGCCTGGGTATTTCAAGCGGCGGGGTACCAGCGTACACATCAGGTCCACGGTGGTTTGCGATGTCAGGAACCCTTGAATGGAGGTCAGATACCACGGATCGAGGATCAGGCTACCTGACGTGGCTCGGCCTGGGGCGAATCTCGTAAGGCTTGCCGCAAGGAGACATCGTCCCAAAGATCTTTGAGACTCTGTTCAAAACTGATCCGCGGACGCCAGCTCGTTTCATTCAAAACCCGCGAGATAGACGCCCAGGAAGAGGAGGGGCCTTGCCTGGGCGGGTCGCCGGCCCCGCGAATGCTGACACTACGCCCGCTCAAGCGAATCAGATGCCCGAGCCCTTCCGCCACGGTATGAGGCGTTCCACTGCCAATATGATAGAGCTGGCCATGCTTGCCCTCGTGAATCAGCGTGATCAAAGCACTGGCTGCATCCCGAACGTCAAAGAAATCTCGGGAAGCACCCAGATTTCCCAGGACCATCTCCGCAACGCCCATTCGAGGCATACTGAGTTCACGCGCGAGCCGGCCAAACACCTGGCTGGTTGGTACGGCCGGGCCAATGGGGTTGAAGAGCCGCCCAACCATCACCTCAAGCCGGCCTGGATTCGATGCCGACAGGCCTAGCCGGGTGGAAGACCATTTGCTCAGGCCATAAGAGTCGACGGGACGGCATGGGGTGAGCTCGTGCGCAGGAAGCTGGTCGACAGGTACGGGACCGAGTTCGGCCGCGGACCCCACCAGTACCATGCGTGCGGAGGTCTGGAGCAATTGAATTGCCTCCAGCAAACAGGCTGTTCCACGGGTGTTCGTGGAGAACATGGCGGGTGCGTCTGCGGGTGGCGTGCGGCCGGCCGCGTGGATGACGGCCAGGGGGCCCAGCGGAGCAAGTACGTCGGAGAGAGTCTTCGCGGAGTGGAAGCTCAGGTCGAACTCCAGAAACCGATCCACGGGGCAAGAAGCTGGTCGTTTTCTACCGAGACAGAAAATGGTCGGTGAAAACGAACCCGACCCAGCCAGGGCCTGCAGCACGGCCGCACCCACAAACCCTGTGGTCCCGGTTAAAAGCCAGGTCCGTTTTTCGTGTCGTGGCTCGGCCACCATGTTCAAACCTCTGGCCAGGCAAACGTTAGACCGTGCATGAAACTGTCAGAGAACGTGATTGGTTTGCCCCAGGCCCCAGCAACTTCAGGGCGGCACGCAGCACCATTTCCGGTGTCAGTTCAACCATGCACCGATGATGCCCTTCCGCACAAGTTGGCTTCTGGCAGGGGCCGCACGGTACCGGTTGCTGGAGGTGGATGGCGTTCGGGTGATAGGTTCGGGTCCAGCCAATATGAGTCGGTCCGAATAGCGAAACGACCGGCGTGCCAAATGGACCGGCGAAGTGACGAGGACCGCTATCCGTGGTGACCAGAAGCGCAGAGCGCCGGACACAGGCTTTGGAGAGACCGATCGAGAGTGGCTGATCTGCCAGGCTCACCACCCGGGCGTGGCCGGCACGCGCTGCGATGGTGCGGGCGTTCTCTCGTTCACCAGGACCGCACAGCACCAGCACGTGGCAGTTCACCTGCTCAACGAGTTGAAGGGCTAGGGTCACGAAGTAGTCGAGTGGCCAGTTTTTCGCCGGTCCAAAGGCTCCGCCTGTATTGAGGCAGACCACGGTCCCGTCTTGTGGAATTCCCAGCCGGGCCCAGGTCTCGTCTGCAACCCGCTCATCTTTTTTGGTGGTGAATAGCTCAGTTCGCGGCGAGCGCGAGGAGGCGCCGATGGTTCGTGCCAGGGCCAGATAATATTCAACGGCGGGGACCGGCAAAAATCCGCCGGCTGCTGTCAATTCCGGTTGAACGAGCTTGGTGAGCAACGCCGATCGACCACCACGCGCATAGCCAACACGAACCGGAATTCCAGCCATCCATGTGATCAACGCAGATCGGAATGAGCCGGGTAACACGAGTGCGACCTGAGCCTTCGCATGACGGAGCTCCCGAACCGCGGGCAGCAACCGATGGTTCCGATCACGGGCCCGCGCCGTGTAGAAAACGGTGTGATCGATCCATGGCGCTTTCTCAAAGACGGGGGCCACCTGCGGCTTCATCACCGCGGTAATTCTTGAGTTTGGCCATGCCTCTTTTAGCGCACGAAACGTGGGTGTGGCCATGACGGCATCACCAATCAGGTTCGGGCAAAATACCACGAGCCGCTCGTATCCGGCCTGTTCACGATTCATGGGCGATCCTTCGCGCAGAATCTCGGGGAATTCACGTGGGTCAGATGCCTCACGTTTTCAGGACAACTCGCCCACGCTTGGTAGCAAGCGCGCCAGCGCCTGTTCTAGCTCAGCGACCCCGGAAAGCGGTTCGAATGCAATTCGCAAGGAAAGCAGCGGAATCTCCGCGATCTGATCGACGCGTAGCTTCACCGAATCCTTCTGGGTGGTCAAGATGAGTGCTGGCCGCTGACGTTGCGCCCAGAGGGCCAGATCATCAAGATCGGTGCGGCTGTAAACGTGATGGTCTGGGTAAGATCGGAAATCTAGTAGATCAACACCAAGGCCTTGAAGCGTGCGCCGGAATCCCTCAGGGTTGCCGAGGCCGCAGAACGCAATGCAGCGAGAGGCCTTGAGCGGGCCCAGGCCATGATCGACCCCTTCGTGATCCACCAATCCGATTGGTGTCTGTCGTCCTTCGACCCAGCAAAGCGGACCGGCGGTACGTTCCGCAAGACGGCGAATCTCGACTCGCCGCTCTGGCTCAACCAGATCTGCTCGGGAAAGAATGACCACACTGGCACGCGAGAGTGATCGAATAGGTTCACGCAACATTCCGCGTGGGAACATCCGGCCGCTACCAAACGGATTGAGTGCATCCAGCAAAACCAGATCCAGGTCTCGGGCCAGCATCCGGTGCTGAAAGCCATCGTCGAGAATCAGTAGATCCGATTCCAGCTCATCAATGGCAATGCGTGCCAAGGCAACTCGATCTCGATCCTGGAGATGCGGAACGTCTGGAAGATTCTGGTCCAGCAACAGCCCCTCATCATTGAGATGGTCGGACTGGCCATAGCCGCGGCTTAACAAGCAGACGCGCACCCCATGCTCGCGGTACCAGCGGGCCACCCACTCCACGACCGGGGTTTTGCCGGTGCCACCCAGTGTGATGTTTCCTACCGAGACCACAGGGCGGTCGACCCGGGTCACATGTTCGCCGCCTCGATCAAACTTTCGGTTCCTCAGGCGTACCCCAATTGCATAGGGCAAACTGAGTGCCGACAATCCAGCCCGGCCCACAAACCCCAGAAGACCACGGGTTTCCCCTCTCACCAGGCGAAGAAACGTATGCTCAAAACGAGACAAGTGAAACCTCTTAACCAATCGGAGAAGATGACCTGGATCCAAGCTGACAAAAAAAACTACCCAAAGAAAACATCTCTTGTGTTGATCCGCCCGATCCGGCCCGTATACCCTATGATTCTTCTTGAACGATGAACGGGATCGATCGAAGGCTACCTGCCGTCCGCAAGATCCGTCAACCGCGCCTGCACCACTTGTAAATCTTCTTAATCATGATCTGCCCTCCCCATAGTCCGGCACCACTTGTTGAAGACTGGATGGCACGTCATCGGCACCCCGCAAGCTTTTTGCTGCACCTGATTGGCATACCGCTGAGCTTGGCGGGTTTCTTGCTGTCGCCGTTTTTCATGATTCTGCTCTCATTCCCCATGTTTCTTTTTTCGGCGAGCTTGTTTGTTGCCGGCTACCTCCTTCAGTTTCTGGGACACGCCCTGGAAGGTACCGAACCCGGCGAAGTGACGGAATTCAGGCGGTGGCTGAACCGTAGATCCCGCTCAAGCAAAAATCTGGTGGCCAGGCCAAGGCAGACCCAGGGTTCAGCAAGCTGACCCAGAGCGGTTTTCAAAAAAAAATTCAGCAAGCTCCCCTGGTACCAGCCGGTTTGGCTCTTAATTACCAATCATTCCAGAGACTTGGGGCGTTCTCGTCGAATGGTCTGGTCCGAGTTCGAGAAATCGGTAGAATCCCGACGCTCGATTCAAGTGACATGACCGGCACAGCCGATACTGCTTGACAGAACGATCTGAGAGGTCGTAGGAACACATCCATTACCGGGTGTTCAGTCCTGCAACTCAAAACCTCGGGTCTGGCTCTCTTGTGGTTCGGGCAATGTCGGAGTGCCTGAATCGAATTTATTTCGGGATCGGGTCGAAGAGCCGTTTTGGCAAGGAAGCCGGCGGCAAGCAGACCGAACCGCAGGAAACTCTCCGGTTGCCCGGGTATCCCCCATCCGGTCTCTGGTGGGACCTCAACGACTAAGGACGGTCGGCCATGCGATTGACCGCTCTGGGAACACGGCTAACGATGCTTGCAGCGCTTGCAAGTGCAGGAATGGCCGTGGGATGCCGGCGCGTACCCTACTTGGATCAGTCAAAACCGGTTCCTCATGACCCCACCAATCTGGTGGCCAAGGAGGACTCGGAAGTTCAGCAGACGCAGCTGATGGACGTGGCAACACCGTTGCCCATGCCCAAGATGACTGACCCACGCACCACCAGTAATCCAGACGCCCCCGAAATGTGGGAACTGTCGCTCCAGGAAGCGCTCAGAATTGGTCTGGATAATGCGGAAATCGTGCGAGTCATCCCTCTGGGTGCCGCCGGTACGCCCGTGGGTGGGTTTGAACCTCAGTTCCTCGCCCTTGGCAATATCAACACACTGGGTGCCGGTAACCTGGTCAGTGTGTATGACCCAGCCATCGCAGAAACACGCATCTCGTCGGCGCTCTCCCAGTTCGACGCCAACCTCCAGACAACCATGCTCTGGGGACACAGCAACCAGTTGCTGAACAATGCCATCTCAGGTGGTTACTTCTCGGCGAACAACCACTTCCCGGTGGTGTCGCTCTCAGATTCCGCCCAGATGTCTGCTGCTATTCAAAAGCGAACAGCAACGGGTGCCACTCTGAATGTGACCCACAACATTCAGTACCAGTACTCCAATAGCCCGTTCAACGTGTTCCCGTCGGCCTACACGACGAACATGCAGTTCAACTTTACCCAGCCTTTGCTAGGCTCGGCACCAACCTCCCAGTTCAACCCGAATCCACTCCCCTCGGGGCTAGAAGCCAACCGCGCTCCCATCGTGATCGCCCGGCTTCAGGCCGACTTCAGCGTCTGGCAGTTCAAGAGCCAGGTGCAGGGGCTCGTCCGCTCAATCGAGCAACAATACTGGGCGCTGGCCCAGGCCCAGATTCAGCTCTGGGCTACGGAAACAGCCGTAGAGCTCGGTGAGAAGATTCTGGAACGCGAACTGGTCAAACTTGAGGTCGGTAGCAGTGCCAAGCCCAACGTGGCTGAAGCTGAAGAAACCCTCGAACGGTTCCGCCTCGACTACATCCAGCGCACCGCGGACCTGATTACCACCGAACGTCAGCTTCGGAACCTTCTGGGCCTTCCGCCCACAGATAATCGCCGGATCGTTCCTCTCACCAACCCCACCGAAGCCCGCATCGAGCCCAACTGGCAGGCCAGCATGGCCCAAATGGTGAACTACCAGCCAGACATCGTTCAGGGCCAGCTTCTGGTACGGGTTGCTGAACTCCAGTTGCTGGTTGCTCGCAACCAACTGCTGCCGGTCTTGAACTTCAACGCCCTCTATCAGCTCAACGGGCTGGGCCATCACCTCGACCAGGCTGAGGGAGTGATGACCGGCTCTTCAGTTCAGGCCATCAACCCAATTCTCAACGCTCAGCAGCGGGCTGCCGGTATCAACCCGGTACCACTGCAGTTCCGAGACTTCCAGAGCTGGCAAATGGGATTCACGTTCCAGATGCCGCTGGGTTACCGAGGCCCCATGGCGAACGTTCGCCTGGCCCAGTACCAACTGCTTCAGTCTCGGGCCTACCTGCAGCAAATTGTCCACCAGACCAGCCACCAGCTTTCACGCTTCTTCCTGGAAGTGGACGTGAACTACAAGCTGTTCAAGACAGCGAGCCGCCTGAAGGCTGCTGCCAAGCAGCGTTTGGAAGCGTCCAAGGCGTTCTATGAGAACGGTACGATTGCCATCGACCGATACCTCGACGCCGTGAATCGCTGGGCCAACGCTGTTGTGAGTGAGGCCGACTTCCGCACTCGCTACAACACCTCAATCGTGTTGCTTGAAGAGCTCAAGGGAACCTTGCTTGCCTACGACAATATCGCCGTGGCAGAAGGCCCCTGGCCAGCCAAGGCTTATATCCAGGCTCAAGACCAGCAAGCCGCCCATCGCCAGCACCCTGTTGGCGAGGATGGCAACTACTCACCCAGACCTGTGACTGGCCCTGGTCCGCTCGACCCACTGCCACCGGTCGCTCCGCCTAACTTCCAGCCGGCTGAAGTTCCACCAACGCCACCACCTGGCGGTTTTGACGGCCCTCAACCATACCCGGCCGCTCCCGCTCGACCCACCGGCTCTCCACCGATCCTTGGGAATCGAACACCAGGACCGATGAGCCCAATTGAGCCTGAGGTGCGACGGGTGGCGAATACCAGTGGTGCCCCAGTCCGATCCGGTATCATTCAGCCGCCCATGGAAATGCCGCTTGATCTCCCGCCCGCTCCCGAGATCATGCCAACGCTTCCAAGCCCAGGACCTTTGCAATCCACCGAGTTGCCATTACTACCTGGCAGCGTTTAACGCACCAACCGACAAAAAGCCCAGCCATCCGGCTGGGCTTTTTCGTTGAATGGCTGGTTGCTTCTAGAACTCGGATCAGAGCAAAATAGACTCCAGTCACAAGCCATGCCGGCCATTAAACTTTTTCTGACCGTCAGTCATCCCACCCAGGCGCTACGTTCAAGCATCGAGCGCCGCCCAGGAGCATCAGATCATGAGCACCCCATGCGGCAGCCGACGCAACTTCATAAAAACCGCCGCCGTAGCCGGTGGCGCCCTGACCCTGGCCGGCAACGCCGCCAACGCCACCGTTGACGAGATGCCAAGCGTCACGCTAGGTCGGACCGGTCAGAAAGTTTCCAGGCTCGGCATGGGAACAAGCTGGACCGTTCAGCCAAGCTTCGTCCAGGCCGCCATTCTGTCTGGTGTGGGCTACATTGATTCCTCAGAGACTTATGAGAACGGCAACTCGGAATCGACCCTGGGCGCAGTGCTTGAACGAACCGGGAAGCGCAAAGACGTTTACCTGGTAACCAAGAACGCCGGCTTCCGGGAAAACGGTGATCCGGCCGTCTTCGAACAACGTCTGAACAAAAGCCTGGAACGGCTCAAAACCGATTACGTGGATGCCTACTTCCTGCACGGCATCAAGGGAGACCAGATCCCTGTACTCTTCGATGAGAACGTCAAAAATGCGTTCGAAAAGCTGCGCAAGGCTGGAAAGATCCGGTTCGCCGGGCTGAGCTGCCATGACGCCAGGCTGGTCGATGTGGTGGAAGCCGCCGCCAAGTGCGGTTGGATCGATCAGATTATGATCCAGTACAACTTCCGCACCATGAACGCCGACGACCTCAGACGCGCCGTGGATAAGGCCAGCGAAGCCAATATTGGCCTGGTGGCCATGAAGACCCAGGGTGGCTCTGAGCCGTTTGCCAACGACGCTGCACGCAAGGAAACTCGGCTCACCGGGCTTCTGGAGAAGGGGTTCAGTGTTCCCCAGGCTGCCATCAAGGCAGTGCTTGCCGACGAGCGGATTCAGGTGGTTGTCAGCGAGATGACCAACCGCGACCAGCTCAAGGAGAACTCGGCGGCCGTCACTAACCCGCTCTCACCCAAGGAAGCCAGACTCCTTGAAGAGCATCGCGCCAAGACCGCACACCTGTACTGCCAGGGCTGCGGACACAATTGCGAGCCAGGAACAGGGGGGGCACGCGTGGCCGACGTCTTACGGCACCTCCGCTATCACGAGGCTTACGGCAAGCGAGAGCAGGCCCGCGAACTGTACCAGGCATTGCCGGTTCTCGAACGAACCTTCAATGATCAGGCGCTCTATGCCGCCGAGGCCGCCTGCCCGCATGGACTCCCCGTGGCCCAACTTTTGAAAACCGCCGAGCGGCTGCTGAGCTAATCGGCACAAGGCTTTTGCCAGCCCGGTTCATAAGTCACCGCTTGCATTCTGGTCTTTGACCCGGGTGCGAGCGGTTTTGCGTTGCGTCTCTCGGATCAGACAACCGGGCATCACCGCTTCCGATCACGCTTCACGGTTGCACGGCACACGGTTGGTCTTGAGGGCCAATCGCCTTTCTTCAAACCGAAAACACCAGGTTGGGAGCCAAAGTGAATGCCTGCTCCGGTTCGGTCTAACCCAGCCGCGAGCGCGCCCTTCGAAGTTGCGCTTTTGAGCCCCGAGTCCCCAAAATCGCAGCGGACGCGGTACTCCTGTTATCCCGACGCGTCAGCGAGGGATTCTGCTCCGAATGCGAGCCCGAAACGCCAGCGAGCGGATCTCTTGCTTTTTCCCAAGAAGGGCACTGCGGCAAACGAGGCGGAATTCGTCAGGAGCCGGACGCTATATAAGAAATCCACTCGCTGGCACTTCGGGCTTGTATTTCCGCTCAACCGCTTGGCTAAGTCATGCGCAACGCGAACGCGCTAAACCTGATGTTCCTGGCCCCTGAGCGTCCCTTGGACTCTAGCTCCAGGTCTGGACTCACTCCCACTCCGTGAGTAGAACGCAACCGTAGCGAGTTAGGGCAAACGATTGAATGGCGGATTCTCGACTGGCCAGCCGAGTTCCAGAAGTGCAAGAGAGGCCAGTGAGCGAACGCTCTCCCACGGCGGTTCATACAGACCATCATTGGTCCAGAGATCCTCATGGAAGAGGGAACCGCCTCTGCTCATGTCTTTGAGCCGCTGATCGACCCGTGCAAACGCTTCCTGCTGACAGTCATCCCATGCGCCACCGTGTACAAATTCTGTTGTAAACTTTAACCAGTACTCAAAATCGGACACCAGTTGCTCAGGCGCGCAGACATCGTCGGGAAACAATATGGGATTAATAAACAACATGCGCTGAACACAGGCACTCGCGGCCAAGGCTTGTAACGACCAGCAAAAATACTTGCAAAGGGACTCTGGTAACTCTGGATGTCTTAGAAGCCGTTTCAAAACCTGGGACAGGCACCTCCCGGACTCGGAGCCAGTCCCGGTTTTGAAACGGCTTCTTAAGTTCATCGCCGGCTTCCCATGAACGGCCTGCTGATGTTGGATGAAGTGGCTTAACAGCCAGTCTTCAAGACGATTTCAAAACCTGGGACCGGCACCACTCGGACTCAGAGCCAGTCCCCGTTCTGGAACGGCTTCTTACTCTTCAAAATCAGCCGACGCGTCAGGCCGATCCTCGGCTTCGTCTTGGTCTTCAGGCAGCCCGGCCCCTGGGATCACATAGTTTCCATCAATCCACCGGCCCAGATCCACCAGCCGGCAGCGATCCGTACAGAACGGAAAACTCGGCAGTTCTGAAAGGCTGCCGATTTCCAGGCTCTTACCACAGATCGGGCAACGGACGCGAATCATGACGTCGAGCCACCTGAGGAGGTTGAACTGGATCCGCTGCTTGGAGCAGGCGTTGAAGACGAAGATGAAGAGCCGCCCGAGTCTTTACTGGCCGACTTCGACGAATCGGAAGCACCGCTGCTGGCCGAGGAGTCGGCCTTGGCCGCCTTCTTGTACGACTCACTGCGATAATCGGTCTGGTAGAAACCAGACCCCTTGAAAATGACCGCAGCACCCGGGCCAAGCTTGCGTCTGAGGGTCTCTTTATGACAACTCGGGCAGGTCTTCTGAGGATCTGCCTTGATCGACTCGAACGCTTCGAACTCGTGCTGGCAACCATCACAGATGTAATCGTAGGTCGGCATTTTCAAGACTCAAGGGGGCCAGAGAACGGGTCGAACCTCGAAATCAGAGCCATCCATCACCCCCATTACTGGGTGGAGACGACGACCCGACTCGGACGCAAAATTCGGTCGCGGAGCTTGTAGCCACGCGCAAGTTCGCCCACCACCGTACCAGCGTCCACGCTGGGATCGGGTTTCTGAGCGATCGCTTCATGTTCGTTGGGATCAAAAGCCTTTCCCAGGGCTTCAATCGGCTGAACCTCATGCTTGGCCAGAATGTCCAGCATCTGCTTGTGGACCATGGTCAGCCCTTCGATAATCGGCGCGGCTCCGGCGGCGCGGGCAGCCTCAAGGGCTCGCTCAAAATTATCGATGGCGTTTAGCAAGTCCGTGACCAGGTTGGAAACGGCGTAGGTTCGATCAGACTCGATCTGCCCCTTGATCCGCTTCTGGTAGTTCGCAAACTCAGCACGCGAACGGTGCAACTGGTCCAGGTAAAGATCTCGGTCGCGGATAATGCTGTTGATATCAAGGTCTTCTGAAGAAGCCGCCCCATCTTCGGGACGCGTGGTCCCGGATTCTGGCTGAGCGGCGGCGGAATCATTCCAGGATTGGTTGGGATCACTCATGAGTGGTACCTCGAATGGATCTTAGAATTACAAGAATTGACGGAACGGAAAACGCTTCCAGTCGGCGAGAAATCAACGCGCTGGATGATCGTGGGTATCCGCCTCTTCGGTGAAATAATCACGAAGCTTTTCGAAGAAATTCTTACGCTTGGGGCTAACATCCTCGTGATCAATGATGGCTAGTTCACGAAGCAGTTCTTCTTGACGGGGCGAGAGTTTACGCGGGGTCTCGATAACAACCTCCACCTGAATATCGCCCCGGCCACGTCCGTTGACATCGGGCATACCCCGACCTTTGAGCTTGAGCACCTCCCCACTCTGGGTCCCGCGGGGAACCATGAGCCGCTCTGCGCCTTCGAGCGTTGGAACCTCAATCTCTGACCCCAAGGCCGCCTGAGGAAACCCGATCGGCACCTGACAGTACAGGTTATTGCCATGCCGCTCGAAAAAGCGGTGAGGTTGGATCTGGATCTGGATTCTCAGGTTTCCGCGCGGTGCGCCTGGGTCTCCAGGCTCACCCTGGTTCCGAAGTTGGAGCCACATCCCGGTATCCACACCCGGTGGAACATCAACCTTCAACTGAATGACCTTCGGAACGCGACCCACGCCTCGGCACTTGCCGCAGGGATCGACAATCCGCTTACCCTCGCCACCACAGGCGGGACAGGTGGTCGCCACCTGGAAGAAGCCACGAGACTGAACCACTTGCCCCTGACCACGGCAGTAGTCGCATGTGACGGGCGAGGTCCCCTTGCGGGCCCCACTTCCACCACAGTCCTCGCAAAGTTCCTGGCGGTTGACATCCAGAGAGCGGGAGGTCCCTTTGGCGGCATCTTCCAGGGGAATTTCAAGCTTCATCAGCAGGTCTTGGCCAGGCCGAGGCCCGCGTCGACGCTGCGTGAACATTCCACCGAAAAGGCCTTCTCCAAAGATCTCGCTGAAGGCCCCCATGATATCATCGGTCGACCGGAAGTTCTGGGAGCCAGCCCCCTCGACACCCGCATGACCATAACGGTCATACCGAGCACGCTTCTCCTGGTCAGACAGAATCTCGTAGGCCTCTGCGCCCTCTTTGAATCTACGCACGGCCTCATCGTCACCCGGATTTTTGTCCGGGTGATATTTCAAGGCAAGCTGGCGATAAGCTTTTTTGATCTCTTCGGCCGGCGCGGTGCGCGCAACGCCGAGAACTTCATAGTAGTCACGCTTGGTCGTGGCCATCGTCAGCGTAATCTCGTCCGGAAAGAACAAATGACCAGAATTTAGCCCAGTAGAAGCACAAACATCAGGAGGAGACAGAGACGTTGATCAGAATTCGGCGGCAACAGCAGGTGTTGAACTGTCTCTGGAACTGTTTCCTGAACAAACAGCGGAGGCTCAACATCAATGGAATGGCACGGAGCCTCCGCTCAAATTCCAATTCCAATCAGGCTTGCTGTTGCTGAGCCGCCTTGGCAATCTTCACGGCTTGGCGAGGATTCGGACGCTTCTTGCCAAAGCTACCTTTGAAAATCTTGCCACGCTTGGACCGACCATCTCCCTTGCCCATGTTCCGAGTCTCCTTCGAGAATTTCGTAAAACCGCGTATAGTGCAGAATTCTACAATGATAGCCGTGGTTCAGAGCAACCACAACACCATCCCAAGCGTAGCCAACCACAAGAGACGTACGATGCTTGGCAAAGCAGGCCAACAATCGCGCGGTCAGATTGACTTTGCCACGTAGAACCAACTCAAACCGATCCGGTGCGAGATTTTCTTCGCCACACGAACCCATTCACAAAAACTCGCCTCCCGACCGCGATGAGTGGTCGGGAGGCGTGGCAAACACAACGTGATCAACCCTGGAAGACCAGGTTTCAGGAAACCGTTTCCAAAACCAGAGACCGGAACCAAGCACGCTTGAGGCCGGTTTTGGTTTTGGAACCGTTTCTTACGACTTAGCGGACCGAGCCCTCGATGCGGGCGGCCGGCCGGCCTTCATCGTCTTCCTTGATGTTGGTGATCATGGCCTCAGTCGTCAGGAGCAACCCGGCGATTGAAGCGGCGTTCTGCAGGGCGGTACGGGTGACCTTGGTGGGATCCACGATCCCAGCCGCGAACATGTCCACGTACTCGTCCTTGTTAGCGTTGAAGCCGAAGTTCGACTCACGGCTTAAAATTTCGTCCACAATGACAGCGCCATCGTGACCGGAGTTTTCAGCAATCAGTCGAGCGGGCTCTTCCAGTGCACGACGAACGATGGCCGCACCCAGTGCTTCGTCTCCCTTGAGAGACGCCTGCACCTTTTCAACCACCGGAATGCAACGAATGAGAGCGGAACCGCCGCCAGGCACAATCCCTTCTTCAGCCGCCGCGCGGGTGGCGTGAAGGGCGTCCTCGATGCGGGCCTTCTTCTCTTTCATCTCCGCTTCGGTAGCAGCACCCACGTTGATCAGGGCCACACCGCCAGAGATCTTCGCGAGACGCTCCTGGAATTTCTCCCGGTCGTACTCGCTTTCCGTCTCTTCAATCTGGCGTCGAAGCTGGTCAATCCGCTTCTGGATGTCGACCTTCTGGCCGGCACCCTGAATGATGATGGTGGTGTCTTTGCCAATCTTGACCTGCTTGGCCGTGCCCAGTTCACTCAGGCTGATGTTCTCAAGCTTCAGGCCAAGGTCCTCGCTCACCACGGTCCCGCCGGTGAGAACGGCCATGTCCTGGAGCATTGCCTTGCGGCGATCACCAAAGCCAGGTGCCTTGACGGCGCAGACGTTCAACACGCCACGCAGTTTATTCACCACCAGCGCGGCCAGTGCTTCTCCATCAACATCTTCAGAGATGATGAGCAGGGGCTGGCCAGACTGGGCCACCTTTTCCAGCAGGGGGATCATTTCCCTTAGGTTGCTGATCTTCTTCTCATAAAGAAGAATCAGGGGATCAGAGAGTTCGGCTTCCATTGTCTGGGTGGAAGTTACGAAGTAAGGGCTCAGGTAGCCCTTATCGAACTGCATCCCTTCAACGAAGTCGAGAACCGTCTCGTTACCCTTGCCTTCTTCCACGGTGATCACACCATCGCGACCAACACGTTCAACCGCGTCGGCCAGCATCTGGCCGATCTTGGGATCGTTATTGGCCGAGATCGTTCCAACCTGAGCGATTTCCTCTTTCTTGGAAACCGGTCGACTGAGCTTGGTGTGCAAGTTCTCAACGGCGGCCTCAACAGCCTTCTCAATCCCACGACGAATCGCCGTAGGATTAGCGCCTGAGGTCACGTTCTTGAGCCCTTCACGGAACAGGGCGCGAGCCAGAATGGTCGCCGTCGTGGTGCCGTCGCCGGCCACGTCGGAGGTCTTGCTCGCAACCACGTTCACAAGCTTGGCGCCCATGTTTTCGAAAGGATCGGGCAGTTCGATCTCCTTCGACACGGTCACGCCGTCTTTGGTGACGGTTGGGCCACCAAAAGACTTGCTGATGATCACATTCCGCCCGGTTGGTCCGAGCGTCGTTCCCACCGCCTCGGCCAGGGTATGAACCCCTTCGAGCATCTTCCGACGAGCGGCTTCTGAAAACAGAATCTGTTTCGCCACGCTTGATCTCTCCTCATCTGCTAGTGGGTCAGGTGAAAACAGCCCGGACCAGCTAAAACGCTAGCCGGCGGAATTCACCTGGCCACACGGGACGGACACTGTTCACTTCAGGATCTTGGCCAGGATGTCGGTTTCACGGAGGATCTTGACCTCGTGCCCATCGACCTTGATGTCGGTCCCGGAATACTTGCCGAAGAGGACCTCGTCCCCAACCTGCAGAGCAATCTCAGCGCGGCTGCCGCTATCCAGCAATTTGCCGGGGCCAACCGCCAGAACTTTACCCCGCTGGGGCTTCTCTTTGGCGGTATCTGGCAGCACGATTCCGCCAGCGGTCTTCTCTTCAGCTTCAATCTGCTCAATCACAACCCGGTCTTCCAGCGGACGAATTTTCAGCGACATCTCGTCAATCTCCTCGAGGTGAAACGTCAGACTCAGTCATCATTTCTAACTTGAAACACGATTGGATCATCGGGGGAGCGTTGGGGAGGGGCAAACCTGGGAGAACAAACTCATCCCGGAATCCCCCTCTCTCAACAGAAGCAGCAGGATCACATCATCCCCATGCCGCCCATGCCACCCATGCCACCCATGCCACCCATGCCACCCATGCCGCCGTGGTGGTCATCGTGTCCGGCAGCTTCTTTCTTCTTCTCTTTCTTCTCCGCAATCATCGCCTCGGTGGTCAGCAGCAGGCCTGCCACACTGGCGGCGTTCTGCAGAGCGCTCCGAGTGACCTTGGTCGGATCAATCACGCCGAAGGCGAACATGTCACCATATTCACCGGTATCGGCGTTGAAGCCGAAGCTGGCGTGATCCGACTTGTTGATCTTGCTCACGACCACGGCACCGTCGAGACCTGCGTTCTCGGCAATGGCGCGAGCAGGAATCTCAATGGCGCGGCGAATGATCGACACACCCAGGGCTTCATCACCCGTGAGATCCAGATTCTTGGCAAGCACCTTGCCGGCACGAATCAGGGCCGTTCCGCCGCCCGGCACAATACCCTCTTCGATGGCCGCACGCGTGGCGTGCAGGGCGTCATCGACCAGAGCCTTACGCTCTTTCATTTCGGTTTCTGTGGCCGCACCCACGTTGATCTGGGCTACGCCACCCGCGAGTTTGGCAAGCCGTTCCTGCAGCTTCTCGCGGTCGTAGTCACTATCGGTCTGGGTAATCTCACGGCGGATCTGGTCGCAACGACCCTTGATCTCTTCAGCCGTACCCACACCCTCGACAATCGTGGTGTTTTCGCTGTTGATGATGACCTTGCGGGCACGCCCGAGTTCGGCCAGCTCAACGCTTTCCAGGTCGATCCCAAGATCCTTGAAAATCGCCTTACCGCCGGTCAGGGTGGCAATGTCACCCAGCATCGCCTTGCGGCGATCGCCATAACCAGGGGCCTTCACCGCAGCCGCGCTCAGCACGCCACGCAGTTTGTTCACCACCAGGGTTGCCAGCGCTTCCCCTTCCACGTCTTCAGCAATCAGCACCAGCGGCTTGTTGGCCTTGGCAATCTGCTCAAGCAAAGGAATGAGGTGGCGGGGTGAGCTGATCTTTTCCTCAAAGATGAGGATGTAAGGATCTTCCAGCACCACTTCCATCCGATCCTGGTCGGTGACGAAGTGGGGAGAGAGATAACCGCGGTCGAACTGCATCCCTTCGACCACGTCTACGGTTGTCTCAAAGCCTTTGCCTTCTTCAACCGTGATCACGCCATCGTTACCAACCCGCTTGAACGCATCGGCGAGCTTCTCGCCAATGGTGCGGTCATTGTTGGCGGCAATGGTGGCAACTTCCGTGATCTCTTTATCAGAAATCTTCTTGGACTGAGCCGTGAGGTTGGCAACCACGGCGGCCACGGCCTTATCAATGCCGCGCTTGAGTGCCATCGGGTCGGCACCAGCGGCCAGACCACGAAGACCCTCTTTGAAAATTGCTTCAGCCAGTACGGTTGCGGTTGTGGTGCCGTCACCAGCCGCGTCGTTGGTCTTGCTGGCAGCTTCCTTCACAAGCTGAGCACCCATATTTTCGTATGGGTCCGAAAGCTCGATATCCTCAGCAACCGTCACACCGTCCTTGGTGATGTTCGGGCTTCCCCAGCCTTTGTCGATCACCACGTTGCGGCCGCGAGGGCCCAGCGTGCTCTTGACGGCGCGAGCCAATTTGCCCACCCCACTGGCGAGCTTCTGTCGTGCCTCATCGTCGTAAGCCAAAATCTTTGCCACGGTGCGTCACTCCATCCTCGGTTCGAACGACTCAAATGAGCCCCAAGCGAACGTGGGAGGCTCCAAGTCGTCAAATCTAATCGTTAATCCCTCTGTAGCAAAGCTAATGCCATTGCCACACAATGCCCATTAGTCACTAATAACAAAAGACTTACGCACTTTAGCCCAGAGGGCAACGCCAGCGCGTCCTGCCATCTTGGCAGCTACTGGCGAGCGGTTCCGACGACGGCGCCCGGTTCACCGGCCCTTCACCTCCGCAGATTGGCCGAACAGCTTCCCAGAGCCTCACACCTCGCCAAGAGCGCCGGCGAACCGCTGAAGGTTGCCTGCCAATTGTGGTTCGCGGCGGCTGTGAGCTCTGGGGTTTGAGACCAGACCGAAGCTCAAGCCAATGGATTTCGTCAGGCTTTTCCGAATACGGGCCCAAAGCGCCAACGCCTGAATCTGTTGGGGCTCGTATCGGAATGGAATACAAAACGCCAATGGGAACGGCCTCAAGATCCCAAGCGTCGCCCCTTTGACCTGCACGCCCAACCAGGCGAAACTGGGGCTTCCTCTTGGTCAGAACCAAGTTTGAACCTGCACACAACAAGGACCAGGCATGATGCGGACCGCCCTGATTGTTTCATTGCTGGCGACGGCCGGCCTCAGCAGCTTCTCGGTGGCGGATGAGCCACCCACCTTTCCGCTGTGGCCTCAGGGTGCGCCTGGCGCACTTGGCGCTGAGACCGGCGACAAGAATCACCCTGGAGATATCCCCACAATCACGGTCTATCTTCCGCCCAAAGACAAGGCCACCGGCGCCTCGGTGGTGATCTGCCCTGGCGGCGGCTATGGATTTCTGGCCGTCGACCATGAAGGCCAGGAAGTGGCCGAATGGCTGAACTCGCTGGGCGTGGCCGGCGTGGTTCTCAAGTACAGGCTGGCCCCCAAGTATCAGCACCCCAGCCCGCTCCAGGATGCCCAGCGGGCAATCCGAACGGTTCGGGCTCGCGCTACTGAGTGGGGCCTGGATCCCAGCAAGGTTGGCATTCTCGGCTTCTCGGCAGGTGGCCACCTGGCTTCCACGGCCACCACTCATTTTGATGCCGGTAATCCAAACGCCACCGACCCAATCGACCGCCAGAGCTCAAGACCCGATCGTGCGATCCTGGTTTATCCGGTCATCGCCATTGCAACCGAGTTCGGCCACAACGGCTCTCGCGACAATTTGCTGGGCAAGAACGCAGACCCAGAGCTGGTGAAAAGCCTGTCCAATGAGACCCAGGTGAACAAAGATACGCCGCCGGTGTTTCTGGCCCATACGGAAGAAGACAAGGCCGTGCCCGCCGAGAATAGCATGCTTTTTGCCATGGCCATGTCACGGGCCAAGGTCCCTTACGAACTGCACATTTTCCAGAAGGGGCAGCACGGCCTGGGGCTGGGCCGGGGCTGGGCGGCAGGAAATATCAAAGCTGAACCTTCATTTGAAGCCTGGCCTGGATTGTGTGCCACCTGGCTGAAAGCCCAGGGTTTCCTCGACAAGAAGTAAGCCGCAAACCAGGCTCACGGGGCAGTTCCTCCGGATTGCCCCCTTGATCCCTGAGCCAGGAACGAGCAAAACAGAAGGGTCCGTGGTTGTTCAACACGAGTGCGATGATCGTTCATCAAGGAGAGTCCGAAATGCTGCGTCCACTGATTCTGGGCGGGATGGCCCTGAGCCTTGTTCTTCCGTTCGTCACCCGGTTCGCCAGCGCAGGCGAGGAGAAGAGCGTGCTCGATTTCAAAGTCAAAGATATCGACGGCAAAGAAGTGAACCTGGCTAACTTCAAGGGCAAAACGATCCTTGTCGTCAACGTCGCCAGCAAGTGTGGCCTGACCCCACAGTACGACGGTCTTGAAGCCCTGTACGAGAAGTACAAAGACAAGGGACTCGTCGTTTTGGGCTTCCCCGCCAATGAATTTGGCGGACAGGAACCCGGCACCGAGAGCGAAATCAAGCAGTTCTGCTCCTCGAAGTACAACGTCACCTTCCCCATGTTCTCCAAGATCGTGGTGAAGGGGCAGGGGATCCACCCGCTGTACCAGTACCTCACCAGCAAGGAAACCAACCCCAAGTTCGCCGGTGACATCGCCTGGAACTTCAACAAGTTCCTGATCGACGGCCACGGCCACGTGGTCGGCCGGTTCGAGCCCAAGACGGCCCCAGACGACGCCAGCCTGGTCAAGGCGATCGAAGCCGCACTCGCCGGTGAAGCCCACTAAGTTCATTGAGATTCCATGAATTCCAAACGGCCAGGGCGGCAACGCTCTGGCCGTTTTCGTTTTCCGGCCGACTATCGCCTGCCGCGCCAGGCGAGACGGCCTGAACGTGTTCCCCTGCACCCAGGAAAAGCGCGAGAAACAGGCCAAGAATCAACCATGTGTTGTTGAGAGTGGAATAACTTTTGGCCGGAGCGTTTCCTTCAAACATTGGTGATATTTCAAGATTTCAATCCATTCAGCCAAATGTGGCAAACCATGAGATCAGGCTGTTTTTCCGGGCTGAAGGCCCGGTTTTCTTTCCTGCTTTTCTGGAAGCATGCCGATGGCCCGCACACGTCAGGCCAGGAATGGACGGGAGTGATGGACCTGGAACACCGCCAGTCTTCGTGGATTCAGGTCCATGCCGTCCATTCTTTTCTCAGGGTCATATGGTCCGTTGTTTCTTAGAGGCAATTTCAAAACCTGGGACAGGCACCTCCCGGACTCGGAGCCAGTCCCGGTTTTGAAACGGCTTCTTAGACTTCGCGGTCCTGAGGTGCGACCAATCCGCCATCCAATAAAACAGGCCAGGGTTGTAAACCCTGGCCTGTTCCGCAAATTCGCCTGAACTCGATCTCGCCCAGCTTACTGCTCGGTGGTTCGAATATGAAGTTCTCGAAGCTGACGCAGGTCCACGGTCCCTGGAGCGCCCGTCATGAGGTCGGCCCCCTTCGCGGTCTTGGGGAACGCGATGCACTCACGGATGTTGTCTAGCCCGGCGTACAGCATCACCAGGCGATCAAAACCGAACGCCATGCCACCGTGCGGCGGAGCGCCAAACTTGAGAGCGCTCAGCAGGAAGCCGAACTTCTCTTCCGCCTGCTCAGAAGTGAGCCCCAGCAAGCTGAACACCTTGGACTGAATTGCCGAGTCATGGATACGGATGGTCCCGCCAGCCGCTTCCTCGCCGTTGATCACCAGGTCATACGCCTGGGCCCGGACCTTGCCAGGATCGGTATCCAGCAGGTGCAGGTCCTCGGGCAAAGGCATCGTGAACGGGTGGTGTTCGGCCACCCAACGATTCTCCTCAGCATCCCAGGCCAGTAGCGGAAACTTGATAATCCAGGAGTAATGGAACGCCTTGGGATCATAGAGCTTGAGCTCGCTGGCCAGCCTGATTCGAAGCGTACTTAGCGACTGACTGGACACCGACTGAGTGTCGGCCACAATCAAGATCAGGTCGCCGGTCTTGGCATCAAACCGGGCCCGCAACTCCGCCTGAATTTCAGGCGTGAAGAACTTGGCCGTGGGACCGGTCAGGGTTTCAGCTTCAACCTTCAGCCAGACCAGCCCCTTGGCTCCAAAGAGCTTGATCGACTCGGTCAGGGCGTCCAGGTCTTTACGGCTGTACTTTTCAGCCGCCCCAGGCGCACACAAACCGCGAACCCGGTTGTTGCTCTCAAGCGCGCTTTTGAAAACCTGGAAATCGGTCTTGGCGGCAAGGTCGGCCAGGTCTTTCAGCTCCATACCGTACCGCAGGTCGGGCCGGTCATTACCAAACCGTTCCATCGAGTCATGATATTCCAGCCGGGGCAGAGGGAGTTGCAATGCCTCGCCCGTGAACTCTTTCGCGATGGCCTGGACCAGGTTTTCCATGGTGGCCAGCACATCTTCGAATTCCACAAACGACATTTCCAGGTCGAGCTGAGTGAACTCGGGCTGGCGATTCGCTCGCAAGTCTTCATCTCGGAAGCAGCGGGCAATCTGGAAGTACCGGTCATAGCCCGCCACCATCAGAATCTGCTTGTAAAGCTGAGGCGATTGCGGCAATGCGTAGAAGTGAGACGGATGAACACGGCTGGGGACCAGGAAGTCGCGTGCCCCTTCCGGCGTGCTCCGGCCCAGCATGGGGGTTTCGACCTCCACGAAGTCCAGGCTGGACATCGTGTTTCGCATGAGCTGGGCCAGGCGGTGCCTGAGCAGCAGGATGGACTGCATCGAGGGCCGACGGAGGTCCAGGAACCGGTAGCTGAGCCGCAATTCCTCGTTGGGTTCTGCGGACGTAGTGGCCGAGATCTCAAACGGGGGCGTGGGACAGCGGTTGAAAACTTCCAGCTTGGTGGCGCGAACCTCAATTTCACCGGTAGCGAGCTTGGGGTTTGTTTTCCCTTCGAGCCGGCGGCTGACGGTACCCTGCACACCAATCACGAACTCGGAACGCAGCTCACGGGCCGCCTCCATGAGCGGCTCGCCGGCGTCGGGTTCAAAGACAACCTGGGTGATGCCGTAGCGATCCCGAAGATCGATGAAGATCAGGCCGCCATGGTCGCGCCGGACGTCGACCCAGCCGTTGAGGATTACGGTCTCACCGGCCTTGGTGGCATTCAGGGCTCCACAGGTATGCGTCCGCTTGAGCATGGTCGTCCTGTCGCAAAATGTCTCTTATTTAAGCAGCAAAGGAACGAATAACGTAGCTTTGAAGGGGCGTCTGAGTCAAGCCGCGATGCGCTGGATCAGCAGAGAAGCGATTGCGGCTGCAGGGCCCCACCTGGGTCAATCTAGGCTTTCCCTTGGGATAGAGCATTCCGATGATCCCACTTGTCTACCACCCTGGCTATAACATCAAGCTGTTTGGGCTGGAGCGGCTTCATCCGTTCGATGGTCGCAAGTTTGAGAAAATCCAACGAGAGCTGGTCGCGTTGGGGCTGCGCCGGCCTGCAGACTTTGCTCAGCCAGAGATGGTCACGGACCAGGAACTCCTGGAAGTTCACACGCCGGCTTACCTGAACTCTTCAAGGCAGCCGGGGGCCCTGGCCTAGATCTTGGTGGTACCGCTTGTGCAACGGCTTCCGATCTGGGCAATTGACTCTCGCATCTTACGGCCGATGAGATATGCCACCGGGGGGCACCATTCTGGCCTGCCGGCTTGCGATTGAGCAGGGAATTGCCATCAATCTTGGCGGCGGATATCACCATGCGGCAGCGAGCTGGGGGGGGCGGCTTTTGTGTCTATGCCGACATCCCTTTGGCGGCCAAGCTACTGCACAGCGAGGGGCTAGCCGGCAAAGTTCTGGTCGTTGATCTGGATGCGCACCAGGGGAACGGCACGGCGGCGGTCTTTCGCAACTGGCCTTGGGCGTTCCTGTTCAATCTCTATGAACAAGATCTCTTTCCACCGCACAAAGAACCCGAAGATTTCCCGCTGCCTGTCAGATCGGGGCTTGGCGGTGCAGAACCTTCACATGGTTCGGCAGGCCTTGCCTGAAGTCCTGGAAAAGTTTCAGCCGGATCTCCTGATCTATAACGCCGGTTCCGACCCCTACGTCCACGATCCGCTGGCCTCGTTCAGACTGACCATGACCGACCTGGCCGAACGAGACCTGATGGTGGTAACCCTGGCCAGGCAACGGCGCATTCCGGTAGCCATGGTGCTTTCCTCCCAGGAGTCATGAAAAATCCACGTCCGGAGCATCCAGGGAATTCTTTCCAGGTATGACCCGCACTAATCAGCGCAAGAGTTCCCCGCCAGCTACCTGGCCACACCCAGCCTGAGTTGTGGACTCAGAATCCTATGAGAGGCAGATTGGAGCAGAGCCAGCCGATGCGCATGAGGCTTCTCACAATCGACACGTGTCAATACGTCTTTGCGTGTGGGTTAACTCTCAAGCCTGGCCTCATCTGCTGAATCGTTCCCGTTCCGCCGAATCCGGCGCGTACCAGAATTTGCCAAACTCGCCTCGGTAAAACCATCGCATTCCCAATTCGATCAACCGAGCAACGGTATCGGAATTGCACGAATAATTCTCCAGGCCGTCGCATAGCCCCGCTTTAGACAAACGGGTGCCCATGCGACTTGAAAAAGGATTTACGAATGAGCCTCGGGACGATCTTGCTGATCATTTTGATCTTGGTCCTGGTGGGTGCGTTACCCACCTGGGGGCACAGCCGAAACTGGGGCTACGGCCCCAGTGGAGGATTAGGCTTGGTGCTGGTGATCGTGCTGATCCTTGTACTCCTAGGCCGAATCTAACAGGTTAGCCGGTAATCCATGAGGCTCAGGCCTGGAAGTTTCGTACCGAGAGAGCGTCACTCGACGCCAAACGTTCAATTCATAGGAGAGCGACCATGAACTGGGATCAGATCGAAGGAAACTGGAAACAGTTTGCTGGCAAGGCGAAAGAAAAATGGGGCAAACTGACCGATGACGAACTGGCGAAAACCGCAGGCAAGCAAGAACAACTCTCAGGGATTCTTCAGAAGAAATATGGCTACGCCAAGGATCAGGCAGAGAAAGAACTCAAGGAGTTTTCACATACTCTCAAAGCAGGAAGATGACCCGTTATCATTTCCGCTCCGCAAATGCCAATAACCGCCCCTAGATCGAGAAAGCGAGCGAGCCCATGCTGTACTACGCATTTTTATTCGCGGTCCTCGCCCTGCTGGCTGGGGTACTCGGATTCTTTGCGCTTAGCGGCACTCTGGCCTCAATTGCCAAGGTGTTACTCTTCGTATTCTTGGTGATCTTCGTGATCTCGATTCTTACAGGGGGCAGAAGCGGCACAACCGTGTAACCGCCTTGGCAACGGCCATAACCACCACGGGTAACCACCGATCCCGTCTCCGAGGAGTGTCGGATCAACCACGTGCACGTGAAGACGCTTACCCTGAGATCCAGGGGTCGGTGGTTTTGCAACCTTCGCTGGCGGTAAGTCCACGGAGCCTGCCTTGCACACCGGTAAGAATATCGAATCAAGTGTTCAGGACACCAAGGATGCCAGCAACCTATCTGAAACTTTGAAGCATGCGGAACGGGGCCTGAACAAGACGAGCTAGCCCTGCGCCTCTTGATGCCAGATTGCATGAATCGTGACAAAACGTCAGGGCGTGCCGTTCACACCCAAGTACCACAATTCCCTCGGTTCGAAATTTCCTTCAACGGGAGAGAGACAGATGAAGCGCAAAGGTTTCTTGATGGTTCTGAGTGGCGCGATGTTATTCCCGGCTGTTGGCCTGCTGGGCTGTGGTGAAGAGACCAAGAAGGAGAAAACAGAAACCATTTCAACGCCAGGCGGGACAACCACCACCAGTTCGCAGACCAAGGTCAAATCGACGGGTGAAAACCCGCCACCCAACTCTGCGGGCGTGACCGCTGAGACCGCAAAATAACAAGCTTTTATTACAGTTGCGTATTACGGAAGGTCTCAGGGCTGAGATCTTCACGAAGCGCAACTGTTGTCATGATCAATAGCCAAGAGAATTGATCATTGCAACAAATCCACGGTTTTCCACCCGAGACCCGCAGGTGAATACCCGGCCTACGTTGCAGCGTGCGCAGGGACCGAGAAGCGGAATAGACAGTATTACCCGCGCTTTTTTGCTCAATCTTGCCAGAATCCTGACTACCGCCAGGCAAGTTCCACGCGTTGGCGGTTTTGGGTCAGATTCCCGCCAATTGCGCGAAGCTCAAGCTCAACACCGTTCCCACGCGGGCGGCATTGAACCCAGCCTAGCGGCTGGTCATTTGAGAACGGATAGGCAACCGCAGGAAGATTCACCAGCCAGAGGCCGTCGTTCTGCTGCTTGGTCGACCAGACATGGGTATGGCCGAAGAACAGGGCCTTCACCTGGCGACGTGGGCCCAAAACTCGCAAAAGGGCATCGCTATCGATCAGGGCATTGGTCTGGTTGGATGGGTCATGGTGCACCAGAACCATGGTTGGAACCGTGGCATGCGCTGGGGCATCTAGATGATCCTGCAGCCATAAAAGCTGCTCAGGCCCAAGCAAGCCGGGCGTGATGTTCACCTTATTCAAAGAATCCAGCACGATCACCCGCAACAGAGCAGGGGCTTGCGCGGTCCCCATCTGAAGCGTGACTTCGCTCAGATATTTTGACGCCTCGGCCCGTTGCAACTGAAGCGGATCTTTGAGCACTGCCAAGAAATGGTCGCGGTGATCATGGTTGCCAAGCCCCAGATGGATTGGCAGCCCAGCCTGCCGCAAGGGGCCAAGCAAATTCAGCAGTTGCTCGTAGTCTGGAGTTTGACCATCTTTGAGAGCCAGGTCGCCGTTAATGAAGGTGCCCGCCGGCCGTTGCGCCTGGCTCAAAACGTCTTGCACAACCGCGCGCAGGTTCTCGGCCATGTTTTGGCCCAGATTGGTCTTGGCCAGGTCTGCGTCGATGTGTGTATCTGAGATCAAGGCCAGCCAGCCAGCCTCCAGCTCTGCTGGGGCCGCAGTTTCAACCCCCGCCTGCAGAACTGTTCCTAAAGCCAGGCCGCCTACCGCCGCGCCGGCCTGACTCAAGAAGAGCCGTCGATTGAGCGTGGGATGCAATTCAACGGGCATGGCTGATCCTCGATCTCTTGCGGTGCGCTTGTCGTTCAGCGGTACGCTTGTCGTTCAAACGCCAAGCTGTTCCAGATGCTGCCAGTAGCCTGGGTAGGTCTTGGCCACACAGCCTGGGTTTTCGATCACCACGCCGGGAACCTTCAAGCCTACCAGAGAGAAGGCCATGGCCATGCGGTGGTCGTCATAGGTGGCAATAGTCGCGGGAGTGATCTTATCGGGCGGGACGATCAGCAGGCCATCCGGATATTCGTTCACCGTGGCCCCCAACTTACGCAACTCGGTGGCCACGGCGGCCAGGCGATCGGTCTCTTTGTGCCGGATATGGGCCACGTTGCGGATTCGGGTATAGCCATCGGCGAAAAGGGCGAGCACCGCCAGCGTCATCACCGTATCGCTGATGGCGTTCATATCCACATCCACCCCACGCAACGGGCCGCCATGCACGGTGGTGTTCAGTACCCCGCGCTCGACTCGGCAGCCCATATGCTCAAGAATTTCCAGGAACGCCATATCACCCTGGGCGCTCGAATTACCGATCCCGTCCACGATGATCGACCCGCCGGTGACCCCCGCGGCGGCAAACCAATAGCTGGCGGACGAGGCGTCGGGCTCAATGGCGTAGTTCCGCGGCCGATATCGGCCTCGGCCCACGTTGAACTGGCGGAAGTTATGGTTGGAAATCGTCACGCCAAAGAATTCCATCACGCCCATGGTCATGGAGATGTATGGGGTAGAGACCAACGTCCCGTGAACCTCAACCGTGCTTGCCCGAGCAGCGTAAGGCAAGACCATCAGCATGGCGCTCAGGAACTGGCTGGAGATATCGCCCCGGACCTCGGTAAAGCCCCCCTCAAATTCGTCGGCATGCACAATCACGGGAGGGCAACCGTTATTGGCTTCGCTTCGTACATCGGTTCCCAGCCGGTTGAGCGCGGCCAGCAGGTCGGCCACTGGCCGTTCCCGCATGCGCGGCACACCGTCTAATCGGTAGGTGCCATGCCCCAGGGTCACCAGCGCCGTCAGAAAGCGAAGGCTTGTACCAGAGTTGCCTACGAACAGCTCAAGGCCCGACTTGGGAATTCTGCCGCCTTCACCCTCAATCAGAATGGTCGATGTTTCCGTATTGTGCTCAATCACAAAGCCGAGCCGCTGAAGTGAATCCACCATCACGCGTGTGTCATCACAATCTAGCGCACCGGTGAGCTTGCACCGGCCCTCGGCCAGACTGCTAACGATCAGAGCCCGGTTCGTGAGGCTCTTGGAACCAGGCGGACGAACGCGAGCCCCTTTGGGTGTGTGAGCAAGCGGCTGAACGGCGTATACGTCGGGATAAGAAGTCATGCGAGAAAGTCCATCATCCGCCGTGTCTCAACGGCGTTCCGAAAGGGAGGTAGCTCTTGGATTGATCCCTGAAGCAAAACACACGTCGAATCGAACCGCCTAGGTGGCGTTAGGGTTGAGAACCGCATCAATTCGAATTCTTAGCTCATGGGCACCCACCTCCCGGACCACGAATTTCTTGATCCTGGAGGTTTGCCCTGTCAGCAATTCGATCTGCGATCGGCGTAATTTCAAAGCATCGGCCAGCAGCTCAATGATGGCATCGTTGGCCTTACCTTGCTCTGGGGCAGCCGTCACACCAACCAAGAGTGCGCCTGCCCGTTCCTCGATCAGCTCGTTTCGCCTGGATCCCGGCTTCGCTCGCACGGGAAGGACTGCTCCCTCCGGATGTGGAGTCACTTCAATCATGCTCCAACCCCCTCGAACAGAGCAGAACCAACCCGAACCCAGGTCGAACCCTCTTCGATGGCCACATCGTAATCATTTGACATCCCCATCGAAAGTTCCGGCAGCCGCATTCCGGTCCGCGTTTCGAGCTGATCACGAATCTCCCGCAGCTTCACGAAGGCGGGGCGAGCTTCCTCGGCGCTGGTTCCTTGCGCGGCCATCGTCATCAGGCCCACCACCGGAACGCTCTGCAACGCGGCAATGGCTTCCGCATCCTCCAGAATTTGCTCAGGTGACCAGCCGTGCTTGGAGTCCTCGCCCGAGCAGTTCACTTGCAAACAAACGGCCCCCGGAGTGGTAAGCCCCGTGGCCAGTTCGTTGAACACACCCAGCAGTTTCAGTGAATCAATCGCGTGAACCCGAGAAACCAGGGGATAGGTTTTCTTGGCCTTGTTGCTTTGGAGATGGCCAATCAGGTGCCAGTGGGCCGGTGGGCTGGGCACCACTTCCACCTTGCGCCAGAGTTCCTGGGGATAATTCTCTCCGAGTTCGTACTGTCCCAGCGTGACCAGTGCCAATGCCCAATCGGCTGGCACCATTTTGGTCACGGCCACCAGCTTGGCAGCACCCGCGGGCCGACCCGACCGGTCGCAGGCTGAGGCAATTCGAGACTGCACCGCCTCTAGATTGGATTTCAGCCGATCGTGATCGAGCGTTGGAGAACTCATGGTGTACGAAGACGCCCTGTGTAGAATGTGCCGTGGGAGATGCGAACCTGGATGACAAAGCTTGGAGACGGCCACTTGTTGGCCTGACGACCGTGTCCAGTTTGAATCAATTTCCGACACAAAAAAAGGGACCGGCACCAAGCAGGCTCGGCACCAGTCCCCAGATAACTTGACCCGACCAACAAACCGGAACTGGCACCCAAGGAACTTGGGGCCAGTCCAGATTGCAAGCAAGATCAGGCGAACGGACGGCGATCGTTCCCAAAATCGAGTGGGCGGGGCAGGGCCGACTCACCCATCAGATCTTGGTCGATGGTGGCAGCCACCTGTCGTCCTTCGGCAATGGCCCACACAATCAGGCTCTGGCCTCGTGCGCAGTCGCCCGCGGCGTAAACCTTGGGCGCGCTTGTCCGTCGCATACCGTCGGTCTTGATGTTCCCCATGGGATCAAGCTCAAGGCCAAGCTCAGAGATTGGCCCAGTGCGTTCTGGGCCCACAAAGCCCATGGCAAGCAACACGATATCGGCTGGATACTTGTGCTCTGATCCCGCGACCGGAACAAACTGCATACGACCGTCGGCGCCTGGCTTCATTTCAACCTTCACGGTTTCAAGACCAGCAATCCGGCCGTTCTCGCCATAGAAGCGAACCGTGCTAATCGAGTACTCGCGGTCGCCGCCCTCTTCATGGGCGCTGGTAACCTTGAAGGTGTTCCACCACTGTGGCCAAGGGTTATTGGGAGTTCGAGCATCGGGCGGGCGAGGCACGATCTCAAACTGATGGACACTCCTGCACCCCTGACGGTGAACGGTACCGAGGCAGTCTGCCCCGGTGTCGCCACCACCAATGATGACCACATGCTTATCCTTGGCGGAAAGCGGCGGCGAGTTGGGACCGTTGTCACCAGCCACGTTCTTGTTTTGCAGAGGCAAGAAGTCCATGGCGGGATAAACACCGGCCAGTTCACGCCCAGGAATTGGCAGGTCGCGTGCCGCGGTCGCCCCGTTGCAAAGGCAAATCGCGTCAAACTCGGCAAGTAACTGGGCACCGGTGATATCGGTCCCCACGTTGACACCAGGCTTGAACACAACGCCTTCGGCCTCCATCTGGGCAACGCGGCGATCCAGCCGCCACTTTTCCATTTTGAAGTCGGGGATTCCGTACCGAAGCAGGCCACCAATCCGGTCGGCCCGCTCGTACACAACCACATCATGGCCGGCTCTTGCCAGTTGCTGCGCGGTGGCCAGCCCCGAAGGACCTGAACCAATCACCGCCACCTTTTTACCGGTACGAACCTCGGCCGGTTCAGGAACCACCCAGCCCTCGGCCCAACCACGATCAATGATCGAAAGTTCGATCGACTTGATCGTTACCGGGTCATCGTTGATGCCCAGCACACACGAGGCCTCGCAAGGAGCGGGGCAAAGCGTACCGGTGAACTCAGGGAAGTTGTTGGTGGCATGAAGCCGATCCAGGGCCAGCTTCCACTGGTCACGGAATACCAGGTCATTCCAGTCTGGGATCAGGTTGCCCAGGGGGCACCCTTGATGACAGAACGGAATTCCGCAGTCCATGCACCGGGCACCCTGCTCATGCAGGGTGGTGATGGGAAGCGGGTGATAAACCTCTCGGTAATCACCCAGCCGCTCCTCAATCGGTCGGGGCTTGGGCTTGGCACGATGAAATTCGAGAAATCCGCTTGGCTTACCCACGGCTCACCTCCACGGTCTGGGCGGCAGGCGTACTGGCCGCGCGTTTCTGCTCTTGAAGAACTCGACGATAATCGACTGGCATAACTTTGACAAACTGACGCACGGAAACTTCCCAGGTTTTGAGGAGTTCCGCGGCCACCGTACTGCCGGTGTAGCCGGCATGCTGGATCAACAGGTCTCGGACCAATTCCAAGTCTTCGGCCTCATGGAGCGGTTCCAGGTCCACCATCTCCCGATTACAAAGACCAGGGAACGTGCCGAGCGGGTCAAACACGAAAGCGGTGCCGCCACTCATGCCGGCCGCAAAGTTCCGACCGGTGGCACCAATCACCACGGCCACACCGCCGGTCATGTATTCGCAGGCATGGTCACCCACACCCTCGACCACGGCCAGGGCTCCCGAGTTCCGGACACAGAACCGTTCGCCGGCCCGACCTCGGAAAAAGGCCCGCCCAGCCGTTGCCCCGTAAAGGGCCACGTTGCCGATGACAATGTTTTCCTCGGGCTTGTACAGACAAGCTTTTGAGGGGAACACAATCACCTTGCCGCCGGAAAGCCCCTTGCCCACATAGTCGTTGCCGTCTCCTTCCAAAGTTTGGGTGATTCCACGCGGCAGGAACGCACCAAAACTCTGGCCGGCGGAACCCACGAACTTGAGCTGGATCGTATCGTCTGGCAGCCCCGCACTGCCGTAACGCCGGGTCAGCTCAGAGCCCAGAATGGTGCCGACGGTGCGGTTCACATTCCGGATCTGGAACTCGCCGGTGACGGACTCGCCCTTCTCAAGCGCTGGCTGGCAGAAAGGGACAAGCGTTGTCACGTCGAGCGATTGGGCAATTCCATGATCCTGGTCGATCATCTTGCGAACGGCCACGTCGCTGCCCACGTTGGGCCGATGGAACATCTTCGAGAGGTCGAGTCCTCTTGCCTTGTAATGGTCAAGTGCCTTCCGCATATCGAGCAGGTCGGTTCGTCCGACCATTTCCTCGAATGTGCGGAAGCCAAGTTCGGCCATCAACTCGCGAACTTCCTCGGCAATGAACTTGAAGAAGTTGACCACGTGCTCGGCCTGGCCAGAGAACTTCTCACGCAGCTTGGGGTTCTGGGTGGCAATACCCACCGGGCAGGTGTCGAGGTGACACACCCGCATCATAATGCAGCCCATGACCACCAGCGGAGCCGTGGCAAAGCCAAACTCCTCGGCACCCAGAAGCGCACCAATCACCACGTCGCGACCGGTCTTCATCTGACCGTCAGCCTGAACGACAATCCGGTCTCTGAGCTTGTTCAGCACCAGGGTCTGCTGGGTCTCGGCCAGGCCGAGTTCCCAGGGAACACCCGCGTGCTTGATGGAAGTCAGCGGGCTTGCACCCGTACCACCATCGTAGCCGGAAATCAGCACAACGTCCGAGTGGGCCTTGGCCACACCCGCGGCCACGGTGCCAACCCCCACCTCGGCAACCAGCTTCACGCTGATCCTGGCTCGTGGGTTCGCGTTCTTGAGGTCATAAATGAGCTGAGCAAGGTCTTCAATTGAGTAGATGTCGTGGTGAGGCGGTGGACTGATCAAACCCACGCCCGGCGTTGAGTACCGCACCTTGGCAATCCACGGGTAGACCTTGTGGCCAGGAAGCTGACCGCCCTCGCCAGGCTTGGCCCCCTGAGCCATCTTGATCTGGATTTCATCGGAATTGACCAGATATTCGCTGGTCACTCCGAACCGGCCAGACGCAACCTGCTTGATGGCCGACCGCTTGCTATCGCCATTGGGCATTGGCTTGAACCGGGCTGGGTCTTCTCCCCCCTCACCGGTGTTGGACTTGGCCCCAAGACGATTCATGGCAATGGCCAGCGTCTCGTGCGCCTCGGCCGAGATCGAGCCGTAACTCATGGCCCCGGTCGCGAACCGCTTCACGAGCCGTTCAACCGATTCCACTTCGTCGATCGGGACCGGCGTGCGTCCTTCTCGCTGGATTTCAAACAGCCCACGCAACGTGCAAAGCCGTTCGTTCTGCTCGTTCACGCGCTGGGTGTAGCTCTTGAAAATCTTGTACTGGCCAGACTTGGTTGCATGCTGCAGCCGGTAAATGGTCTCAGGATTGAACAGGTGATACTCACCATCCCGACGCCACTGGTACTGACCACCCTCTTCAAGAAGGATTGGCCCCACCTCTCGCGGCATGAACGCCCGGTGATGGTGGTGAAGCGTTTCGGCGGTAATCTCTTCGATGCCAACCCCCTCGATCCTCGAGGCGGTCTTGTCGAAATACTTGGAGATGAAGGCGGAACTGAGACCAATTGCCTCGAAGATCTGGGCCCCTCGGTAACTCTGGATCGTGCTGATGCCCATCTTGGACATCACCTTCACAACCCCCTTCTTGATCGCCTTGCGGTACCGCTTCACCGCCTCATAGTGATCAACATCGGCCTTGATCAGGCCCAGCCCAATCATGTCGTCCAGCGTTTCGAAGGCCAGGTAAGGATTGATGGCGCCGGCACCGTAGCCCAGCAACAGGGCGAAGTGATGGACCTCACGGGCGTCTGCACATTCAATCACCAGCCCAACCCGGCTCCGCAACCCTTCACGTACCAGGTGGTGATGCAAGCCAGAGCAGGCCAGCAGCGAAGGAATGGCCGCGAGCTCGGCGGAAACCTCACGATGCGAGAGCACGATCAGGCTGGCACCATTCTGAATGGCCGCGGCCGCTTCCTGGAAAATCTCTTCCAGACGCTTCGCCATTGCCGATGCCCCGCCCGCAGCCGGGAACAGCATGGAAATGGTCGCCGACTTGAATCCACGCCAGCCCTCAAGACTCTTGATCTGGGCCAGCTCATGGTTATCCAGAATGGGAGTCTCCACCAGAATCTGACGTGCAAATTCTGGCCGAGGGTCCAGCAAGTTCCCCTCTCCGCCAATTCCCGTCCGAACCGAGGTCACCAGCTCTTCGCGGATGGCATCAAGCGGCGGGTTGGTCACCTGGGCAAACAGCTGCTGGAAGTAGTTGAAAATTGGCTGGGCACGGTCCGAAAGCACCGCAATTGGTGTATCGGTACCCATGGATCCAATGGCCTCCTCGGCGTTGTTCGCCATAGGGCCCAGGATGTACTTCAGGTCTTCCAAGGTGTAGCCAAGTGCAATCTGGCGGTGCAGCAACCGCTCATGATCTGGCTGAGGAACCTCGGGCACTTCCGGCAGATCCTCAATTCGGACCATGTACTCTTTGAGCCAGGCGCCGTAGGGATGCTCAGAGGCAATCCGCATCTTGAGTTCTTCGTCGCCCACAATCCGACCCTGTTCCATATCAACCAGGAACATTTTGCCGGGCTCAAGCCGACCGCGAAGCACAACCTCTTCGGGCGGCGTGTTCAACACACCGCTCTCGCTGGCCATGATCACCAGCCCATCACGCGTAACGCAGTAACGGCTTGGACGCAGCCCGTTCCGGTCAAGCACGGCACCAATCGACTTACCATCGGTGAAACCGACCGATGCCGGACCATCCCACGGCTCCATCAGGCAGGCATGGTAGCCGTAGAAGTCTTTCTTGACTTGGGGCATGGTCTGGTGCGCATCCCAGGCTTCTGGAATCAGCATCATCATGGCGCGTGGCAGCGAGTAGCCAGACTTCACCAGCAACTCAACCGCGTTATCCAGGCAGGCGGTATCGCTCAGCCCTTCACGAATCACCGGGCGAATGGCGTCAATGTCGCCCGGCTCATAAAGGTCCGACGCAAACAAAGACTCACGCGCACGCATCCAGTTGATATTGCCGCGCAAGGTATTGATTTCGCCGTTGTGGGAAATCATCCGGTATGGGTGCGCAAGCTCCCAGGATGGGAACGTGTTGGTGCTGAACCGAGAGTGGAACATGGCGAACGCCGAGACGAATCGTGGGTCTTCCAGATCGTCTGCGTAATACTCAGGAACCTGTCCAGGCGTGAGCATTCCCTTGTAAACAACCGTTCGGCACGAAAGGCTTGGAAAGTAGAAGAACCGGTGATCGTCGCCGGTGGCCTCGTTGAGGTGCTCGAACTTTTTCCGGATCACAAACAGCTTGCGCTCAAAGCGATCGGTGTCGGCACCGTATCGGGAACCGATATAGCACTGGAAAACCACCGGCTCCACCGTGCGGGCACCCTCTCCGAGTGTGGAGTTGTTGGTGCGGAGCCGGCGCCAACCAAGGAACGGGAGGTTCGCTTCACGCACAATCTGTTCAACCGCGGCCAGTCCCTGCGTCTGACGGGCTCCGTCTGGTGCGGCAAAGAACATGCCCACGCCATACTGACCGGCCGCCGGTAGCTCGATCCCTTCTTCTCGGCATCGTTCCACCAGGAATTCGTGGGGAATCTGGACCAAAATCCCTGCGCCGTCGCCGGTGTTGGCCTCACATCCACAGGCACCACGGTGATCCAGGTTGATCAGAGCCGTGATGGCATCGCGAACGATCTTATGTGTCTTACGGCCTTTGAGATCGACCAGGAAGCCGACACCACAGCCGTCGTGCTCGTTTCGCGGATCGTAGAGGCCCTGGGGTGGAGGATAAGCGGTACTCATCTGCATTCCTTGTAGGTCACGGAGCTGACGGAACTCAGGAACTGGGCGGCTGGGCCTGGAGAAAGGCCCGGACAACAAAACTGGAAAAGCGGCGGTGAATTGCGGTTAGCGTTTTGAGGCTGAAGCCCCAGCCTTGTTCAGCGGATTCTCAGACGAATCTGAAGTACATGGGCATGGGTGAAGCAACAGCTTGAGAAATCGAGACGCCGTTAACCCCAGTCCACCCGCCGCTCGATGGATCACGGCAATGGGACGGGACAGCGGGTGATCTTGGATGTGGATGGCAGAGATTGTCCCTGCCATCAGTTCGTGTTCAAGCGTGGGGAGTGGCAAAATCGCCACGGCTTCGGGAAGCTCTATGACCGCCCGCTTGATATTTTCAATGTTGTCGAACTCAAGTGCCACATTCACATGCACACCGTGTTTGCGTAGAAACCGGTCGATAGCTCGGCGAATCGTCAAGGGAGATTCAAACGCCACGAATTGCTCCCCCTCAAGTCGCTCTACGTTCACCGATTCCAGTTGTGCGATCGGATGCCGGGGGCTTGCAACGATGACCATCTCTTCTTCACGCCAAGGGATCACCGTGAGGTCGGGCCACTTCTGGGGGAACGAAATCAGCCCAAGCTCATTCAGCCCCTCCTGAACACTCTCAACCACGCGTGTGGGGTGCAAGTACTCCAGACGAACTTCCGCTTGCGGATACTGACTCCGAAACCGATCAGCGAAACCGGTCAAATGGGCCAGTCCCACCGAGTAAATCGAACTCACCCGGACGGTCCCAACCACATTCTCTTCGTTCTCAAGCGCCTTCACCCGAGATTCGAGCGCCTGATAACTGCCGATGAGGTCCTTGCATCCCTCATAAAACATCTGTCCATGAGGGGTGAGAACCAGAGGTCGCTTGGAGCGATCAATCAACTTGACGCCGAGCCGAACTTCCAGTTGATGCACCGCCTGGCTGGCGGTTGACTGAGAAACACCGTTCTCAGCAGCGCCGCGAGAAAAACTCGCCCAGCGAACCACATCACAATAAATTCGAAGCGACTCAAGTTGCATCAGGCCCGAACTGCCCCTGGAAGACCACCTCGGCAAGCCCCTGACTGTTCATCACCTGAGCAGGAGCTTCCAATTCTCGACGAAAGGAATGATCACCGACAGTATCGGTTTTTTCAATAGTCTACTTTTCTAAAATTAAAAAAACGATAGTTCCCATCAACCTTCAAGTCGATGGGGATTAGCCCTTGAGCCATTCCGGGTCCGTGGGAAGCAGCTCAACCACTTGTAAGAGGCAGTGAGAGCAGTGCGCAAGATCAAGCCGACCAGGATTAATCACATTGACGATTACCTCTCCCATAATCGTCTCAGCGAGTAATCCCGGTCGGCCGGATTGAAACGAGACAATCTTTCCAGATCGGTCTCGGTGTAAGAGGGGGCAAGCGGGGGGGTCGTGCGAGGCAACCCGCTTGCCCCTTGGCGGTTAGCTCGCTCTGGTGGGTAACCGAGGAACTGTCGCCAGGTGGGGTGACTTCATCAAAGTGATCAGGACCTCAAATGTGCTCAATTTGCTTTTGAGCCAGGATGGATGTCATCTTTTTGGATGAGTTCCTGTGACTGACGGCAAATGGAGAGAGCAATCCCAATGCCAAACCTGGAAAACCGAACAAAAAAAAGATTTCAGGGGTATCGTTTCCACCCTGCATCTCGACCAAACCACACTGTTTTCCGTATCTTGGGGCAAAGCCAGGGTCTGTTTTGGTTTGCCAAGAACATCCCGTAATCGCGCTTGCAGCCCCGCAGACCCCAGACTGGCACACACCCGAGCCTGATGATTTTGTATGCAACATCGCACGCGTTCCGAGCAGAAGAGGCGAAAGTCGGATTCCACTCCCTTGGAGGAGCCGACTCTTCCAGCTGAACCTGGCCAACCCGACCAGGAAATGATCCCGGACTGGATTGAGAGCCAGGAAGGGATTCAACTCGGTCGAGTAGCGGCAACCTGGTCGAAAACCGGACGCGAGATCGGCCTGGTCTCTTGGCTCGATAAACAACTCGATGACGAAGGCCGCCCCAAACGAACCAAGTTCCCATTCTGGGAGTTTGTGGCGGGGGTTCAGTCGGTTCTCAAACTTTACCCTGGCAAACTTCCGGACGAGTTCTGTGAGCAGCTTCGCATTCTGCTCAGTTTTGGGCTCAGCCAGGCCGCTGAGGAACTGAGGCCCGGCAAAAGTGGAGATCTGGCGCCTCAGATTCTGAAGCTCACGCAACGCATTGAAGCCAGCGATCTCGAACAACTGGTCAGACTGGCCAAATCCTCAAAAAAGGGTCAGCTCCCGGCGAAGTTCGCAGATCTCTCTGCAATTTCCAGCTCCGCGCACCCCAAGCTCATCCTTGGGTGCCTTCGAGACGGCTGGAAGTTTCCGACCACCTCACTGCGGATCGACCAATCTGCGGGGGGAGCAAGCACCGCGCTCGAACTCCAGGTCGAATCTCGAGACTGGCTGGGACCCCTCTGGTCACTGGGCCCAAACTCAAGTTCTGAGCCGGCGGTTTCCGTGGCTCGCTGGCGGGAACGGACATCGAGTTCGACCTCCGATCTGCTCGAATGGTCGTTTCGAATTGGGACAACCCGCATTATTCGAACCGCTTTGCTGCTCAAGGAATACAAACTCGCCCTTCTGGCCGACCAGGTTGATGGCCCAGCCAACCAGACCTGGACGAGCCAGATTGATGTTGGCAGATTGGTGCGCGCAGAGACAGACACGGAAAACCGTGGCTTGAATCTTCAGCACACCGGCCAGTCCAGCCTATGTATCTGGCCGCTGGCTTTGCCTAGCCTGCCTTATGTGACTGAACGAGGACAATTTCGGCTCGATGGCTCGCAACTGAAGCTCGAACAACAGACCCAAATTCGTCGAACCTGGATGCCTTTGCTTCTTTCCTGGGATCCTGCCAGGAATCGCAAACCGGTCCACTGGAGACACCTGACGGTTTCCGAATCGTTCAAAAAATGCAAACCAGAGACTGCATTCGCGGTTCGGGTTGGTTTCAAGGGTTTGCCAAGCCTGGTGCTCTATCGCAGCCTGAGTACCCCCACGCGTCGGGCCTTTCTGGGCCACCAAACTTCCGCACGCATGCTCATAGGTCAGTTTGATACCGATGGAACTCTGAAGCCAATTTTCGAGTTCGAATGAAAGATTTAGGCGGAATACGGCTGGCATGCAATCGCCAACTCGGAGCCAGTCCCGGTTTTGAAACGGCATCTTAAAAATGGCTCAGGGTCCGGTATCAGCCCCAGGCTGATACCGGACCCTGAACCACAATAATCATCAGCCTGGCCTTCCAGATTCCGCCGGCAGCGGCCTGGTATTTCAAGAATTTCAGGACTTGGTGCGGGGCCTGGTTGGTGAATTGATCACCATCCAGAGCGATACAAAAATATAGGCCAGGGACACGGCAAACATGGTGTGCCCAAGGTGCTTGTGGGCCTTCAGGACCGAGTTCCTCATATCTCCGCTGGCGGTCAGCAAAACCTGCCCCAGCGCAAACTGAGAAACCACAAGAAACAGTGAGAAAACCCCAAGAGCGATCAGTATCAGCTTCTGGTTACTCGTCAAGCGACCATCTCCATTGCCATTGGGCATCCAGGCGAGCGTCAAACGAACGGCGACTGGTTCAGAAAAAGGGAATCAGAAGTCATCCTGCATCCGGCTGCGGGGCCGTTGAACATCGGTCACAATGCGTCCGCCTCGAAAGATCGTAACAGTTCCCGTGGATTGAGAAACACAAAGCGCCACGGCATTGGTGGAACTTGTGATCCAGGCCGCGGCCTCGTGGCGTGTTCCAAGGCCAGCCGGCAAGGCATGCACGGGCCGCTCTCGGGCCACCAGATAGCGTGCCGCAGCCAGTATCACGCCATCGCCACGGATAATGTAGGCACCGTCGATCGCCGAGAACTCCTTGATTGTCTCTTCGAGCTGGGGGTCCAGCACGTTCCGTTCAGACTCGGGGTAGCCATGAAATGGGTTAATCACAAGCTGGCGGCTCTCGGCCAGCACATTGTCAGAATCTCCCACCACAAAAAGGGCTCCCACGGCATGCCCTTCACGTCCCTCGGAACCCAGCTCACTGGCCAGATCGAGCAGCCGCTCGAAAACTGCCGGGCGAACGTCGGCCGGTAACGGGCCAACCGCTCCCATCGAAAACATTTCCAGTTCCGCGCCAAGATCGAGAACGAGCACCGTATCTATGGTGTTGGAATTCTGCACTCCGGTCAGCCAAACAACGCGATCGCCCAGTTGCACCAGGCCTTCAACAGCCGCCACAAGGGTGGCCACTTTGACCTGACCCGCCCTGGTCATGCGAACGTCTGGCACATGCAGAACCGTACAAAGATCTTCCCACCCGGCCGGTGGTTGGAAATTCGGTCGTCGAGAAACAAGAATCAATCGAAACGCCACATCGCGAATCATGTCTGCTAGCACGTCGTCGGCTTCCACCACGTCGGCGTACAGGAAGATCAATCGCGCACCAACCTCCCGGGCAATGGCGTGGGCGTGGCGAATCAGGCTGCGAGTCAAAAGGGTCATGGATTCCCCGCCTCGATCCGCTTGGATCCTGCGGACCATTCAAGCGACATCGAAAGGATGCTCAAATTATCACGGACATCCGGGTCGTCTGGAGTGCCGATTTGACTGAATCGGATTGTGTTCAACCCGCGCTGGAGGAGACCGGGAGGAAGCCCCATTCGAACCCGCTGGCGACTGGTGTTCAAAGTGGTGATGAGGTCATTCAGGTCACCGATCCGGCGATCATTGAGTTCGACCACGGTGCGTAGGTGGCCAGCTTTCACACGTTCCGAATGAGCGGGAGTACCATCCACACCCACCACTCCCAGGACGTCGAGTACCAACGATACGGCTCCAGACGGAATTGTGTTGAGTTCAAAACGATGCTCCAGCGTCGCCCCGTCGGGAAGTGGAGGATCAAGCTCTGGATCAAAACGGTTGCCGAGATGGTACGGCCAGGGGTCGAGCACCAACCGGTTAAACACCCCCTGGGGTTCAAGTCGTCGGATCACGTTCTTTGGTAGCTGAATCTTGCCCAAGGCAGGGCTGAAGAGCTGGATCCAGCGTTCATCAACCGAGAGTAGCATGGCCTCAAGCTCATCGGGAGATTCCAGAGGATCGCCTGGTGAGCCATTCCAGGATACGTGAACCAGCGGACCGGAGAACGAGGTTGGCTGGAATGGATCGCGTTTGAAGCTGACGGCCGAAAGATCCCGCCAGGGAAGGCGGATCGGGTCCACGCCCAAACCGGTGGCAAACCCGACCCCCTCCGAGCCCAGCGATTGAACCGCACCAAAAAGTTGATCGCCGTTGATCCGAACGAGCGAGTCGATTCCAAGATCAACTTCCGGTCTGGCGGTTTTCTCAAGCCTGCGTACAAGCTGAACCCCATCCAGAAGAACCGATTGCATGGGTCCATCCTTGCTATCAACCTGGCCGGTTCCTACAGCCACTTCGACTAACTCTCCAGGAATCCCTTCGCCATGGGCCAGTTCATTGCCGTCCAGGCTCAGATCGGTGCGGTCCTGACTCCAGCGCGCCACCAGTCGATGCCGACCAGGTTCCCGAACCAGTCGTTGGACCGCCAGGGAAATACCACTCTGAGACTCAACCAGGACCGTGGGATCTTTGGACCCGAGCCGAATCCGGATCGTTGCATCGTCTCCGCCTGAAACGCGAAATTTTAAGTCCACCCACCAAGGCCATTGAAAGTTCGTGCCTTCCTGTTCAAATCCGAGTTCGAGACGACCAGATGCGAGTCCCGTACTTGGGCGATACCGCAAACCTGCGCCCGATTGCCCGAGCCTCAATCCAGACCGAGGTGTTTCCACGACCTCGACCGAGCCACTCGGTTTCCAGCCAGAAGCGGCCTTGGTATCCGACCATTGGCTTAGAAGCACCGCCTCTCCGACGCGCTGGGAGATTGACCGAATCCAGGGGCGAGGGATGGTCCAAGGGCTTTCATCCAACCCCGTATCAATCTCAATTCCAGTCCCCACAAGGCGAACTGTGCGTGCCGACACCCGGCTGCCGTCCGCCAGTTTGACGATAAACGGGCGGGTGAGTTCGATCCTTGCCGCAGGATCGGTTGTTTCGAGTTCGATCTGACGCAACTCAGGCCAGGCAATCAACTCGAACGGAGCCTCGTCACTTTGGAATGCAGGACCGACCTGGGTACCCACAAGTCTGCCCGCAACCCGTTTTCCATCCAAAAGTTGCGCCTGCTCTTTGGGCTGACTGAAAAGATCGGCCATGGTATTCCAGCCGAGAGCCACGACCAGCAACGGGCTCAGCCCAAGCCGCCAGGGAATCAGGCGGGTCCAACGAAATGCGGAAAAGATTTGGCTCATAAAAACATTCTAAATGGCAAAGAGGAAGACAGGCAATTGACCGGTGACAGGCAACACCGCTCTTGTGATCTGTGTGACGCACAGACCACCCAATCCGCCAGAGCCACGTATCCCCTTGCGTAAATCGCAACTTCGCGGGATCAGGTTCAAGTAGGCCAGTCCAATCAACCGATTCCAATCGAGCAACCCTCTCCCTGCGCCTATTGTACATACCCGGCCGACCGGCCTTCGTTCTTTTGTGAATCAGGAAGGATACTGTTCACATGCATTTTCCAGCCAGACATCAACGTCGTCGGCTATGGGCATTGGGAGTTGCGGCGACCCTCGCCTCCGGTGTCACGGCTTCGGCAGCGCAGGATCTCCCAATCTCAGCGGCTCGTGCACCGGGTACCATGCCAGGTGCGGGCACGCCAGTTGGAGTTCCCATCCGGCAGGATGCTGGGGTCAGACGGGTCCAGGATGTCCCCGTTTCCCCAAGCCCAGCTCCGCCAGCCGCAAGCCTCCCTGGCACGATGGATGCAGCCCCGGCTCTGCCTTTTGGTGTGGACCGGTCTGAGATTGGCAACCAACCTGCCGACCTCAGCCTGCCCGCGGCCGACCGACCAATTGGCGGCGGCGGAGCAACCATCGAAGCACAGAACACGGAAGCGGCCGAAGCTACCGCGGCCAACGAGCCTAAGCGGATTCAAAACCTGCTCGGTTTTGAAGAATCACCAGTCAAGATCTATGGCTGGATCCAGAATAGCTTCACCGGCAATGCCAACGGCCATAGCGGCGGCTTCAATAATGGTGTGAACCCCAACTTTAAAGCCAACCAGTGGATGGGGAACCAGTATTACCTGGTTGTTGAAAATCCGCTGGAACAGTCCGACGAGGTGAACTTCGGTTTCCGGGTTGATAACCTGTTCGGCAACGACTGGCAATTCAACTTCATGCAGGGCATGTACAACGGTGCCTTCAAAAACGGCTCGTTCGCAGGCTATGACACGGCCCAGCTCTACGGCGAAGTTCACTTGCCAGACCCCACCGGGGCCACCAAGGGGATCGACGTCAAGGGTGGTCGCTGGTACACACTTGCAGGGTACGAACAGGTGCCGGCGATCGCTCGCCCGCTCCTCTCCGTGCCTTACATGTTCAACTACGGTCAGCCGTTTACCCACCTCGGCGTGATGACCACCTGGCACCTCACCGACAAGATCAACTTCTACAACGGTGCCATCAACGGCTGGGACCGTTGGCAGAACCAAAGCTACACGTGGGGCTACATGGGTGGCTTCTCCTGGACCGGCAACGAGGATAAAACCTCGCTGGCGTTCACCACGGCAAGCGGCCCGCAGCAGTACCCTCGGTTCCTGCCATCGAACCAGCCAATCTACGCGACTGGATACCTCAACGTTCCAAGCGTGGCAGGTACAACCAACACCGGGTACAACAACAACAACCGGACCCTGTTCACCACCGTGCTCACGCACAAGTGGACAGATAAGCTGACCCAGGTCATGGAAACCGACCAAGCCTGGGAAAAGAATGTGCCCGGCCTGGCATCGCCCGTGGTCAACGGCGTGATCCAAAACGCCAGCGCCAAGAACGCCACCTGGTACAGCTTCGGTAACTGGTTCCTTTACAACTTCAATGACAAGCTGACCGGCGTCTGGCGGTCTGAAGTCTTCTGGGATACCACCGGAGTTCGAACCTACAACGTTCAGGACGGCCAGTTCCGTGGTGATCGGTTCTATGAACAGACCCTGGGTCTGATCTACAAGCCAATCCCCAACATCTGGATCCGCCCCGAAGCCCGCTATGACTGGACCCAGTTCACCAACTACTACGACAACGGTACCAAGAAGAGCCAGCTCACCCTGGGCTTCGACATCATCCTGTTGTTCTGAGCTGAGTCTCTGACTCCTCTCTGCCAAACCTGGAAAACGGGCGTGATGGAACCACCATCGCGCCCGTTTTTTTGCGCATACAACGCAGCTCACGAAATTCCGAAGGTTCGCTTCTGATACCGAAGTTGGTGCGCTTCTAATCCTGAGCCAACCACGAAAGTTAACACTTGATCACCTGAAAATCTCCTGGAACGGCCCGCTTAAACAGCACCATCAACCAAGCGTTCAAAGCTGTACCACAAGCACTATCGCTTAACCAAGTAGCACTCTCTGCTCAAAAGCATACACTACAAAGAACCCAAAACACCCAGGCCAACTGAATACCTGATAAAAACACCTTCTCGCCAGTTTGGCACGGGAGATGCTCATCCCTAGACTCGTTTCCTCTCCCTTCCTCAGGTCTTTAGCCCAGACCCGCATCACACGAAAACCACAACTCTCAATTTCAAAGTCACTTAGGAACAAACACGGAGTTTTTGACGCGGGTAACGACGGGCTAAGACGGCTGAAGACTGTCGCAAGGCTGCCTAATTTTTGTGAGACAATGCTCATGACTAAAGCAACTCCGATTCCGTTCCTGATTCTTGCACTGATTGCCATCGGGGCTCTTTTTCTGAAGGGTCCCGACGTGACGCTGGTGCCAAACGGCGATGTGAACGCCGGTGACACCGCCTGGATGCTGACCGCCTCGGCCTTGGTGCTTTTGATGACGCCGGGCCTCTCGTTCTTCTACGGCGGTATGGTGCGATACAAGAACGTCGTCTCGACGATGCTTCAGAGTGTGATCGCTCTCGGTGTGATCAGCGTGCTCTGGGTTGTGGTGGGATTCAGCCTTGCTTTCGGTGATTCGATTGGTGGCATTGTTGGTGATCCCCGCACGTTCTTCATGTTTCACAACGTGACGGATGCGGCTGTGAAGCTGGGAAGCAAGGGAGACATGGCGCTGACCATTCCCCTGTTGCTCTTTGCCATGTTCCAGCTCAAGTTCGCCATCATCACCCCTGCGTTGATCACGGGTTCGTTCGCGGAACGGGTTCGCTTTTCGTCTTACCTGTTGTTCATGGTGCTTTTCAGCCTCTTGATTTATTGCCCGCTGGCCCACATGACCTGGCACCCCGATGGAATCTTCTTCAAGTGGGGAGTCAAGGACTTCGCTGGTGGAACCGTGGTGCACATGTCGGCTGGTTTTGCGGCCCTCGCAGGTGCAATTACCCTTGGTCGCCGTGCCAGCCACCTGAAGCAGGAAGCTCATCCGCCAGCCAACATCCCTTACATCTTCTTGGGCACGGGATTGCTCTGGTTCGGATGGTTCGGATTCAACGCTGGCAGTGCCACCGCTGCTAACGGAACGGCTGCACTGGCCTTCACCACCACCAACACCGCTTCAGCCGCTGCCATGCTCGGCTGGATCTTCTTCGACTGGATGAAGGGGATCAAACCTTCAGCCTTGGGTGCTTGTATTGGTGCGGTGGTCGGTCTTGTGGCCATCACTCCAGCCTGTGCCTTCGTCTCCATCCCCCACAGCATCATCATTGGCCTGGTGGCCAGCGTTATCAGCAACATTGCCGTTCACTTCCGCACCAACAGTCCGCTCGACGACACGCTCGACGTGTTCCCTTGTCACGGCGTTGGTGGCATTGTGGGCATCATCATGACCGGTATCTTCGCCATGGAAGGTAAGAATGCCGACGGCACCCCCAAGGGTGATGCTGGTCTGTTCTACGGTCAGACGTCACAGTTCATCAATCAGATGACAGCCTTGGTGATCGTGGCGGTGTTCTCGTTCGTCGCCTCCATGATCCTGTACAAACTGGTCGATCTCATCATTCCACTCCGGGTGAGCCCAGACCAGGAAGATGAAGGTTTGGACAAGAGCCAGCACGGTGAGAAGGCTGTTACACTGGGTAGCCTGGTCACCAACGGCCACAGCGTCCATGGCAACGATCACTCCAAATCCGCAGCCGATCTGCTGACCAAGCATTGATCCATTGCCCGTGACACCTGACGACTCCTGACGTTCCAAAACGAAGCTGGCGATCCGCAAGGGTCGCCAACTTCGTTTTACGACGGAATGACTTCGCCAGAGGGCGGTCCTGCGAATCCTTGAAACACGAGGACGGCTTCGCGGGTATCCGTTCTGCTACTCGGCAGGCCTTGAGGATTCTGAAGTGGACTCAGGCACCAGCTTAGAACCGAAACTCAATTTGCCGTTGCTCACTCCTGATTTTGTCTTACTGGGATCACAACCCATCATTCAACCTGGACGTGAGGTACTGGCGAATGTCGACTGAAGAGTGGTCAGCGGAACCACAAATTCACGTATTGGAGAATCAGCCTGGCGTTGCAGAGCCAAGCAATGGCCTCGCCGAAATGGGCGATTCTCCCCTGGAAACCTGCTTGGCCAGCACCGAGCCCGACCAACCATTATTGGCTCAACCGGTGCAGGCCGTGGAACGCGTTGCAAGCGTTGATGTGATCCGTGGATTCGCGTTACTCGGAATTCTGGCGATGAATATCGCCAGCTTCTCCTGGCCTGGCGTGGTTTATGAAATCCCGATCATGGCCGAGGGTGCCGGTCCACTCGACACAATACTTTGGGGATTCAACCATCTCATCTTTGACACGAAGATGATGACCCTCTTTTCCATGCTCTTTGGCGCGGGCTTGGTTTTGATGTCGGATCGAGCCGAATCTCGCGGAATCTCGCTCAGGCGTCTCTATTACCGGCGCATCTTCTGGCTCCTGGTAATCGGCATCATTCATGCCGCCCTGATCTGGGAGGGAGATGTGCTGGTCATCTACGCCCTCTGCGGATTCTTACTTTATCCCTTCCGCTCCCTTAAACCCAAAACCCTGATTATCATAGGAATTTTATTCAACCTGATGATGGTGGCCATGCTCCTGGGATTCCGATTCGGCGGAATTCCGTATATGCGGAGTACAGCGGAACAGGTGGACGCCCAGGTGAAAGACCAGGAGAAGCCGGGCTGGTGGAACCAGAGTGTGCATGATGCCTGGAAAGAGATGTCCAAGCAAGAACTCCCCAAACGCGAGAACTTTCTCAAGGAAATTTCCAGATATCGAGGCCCCTACCTGGAACTGGTGAAAGAGCGGGCCAGTTCATTGATCTGGATGCCCATCGGTCTGGTCATGATCTACTGGTGGATGGTTGGCGGCCGGATGCTCATCGGCATGGGACTCATGAAACTGGGAGCGTTTTCCGCTACGCTTTCCGCCTCGACTTATCAGAAAATGATCATCTGGGGATACGGTATCGGCTTGCCGTATATGCTTTTCGACGTCATCCACCAGGCAACCAATGGCTTCTTCCTGGGCCGAAGACTCTGGTACATGCTGGACGGATGGCCGTTGATCACGCTGCTAGGTAGCCTGCCCGTGGTGGTCGGCCATATCGGGCTGATCATGCGGATGGTCCAAACAGGCACCTTCCCGTGGTTGACCCGTCGCCTGGCGGCAGTGGGCCGCATGGCGCTCACAAATTACCTGGCCACGTCTCTGTTTTGCACGACCCTTTTCTATGGCTACGGGTTCGACCTCTTCGCCACCATCCACCGTCCACTGCTCTGGGGTATTGTGCTAGCGATCTGGACCACTCAGTTGCTTTTGAGCCCACTCTGGCTCGAGCACTTCCGGTTTGGACCCGCCGAATGGCTCTGGCGATCACTCACCTACGGCAAGCTCCAACCCATGCGAATTGCTCGCGGTCATTGAGAAATCTGAAAGCTTAGCACGCACCATTCCAAATCCCAATCCGAGCCGAACACGTGTGAATGGCGGTTGTGTTACTTGTAGTTTTGCTGGGCAATATACCTGAAACATGAGCCCAACGCGTGAGCGTTGGCTTCTTCTCCGAATACGAGCCCGAAGCGCCAGCCAGTGGATCTCTTATGGCTTCGCCTTGATCGGCCCCAAAACTCCCGACAAACGGTCAGCTGCCGTGAGGGCGGTGAGGCGTACAGGGCTGTTGGCACGGTACTTGGTTCCCAAAACGCTACTTCCAAACCGGCGCATCGGGTTTGTATCGGACACCAGCGTGCAACGCAACAAAAACCACGCGTATCTGGATTCCGCTGAAGCTGATCAACTTCGAAATCGGAATCTCCAAGACCTCAGAGCCTGACGCCAGCCCTGTCCGTTCTGTTCCCAAGCCGTCCCGGATGAACAGCCTGCGCTCTGACTACCTCCTGAAAACAAGACGGGGGCCGCTTTCGCGGCCCCCGTCTTGAGATTAATACGATCCTGCCAAGATCAAGCTCATCAATTACTTGATGAACAGCATTTCCTGATAGGTTGGCAGTGGCCACAGGTCGTCAGCAACCAAGGTCTCAAGCTTGTCAGCGGGCTCACGTACGGCGTTCATCGCTGGGATGATCGTGGCGTGAGAGTACTTGGCATGGGCAAAGGCATCGCCGTCAGCCGGGTGGTCGATCACATGACCCAGTTTTGTACAGGCGTTGTACAGGGTGCTGATGGTGTCGTTGAGTTCCTTCAAGAGAGACTCTTCGGCCTTAGGAGCCGCAATGCCAGCAGCCTTGACGTTCGCAATCGACTGAGCAACCTGAGCCTGGTAACGCAGGGCCGCCGGCAGAATCTGCCGCTGGGCAATTTGAAGGGTGAGGTTCGCCTCGATGTTGATCGTCTTCTTGTAGTTCTCGAGCAGGATCTCATAACGAGAATGAAGCTCTCGCTCGGTGAAAACGCCATACTTCGTGAACAGTTCAATCGACTTCTTGGCAATCAGGTCCGGCACGCTGTCGATTGTCGTCTTACGGTTAGGCAGACCACGCTTTGCAGCTTCCTTGTGCCAATCTTCACTGTAGCCATCACCGTTGAAGAGAACCGGCTTGCACTCCTTGATGATTGCCTGGAGCAGCTTCTGAATCTCTGGGTTCAGCGCTTCACCTGACTTGCCGGTCTTTTCAAGCTCGGTGGCGATGTAATCCAGGCTCTCGGCCACGATGGTATTCAGCACAACGTTTGGGCCACCAATCGACTGGCTGGAACCAACCGCGCGGAATTCAAACTTGTTGCCGGTGAAGGCAAACGGGCTGGTCCGGTTACGGTCACCAGGATCGCGGGGCAGCGGAGGCAGCACATCGGCACCAATCGTCATGGTGCCACCCTTCTTGGTGCTCTTGGCAGCACCGGCTTCAATCTGCTCAACAATGTCGGTGAGCATCTCGCCCAAGAACACCGAGATGATCGCCGGAGGTGCTTCGTTGGCACCGAGGCGATGATCATTGGCGGCCGTGGCAATGGATACACGCAGCAACTCGGCATACTTGTAAACGGCGCGAATTACCGCAACAAGGAACACCAGGAACTGAGCATTCTCGTGAGGCGTGTCACCAGGCTTCAGCATGTTGTTGCCATGATCGTCCGCAAGTGACCAGTTCAGGTGCTTACCCGAACCGTTCACACCGGCGAATGGCTTCTCATGCAGCAAAAGCTGGAGCCCGTAACGGGTGGAAACCCGCTTGAGCGTTTCCATCACAAGCATGTTGTGATCGGTAGAAACGTTGGCATTTTCAAAGTAGGGAGCGAACTCATACTGGGATGGTGCCACCTCGTTATGGCGCGTTTTGACGGGCACACCCAGCTTGTAGAGTTCGAGTTCCGTCTCAAGCATACAGGCCAGAACACGCTCAGGAATGGCACCAAAGTAATGGTCTTCCATCTCCTGGCCCTTGGGCGGCTTGCTGCCGAACAGGGTGCGGCCAGCATTCAGCAGGTCAGGCCGGCTGAAGTAGAAGTTGCGGTCAATCAGGAAGTACTCCTGCTCAGGACCGCAGCTTGGCGCAACCCGCGTAGCATCCGATCCGAACAGCTTGAGAACGCGAAGAGCCTGCTTGGACACGGCGTCCATGGAGCGGAGCAGGGGGGTCTTCTTATCCAGCGCTTCACCAGTCCAAGAGCAGAACGCGGTGGGAATACAAAGCGTGGTGCCGTTGGGATTCTCAAGGATAAACGCAGGACTGGTGGGGTCCCACGCGGTATAACCACGGGCCTCGAACGTGGCCCGGATACCACCAGAGGGGAAGCTGGAAGCATCAGGCTCACCACGAATCAGCTCTTTACCGCTGAATTCAATGAGGGCTTCGCCATTTTCACCTGGGGTCAGGAATGAGTCATGCTTCTCGGCCGAGAGGCCGGTCATGGGCAAGAACCAGTGCGTGAAGTGGGTTGCACCTTTTTCGATCGCCCAATCCTTCATGGCCTTGGCAACTTCGTCTGCCACATCTGGGTTCAGCGGCTCACCCTTGCGGATTGTTGCCCGAATCGCCTTGTAAACCTTGTCCGACAGACGCTCCCGCATGACCGAGTCTGAGAAAACGTTGATTCCAAAAACGTCACCAATGGGTGTGTCGCGAAAGTTGACCCGCGGGCCAATGGACTGCCAGCCTGTAATGGCTGTCACTGCGTTTTGACGAGCTGTTGAGGTCGTGGTCTGAGCCATGGTCGGGACGTGCTCCTGAGATGCGACGGGTGAGTGGGCGAGTGCAAGTTGAGGTGGGTGGAATCCAAAAATTCGGAAAGCATCACAGCACGAGGGCTGATTTGCAAACCAGATTCCATCGAGCCATCGGGCAAAGAAAGTCAAGAAGACTCTCGAACTCGAAAACTCGACGCTTTGCACCACGAGTCCGGCCGGGACGGGGAGAGGACCAGGCAGGCCAGGGACCACGAAGTGATGAAAGTCATACACCGCTCGAGCGAGCGATATGACTGGAGACGGAAGCACATCATACCGGGTCAAAAAAGAAGACGCCAGCCCCCGAAGGCTGGCGTCTAGATGTTGTCTCAGTCTAATCCGTCAAGCCAGCAAGCTCTTCCTGATCACTTCTTCTCGAGCTTAGCAAAGGCGGCCGCAGGATCTTTGTCGTAGTCGCCCTGGCATCCCTTGCAGCAAAGAAAGCCGACCTTGCCATCAAGCTCAACCTTGACAGGCATACCCATAGCACCCAGGTGCTCTCCACTCACCAGGCAAACGGCCTGCTTGAGTGCAACAGCCTGTTCGGCCGCTGGCAACTTCTTCACCGCGTCCAGTTCCTCACCGGAAAGAGCAGCGGCCTTGGGGGCTTCAACAGCCGGCATGGCTTCTTCAGCCTTGGGAGCATCCGCAGGCTTGCCGGCAGCAGCAGGACGTTCACCCGTTGGGTAGCCGGCCGGTACCTGGTCTGGGGTCAGTTTCTTGCCGCTGGCAGCTGGGAAGCCAGCAGAATTACCCCCCTGTGCCTCAGACAGCCCGGCTCCTTCTTCGGCCTTCTTTTCCTCGGCCGTGCCGCTAGCGGCGGTTGGCAGGCTGTTGTTGATCTTTGTAGGGTCAGACTCCTGGCATCCAACCATCGCAGCCAGCAGCGCACAACTCGTCCAAAGCATTCGCTTCATCGGTGTTCATCTCTCAACAGGGGAAAGGACTCCCAGACCGCCCGGTCCAGGGCAACTCAATGATTGTAGCTCTCCAGGTCAAGTCGGGCCAGACGCACGATTGGCTGGTTTGCGGCAATCCAAATTTACCGTTAGCTTTCGTCGAGATCTTGGGCGTCTTCTTCCTCTGGACGGGGCCCACGGTAGAACCTACGGTTCTCAAAGGCATAGAGTTTTCCCGTGTAATGGTCGTCACCGCGCTCTTTAAGCAGTTCTCGAGCCACTGCGTTAACCTTGGCATCTAAATCATCAACTTTGGATACAATTAATGCCTCAATAGTCTGCGGCTCCACCGGCGAGCCAAACGCCTTCGTTCCATGGTGCGCCAGAATTGCATGTTCAAGCAGCAGCAGGGTTTCTTCCGGAAAGCCTTCAATCCGATGTGCCGCCTCGCGGACCATGTCTCGACCCAGCAGAATATGCCCGATCAGGTAACCATGCTTCGTGTACTTCGCTTCAACGGGGTGATATTCCAGTTCGCGAAGCTTGCCGATGTCATGAAGAATCACGGCAGCAATGATGATCGAACGATTCAGGGGCGGATCCAGATCCGGGTAATACCGCCCATAGTGGTCAGCCAGAAAACTGGCGACCCTGGTCATACTCCAGACATGCTCGATCAGGCCGCCCGTGTAAGGATGGTGCATACTGGATGCGGCCTGCATCTTCAGTAACAGTGGCCGATGAGCATCAGCCAAATCCAGAAGTAGTTTTTTGACAAATGGGTCATCGACCGTCTTGTCCACCATTTGCCAAACGCTCTGCCAGCTCACCAACGGGTCTCGCTGGGCAGGTTCAACGAGGTCAAAGAAGTTGTAACCTTCAACAGCGTCGGCCTCTTCGGCTGCGCGGATGTCCAGAATTTTAATCTGGAGCCCAAACCTGGCGTTCATCTCTCCCAGTACGTGGATCCGAAACGCCGTTCCCTCAACCCAGCCGGCGGCCTGCTGGAACAAGCGATGGTCATTCCAGATCATCGCATCACGCGTCACCTGACGGTCCCGGAACGAACACGACCAGTAGGGCTTCTCCTGTTTGGTCCGACCGCTCGTTTTGCGAACCAAAAGCGCATAAACCACGGCCTCCTGATCGGCCTGGAGGTCACTCAGCCGCACAACATTCACTGATGGTTCCTGGGCAATCAGAAGCCGTGGCCCCACAGCAAGGTCCGTTGACGTGTCTGACATGGCTTCTCACTCCCCGGTGAGTCAAAGTTGGCGAACCGAGATCCAAAGATCCAGGGCACGGCTCTGGTAATACCTCAAGCACGCACCGCGATCTGTACATTATGGCACTTCAATTGAAACACGTCACCCAAACTGTACGGAAAGCCTCCAATTCTCAAGCAGGCACAGGCGGAGTTCATCTTGCCCGTGCCTGCGAATGTGGCCGGTGATCCACGCTGCCTTCAAAACTCCGAACACAGACCGTCTCGGCCTAGAGGGTTCGCTGTGACCAGCGGGAGAAAATGAGAGCAATGTTGGCTGGCCTACTCCGCCAGGCAACGTCAGCTAATTTGGCGAAAATACGCCAGGGTCCGGAGTAATCCATCGGCCCGTTCCACTTTTGGCGTCCACCCAAGCAGTTGCCGCGCCCGGGTGATGTCTGGGCGGCGACGTTTGGGATCATCCTGGGGGAGGTCATGAAAAGCCAGTATGCTGGTGGATTCCGGGACCATGGCCTGAATCTCTCGCGCGAGTTCGAGCACTGTGATCTCAGAGGGGTTACCAATGTTCACCGGCTCGGAATAGTCGGTATACAGCAACCGGACGATCCCCTCGACCAGATCATCGACATAACAAAAACTACGGGTTTGCAGCCCCTGGCCAAAGATACTCATGGGCTCGTTGCGAAGAATCTGGCTCATGAAAGCCGGTAGTACACGGCCATCGTTCAGCCGCATCCGGGGCCCATACGTGTTAAAGATTCTCACAATTCGGGTTCGTACCGCGTGAAAGCGGCAGTAGGCCATGGTTATGGCCTCGGCAAATCGTTTGGCCTCATCGTAGCAACCCCGCGGGCCGACTGGGTTCACGTGGCCCCAGTAATCCTCGCGCTGGGGGTGGACTTCGGGGTCACCATAAACTTCGCTAGTGCTCGCGAGCAGGAAGCGAGCATTCTTGAGCTTGGCCAGTCCGAGTGCATTGTGGGTACCAAGCGATCCAACTTTCAGGGTTGGAATCGGATGGGCGAGGTAGTCGGCCGGGCTGGCAGGGCTGGCAAAATGGAGAATGTTATCAATTGGACCATCGATGTGGATGGGCTCGGAGATGTCATGTTCAAGGAAGCTAAACTGAGGATGGTCGGCAATGGCCTCCAGGTTTTTCCTTGATCCGGTGAGCAAGTTATCCACACAGATCACCTCATGGCCATCGGCAAGAAATCGTTCGCAAAGATGAGAACCAACGAATCCCGCACCACCCGTGACCACTGTGCGCATTGCTGAAACTCCTGGAGTGTTCCCAACCGAAGCCCAGGTTTATCCTCGCTCATTTGATACCGGTTTGAGAAGGCAAATCCAGATTGAGGCCGGCCTTGGGCCAAGTTAGGCCCGGTACTCCTGGATCCAACGAAGACGAGGCAACCGGAAGGCTCCCATTCTGGAGCCTGCCAGTGCCTCGGGCGTTGTATCCGCGTGTGGTGAACCCAGCGGGTCCAGCAGATAGGTCAGACGGTTTTCTTGAGCTGGCGACGGATCATCGGAAACAGGCCGGATCCGACCAGCAACCCCAGTATCACGGTCGAGGGCTCTGGAACAGGTACTGAAGATGTGACCTGCATGGTACCTGAACTGTTGATCGTACCCACGCCACCAATTTGGGTGAATGTATACGAAACAGTTGCAGAACCGCCTGTGATCGACGAAGGAGTTCCGCCAGTGTATGTTCCTGGGACAAACGTACCCTGAATCGTGAAAATCACCTGGTTTGGTAAAATTCCAGGATTATTGACTTCGGTGATTGAGGTTGCCGTGAAGTAACCCGTTACGGCGTTACCGTAGCTTTCACCGGAGAGGTTGTTGGGATCAAAGGTTACAGATCCGAAATTCTGAGTGGGGATCCCCGTAAAGAATCCGGTGGCGTTCAAATCCGAGATCAGCGGGTTGACCGTGATCGAAGTGGCACTAAAAATATTGCTTCCGCCATGCAACACGATCCCACCGATGGCACTATTGTCGGAAATATTCAGCGAACTCACGATATCGGCCTGAACCGATGCCATCATTCCCGTAAATAGCATTGTGGCCAATAACGCCCGCCTCAAAATCATCATTCGAGATTCTCCCAGAAGCCTGAAAAGCAAGACAAAGTCTGTCGCAACACCATCACAGGCCGAAGATTGTCTTGAAAATAGACGACACCCAATCGCCATGACAGCTCGCTATCAGCCTTGGAACCGCGTCATGATGCTTCCTGACCAGGAGAGAATCTGGAAGCATACTCATTTGAAATTGTGTTAACTCTTGGTTCCTAAGAACAGAATCCATCACCAAGCGAGAACACTCAACTAGGAACACTTTGCAATCTCAACTTGATTGCCGTCCACAAAAATCAACCTGGATGTCTTTGTATACCCGCAGCTTGAACCGCCGAGGATTCAATGTTTGCAAAGAGTCTGAGGAAAATTCTCGAAATCGATCAGGGCTCGTCCGAGTCGGCATCCGTAACCGCCTCTGCTTCAAGACTTTCGGCTCGAGCACGATGGCGAGCCGCAAGTTCTGTCAGGCCCAGAGCTTCATACGCTCTGGAAATCTCGAAGTGGGGTTCGGCACGATTACCCGCGGCCGGCATGGCTGCTTCAAGATCTGCCACGGCCTCTTTCCATCGCCCCATCTGGGCCAGAATACAGCCACGCGTTTCCAGGTACACCAGGCTTTCAGGCGAAAGTTCCAGAGCAAGATTGGCCATCTCCAGCGCGCGAGGGAGATCCGCCTTCGGTTCACTGGCTAATACTTGAGCCAGGTTGTTCAAGACATCCAACGATTTGGGGGCCAACTCATGGGCCTTCTCAAGCCGGGCGCGTGCCTCAGTTGTCCGTTGATGGTGCCAATCATCGCTTCCTAGCAGAAACAGGGCAACACCAGCGGTTTCAGGCTCAGCGGTGAGACCTTCAAGCACGGAACGAACGCGGTTTGCCACCGGTTCGTACCGTTTCAAGAGAGTGCTGAACGCCTCTCTGATCACAGGATTTTGCGAATCCTGCCGTAGCCCCTTTTCAAGCAGAACAATGGCCTCTCTGGGTACGTCGTCAGACTTTTTCCAGAAACTCTTGGCCCATTCCCCATAGGTTATGGCCAAAGCCTGGTGTAACTTTTCAGACTCTTCTAAATAAAGGCCTCGCAAAAGAAGTCGTTCCGCCCTCGGATATTCGCCAAGAAATACGGCCGCATCGGCAGCGAGCAAGCGTGAGTTCTCGTCGTCTGGATAGTCCTCGCTCCGAGACTCGAAATGTTTCAGCGCTTCCCTGGCCCTACTTCCCGCCGCAGATTCATCTCCCTCTGCGCGCAAAACCTCTGCAAGCGGCCGGAGCAAATCGGGGCGTTTCTTGATGATCACCAAGTAGTGCTGCCTGGCCTCTGTATAACGACCCGTTTGTGCACAGATCTTACCAAGCATGGCATGAGCTTCGACCGAGCTCTCGTTCTCAGCCAGTGCACGCCTGAGGTGTAGCTCTGCATCAAACAGGTTAGATTCCGTGACCTGCGGACCATTGAGGAAATTCATGGCCATGACCAGATGCGCGGCCTCTGACCCAGGCTGATCCTGCTCCAGAGGCGCAAGGGTCGCCATAAGCCCCGAGGCCCGTCCCTCCTGGCCGAGTTGCCTCAAAACCCCCGCAAGTTCAATCAGCACCACGTCTGTACCAGACCCAAGCCTGATCACCCGATCTAGGCACAGGCGAGCCTCACTGTAATTCCCCTGCGCCTCGTCTTGCTTCGCGGTTGCCAAATACTGTTCCACCCGAGTGTGGCGAGTCTGGGTCACCATGAACAAAACCCAGAACCAGGCAACAGCCACCACCACGCACGGCGTACTGGCGATTAAAAGTTGGCGGTGGTCAGACACCCAAGTCAGGAACGGATGCTCAGGGGGTGGCTCTAGTAAGTTCTCAGGAATTTCGTAGGGCGCGAAACGGCTCATCGTTTGGCCTCGCTCGAAGCATGTCGCAGGGCAGACCGAACCTGATCGCAGGACTCTTTCAGCAGCGACCGAACCTCGGTTTTTTCATCGACCGTTAATGGACGTGGACTCTCAACGAACACATGAACCTGATAACCACCTGTGAACGTGCCCAGCTGCTCCTGACGCCAGCCTCGTCGCCCTTGACTCACAACGGCGATTACGCCGTCCAGCCATGAAACCAACCCTGGAGCAGGCCGCAATTTGGGAATTTCAAGTGCTTGCCCTTCTGAGTCAAACTGACGGTAAACCAAAAAACCATGTCGCCCTGGCGCTGTGAATAATACCGACTCCAGAAACGCGCCACTTTCAGAGTCCGATTCGATCGAACGGCTTTCCGTCCACCAGCCGCGATCGTTAAACCAATCACCCAGTTCGCTCCACCCATACAATGGAAAATCCACCGAGACTTCCACCGCATTCAATCCATACTTGTAGGGCCAGATACCAGAAAACTCGCTCCGGGTTCGGTAGCGGCCTCGCTGTTCGACTCGGAAGCCCATTCGATCCATGGGGCCCAACGCCTGGGGAAGGATCTCTTGAACCAGCGCCTGCTGGGCCTGGGTCCGAATCGAAGGGGCCGGCTTGAAGCATGGCCAGAACCACACAATTTGCATCAAGGCCAGCAAGCCAAACCCGAGAATCACAGGCCAGCAAGCCAGGCCGATTTCACCAAATGCAGAAAACCGAGTGGGTTGGACCTGCTGCTGCGCATCGTCAATCGGCTCAACCGGGGGATCTGGCAAGTCAGAATCGTCCAGCGGTTCACGGCCCGCTTCCATTCGTTTCATCTGGATCCGATCCACTCGCCAGTTCCATAAACGCTGAGCCAGCTCGTAGCGATAACGTCGAAAAGGGAGGAGGATCAGACGAATCAACGAATTTGTGCTGGCGACCAAGCTCAGGGTCACTATCAATAAAACAAATACGAAAAACTTTGCGGGCCAGCCGGAATTCAGATCAATTTGGCTCCGGTAATACAGCCATATAACAACCACCTCCCAGACGGTATTGGCAACCACCGTCCAGAAAATTGAGGCACCAAGCACCAGCAGCGTGCGAACCCAGGAAGCTCCGTACCAAACCACGATCAACACACTAAATGCCTGGATCAGCGGTAAGGACAGTAGTCCGTAAAACGCCCGCTCAATCGAGAGCGGCACCCCGCTCACTTCAATCACGTTTCCAAGCGGCAGGTGAGGTATCTGATAGTAGTCGAGAAACTCAGTGCTCATCCGAAGCGTCAGGCTGCGAAGCGCCTTGGTATTTTGCTCGGCATACTCAAAAGGAAGCGCAATCCCCAGTCCCAGAAGTAGCCAAACGGGCCAGAGTGCTTGGGCTAGCCGGGAACCTCCCCACGCATAAGCAAACACGACCAGTGTTACTAACCCGGCGAATGAAGCCAGCCAGGGAAATACGAGGAGAGCGGAAACCAAGAACAAGACCCAGCAGCTCACCACCCATCTGCGGACCCGGTGAAAAGGCGCTGGTTCCAAAGGCCCAAGGTTCTGAACCCGACGGTAGGCCAAAACTCCCGCGCCGATCAGAATCAAAAATCTATAAGCCAGCGGCGAGCTGCCCCAGGCCCTGGGGAATAAAAGCACAACCCAGGGTATCAATGTGGCAAAAATCACGATTCCGAAACAAAGCAGAAGAACTCCACTCCCAGTTTTCCTGGAGAGCGTAGTCGATTCAAATGATTCCGCCCCTGCGTGGTTTGCCATGGAGAAATAAAATACGGTGCAGAAAGAGTTTTGAAAGCTCGGCAAGACCCTGATCACACGCGGAAGACATCGAGTTCCCACTAGATCATATTAGACCCACACAAACCGATGTCGAGGTCGCAGCATCACTTAGTCTATCCGGGGATAACCGTTCTGTCTCCAGTAGAGCAGATCTGGAATGGTTCCTCATCATCAACTGGCCCATGGGAGCTTTCAGTCAGTCACTCATTGCGAAGGCGCAACCCGCTTCCATCGGTCTTGCATTCCAGGAAATGGATAAAGCGTAATGGGCAAATCTTGCCCAGAGTCATAAATTTCCCGAAGTCGCAAAAATGCACCAGTCACTCGACTCTCCTCCTCGGTCACGAAGTCAGGGTCTAAACCTGACTTGCCGAACAGGCCGGAGACCAGGATCGGCTCAAACGACGAGTGGACGATGAACTGGGCCACGACAGGGTTACATCGTAAGTGTCGCTCGGTCTGAAGGTGAAGCAACTCCGGGTCCACTTCCCCCAGCACGTAGTGGAGGTAAAGGTCCGATTGGGTGATATTCTCGACATCGCCCCCACACACGTCACACCTGTAACCCTGATCGCAACGAGCCATGGGATCTGACTCCCCCCATCCAACCGTGTGGAATTAGAAGCCAAGCATGTCTGCCATGGTGTAAATTCCAGCCGGCTTGCCAGCCAGGAACTTACCGGCCTCCAGGGCGCCTCTCACAAAACCGTCCCGATTCAGGGCCCGGTGCGAGAGCTCAAGACATTCACCCATTAATCCAAATACGACCGTATGTTCGCCCGGATTATCGCCGGTCCGAAGCGCATGCATTCCGATATCCCCCTTCGGACGTTCACCCGTAACCCCTTCACGCCCATGAACCAGGCGACTGGACCCAAGCTGGGCCGTGATCACCTCAGCCAGGCGCAGGGCGGTTCCGCTGGGTGCATCTTTCTTGAATTTGTGGTGCCGTTCGACAATCTCAATATCGGACGTGTCACCCAGCACCCGGGCAGCCTCTCCACACAAATGCATGAGCAGATTGACCGCCTTGCTGAAGTTCGCCGAGACCAGCACGGGAATCTGAGAGGAGAGCTGGTCCAGCTGAACGCGCTGCTGCGGGTCAAAACCGGTTGTACCTACCACCAGCGGAATCTTTTGCTCTGCGCACCTTTGGGCAAAGGGCAGGGATGCGGCTGGCATTGAAAAGTCAATTGCGGCATCGGCATGGCCATCAAATCGAGCCGAAAGCGGTACCCCAAGCGGGCCAACGCCAGCAAGCACGCCCGCGTCTTGCCCAAGAGCAGGGTGGTCAGCCCGATCGATTCCGGCAGCCAGAACAAGGGCCGGATCTTCGGTGAGCAGTTGAATCAGTCGCTGGCCCATACGACCGGCGGCCCCGTGGATGATGATTTTGAGCGGCTGAGTCACGAGATCCCCTCTGGTCTGGTCCGTGCAGTCTCTTGATGAGAACACCGATAGAATTCTGTTGCAGAGTAAGGCCACCGGTTCCGTTACGCAAGAAATTTGACGGAACAGTTAGCGAAACCGTGATCCGTGCCTCATCATCTGCCAGCCAGCCGAAATCAACCCTGGGGAACCAAAGGCCACCAAAAAACTCCCGCTCCCAAACACGCGAGCCATCCTTCTGAGGGGAACGGCCAGCGGGCCCAAGAGCGGGAGTTGATAAATCTGGCATCCGAGTCAGGCGAGTTCGTTAGCGAACCACGGCCTGAGCAGGACCAGCCATACGTCGAAGATAGTCTTTGTCGATGTAGACAACCTCGACTCGAGCATCTTTGTGATTGAACGGAATTGGGTAGTCCGACCAGTAAAGCTCATCGTAATAAATGGTGCACTTGTAGTGACAGTGAACCAGTTGAGCAGGACCGGTTAGCGGGTAGATCTTGACGGGATCAACCTTGTCGCCAATTTTTTCAATCAGGAATCGGACATTGTTCCGCTGGGTTTCATAGAACGGTGGGCAACCGTTCCGAAACTTAGGAACCTTGTGCCATACTTCCTCTTCGCTTGGTGGGTCCAAGCAGGAAGGCGGTGCGAACTCGCCTGGGACTGGGTCAAGGATCGGTACGCGGTCCCGTTCCTCTTCTTTGATATCCTCTTCGAGTCTCTGCTGCTGCGATGGCAGGATGGGCCAAGCGAATGACCATCCGGTGACATGCAGTGGAGACACGTTGCGAAACACGTATGACAGGCCACAGCCAACCGGCACAGTGGATAGGCCGGCGAGCATCGCACAGGCGAGCAGGCCGCGAACCCAGCGCGGGCGTCTTGGGCCCCATTGCCGCGCGGATCGGGTCATGAGGAATTCCCTCCTTGGAAGATGCGCACACGGGCCGGGGGGGCCCTCCAGCCCCTCCCGTTTCGGCGCCAGACCGCGCGGAACGCGTTGGCGTCTGGACCGGTTACCCGAGCAACTCGGGCGAGTTCCGGTCTTACTCGTGAGTAGTTATCGAACGTGAGCCACCCGAAGTGTGAAAAAATTCCCGAAAGTCGGGTAATTTGCTCCGCGCCGGTCATACCGGCCCCGGTTTCCCACTGCCGGAAACCCCAAAACACCCCCTAGGTGTCGGCATTTGGGCTCAAAAAAAATAAAAGCCCTGGCGAGAGAACTCGCCAGGGCCGCTTCAGGCACACGACTTTTGGGTCGGCAGGCTGATCAATATGCAAAGAGGCCGAACGGGTAGGGGGTGAAGAATGGCCGGGTGTAGTGCTTCTTGAAGTCAAGCCACCACAGACCATCGTCCCAGCGAAGAGTCACAGCACGCCAGTCCAGGGGCACTTCCGGGTAGGGGTGGAAGGGACCAATGTTCGGGAAGGCCTGCCAGGGGTAAGCCGTGGGATAGCCAACCGCGGAATAATTTGGGTAAGGAGCGTAGCTTGGCCAGGCGTAGTTGGGCATGCCGGGCTGACCATTGGCCGCGGAACCACCAGGGATGGCATTCCCCTCTGGCAATGGTGAGCTTGGGTCATAGCCAACCATCGAGGCCCCGTTGCCAATCATGCCTTCAGCGCCAGCCGGAGCACCGTTATAAACGGGGCCGTTCATGCCGGCAGGAATGCCGTTGAACTGACCAGCCATCGGGGCACCTTGAATGTGCTGGCCATGCATTGGCAAATTGTATCGAGCAGGCACCACGCGGGGGTCGCCCACCGCAAGACGGTCAGAAACCGACGAAACTCCAGATACCTGCTGGGCGCGAGCCACGGCTTCTTGCTTCAGGGCTGGACTCAGCACCTGACCGCCAAGTGTTACCTGCCCATTTCGGGCTTCGATCGTGATTCGCGAAGCGGCCAGCCCAGGATGACTCCGGAGCACGGCGGCAACCGAATCGGCCGTCGACTGGTTCGATGTCTGGGCCTGCGTCGTGACGGCGAGCCCAAGAAACAGGCCCATTGCCGTTGAAATCCGTTTCCACGATCCCATCATGGTTCTATCCTTTTCCCGCAGTGCCGACCTGGTAAGACCGGGCAGCGAGCGGGTAACACGCTGTCGCGGTCAACACAAGGGTCTGACGGCGGTCGACCGAATGGCATCCTCATGATGCTCATCCTCGGTGTGGTCGGCTCCATCCAGACCTGCCACCGAAGTCTTGCGCATGAAATGCAACCTGTCAAACGGAGGGAACAAAAAGCGGGCATTTTGAGCCCATTTTTTTAAACCCTTTGATAGAAACCACTTAAGCAATTAAGACTGAGCAAGACGCGGTCGTTCGGTTCCAGTTGTAGGATGTGAATCGGTTGCATGGGTACCGAGATTCATGCCGACCAGGAGTGTTGTCATGGTTCCGCCGGCCATAAGGCTGAAACCTGAGGGCTGACTCCCGCAAAGGGCGCCTGCAAAACCAAGCCCGACCAGACCGAGGATAAAGATTACTTTCCCACGGCGGGCCCAAGGCGACATTGGGAGCAAGCGGGAAAGCAGTAGCCCAACCACACCGATCAATTGAAAGAGCATCACAAACGATTCTGCAAGCGCAGTGGGTCGGGTTGCGAACAACTCCATACAGGGTCCTTCCTTGGGCTCTGTAAGAGAGGGAACCGAAGCTGATGCGGTGGTTCAAGACCACCCTGGCGGAAACACTGGAGCAGACGGTGCGCCAATTCCCAAAAATTTCTCAAGATTGGCTGTCACAATGCCGATGCAGGGCGATTTTCAATAAAAACACCCCAGTCCCAGAAATTTCTGGGCTGGGGTGTGACATTTTTTACACGAGAAATCTGGTAAAAACTACCGATTGTGGTGATTGTCCTGAGTTTAAACGAGGCCTCGATCAACGGCCTGTTGAGCCGCCTTGGCGATTCTGACCACTAAGGCCAACCGCTTCTTGCCGGGGTTCGCTGATGTCCACAACCTTCCAGCCATCCTTTTCCTTACGTACGTACAGGGTACGCTTGATCAGCTTATTGTCGTCTTGCTTGACAAGCGAAAAGGCTCGGGTGGAAGTCGACTTGGAAGAGGGATTCATCGCCACAATCTGCATCCCATCGAACGCACGTGCAAGGGCGTCCAGGTCTTCGGAAGCCGCATTTTCTGCTTTGACTGCCTTGAGCATCTGGCGTGTCGACTCCAGTTTCGCTTCAGTCTCTGCACGAAGGGCCGTAGCCTCAGCCAAAAGCCGAGCATCTTTTTTCTTGGCCGCACTCATGAAGGTGTTCGCTGCCGCAAACGGATCGGTGTAATCGGGGGTCACGGCTTCGCCACCACTCCCACCGCCGCCAGCAACCGCTGCGGCAGCTCCAGGAGCCCCGCCACCTGCCCCACCAGGATAGCCAGCTGGGCCACCGCCACCACCGGCACCCGGATAACCAGCCGGCCCGCCACCGCCAGCACCACCTGGCTTCTGCTGCGCATACTGGGCGTTTCCACCCCCGCCGCCACCGGCACCCGGATAACCAGCCGGGGCA
>CAIYJE010000022.1 GCA_903926465.1 uncultured Planctomycetales bacterium
CCTTGATGAAAAACTTCATCCTGCCGAGGAATTGATCATTCTCTATCACGAACGCTGGGAACACGAACTGGTCTACGACGAGCAGAAAACGCATCAAGACCCACGGCGTGCAACCAAGCCGTCACACCTGAGGAGCGAGACGCCAGCTGGCGTGAAGCAGGAGCTTTACACGCTATCGCTGGGGCATTTCGTGATTCGATCGCTGATGTTCAGCGCGGCCGAATCCGTGGACATTGATCCTGATCGTCTGTCGTTCACTGGATGCTTCCAAATACTCAAGTGCCGGTTGCCAGAATGCGATGGTTTGACGCCACAATCCATCGCCGCTTGGTACGAAGCGTTGCTCTGGGAAATGCAAAGCGAACGCATCGACCCCCGCCGCAACCGGATCAGTCCACGTGTGATTAAGCGAAAGATATCACAATGGAACAAGAAGCGTCCAGTGCACATAAGACAGTCGCCCCTGAAGAAAACCTTTAGAGAGACTATAGTTATGACTCATTAAACGGTATTGGGCTTAGCCTGCTAACTATGTATCCTTATCCTTTGACTCTTTCCAGTGTCTAACCACGGCTCTATGGATATGTCTGTCATTTGGATACACACCATGTCGTAGATACAGATGTGGTACGTTCCACTGTTTTTCTTCTCCATCTGATAGGAGACCGCGAATTGGGAATGTTCAAGTTCTTTTTCGGGCAAGACAATAAGTCAAAGGCACAACGAGATCAGTACCGGCCTTCCACAATGGGAAAGAACATTATCAGCCCACTCAATACTTATGGGACTTGTTTTTCCTGCGATGGGAGCGGATCAAAAACTCTGGAATGCACAGTGTGCCACGGCAGGGGAACTCATTCCGGCCATTGTCGGGGGTGTCATGGAAGTGGGCGCTTTGAGTTGCCGGGTAAGCCTTGTTTTACCTGCGAGGGGTCGAGCCAGAAGTTCGGGAATCCTTGCCGTAAATGTGGAGGAACGGGAAACTTCAAGCCGGCTGTTTCTCAAGCATGCTGGAAGTGCAACGGCACAGGCGAATTCTCGTCAAGTTGTCGCAAATGCAATGGGCTGGGATCCTTCACCGTCACATGCAAGAAGTGCAGTGGATCAGGTTGGCACAAATTCGGAAGGTAGGATCTACAGAACATAACATGATTGCAAGATGGTTACAGCCATCTTGAAACAAAGCTGGCTGACGCCCGCAAGTCCACGAGTGGGAACCTGTGGTGAAACGGGTGCTTGGTATGGGCCCTATCCACCACACTGATAATTCGGAGAGGGTTCTGATGGTTCGGATTGGCCGCGTCTCTTTATGAGAATCAACGGAAAACCTCGGATTCACAGATCTAGTTGCCCACCAGTTGTATGGCGAGATTCGCCGACTTGGTCCGGCGCACCATGTTGGCTGTCCCTGTCCCTCCCGGTAACGCCAGTACCAGATCTGGGTTCGCCAGAAGCATTGCCTTACTGTTCATCAGACCAGAGCCCCTTCAATGGAGTTCCCAGTTTGGCTTGTAAACTTCCACCGCAACGTTATTGTCTGTTACCCAGGCACCTGCCAGACGATCTGCGCCGACTGCCGCGCCATGAATCAGGCCCCTGATCGGTGTTCTGTCGTGAATTCCATTCAGGATTGATGAGACAAGAGCGTGGCCGATGAAGCCGCGGCCACCGGTCACAAGAACTCGCATGGGATTCTCCGGATTGTTGGTCTGCGCTTCATATAACGAATCTTCACCGCGTATTGGACTTTTATTATTGAATCATCCGAAGATCTCTCAATCGACGCTTCTCGTTCTATCGTTCAAGATTGCATGTTAGTAACGTTACGTATGAACATGTATTGGCCTCGTCTCGAATAAAATACTACCCAAAGCGTAAATAAAGACTCGCCATCTGCAAATCAATTCGATCTCGGAGTCTTGTCCAACGAACTGGGCGAGCTTATCTATTCAAGATCGCAGGCGGACCAGTTCGGCAAGCGTGGACCGGCAGGACAAGGTGATTTGTCGGAAGCCCAGGCTCAATGCGTCGGTTTCGCAAAGCCGCGACCAGTACCGAAGGGCGTGCTGCGCCGCATCATGCCAGAGGTGCAGGTTCAAAGCTGTCGGCGGTCGCGGGACGAACTGCCGTTCGACCAGGTTGGCGTCTTTGGGTGCAAATACCATCGGCAACATGTCGTACACAGGGGTCAGAGTCAGACGTAATGGCCGCGAATCCTCGGTGAAGAAGCACAGGTTGCCGAAGTGCCGGTCGGTGTTGCCAATGAGATCGCCGAAGGTATCCAGCCAAATCATCCGCTCGGCTTGTGCGGCCTCCATGCTCAAATCAGGCTCGTCCAGCATGCGTTGAGCAGCCCGGCTCCAGTTATCAAAATCATGCCCCAGGTAGTGGCAGTTGATCGCGTAAAGCGAGATCACCCCACGCCGGCCCAGCCGGTTGACGCGGTCAAACCTTTCCACCTCAAGGTATCGAGACCCCTCCAGGTCGAACCAATCCGAGTGAGGCACGGGCACCCCAGTTTCACGCAGAATCTGCAGAGCCACGTGCTCGCAGATCAGCAAATCACGCCAGCGGTCAGCGGCTGAACCATCGCCGCTGGCAAACTTCACCAGCAGGTTGCGTCCTTCGGAATGAACGGCGAACTTGGGATGCTCACCGCCGGCTGAGGAACCAGGTTGACCGCCCAAGGCACGCAGAGCGTGGGCCGCGTAGTCTCCCCGGGTGAAGGACTGCGGTTGAGACCGGAGGAATCGGTCGACCGATTCCTCACCAATGATCAGGTTGCCAACGCAATCCTCGCCACGCTTTGCCAGCGCGATCAGCTGATGGTCATCGCTCCAGTCTGAGATACGGGATGGCAGAGCCAACTCAGGGTAAGCGGCCGGAAACCCCCTGCCGATGTAGCCTTGGGGGCGCATGTCCTCGACGAACGGTGGCAACCCGGCGTAGTACTGACCATCCCCGGAATCCCGTTCCAGCCAGTACCCCTGCTCCGCGAGAACATGCAAGACTCCGTACCGGTGAGGGGCGCCAGTCTCGTCCACGCGAAAGATCGGGACACGGTGGCCCAGGCCGTCGATCTCACGTGCTAGGCCGTAACGAGTCGCCACGCTCCGCCCGAATCGACATACTCGGGGCCCCGCATCCCGGATCAGACGCGACATCACGGGCTGAGAGATTCCCAGCGCACGTTGGATCTCATCCCCCCGCAGCAGTCCCCGCGTTCTCAAAATCTGGAAGAGTCGATCGAGCCTGTTCACACCCTCACCCTGAATAGCTTTACGAATAGCTTTTTAGATCCTGGCGATTTATTTTAATGAGAATTTGGTGAAAAGACATCCCTAGACTGAGAATAGCTAGATGAATCACGATTGTGTGATCAACCAGGATCAGCGATGCTCCTGAAGGGCTCGGTTGTTAGAGATCGTGAACCTGAGGGCAAGAGACCGGAATGATGGATGACTTCGCAACTGACCTCTCCCTGACTGAGTCCGGAAGCACACAGACGCAAGATGATGCCCTGGAAGGCATCTTGGACGAAGCGGCTGCGCCGCGGGGTTTATGGTGTGGACAGGGTGAATCGTTTGGTCCCTGCCGTGGCGATTGATTGATTCCGGTTGATACCCTGGGATTTCCAGCCAGAGGGGCTGGTTTTCATTGCTTCAAGCACCCA
>CAIYJE010000023.1 GCA_903926465.1 uncultured Planctomycetales bacterium
GTGAATACGATTCACGGCTCGCAAGAGCCGTGCGACTTTATCAGGCGTTCGCAGTCCTCGGCTGACAGTACCGTCGTTACAGGACGGAAACTGTCGGATCTCGATGATTCTGAATTTGGCTCAATTGGTATGTGAATATCTCTTTTTCAGGGGTATTGCGTGAGTAGCCCCCAGAAAATCGCAACTTCAAAGCTCACGCGTCAGGCTCATATTTCCGGCGTTTTGCCTACCAAAACCCCAGGAAGCGCAACTTCAAAACCTACGCGTCGGGCTTGTACCCAGTTCAACCGCTGGGCCAAGCCGTGTGGAACGCCACGAACGGCGATCAGCCAACCGTGTTCGACCTGCCGCGACGCTGACTGATGGCCTGTGAATTCAGCCACCTCATTGGGAGTTTGCCCGCACGTATTTGTGACAGCCCACGCAGTTGGTGGTCAACTTGACGTAGCCTAGCGTTGCCGCGTCGATGTTTTTGGCCTGGGCGGCCTTCAGAATCTCATCACAGTGGCGCTGAAATTCGGTTGTCTGGGGTAGGTATTCTTCGAGATGGGGAACGGTGGGCACTTCCCACTCGGCCGCCATACTCAGACGCTTCATCCCCTTGGCGTTCTTCTCAATCAGGTCAAAGTTCTCAAGGCTTAACCCCTCAAGCATGTTCTTGGCCAGATCCAGTTTCTGACGCATGAATGCGCTTCGGGTATTTTGATTCTGGGGTCGGGCGGAGGTCACGGAAACCAGAACCAGAATGAGTGCCAGGCCCAGGCCGAAGACGACTGGAATCGTTCGCCGCATCTTCTCACCCTCTCTCGTGCCCCAAGAAGCTGGTTCTGGCCAATCCAAACTCAACGCATCCCGAAGTCGATCTCTTCAGGATGCGTTCGATCAAAGTCCAGGTCTAACTTGATCCTAGATCCAGAATGCCGGTTGGGCAATGAGTTTGATCTCAGGATCGTTGGGTATCCTGCAGGAACCGATCAATCGCGGTTTCTGTTTATCCTGCACTCTGGTGTCTGAAATACCGGTGACAAAAAAACCCAGGGCGAATAGGCCCTGGGCAATGTGATCAATCGGCCAGAGACTCGATCCAGGGACGAAGCAACTCATCCTCCCCGGATCGGCCACCATTCTCATGTCAGATATGCACAGACTCGCCACTCGCCTGGCCGGCGGCCTCCATGATCGCTTCCGAGAAGGTCGGGTGCGGGTGCATGGTACTCATGATCTCTTCTTCGGTGGCTTCCAGGCGCTTGGCCAGAACCAGTTCCGAGATCATCTCTGTTGCCTGTGAGCCAATGATGTGAGCCCCCAGCAGTTCGCCATGGGTGGCATCAAATACCAGCTTCACAAACCCTTCAGTTTCGTCGGCAGCAAGGGCCCGGCCACTGGCAAAGAACGGGAACCGACCAATGCGCACCTTGTGGCCAGCCTCAATGGCCGCCTTCTCGGTCAGTCCCACGCTGGCAACACCCGGATCGGTGTAGGTACAGCCAGGGATGATCGAGTAATCCACCGGGTGATGCGCCTTGCCGAACATCGCCTCAACGGCGGAGATTGCTTCGTGGTGAGCAACGTGTGCCAGCCAAGGGGGGCCAATCACGTCACCCACGGCAAACAGGCCAGGCACGTTCGTCTTGTAGCCTGACTTCGGATCGGCCTTGATGTGGTTCTTGAACAGTTCAACACCCAGCTTGGGATCAAGCACCTCTTCCACATTCCCAGTCACGCCCACGGCAACCAGCATCAGTTCAGCCTCAAGGGTTCTGGTGCCGCTTGGCGTCTCAACCTCAACCTTGATCCCCTTCGGCCCCTTGGTGAACTTGGTGGTCTTTGAGGAGGTCAGAATCTCAATTCCCCGCTTCGACAGGCTCTTTTCAAGCGCGGCTGATACCTCTTCATCTTCGGCTGGCAGAACCCGGGGCATCATTTCCACAACCGTGACCTTGGTCCCAATCGCGTTGTAGAAGTAGCCGAATTCCAGACCAATGGGCCCTGCCCCAATGATGATCAACGACTTCGGCTGCTGGGCCAGCGACATCGCTTCCTTGGAAGTGATGATGACCTTGCCGTCATACTCTGCGCCTGGTAATGGACGAGGACGGGCCCCAGTGGCCACCAGAATGTTGGCGGCGGTCAGGGTCTCATTGCCCACTTGGACCGTGTGCGGCTTGGTAACGCGTGCCACGCCAACCTTGTGACCAACCTTGTACTTCTTGAAAAGGCCTTCAATCCCCTTGTTCAGGCGAGAGGCAACGTCTCGGCTCCGGCCGATCATCTGGGTGAAGTTCCAGGCCGCCTTGCCGGTGAAACCAAAGTTCGCGCCATGATTTTGGAGCAATTCGGCCAGGTGGGCGTTGGTCAGCAAGGCCTTGGTTGGAATGCAGCCCCAGTTGAGGCAGATACCGCCCAGCTTGTCCTTCTCAATACACAGCGCTTTCTTTCCAAGCTGACTGGCACGAATGGCTGCCGCGTATCCGGCGGGGCCGCCACCAATCACAATCAGGTCGTAGTCATGAGCCATGGGGAACTGTCCCTTGGATGAATCGGTTTTGTAGAAGTATAAAACACAAATGGGCGAGAGCGGGCATAGCCGTCTCTCGCCCAAAAAACTCGGTCCCAAGCGGGGATCAGATAATCATCGTGGCTGGCTCTTCCAGGAAGACCTTCAGGGTCTTGAGGAAGTCGGCACCCGTTGCACCGTCAACAGCGCGATGGTCGGCCGTCAGAGTCACGGTCATCACGGTGCCCACGGTAAGCTGGCCGTTTTCAACCACGGGTCGCTGTTCACCAGCACCCACCGCCAGAATGCCAACTTCAGGAAGGTTCAGGATGGCATCAAACTGCTTGATCCCGTACATCCCCAGGTTGCTGATGGTGAATGTCGAACCCATCATCTGCTTGGCGGTTAGCTTGTTATTACGGGCAGCGTCGGCCAGTGACTCGGTATGCAGCCGGATATCCCGCAGGCCGAGCAGATCCGCATTGGGGATCACGGGAACAATCAGGCCCCCGTCCAGAGCCACGGCAATACCCACGTTCACATCACCGTGCTGAACGATGGCGTCGGACTCATAGCTGGCATTGAGCGCAGGATGGCGACGAAGTGCGACCGCCACGGCCTTGGTCACGAAATCACCAACCGAGAGCTTGATCTTCTCGGCGGCGAGTTGCTTGTTCATCACTTCGCGGATGGCAAGCACCTTGTCGAGTCGGATATCGACCGTAAGGTGGATTTCCGGGGCCTGCTGCTTGGCTTGCAGCATGCGCTGGGCGATCGTCTGACGCATCTTGGTGTGCGGGATTCGCAGAGAACCGCGAGGTGCGCCGGAAGGAGCGGCGGGAACCGGTCGGGCGACCGCTGGCTGAGCGGGAGCCGAAACGCGAGCAGGCACGGCTGGCGTGGCATGCTTTGCGGACTCAACATCATCACGAAGAATCCGGCCGCCAGGGCCAGAACCCGCAACGCGGCTCAAATCTACACCTGCGGCTTCGGCAACCTTACGGGCCAGCGGGCTGGCTTTGACACGGCCGCCCTCGCCTGCGGCGTGGTGGTCACCATTGGCGGCCGAAGCAGCTTGAGCATGAGCCACGTCCGTCTTGCTGGCCTCTGCACTGGCTGCGGGCTTGGAAGCCGTACCAGTCGCAAACTGCTTGGCAATTTGGGCTGGGTCTTCACCCTTCTTCGCGAGCACAAGCACACGCTGGCCGAGGGCGATCTCTTCGCCTTCCTTGAGGTCGAGAACAGCGACGATCCCCTCGTCAAACGACTCCATCGGCATGGTGGCCTTGTCGGTCTCGACGTCGGCCAGGGTATCACCCTCTTTGACCTTATCGCCAACTTTGACGAACCATTTGACGAGTTTGCCGGTCTCCATGGTGGGACTGAGTTTGGCCAGCGGCACTTCGATCGGCACGGCGCGACTCCAGCAAAAAAAGGCCGCAACTGGGAGCGGCCGAACTGATTGAAATTTGTGAAAGAAAATGTGGGCGACCCCCGTGAGGGGTAACCCACTTTGTTAGCAAGCTGGTGGCTTATCGAGGAACGATTTTCTGAACCTCGGCCACAATTCTCTCAACACTCGGAAGCATCGCAGCTTCCATGGCCCGGTTGTAAGGTACCGGCGCGTCTTTGGTGAAAACTCGGCCAATCGGGGCATCGAACTCATCAAACACAGCGCGATAGAGACGGTCAGAAACGCCCGCTCCAATACCGCAGAATGGCCAATCCTCTTCAATAATGACCGCCCGGTGGGTCTTCTTGACCGAGGCAATCAGGGTGTCCAGATCCAGCGGCCGCAACGTCCGAAGATCAATCACTTCCGCGCTGATCCCATCCTGAGCCAGCACTTCTGCAGCTTTCAGGCTGGTGATCAGCGAACGGGAATAGCTGATCAGGGTGACGTCACTACCCGTGCGCTTGACGTCGGCCTTGCCAATTGGAACCAGGAAATCTGGATCGGCGGAGACTTCACCCTTGTCGCCAAGCAAATTCTCATGCTCGATGAAGACTACGGGGTCGTCGCAGCGGATCGCGCTTTTGAGCATCCCCTTGGCGTCGGATGGGGTCGCCGGCATCATCACAATGAGGCCAGGGACGTGAGAGAACAGGGCCTCTGGACGGTGCGAGTGGGTGGCACCCAGGCACCCGGCCATTCCGGAGTTACCCCGGAAAACGATCGGGCAACTGAATTGGCCACCACTCATGTAACGCAGGTTGGCGGCGTTGTTCGTGATCTGATCAAACGCGACCAAACTGAAGCTGAAGGTCATGAACTCGACAATCGGTCGCAGGCCAACCATCGCCGCACCAATCCCGATTCCGGAAAAACCTTCTTCGGAGATCGGGGTGTCGATGATCCTGCGGGGGCCGAACTGATCGAGCATTCCCTGGCTTACTTTGTAAGCCCCGTTGTACTCGGCAACTTCTTCACCCATCAGAAACACGCGATCGTCGCGAACCATCTCTTCAGTCATCGCCAGCCTCAGGGCTTCGCGATATTGCATTTCTGGCATCGGAACTCACTCCTGAGGGATATACGGTGATACGGAAATATCTTCGTAAACAGCATCGAGTGGCGGCTCAGGAGCTTCGTTCGCAAAGTCAATGGCTTCTTCAACCTCAACCTTGATCTTCTCATGCATCTCTTCGAGTCCGGCCTCGTCAATCCAGCCGCGTTCTTTGAGAATGGTCTCGTAGATCACGATCGGGTCATGTTCTTTGGCCTTATCGGCCTCTTCCTTGCTGCGATACTTCATCGGGTCACTCATGGAGTGACCACGGAACCGGTAGGTCTGAGCCTCGATGAAGGTTGGGCCTTCACCGGCACGGGCTCGAGCCGCGGCCTGACGCACGGTCTTGGCCACAAGTTCCACGTCGTTCGCGTCGATTGCAATGCCCGGAATACCGTAAGCCGTTCCCAGGCGAATCGTCAGGTCCATCAGACAGGAATGCCGCTGAAGCTGCGTTCCCATCGACATGAAATTGTTCTCGACCACATAAATGACCGGGAGTTTCCAGAGTGAGGCCATATTCAGGGCCTCATGGACTGACCCTTGGTCAATCGCTCCGTCACCGAAGTAACAGATACAGACTTGGTCGCCGCCCCGGTACTTGCTGGCAAACGCAACACCAGCCGCCAGTGGCACGTGGCTACCGACAATGGCGTGACCACCCAGAAAGTTCTTCTCCGCGTCGAAGAAGTGCATAGAGCCGCCCTTGCCCTTGGAGCAACCGACAGCTTTGCCCAGCATTTCGGCCATGCCGAACTTGGGTTCCATGCCTCGCGCAATCGCGTGGCCATGGTCACGGTAGGCCGTGATCACATAATCATCTTCACGAAGCACACCAATCGAGCCGACGGCGACGGCTTCCTGACCACTGTAAAGATGGCAAAAACCACCGATCTTGCCGTGCTGATAAAGCATGGCCGATCGCTCTTCAAAGCGGCGAATGGTGAGCATCTGCCGAAGCCAGCCGATGGCTTGATTGCGTGTAACGATCGGCTTAACTTCGGGATCGGCCTGGACGGAAGACATAAATCCAACTCCTGATGATCCTTGCGTCCGAGCGGTGACTGCGGCGGTCAAACGATGAATCAAAAACGAGATCCACGTCGGCGCTTGTGGCGTGTTGAATGGAAGCCAGGTCGAAATCAAAGCTCAGGTTTGAAGTTCGACACAGATTCTAAACACCATGGACGGTTCCCTTCCAGTCGAAGCGCCGGGGAAGGCGGCACTAGTCGAACGTCAGGAAGGAATTTCAACGAACACCGATTGTAGGCAAACAAACCCGGATGGGGAAGTGCGACTAAATGTCCCAGATGGTCCAACTGAGCAATTCGACCCCGTTGAACACAATCCCTGTGCAGTGAGCAGACCAAACCGATCCACTTAAAGCGAAAAGCTGGCCTTCATAAGCACGATATATCGGTTTACTATTTCGCGAAACCGTAACGGGTCGAGACCGGCCTGCAAGGTAGGCCTTGAAGCCATGGCTGGACCTCGCTTCAGGTCCAGGAGGTTGATCGTGGAGAATTGCCAGAAATCCATTGTCTTGGGAAGTTGTTTCACGCTCTGGTTCTGGCTGGCGGTCTGGACTCAGGCAAACGTTCAGCATCCAGCGCCTAGCTTTGTCGCTCAAGATCCCAATCAAACTGCTGAGCCAGCCGGCCTGGTTGATGAGGATTTCGGTTCAATCAGCCCGAATTCCAGTTCCAACCCACAGGCTGGACCAAACCAGACTCTGCCAGAGCAGGACCGCCCGGTTCGAGGACGGCTTGGGACCATCAGTGAGTCGATTTTTGGAAACGCGTACGCCAAGCCTTCGCCCTGGCACCCCTTGCTGGCCACTACATTCTTTTCTGAGGGCTGGGACGAGCCTTATGTGGCATCTCCGGCCGGGTCTGGGGGAGCCGCTCGCGGTGGCTGGATCAATGGCTTTGACGGCGTTTTCTTTCGGGCCTGGTTCCTGGACTTCGCCTATCTTGATGACTTCCACCACAACGGCGCGGCCTGGGCAGCCGATTATCGAATTTATGTCCCTTTCAACCGCCGATTTGAGCTGCGAATTGACGTTCCGTTTCTGGTAACGAACCGGGGTGGACCCAGCAACCAGTACCAGACGAGCTTTGGTGACTTCACTGTCAGCCCGCGATTCCTGATCTCCGAGACCCAGGATTTCAGCCAGGTTTTTGCCCTCAACGTGCGAACCCCTACAGGCCAAGCCGTGAATGCCGGTGGGGTCACCAGCCTCACGCCACAATATCAGTTCTGGGCCAATCCGGCGGGTCCGTGGATCCTTCGTGGGGGAACTGGCCTGACCATCCCCACATTGGATCAGGCCACAGTGCGTAACACCTACTTCGCGAATCTGGGTATTGGTCAATTCTTTGCGCGTGACGACGCGAAGTACGTTCGCGACCTGTACTGGTACCTGGTCGCGAATGTCTCTACCACCGTGGATCACAAGCTACCCGCCTCCACCTTTGTCTCACTCTCGCCCGGAGTCCGATTTGCGCTCACTCGCGACCACATGTGGCATTTTTTAGCCGCCATTGAAACCCCCGTCACCGGGCCCCATTCTTTCAGATATGCCCCTGTGTTCTTACTCCTGAAAGATTACTGAGGAACGATTCGCGGTTCAGACATCGCCTTGCATCAAGCTTCCAAGACCGTGACCAACGCTAGGTCTGCCAATCTCAAGAACAAGAGAGACCGTGCCATGGGCCTTGAACTATGCGCCTGATTCAGAGGTCCTGAAAAAGCCAGAAGGAGCGATCGCCAGGGCGACCGCTCCTTCTGGAGTTTGATCAAAATGTCTTCGATCCACAGATCGACAACAATCCGCGGGTCTACAAGCTTAACTCTTGGTGGCAAGCAACTGACGGAGCACGAACTGCAAAATTCCACCGTGCTCGTAGTACCGAACTTCTTGTGGCGTGTCGATCCGGACGCGTGCCTGGAATTCGGTGGTCTTGCCATCGGCGGCAGTGGCAACCACTGTCACGTCTCTGGGGCCGGCGAGTTCGGCGGCGAGCACGTCCGGCAGCCCGTTGATGGTGTAAACCTCTTCGCCGGTGAGCCCGAGCGACTCGGTGGTGTGCCCAGCATGATACTGGAGCGGCAGAATCCCCATCCCCACCAGGTTGGAACGATGGATTCGCTCGAAGCTCTCGGCAATTACGGCCCGCACGCCCAGGAGCCGAGGTCCCTTGGCGGCCCAGTCTCGGGAAGAGCCCGAACCGTACTCTTTACCGGCGAGAATGATGGTAGGAATGCCATCCTTCTCGTACTGTTCGGCCGCTTCAAAAATGCTTGTCACTGCGCCGCCGGGCAGGTGGCGGCTAAATCCACCTTCCGTGCCAGGAGCTAGCTTGTTGCGGAGCCGGATATTGGCAAAGGTGCCACGCACCATCACCTCATGGTTACCGCGACGCGCGCCATAGGAATTGAAATCGGCCGGCTGAATGCCATGCTTCTGGAGGTAAAGACCGCCAGGGCTCTGGGCCTTGATAGAACCAGCGGGAGAAATGTGGTCTGTGGTAATACTGTCTGCGAGAATGGCCAGGACTCGGGCATCCTTGATCTCGCGAATAGGCGCGGGCTTGAGCGGCATGTTGTCGAAGTACGGCGGGTGCTTGACGTAGGTCGATGCCGGATCCCAGGCATATAGCTGCCCTTCTGGAGCCGGCAGTTCTCGCCACGCTTCATCCCCCTCGAATACGGTAGCGTACTTCTGGCGGAACATCTCGGACCGGACCGATTTCAGGATCGTGTTCTGAACTTCGGACTGGGTGGGCCAGATATCTTTCAGGAACACGGGATGACCGCTGGAATCATGCCCCAGGGGATCTTTGATGAGGTCAATGTCCATGGTGCCCGCAAGAGCATAGGCAACCACCAGCGGAGGCGAGGCCAGGTAGTTGGCTCGCACGTCGGGGTTCACTCGCCCCTCAAAGTTGCGGTTCCCGGAAAGCACGGAGACCGCCACCAGGTCTTGTTCCTTGATCGTGTGAGAGATCGCCGGATCCAGCGGACCAGAGTTGCCAATGCAGGTTGTACAGCCGTAGCCAACCACGTTGAAGTGCAAGGCATCCAGGTAGCGGGTCAGGTCGGCATCATCCAGGTAGGCGCTAACAACCTGAGAACCAGGAGCCAGGCTGGCCTTCACCCAGGGCTTGGTTTTCAGGCCTTTTTCCACAGCCTTCTTGGCGAGCAGGCCGGCGGCAACCATGACCGAGGGGTTTGAGGTGTTGGTGCAACTGGTAATCGCCGCAATCACCACCGAGCCGTGCTTGACGTCATGGTCAGACCCGTGCGAAGCCGCCGGGGCATCGGCCGGTCGACTGCCCAGGAAGGACTGAAGTGCCTTGTGGAATTCAGGCTTGGCGTTGCGGAGTGGCACGCGGTCCTGGGGCCGCTTGGGACCAGCCAGGCTCGGTTCCACCGTGCTCAGATCCAGTTCCAGGGTGTCTGAATAGTGGGCGTCTGGGGTAGCCTCGGTGCGGTACAGGCCCTGCTCCTTCGCATACGCCTCGACCAGCTCAATCAGTTCCTTGGGCCGGCCACTGAGTTCGAGATATCGAATCGTCTCGGCATCGACCGGGAAGATCCCACAAGTTGCGCCATATTCTGGAGCCATGTTGGCAATGGTGGCTCGGTCGGCCAGCGGCATGCCGCCAAGACCTTCACCGAAGAATTCCACGAACTTGCCAACGACCCCCTTCTTGCGAAGCATCTCGGTTACGGTCAACACCATGTCGGTGGCCGTGGCCCCTTCGCGGAGTTTTCCAAGCAGCTTGAATCCCACCACCTGCGGGACCAGCATCGAAACCGGCTGGCCCAGCATGGCCGCCTCGGCCTCAATACCACCAACTCCCCAGCCAAGTACACCCAGACCGTTGATCATGGTGGTGTGCGAGTCGGTTCCCACCAGGGTGTCTGGGTACACCATCTTGGGATCTTGAGAATCTTGGTCGGTAAATACAACTTGGGCCAGATATTCCAAATTCACCTGGTGAACGATACCGGTTTCCGGCGGCACGACCCGGAAATTCTTGAACGCCTTCTGCCCCCATCGCAGGAAGGAATAACGTTCCTTGTTCCGCTGATATTCCAGCTCGGTATTGTGCAGCAAAGAAAGCGCGGAGCCTGCTTCATCAACCTGGACCGAATGGTCAATAACCAGGTCCACTGGCTGCAAAGGGTTGATGAGCGTGGGATCGCCACCGAGCCGGCTCATGGCATCTCGCATGGCGGCAAGGTCGACAACGGCGGGCACGCCGGTGAAGTCTTGCAACAGAACTCGGGCCGGACGGAACGCAATCTCGTCTTTGGGCTCGGCCTTGGGGTCCCAGGCGGCGAGCGCCAGAATATCTTCACGTTTGACCGTGCGATCGTCCTCGTTCCGAAGCAAGTTCTCAAGCAAGACCTTGAGTGAGAACGGGAGCCGAGAGAGATCGGCACCAGCTTTCTCAACCGCCTTCAGGGAGAAGTAGCGATAGGACTGATTACCCACACGCAGCACAGATGCCGCACCAAAACTGTTCGCCATCTCGGAGAACCCCAGAGTTGTTGAGGATTGTCGAGTTTTTACTCAACCAGATTCGGTTTGAACACGGTTTCTAACACACCAGAACCAGTGTAATCAGAAGCCAACGAAGGGGCGAGCCAACTCCGCACGAAGTGCGGAGCCTGCCCCCGTCAATCGGCACGCCAATCCAACTGGAATTGGCCTATTCTCAGCCCACGAACTGAATATCGACCGGCGGAATCAGCCCCTGTTCGGTGGCTCGGCCAAGCAACGTGCGCACCGCTTCCCGACCCCGAGGACCATAGTCCACGGTCCAGTCATTGACGTACATCCCCACAAAGCGGTCGGCCAAGGCTGGGTCCAGGCCACGGGCATATTCCAGGGCATATCCCAAAGCCTCTTCCCGGTGCTCAAGCGCGTACTGGATAGAGGCCTTGAGAAGCCGAGCGACCCGCTCAACCGTCTCTTCCCCAAGATCCCTACGCACGATATTTCCACCCAGAGGCAGCGGGAGGCCGGTCTGCTCGTACCACCATTCCCCCAGATCCAAGATCTGATGGAGCCCCTGATCTGGGTAATAGAGCTGGCCTTCGTGAATAATCAGACCAACGTCCGCACGGCCTTCGAGGACAGCGGAAATGATCTCGTCGAACGGCACCACAATCAGGTTCAGGTCCTTACCCAAACAGAGTTGCAGGGTCAGGTAGGCGGTGGTCAACGTTCCTGGAATTGCGATCGTCTTGGATTTTGCCTCTTCCAAAGAGATCGGGGTTCTTGCGATCAGCTTGGGGCCGTATCGGTCACCCATACTGCAGCCAGAAGCCAGCAGGGCATAACGGTCTGCCAGATGGGCGTAGGCATGCAGGCTGACGGCAGAAACTTCGAGTTCCCCTTGGAGAGCCCGCCGGTTCAGGGTCTCAATGTCTTCCAGTTGGTGCACAAAGCGCAAGTCACCGGTATCGAGCCGATCATGTGTCAACGCGTAGAACATGAAGGCGTCGTCGGAGTCTGGACTGTGTCCGACCCGGATGGTACGGACAGCCGACGAAGGTGATGCGGACATAATAGCTTCCGGCATGTAGGGCGACAGATCTTCAAATCGCTCGCAATGAGCGAATTCCGTTTAGTGTGTACGAGAAAGCCTGTAACGACAAGGATCGTTACTGGCTTACCCACTGTCGAATTGCGTTGCCGGTCTCACCTGGAGCCAGCAGCCGCAGATTTCGGAGCTTCTTTCAGCTTCATCATGTCGAGCTGGTCGAAAGGATCGCGGAACGGTTCGTTTTTGACGCCTTCATAAAGCTCTTTGAACGGCAGGTCGTCGGGTGGAGTTTCACCAACCTGCTTGAGAGCAAATACGTAGCGTCTGACGATTTCACCGGTGTCCCGCTTGTTCAGGTCGTCATCCCGGTAAACGGTATGACGTTCCAGCAGATCCTGCCAGCGATTGATCCCTTCCTGATACTTGGTCACGGAATCCCGGAACCGGGCTTCCTTGAGGGCAACGGTCCCCTCATAAAAATCTTGTCTGGCAAGTACACCGGTCATTTCTCGCTCGGCGTCGGTCTTGTCTTTCCAGTAGCGGTAGTTCATCTGGTCGGCCCAGCGATTGACCCAGTAGCGCTGGTTATCGCTGAGCTCAGGGCTCTTGAACCGCTCTTTGTCCGTGCTTAGGTCAAGCTGGATCTTTTCGTCGGGGTTGTTGAACGCTGGAAACTCATATTCACCAAACTCTTTCCAGTCTCGGTTGGCATGGTCCCATTCTGCCTGAGCCACGTCGCCAAAGGTTGGCGTGAGGTCCTTGACGCTCATTTTTTCGAGGCTAAGAGCGTACCTGGTTTGAGCATGGGCCGGCATTACGCGGAAGTTCAGGTCACCGGGACGGCCTTTGCGGTCTGGCATTTTGTCCACGTACTGAACTTCGCCTTCAAGCCGGCTATCCATGCGCTGAACACCTTCGTCGACCAGTCGGATGGCCCGGGTGTACCAGCCTTTGGAGACGAGAAAGTTGTCGTCTCTGGGTTCTTGAGTGATCGGATCAATCTTGAAGTTCAAGCCTTCAAGGTCTCGGTCATCATAGAAGAGGCGGCGAAGGATGATCGCCTCGTCTGAGAAGCCAATTTTGTGGTAGTAAGTCCAGGCGGTATCCCAGATCAGGTCGGGAGATCGACGATTCTTCTCAACCCCCTGACGCAGGAACGTGATGCCGTTCTTGATCCAGGTGTATTTGTCGGCTGGATCGTCCCATTCCACAGCCACGTTGTAGGCCAAGTTCCACCCCTGGAAGGTCCAGACCGAGAGGAAGTGGGGCTGGAGCTTGGTGATGAAATCGACCTTCTCCTTGAGTTTGTCCCATTCCTGCTGTTTCTGAAGTTCAATGGAGTCGTTCCAGAGGACGTCGGCCACAACGCCACGGAAACCACCAATCATGGCAAGTTTCAGTAGGAAGCTGCCGCCATCAATCTGGCCGATGCTGGCCTCGCCCAGGTCGGCATCAACCTTGCGGCGTTGCAGCCACTCGGTGTACGGCCACATGGCACCAAAGATAAGAACGATCCCAAGCGCGTAAACGAGTTGCCGGGTTCGAGACGTTTGCGCTGTCGATTTCGGGGAAGAACCAGTGCTCATGCCGCGATCTCCCGATTCTTGAAGATGTAGTAAGCAAAAGCTGTGAGCGGCAGGGCATAACCCAGGCCAAGCAGAACCTGGCCGATCAAGGTTGGAGTGGTCACCGCAAAGCCCAGGGCAACCTGGTTACTGACGTCGAGTGCCGAAATATTCGGAATCACATAAATCAAACGGGTCAGAATGGGGGTCAGGAACAGGTCGAAACTCTTCGCAGCCATGACCGCCGGCGTGCTGGCAAGATTACTTTGCAAGTTCTCGTGCGTCAGCAAGCGAATCAGAGACTCGAAGGGGCCGCCACCCACCACACCCATCTGGTTGAACTGGTCCAGGAATCCAATCGCCAGTTGCCCAAACACGAACACCGCGAGCGTGAGCAAGAACGCCACGCTCCAGCTCAGGAACGTACCGGCAAACAGGCCAACCGAGGTGATCACCAGCGCCTGGAGCCAGACGCCCGTCAAACCCGCAATGTAGTTGGTCCGGAACGAGCCCTGGTTTGACAGAACGTAGAGGTCTTTCTCAGACATCCCAATGAACTGCGACGGCGTAATACACTGAATTTCGATGGCCAGTTGCCCCATCGAGCCGACCAGCATCCGTGAGGGGAAGAATCGCCTGATGGTGTAATACTCGATCACCGGAAACACCGAACGGTGCAGTTCAAGGTCTGGCCGTAAGGGATTGGAAACCACCATCGAGGCTCGAACCGCTTCGCCGAGTTCCCCCTTGGACGTACGGAAGACGTTGAACACCATTTCCACCGGGATCGGGGGCGAATGGAGCTTATCTCGTTCCGCTCGCAAGCTCGTGAGGTCCGCCGATTTCCCAGCCCCCTCAAGCTTTTGAATCTGTTCACGCAGATCCCGTTCTTGCTTCTGAATCGGCTCCAGTTCCGCCTGGATTCGCTTCACCTCTGAATCCACCTTGGTCAAGCGATCTTCGAGTCTCCGCCGCTCGCTTCCCTTCAAGTTCGGCGCTTCCAGGTTCATCTTGATCTGAGCCTGGTCATAGCGAGCGCGAAAAAGGGAATCTTCCACGGCTTCCAGGGTACCGGGCTTCAGCAAACGCTCGATCGGCAGAACATTCTCAGCGGTGAGGGTTCGTCCCTCTTTCTGAGGAGCCTGACCGAACCGCCAGGAGGCCTTGGATGCGCTGGCACCTTCGATATGGCTCCGGAGCTTTTGCTCCTGCCCCACATCAATACCTTTTCTGCGTGCCTTGCCACGGCTGTCCGTGAAACTCAGGAAGCCGAAAACAGGGACTCGGGCCGACATCTTGTTCTCAAGCTGTGCGGCCTGTTCTTCGGAGCGCCGGGCATCATCAAGCTTGCCCACTTCACGCGATGCCACCGCCTGCTCTCGGGTGGTACTGATACGGCTGTTCACCACACGTTCCACAAAGAACATGCTCACCAGGCCCATCACCAGCAAAACCGCGGTGATCAGACCCATGTATCCAATCAACCGGCCCCAGATCAATTCCAGGCGGTTCACCGGCTTGGTGGTGATGGTGTAAATGACCTGGGTTCGAATATCGGTAGGAAGGCTCATCGGAGCCAGCAGCAAGATCATCAACGAGAGCAACAGAGAGCTGACCCAGGACAAGGTCTCAATGTAACGTCTTGCCAGCTCTGGGGTACGGGTACCCGGCCCACCCAGGAACCAGTTGGTAAACGCCAGAAACAAGACGAACAAAACCAACACCACCCAGGGGGCCCACATCCGCCTGACCGCGTCGAGCACGGTTTGCCAGGCGATGGAGTAAAGCCGCCGCCAGCGAACACTGAGCGCCTCTTTGAACATGCCGAGGGCAAAGTAGGCCAGGACCACCAACCCTGCGTAGGTGGCTCCGTAGCGAAGTCCATCGGTCAGAATGAGCTGCCAGTCTTGGGACGCGATGGAACCTTTGAGCCCTCGAACGTTCCGGTTGAATTCGAACGCTTTGTAAATCACAAAAACGCCGGCGGCCAGAGCGGCATGAACGCCGAGCGCCAACCCTCGTTGAGAGGCAGATCCACCCTGCGGGCGTCGGTAAGACGACCACATCACCGCCTCTAGAGCGAGAAATCCCAGCAAGAATTCGATTCCAACCAGCAGAGCCGGTATCGGATACCCCGCGATAAGTGGAATCGGAAACACTGCGGCCTGCTGCACAATTGAAAGGAAGGCCGTGAGAATGGCAATTCCCACGAACAGCAGCAGCCCAATCACGGGCAGGTTCAGAACTACGGATTGACCAGACCGTGACTGCTGAGACCGTAGGAACAGATTGAAAAACCGTGTTCCTAGCCAGCTAATCAGGCAGAACAACCCGAGTAGCTTGGACCAGGTCATGAACCCGCCGAAAAACCCACCCAGCAATCGGGCGTCTGTAAACTGGGGATCGGCCCACACGATCATCCACTGAATCCAGCTCGGAAGCGTGACCGTTGTTCCCTGTGCCCACAAGCTCAGCCATGGCATCGAAGACGACTCTCCGCATGAGGGACAGAAAGAGCTGGAGCAGATTTTGCTCCAACTCTTTCCCGGTGCTTGATCGAGGGAGGCACCTATGTGATGTCAGACACCCGTTGGGACTTCAAAACAGAACGGTGACTCATGGCCCAGGCCATCAAGGCACCAGCAGGCAGCCGTTGATCACTTGGGACCCGGACTACCTGCGGGAGTAGGCTGCTGATCGGCGGCAATCCGGCGGCGACCTGGATATTTATCAGACTCGGTCACAATTCGCAGGAACAATTCTTCCAGCGTGGTGGTGGGACGACCAACATCCACAACTTCTCCACCGTGGCGAGAAACCACGCCGCGAATCTCTTCCCAGGCCGACTCCGGCAAATCTTTCACCTTGATCTGCGTGATGTCTTGCACAGTCAGGAGGTCCGAAACCTTGCCGATTTCTCGCAACTCACCGTGATGCAAAATGGCGATCCGGTCACAGATATCCTGCATGTCTGCCAGCAGGTGGCCGGAAAGGACCACAGTCTTGCCCTGCCGGCGCAGGTCAACGATCAACTTCTTGATCTCATCCGTACCGATCGGGTCTAAACCCGACGTCGGCTCATCAAGCAACACGAGTTCAGGCTGGTTGATCAGGGCTTGGGCCAAACCAATCCGGCGCTGCATACCTTTGGAGTATTCCCGCAACTGGCGATGCTTGGACCGAGTCAGGCCGACGAGGTCAATCAGTTCGTGAACCCGCTTGGTTCGCTCTCGCGAGGGAATTTTGAAGAGCCGACCATAGAAATGGAGGGTTTCTTCGGCATTCAGATACTTATAGAGGTAAGTCTCTTCAGGCAGGTAACCAATGCGCTCGTTCTTGGCAACGTTCGTGGTTGGTTCACCAAAGATCAACGCTTCCCCTTCCGAAGGGAAAAGCAAACCAAGCAGCAGCTTGATCGTGGTGGTCTTTCCCGAACCGTTCGGGCCAAGCACGCCAAAGATCTCTCCCTGTTTGACTTCAAGGTCAAGCGCCTTCAAAGCCTGGACTTTGGGTCGACCCCAGAAGTCTTTGTAAACCTTCGAGAGGTTTCGGGTCTCGATGATCGAGTTCGAACCCATCGGGGAAGCCCTTCAAGAGGAAAAACAAGCCGCAAAGAACCCCGGTGGTGAGAACGGAGATCTTCAAATCGCCGAGACAGGAGCACAGAAATGATGTATGAAGCCCACTGCCCGAGAGCGACACCAGTAGAACCGAATCACGGATGACCGAAGTTTCGAACGCGTCAATCGAGACCTCACCACGCCCTTTACGAGCCAGGTTTCGATTTAGTTCACGCGACCGAAAAGTTTTTTGAGCGTATACCCACCCAATCAAGGGTGGGTACGTGCTCAATCAGCCTATCTCGTCCAGAAAGTCTATTCCAACCAGGCCTCAGCTACAAGCAGACGCCCGGTTCATCCTGTCCTTTGATGGCCCAATTCACAAACTCTTCACGTGGAGGAGGAATCAGCGGGCACTGTCCGAATTTTCCTGACGAGGAGTGACTTCGGTTCTTCCGTTGAGCTGAATGGGAGCCTGAACTCGCTGAGCCCGCCTGACCTGATCCTGGTAAGGATACATTGGCATCTCAGACGATCCGGTGGGCAAGCAGCCCGCGGGGTGTGCGCCACCAGCGCCAGAGTACGGCAGATACCGTTGCCCACGCGTGAGGTAAGGATTGTAGTAGTTCACCATGAACAATTCAGACGCCGGCAGCGCGTACTGACGGCGAAAGAAATAGTCTGGAATTCGGTCACCACCCAGCGGCAGTGAGGTTCCAAAATCGACCCAGCCGTATCCATCTGGGGCGTCGTTGGCGAACCCCCAGCCGTATCCAGGGCCGGGAGGAGCAACCCGTCCACCGGGTGGCAGCAGAAACGTAGTGCCGTGGGCGTAGGCGTGCAGGTCCACGCAATCTGTACAGGGACCAGCATTCATCAAAAACGCGGCTAGCAACGCCGTTGGAGCAAAAAGTGTACCCATGTCAACCTCCGTGTCGGTGCCGCCCTGGATTGGAAAACCCGCATCCGTTATGACTAGGATGACACATGGAAGATGAAGTGGGCCCAACAGGCCGCGCGGTATCTTCCGAAAAGCCGGTGTTCCGGCTACTATGCAACAGCTTTGCCAAATTCCTCAGGCCGAACCACGAATCCTTTCCATCTCGTCCCAATGATTCTTCTCATCGATAATTATGATTCGTTCACCTACAACTTGGTGCAACGACTGGGCGAGATCGATCGTCGTCTCGATATTCAGGTCGTCCGAAACGACCGGATCTCGATTGAGGAGATCGAAAAAAAGCTTCCCTCCCATATCATCATCTCTCCTGGACCTTGCACTCCGCTTGAGGCGGGGGTCTCGAACGAGATCATTCAGCGGTTTGCGCCTCGCATTCCGCTGCTTGGGGTTTGCCTGGGCCACCAGTGTATTGGCCATTCCTTTGGCGCAGAGGTTGTGCGGGCCGATCGTGTAATGCATGGCAAGATCTCATTGATTCACCACGACCAGAAGGGGATCTACCGCGGGGTACCGACCCCCTTTGAGGCCACGCGTTACCACAGCCTGGTGATCAAACCCGGTACCTTGCCCCCGGAATTCGACGTGGTGGCCTGGACCGACGAAAATGAGATCATGGGCGTACGTCACAAGACGTACCCACTGGAAGGGGTCCAGTATCACCCGGAAAGTTTTCTGACGGTCGAAGGAATCCAGTTGCTTCGTAACTTTCTTGAACGTTGATCCCACGGCATGCTGACCGTTGACGAAGCTCTGGCCAAGGTTCTTCTGGCCTCTGTTCCGCTGCCTCCAATCCGCTGCGAACTTGAGCGCACGCTGGGTTGTTGCCTGGCTGAAGATGTGCATGCCGATCGTGAAAGCCCGCCCTTCAACAAAGCACTCGTAGACGGTTACGCGGTTTGCTCTAGTGATTGGCTAGCTACCAATACGGCAGTACGCCTGGCTGTCATTGAGCATGTGCCGGCGGGTCGAATACCAACCAAACCGGTTCAGCCTGGCCTGGCATCCTTTGTAATGACGGGTGCCCCCCTGCCCGCCGGCGCAGACGCTATGGTGATGCGGGAGTACGCAGAGCCCGATGGCGACCACGTCATTCTAGCTCCACCACGTCCGCCGGCACCTGGTACCCATTGGATGCCACAGGGTCGGGAGCTGGCCGAGGGGGCGATTGTCGCACTGGCGGGCTCGCGAATTGACGCGGTCCGGCTGGGTGTTTTCGCCTCGGTGGGTGCGAGTCGGCCATGGATCTGGCCCCGGCCTCGGGTGACCATTCTCTCTACGGGCGACGAACTGGTGCCGCACCACCTGACACCGGGCCCAGGCCAGATCCGGAATTCCAATTCCGTGCTCCTGGAGGGACTTGTCAGACAGGCAGGAGCAGACGCTCTGGTTCTGGAAACGGCCGCCGACGAGGCTTCGATCCTTGCAGAGCGGCTGGCGCAAGGACTTGACCCGGCCCATTCCAATCTGTTTCTAGTTTCTGGCGGGGTTTCGGCCGGTACCCATGACCTGGTGCCAGGGATTCTTGAGCAGCTGGGCGTTGAGCCAATTTTTCACAAGATCCGTATGAAGCCGGGTAAACCGCTATTCTTCGGACTCAAGCGAACCCCCGGTCAGTCCCACCCGGTGCTCACGTTTGGCTTGCCAGGAAATCCTGTGAGTGTGCTGGTGGGGTTTCTTAACTTCGTTTTGCCCTGTTTGCACCGTCTGGGTGGCCATCCGCCTGCCGCTGACCCCAATCCCCGCGCAATTCTGACGAGCTCCTTTAGCCACCGTGGCGACCGGCCTACGTATTACCCTTGCCGCCTTGAGCAGGAACCAACTGGTGTCCGCCGGGCCACTCCGCTGGCGTGGGCCGGCTCCTCGGACCTGATTACACTTTCCAGGGCCGACGCCTTGGTGGTTTTCCCTGCCGGTGATCGGGATTATGCGGCTGGGGAAAGTCTGGCAATTGTCAAGATTCCTGGACGAGACTGATCATCCGCAGAGTCGGTCGTCCGGATTTCATCGAATTCCTTGTACCAGAGAAATTCCAGGAGCCTCCCAGTTCATGTCATCGGTCGAACTCGGCGAGCCACAGACGGACTTTGCACGCTGGAACCGGCTCTGGCAAATGGTGGTCTCTGCCCCTGGGTTGGCAATTTTGGCGGGAATTCTGCATGCGGCCACATTTCCACCGGTTGGTCTGGCCTGGGTGGAATGGTTTGCGTTGGTGCCGCTGCTGGCACTTATTGAAAAGCCGGGGCGCCCGGCCAAGCTGTACCTATCTGCCTGGCTAGGCGGGCTGGTTTTCTGGGTCTTCTCACTACAGTGGCTCTGGGAGTTACACCCAGACGCCTGGTTGGGCTGGCTGGCGCTTGCCGTTTACATGTCGCTTTACTGGCCGCTGTTCCTGGGATTTGCAAGACGCCTGGTTGCGCTTCGGGTCCCCATGGTGCTGTCGGCTCCGGTGGCCTGGCTGGCCTGCGATTATCTGCAATCTTTTCTGCTCAGTGGCCTTCCCTGGTACTACCCGGCCCAGTCTCAGTACCAATTTCTGCCAATCATCCAGGTCAGTGATCTGCTAGGAGTTTGGCTGGTCTCTGCGCTCATTGTGATGAGCAATGCCGCGCTCCTGACTTTGATCCAGGTAATCATCCGCTCGATTCCGCCAGCCGCGGTACCCGCGACCCCACGCACACTCATCTGGCCCGGGCTCACGGCAGCCCTGCTCAGCCTGAGCTTGATCTACGGGTACTACCGGATCAACCAGGCCCAGTTCACGCCGGGCCCAGACGTGATCTTGCTCCAGTCGAACCTGCGTCAGGCCCTGAAAATGGGCATGAGCGCCGAGGACATTGTGCGGATTTACGTCAAACTCATCGAGTCTGGGCTCGAAAAGTCCAGGACCAGGAGCTCGGATGCTGGCTCGCTGGTGATCTGGCCCGAAACCTCTTATCCCTGGGGTTATGTTTGGGTTGATGAAAACCTGACCCCAGACCAGGCGGCCGAGTCTGGCCGGAAAATCTTTCCAGCCTGGTCACTGGCCGAGGTTCTCAATTTGCGAACCGAGACCGCACGCGACCTGAACGAACTGAGCCGGGCCATTGGTCGGCCCATGATTGTGGGCTCTGTGCTCTACGAACTGCTGCCGGACCGCGGCCAGAAATCGAATGCAGCCATCTGGATCGATGGCAAATCGGATCGACCCCAGCTCTATCGCAAAATCCACCTGCTCCCGTTTGGAGAGTACGTGCCGCTGGTTGAGACCTTCCCCTGGATTAAACGGCTGGCCCCGTATGAAGATAACCACGTGCCAAACCTGGTCTCGGGCGGCTCCCCCACCTGGTTCGATGAAGGACCAATCCGGTACGCCCCGGTGATTTGCTTTGAAGACTCGGTCCCCTACCTCGTCAGACGCTTTTTTACGGAAACGAAAGACGGCCGCCCCCCCGACGTTATTGTCAATATTTCCAACGATGGCTGGTTCAACGGCTCTGCGGAACATGAGATGCACCTGGCAACCAGCGTCTTCCGCTGTGTAGAGCATCGCGCTCCCATGGTACGTGCCTCCAACATGGGCCTGAGCGCCATTGTTGACGGCAACGGGCAGGTACTCACCGTGCAAGCCACCAAAACCGAAGGTGCAGTCACGGCCCCGGTTCCACTCGACCCACGACAGACCGTTTACACCTTGGTGGGCGACATTTTCCCCCAAGCCTGCCTGACCGTTAGCATTGCCTGTTTTGCCATAACCGTCATGAGCTCGCCAAACTCCCGAATTCGCAAGAATCCGCGTTCCACCCCAAGCTCGCGACTTGCCTAACACAATAATTTGATGTAGGTTTGTGAAGATACGGACAGACCCTCCACAAGCCTGACGATTCTCTGGCCTGGAGTGGGGTGCAGGGCTTGATTGTCGTTGCCTCCGGCTTTTACGATGAGATGTTGACTGCGTAGGTTGTTCCAGCTGCGTAGTTTGGCGTCTGGCGTGGTTTGTCCTTCTGGTGAATATGTGCGACCCGCTCAGTTCTTCGACGCGGGCCCCGTCCGTCGAACCCCGATTGGTTAGGTGAGACCATGACGCACATCGGCAAAATCTTCGTGATCGTCCTCATGGTCTTCTCGCTTGTTTTCCTGACCCTTTCCACGGTCGTCTTCATGACCGAACGGAATTGGAAGCAGGAAGTTGACAAGCTGAAGGCAGACCTCAGTAAGAAGTCCGGTGATCTGAACACGGCCAAGGATGAAAAGGCAAATCTTGAACGGCAGTTTGAAGCTGCTGTTAAGGATAAAGATCTGGCGACAACGCAGGCTGACCAGCAGGTTGGGCAACTCAAGGATGAGATTACCCGTCGTCAGAATGAGATCACCGATCAGCGGCAGAAGGTTGAGACTTCGCTTGAGAATGCTCGACTGGCCCAACTTGATGCCGAGGCAAAGACCAAAGACATCGAGAAGGCCCGGCAGCTCCTCAGAGATGTTCAGCTTGAAGCTGGCGAGTATAAAAAACAGGAGAAGGATCTTAAGGACGAGATCTTCAACATGCGCAGGGAACTGGCTGTTGCCAAGCAGAACAACAAGTATCTGCGAGACAACGTGGTCACGTTGCAAAACGTGATTCAGTCGAACGGGCTTGATCCCAACCCCGCCAAGTACAGTCAGCTTTCGGTTCCTCCCGAGGTTGATGGAGAGATTGTTCGCTCAGATGCTGCGAACAAACGCTTCCAGATCAGCATTGGCTCGGATGACGGCCTGGTGGCTGGCCATGAACTGTTCGTGTATCGCCTTCAGCCACAGCCCGAATTCCTTGGCAAGGTCAAGGTGCAGACCGTTGATAGCGATCAGGCGGTTGTAACGGTGATCGGCACGACACCTCAGGGCAAAAAGATCCGGGAGGGCGACATTGTCTCGACAAAAATCGGGCCGCGGGGCTAATACCGCCAAGGCCAAGCCGGCCAAGCCTGGCAAGTCGGCAAAACCGAAGATGGCATCCGCGGCTGGCGGCCGCGGGGTTTACGTGCAGTCGCCCAAAAGCGATGTGTACGTGACTATTCTCGGGATCAGCCTGGCCGCCATGCTACTTGCCTGCCTGTTCATGTTCCTGGTCTGGCAGAAGTATGAGATGAAGCTGAATCCTACGGCCGCACTGGCCCAGATTCAGACAACCATTCTCTCTTGATCCAGCCCCACATATTACAAAACCCTTACGGCCCACTCGTCCCCTTGGACGATGTGGGCCGTTTGATTTGATCTTGGGTTTCAGAACACAGCCAAGAGATCAACTCGCCCAGCGCATGAATCACGGACGTGGCCACTGCCCCCTTGTTCCGGGACATCCTTGCCGTTCGTTTGGCAATTAGCGCCAGACCTGCGTGGCTCACCGATGCGTGGGGGCCTGGATAGGCCGATCACGAATCCAGAGGAACACGAACAGAGGAAACAGGGCCAGACAGGCCCACTGGTAGCCCGTGAGCCCCAGGGCCAGAACCGGCTCAGGGCGAACGAACTCGCTCAGGAATCGGTAGCCCAGGTAGGCCAAAATATACAGTTTGATCAACTGACCTCGCAACAAGCCCGCGCTCCAGAGTTGCGCCAACACCAGGCACATCGCCATGTGAAACCCAAACTCATAGAGCTGGGCGGGATGGCAACGCACGCCATCACCAAAGTCGATTCCCCAGGGCAGCGTGGTCTCAACGCCACGGCAACAGCCCACGCTGAAGCAGGCCAGGCGACCAATTGCCACCGCGGCCGACACGGGAACCGCAAAACTATCCCCCGTCTTCACGGTAATTCCCAGAAACCGCTTGGCCAGTTCTACCCCCAGATACCCCCCGACGATCCCAAAGACAATCGTCTTGCCGTTCTCCACCAGGGCCTGCCCACTCAGCAGCCCTTGCCAATCCACCAGCGCGAACGGCAGCTTGGCCCCAATCATCCCGCCACAGAACGCTCCCAGGCCAATCCCGATCCGTTCCCTGAGCCCTAGTCCTAACCTGGGCTGAGTCCAGCGCGAAAGCAGAATTCCCGTGAAGATCGCCAGCCCCATGATGGCCGCATACAGCGAGCTTGGAGATCCAACCGGATTCATAAGACTTTCCTGGACCTGGGAATAGAGCCCGCAAGAATCAATTTGCCTGTTTGACGGCCGCAGAGATCGACTCAATAAGCTGTGGCAATTTTGCGTGCCCCTCGCGATACAACACGTTATACGCGCAAAACGGAATAATATGGCCGCTGGGCAGGACGTGATGAATGCAGCACTTCATCAAGCGACTCACGTCAAAATTGTAAGCGTCCAGGAACGACGTGATCGTGATCCGGAACACATCGGCCGAGGAGAGTTGCTCGGCCAGAGCGCGGGTGAAGAATTCTCCAGCCGCGCCGGTTACGGCAGACTCCAGAGCCTGAGCGTTGGTCTTGAAGGTGTCTGAAGGCACGGTCGACAGGTCATGACCACAGCAACCGAGCTTGCTCAGATATTCTTCAATCAACTGCCGAGCCCGATTCCTGGTGAACAGGATTCCGTTGGCAAGAATCTCCAGATGGTTCCGGGCATCAATGAACCGGGTCAGCGGAACAATGGTACTTCCCGCCCGATAGGCATAGGTCAGGCTATGGCAATTGGGATGGGCGCACGGGAGCGGCAAGAAATCTTCGACCCGAAACAGACCACCGGTCTGTTCGGCAATTGCATGAATCACATCCGGAAAGGTGATCCTGCGCTCCAGGTCTTCCGGCAAAACATAACGCCCCGAATAGGTCGCCGGCTGGAAACTGACTCCGGTGATCCAGGGCCGCTCGATGCCGAACCGGACGATCTCTCCGATCTCGTGATCATTCACGCCTGGCTGAAGCGTGCAAACCAGGGTAATTCGTATGTTCCGCTTGCCCAGCTCTTCAATAACCTTGAGCTTGGCCGCCGTCACACTTTCTCCACGCAACTCGCGTGAGGTGGCTTCCGTGAACCCATCGAACTGCAGATAAACCTCCACTCGCTCTCGCAGCTCGCCCAGAGCATCAAGCAGAGATAGCTCATGCGCAAGCCGTATTCCATTGGTGTTCACCATCACCACGTCGATCGGTTGTTCGCAGGCGTACCGGAGCAATCTCAGAAAATCGGGATGAAGCGTAGGCTCACCGCCGGAAAGCTGAAGAACTTCTGGCCTTCCCTCGGTCTCCACCAGCCGGTCAATGGCCCGCTTGCATTCCTCAAACGAGAGATGCTTGCCACCCGGCCCACTGGAGGCAAAGCACATGGGGCACCGCAGGTTACAGGCCGACGTCACCTCAAGAAGTCCAACACAGGTGTGCTGCTCATGCTCGGTACAAAGGCCACAGTCATAAGGACAGCCGCGGTTTGGCTCCGTTCCGAACTCCAGGGGAATCTTGCCAGGCAAGCTGTACTGCATCTGATCGTAGTACGCCACATCCGAGCACACAAAATCTTCGCGCACTCCGTGCTCTGGACACCGCTTCCGGAAGTAAACCCGCTTTCCCTTGGTAATGATCTTGGCCGGTACCAGCGCCAAACATTCAGGGCAAAGGCTCTGCGTCATCCCCAGCAAGGTGTGGTCTCGGAGTTCCATGAAAGCCTCGACTCCATTCATACCACGAATTAACATTCACACAAACGTAACAGCAACAGTCGCCACCACAAACGGCTGCCGGAAACCGTGATCAACGACCCGATCAGCCCGGCGAGACATCGCAAGCGAACGGGTCTAGACGACACAGCCCGGCAATCCATCAACTTTCAGAATACACCAGCCTGATCCCTAAATATACGCCACTCCCCTGATCACGCTTGATTCACCAACTTGCACCACAAGGACCCAATCTGCACACCACAACACAGTACGCTGACTTACAAAGCATGGCGTCCTTCCTAAAGCCATTGATTCCATTCTCAATCCAGACCGTCTCACGCTGAAGATCTCTCGGTTTGCAGACCTGGCCTGAAACGAATCACCGGCTCAATCTGAGTTGGGCGAACACGAGCACCAGACGGATGAAACTTGCAATGAGACAGGAATCAACCTCGGTTAACGGACGTCGGCTTTCCATGAGAGATCGAGCGATCAGGGTCCAGACCATTGCCACGCCTTAGAATGGCCTATATCTCGTGTGAGCACTATCATAACCTGCACATGTTTATCTAAAAACCCACAACCCGGAACCTCATCGTTTCTTCCATAAGCGATAACGCAACAGCCACGCCAAAAAGCCACCAACCGCAAATGCCGACGTGAAGCCGACAACCCAGGGCACCCAACTCCTGGTCATGTAAGCATTGCCTTGCATCGTTGCCAATCCGAGTGGAATACATGTGGTGAAGAACGCGAAGTACGTTGCAAGTTCAATCACCAGAACGATTCCAAACGCGACCAGGTAGATTTGAATTTTTCCGAAGAGCGATGGCGGGCGACCGGCCTGCACGCGTCGTTTAGTTGTGAGAACGGTTGAAACCAGAGTGGGTACTACCACCAGCACCAGCAGAAGTCCAATAAACACGTCTACCCGAAAGGCGCTCAGACAGACCGCGACCAGAGCAACGAGCAGCATCACCGAACCGAGCGATAACCGCCCGCCGATTACCAGCGTAGCCGCTGGATTCTGGCCGCACTCACAGCAAACCAGCCGCCCCGGCCAGTTCTCAGCGCCACACTGGCGGCAGGTTTCCCATTCGATTTTACGGTTGTCCACGGGATCCGCCTCTTGTTTCTATTCGAGTTGATCACCAAGATTCTCACCGAAGTAATCCTCGCCAACAAGTGTCCGGCCAAGGCGAACTTCGGACCCAGCAACCGAACCACCAATTCCTATCGCACAAGCCGACAATTGAACCGGTATACGGGTGGGTTGCGTTCTCGTGCCCGATACAAGCCCGTACCGCCAGCGAGTAAATCTCTTCTCCGTATGTGAGTCCGTAGCGCGAGGCCAGGTCAACTAGCACGCCATGGTGAATCGCGATCTTTCGCAATTGAAATCACAATCATGAATCAAGCAAGACTTTGCTCGGTGCCGCTAGCCTCTGCATTCGCACACAACACACAACGGCGATACACCAACCAAGCCACCGCATAGCTCAGGCCGGCAACCAGCGCATCAACCCACGCTTCATGCCGTTTGATCCAGGCGGGGTTCGTGGGCACAATCAGCAACGCCGCCAGGCCCAGGGGAAGATAGCTCTGAAGATTCCAGGATTGACGTTCACCCGGCACCTGCGGCCTGAGCAAAACCACAACCGCCGGCATCAGCAATCCCAGGTCATAATGCCGATGATACGTTCCAAATGCCGCGAGCGCGAGTGCCAATGCCGTTTGATCGATGATCCGACCTTTACGTGCGTTCCACAAAAGCACAGTCGATAGACCAAGCATCAACACCGTTGCCGCCAATCTCGCCCGCTCGCCTGCCCAGATCGTCCCCACCAGTGTGGGTAAATCCAGGGTGCCGGCATTCATCTGGCCACGGGCATTCACCATCCAGTCATGCGTCAAATCCCAAATCGGTACACCCAACCAAAGGCTACAGCCAATCGTGAGCGCAGCCTGAATGGCCAGCGCTGTTGCCAGTGATCGCCAGTACCCGGTAAAGGCCCAGACCAGCACAATTGGATAAACCATGGTGGGCTTGATCAACGCCAGCCCAAGCAGGACGCCCGCCACGTACTGACGACCGGTCGTCAACGACACCGTGGCCCACAACGCCAGCGTGATCGGGATAATGTGAAACTGACCCAGCGCCAACCCGGCGCGCACGGGCCTGCAGGCCACACACCAGGCCAGCAAACACCAGGTCGAAGGATCTCGCCAGCCCCTGCCACTCTCGTTGGCCACCCACGCCATCAACCCGGCCAGAGCCAGCAAATTGAGCCCCAGGTAAACCGCCGGCAATGCCGATTCACTCCAGGGCCCCACCAAACCAGCAAACACCGGCATTGCGCTTGGCGGATACGTGCAATCTGGGTCGGCGTAAGGATTCATCTGCTTCAGGAACAGTTGCACCTCTTCCGCCCTACGCAGCAGATCGGCACTATCCAAAAGCGCAGCACGCGCGCCCCAGCCCAGGCTTACAACCGCCAGGGCCACCAATCCTGGGAAGATCACCCAGATCCACCATCTCCGTACCGTTACCAAGCGGCCACTCCCCATCCATAGGTGCAAAACAGGTGATACAGGTTCACAAGAACGTTTCTTGAAACCATCGTACGCGACCACCCAATCTTCCTGAAGTCCGACTTTTTCACACACATTGCCCAAACCTCCAGAACTGCCTCTATAGTGAGGCGGGGCAGGAATCTGGCGATGGTGTTCCCGGGATGAATCGGTTAACGATCCTGCTCTCACACCGATGCGGTATATTCAAACGATCTCCAGACGAAGAACGCGGGTGATTAGACTTTGACCACCCGTGTGCCGTTGTGCTTCATTGTTTTGTGAGTCGCTTTATGCCCAGCCTGCGTAAAGATCCAATTATGGGCCGCTGGGTCATCATCGCCGATGAACGGGCTCAACGACCGCAAGACTTTCATGCGGTGGTACACCAAACCGAACGGACGAGCGATTGTCCCTTCTGCGAAGGGAATGAGTCTCATACCCCACCGGAAGTTCATGCGCACCGGCACGATCACTCCAATCCAGATCAGCCTGGCTGGAAGGTTCGAGTGATCCCCAACAAGTACCCTGCGCTAAGATCCGAGGGAACCGTCGATCGGAAAAGCGAGGGGCTTTATGAGACAATGGCAGGGGTAGGTGTGCATGAGGTAATCATAGAGAGCCCCCGGCATATCATCAGCCTGACCGAGGCGCCCGCAGACACCGTCCGCGCAGTCTTCCAGATCTACCGAGACCGCCTGAAGTCCCTCAAAAAGGACGGGCGATTTGTGCACGGGATCATCTTCAAGAATGTGGGAGCAGGCGCGGGAGCTAGCCTGGAGCATACTCACAGCCAGTTGATTGTGGCCCCAATTGTGCCAATCAACATCTGGCAGGAACTGACCGGCTCACTCAGGTATTACAACGATCGAGGTCGGTGCGTCTTTTGCGAGATGATGGAAGAGGAAATCAAGGACGGCCGACGCGTTGTGCTGGAAACGCCCCACTTTCTTGCGTTCTGTCCCTACGCCGGCCGTTTTCCCTATGAAACCTGGGTGGTTCCCAAGGATCATAACAGCCATTTTGAAACCATCGGCAAACCTGCTCTGGAAGACCTTGGCCGGCTCATGAAACAGGTTCTGACCAACCTGGAACAGAAACTGGACCATCCTCCCTACAATTACATCATCCACTCGGCCCCGTTTGATCAGTTGGGCCTGCCTCATTTTCACTGGCACATCGAGATCATTCCAAGACTGACGCAGGTGGCCGGATTTGAATGGGGGACCGGTTTCTACATCAACCCGGTCCCGCCCGAAATTGGCGCTAAAACTCTTAGAGCCAATCCGCCCTCTCAAGACCCTGGTCATGGCTCGATAACGAATGGGTAAGAATGCAGACCCGTGGTCGACTTTGACGGCGTGTTGGATCTTGAGTCAAAACCCCGCGACACTCTGCCGATCGTACCGAAGGGGAGGGCTAGACCAGTCCACGGATCGGGCTGAGAGCTAGACCCGCGGTCAGGACTCGCGATAATGCAGTGCATCCGACTGGACGGCGGCGTTCTAGACGGCAATGCTCCCGACCTCATCGAGGCTTCTCATGCCTGCCGTTCGCATGATCTTTGGTCTGCATAACCATCAACCGGTCGGCAATTTCGGAAGCGTCTTTGAAGCCGCTTACCGCGAGAGTTATGAGCCGTTCTTGAACGTGGTCGAGGAGTACCCAGAGTTCCCGTTCGTCCTGCATATTTCTGGACCACTGCTGGAATGGCTGCTGGCGGAACGCCGCCCCTACATTGAGCGAGTGCAAGCCCTGGTCCGTGCCCAACGGATTGAAATTCTGGGCGGGCCAATTCAAGAACCGATCCTGCCGAACATCCCGCACCGTGACAGGGTTGGCCAGATCCAGACCTTCACGAAACTGCTGGGCAACGTCTTCGGTCAACAGATCCGCGGGATGTGGCTTCCCGAGCGGGTCTGGGAACAGGGACTTGTCAGTGCGCTCGTGGAGGCAGGGATTGAGTACACCGTGCTCGATGACTTCCATTTCCAGGGAGCCGGGCTGAACTCTGACCAGCTTTACGGATATTACCTGACCGAGGATGAGGGCCGGCTGCTCAAGGTTTTCCCGAACTCCGAACGAATGCGGTACCTGGTTCCCTGGCTGGAACCTCATGAGTGCTACGTCTACCTGAAGCAGCTTGCGGAAACTCGCCCTGGCGCGGTGGTGGTGTGCGCCGACGACGGCGAAAAGTTTGGCGCATGGCCCAACACGCATGAGCACGTTTACACCAGAGGATGGCTTCGGAACTTCTGCGAACTGATCCGCGCCAACCGAACGTGGCTCGAACCAACCACGTTCGCCAAGGCCGTGGACGAAACCTTGCCGCTGGGCAAGATTTACATCCCCGACTGCTCCTACCGAGAGATGACCGAGTGGGCGCTGACCCCCGCCCGATTCCGCGAATATCGCGCCACCCAGAAAGCGATCGAAACGAACACCAGGGCCGAAGAACTCAAACCTCTGGTGCGGGCTGGCGGTTTCTGGCGTAACTTCAAAACGAAGTATGCCGAAAGCGACGAAATGTACACCCGCATGCTCCAGGTTTCTAACCGGCTCGCCAGCCTGGAGACTCAAGGCCAGCTTGATCGCGAACTACTTGAAGCCGCCCGAGAAGCGCTTTACCGAGGTCAGTGCAATTGCCCTTACTGGCATGGCGCTTTTGGAGGCCTGTATCTGCCGCACCTACGCAACGCCATCTTCAAGCACCTGATCGAGGCCGATAATCTGCTGGATCAGGCCGAAGGACGCGAAGGGCCGTGGATTGACGCCAAGGTGGCAGACTTCAACCTGGACGCACGACAGGAAGTACGCCTGGAGAATGATCGGCTCGTTGCTCTGATCAGCCCTGCGCAAGGGGGCCACCTGTATGAGCTGGATTGTAAACGGACCACCACCAACCTGCTCGCCACGCTTGACCGCCGCCCAGAGGTCTATCACGAGACCATCAAGAATAGCCTGCTGGGGATTGAAGATCCCAATATGCCGGCTACGGTTACACAGCAGGTGGTCTTCAAGCAAGAAGGGCTCGATCGGCTCCTGGTTTATGACAAGTATCCCCGCAAGGCATTTGTTGATCACTTTGTAAACGCCGCGACCACGCTGGATGACTGGGTCAAAGGAACCGAGCGCGAACAGGGTGACTTTGTGCGAGGCGCGTACCTTGGCCAGTTGCATCACGATGCCGATCGCGTTCGAATTTCTCTCGAACGGAAAGGGCATGTGGCCGGCCATCCCATCCGCATTCTCAAAACAATCACGCTTGAAGCTGGCTCCCCTCGCCTAACCGTGAACTACGAACTTTCTGGCTTACCGGCTTCCAGTGAACTGACCTTTGCTGTGGAACTGAATGTGGCCTCTATGGCAGGCAATGCCCCAGACCGGTTCATCCTCAGTGAGACAGGCCAGAATCTGGGACCGCTCAATTCTGCGCATGATGTTCCCAGTTGTCATCGGCTGGCCCTGAGTGATGGCTGGCTCGACCTCCGAGCCTCACTCCAATGGTCACGCCCTGGACCGGTCTGGATCTTCCCAATTCAGACCGTGAGCCAGAGCGAAGGGGGGTTTGAGTCGGTCTACCAGAGCACTGCCGTGGTGCCTCGCTGGCCAGTTGAGCCAGATTCGCACGGGAACTGGAATGTCCAGATTTCCTGGTCTTTGGAGTCTGCTTCCCAGTTGGCCGAGCCCCTCAAGCTCGCCGGCCATGACCATTTAACCACCGCCCGGGCTGGCAGCTAGGCCTGATCGCGGTTCCGTGCCCTGCCCTGTCTGGAGGAAGCGGAATCCAGAACTCCAATATTCAGGCCTGAAAAGCAAGCGAGTGGGTTGCTCTTGTGAGACTGCCAGGATGGCAAAGAGCCCCACTCGCTTGCGCCTTTTTGGAAGCTGCGCTTTTGCAGTTAAAAACCAAAGAAAACGCCGTGGAGGCCGTAGATCTTTGGATAGGCCGAAAGACGAGAACATCCACTCGCTGATGCTTCTACAGACTGCCTGGTTTTCGCCTCGCGTTTAATGACACCGTTGCAAGACCAGGCCTGGACATCGGAAAATTGAACAGCAAAGACCGACCGCCAGGGAAACGCCATCCGACCTGACGTAATGCACCCAGCCTGAGAGATCTCTTGCCTGAAAACGGACCTTCAAAAACGGTCGCCCTGAACTCGGCACAGATTCTGAGGGAAGCCCGCAGGCTCCAGTTTCTGGTCCACCCCCGCGCCCTGGCAGAACTGGCAGGCGCGTACCATGGCGCTCGACCAGGCGCAGGCCTCACCTTTGCCGAACTCAGGCCCTATGAACCCGGTGACGATGTTCGCCACATCGATTGGAACGTCTCCGCGCGTCAACAACGCCCCTACGTGCGGCACTACACCGAGGAAAGATCTCTCACACTCTGGCTGGCGGTAGATCTTTCGGCCAGCATGAAATTTGGACAGGTTGGCAGAACCAAGGCCGACCGTGCCTGTCAGGCGGCTGGACTGCTGGCCGCGGCCGCAATTCATAACGGTGACCGCGTAGGACTGCTGCTTGTTGGGAACCGAATTGTTCAGGAACTGCCGCCGCAGGCCGGAATCAAACACCTGGCTCACCTGCTCAGGCTTCTCGTGGAAGGTCGGGCGACCGACGTCCCCACCAGCTCCAATCTCTCAACCATCCCCGCGCGGTTCGGCCGTAAATCCCACCCCCACCGCGCTCTCATCATCTGCCTGAGCGACTTCCGAGACCCACTCGATTGCTACACCTGGCGCAGACTGGCCGCCAAACATCAATGCACGGCCATTCGGATCTATGACCCGCTGGAAGTCGAACTACCCAGGGTTGGCCTGATCCACGCAGTCGATCCCCAGACCGGCCTGAAATACCCGATCGACACCGACTCACAATCCGTTCGCAACCGCTACCGTGAAGACGCCACCCTGCGACAAGAGTTGTTTGACCAGTTCTGCCGGCAGAGCTGCGTGGTAGGATGGCAACTCTCCACCGCCGATGACCCACTCAGAAGCCTTCAAAAACTTTTCAGAGAAGCTCAGCACAGCCAACCCTCCCGTATAAGGGTTAGACGCTGATGGACGAGCAGACGACCCATTTCTACGAGGGACTTGTACCACCCAGGCCAATTCCAGACCCAATCCCCTTGGAGCAGTTCCAGTTCCCCTGGCTCGCAGTGGGAATCGTGCTGATGGGGGCCTTGCTCGTAAGTGCACTGGTTATCTGGCAACAAAGAAGAAAGCGCAGGCCAGTGCCTGCAGTAGCCACGGTATCAGAGGCTGCCACCAAGCAACCACCTGCCGAACCCTTGGACCCAACAACCCTGGAAGGAGCAGCCCTCCAGATCCGATTATGGCTCGCCAGGCGACTCGGCCCTTCCTGGCTAGCCAAGACCACCGAGGTTATCGTTCAAGACCCTGAACTGGAAACGATCCTGGATGCCTCGGCCCGCAACACCGTTTCCGAGATCTTGATGGAAGCCGACTCCCGCAAATTCCAGCGCCCCGGCGAAACCGCACAAGCCGCGAACCAGTCGCCCCCGCTACGAGCCCAGCAACTCGCTCAGATCAAAGCCTCACTCTTCCCAGAGGCCCTTTCCGATAAGCCCTGACCAATCCCTGGCAGGCGAACCCGGAATGTATGCTTCTAACATCGGCGGTGAATCCCCGTTCCACCGCATCAGGTGCCGGCGTGCGTCATGCGCGATCGCTCGGAAAGCGATCCCCAGTTCACGGCATCAAACACGCGTGACACCGTTTCCAATGAAGGATTGCAGGGCACTTCGGCCAGAATCGGTTCCCGATCGAGCCAGCGGGCAAGCTCTTCCGCGTTCGTTTGCTCAGCCAAGGGGTCGGCGGTGGGCACCGCGCCGTTCAAAATCACTCCGGCCACACGTAAGCCACGCATCCGCGCAGCTTCAAGAGTCAGCAGCGTATGATTCAAGGTCCCCAGCCCGCGTCTGGCAACAATAATCAGGGGAAAGTCCAGATCAGCCGCCAGATCAGCAACCGTACGCCGCTCAGCCAGCGGACAAAGTAACCCCCCAACCCCCTCAACCAGCATGAGATCCGAGCCCGGAGTCCACTCATCAAGCGACCGCTGAAGCCGCTCACACACGTAAGGATAGGTGAGTGAAAACCCTTCCAAGCGTGCTGCCACAGGAGGGGCCAGTGGGGCGGTGAGTCGAATGGGGTTCACCCGGTCCACGAATGAGGCGGGATACGGCGTTGCACATCCTGCGGCGTCCAACAAAATTGCAGCATCGGAATCCCAGGGTAACGGACAGGCGGGGTCGATCCCGCTTGCAACGGGTTTGATCACGCCAGCCCTGGTCCCCCGACGAACCAAGGCCCCGACAATCTGCGCACTTACCCAGGTTTTGCCCACGCCGGTATCGGTTCCGGTGACAAAGAGTCCCGGCAATTCGCATTTCAGGAAAGCGGACATCCTGTTACCTCTTCCAGACTCAGGAGCATGGCCCGCATCAGTTCATCAAGCTCTGTTGCGGTGATGCTCAGCGGTGGCATGACCACCAGTACGTCACCCAGTGGGCGAATCAGGATGCCGTGCTTGCGGGCATGTCGACAGATCCTTGCGCCTAGCTTATTGATACTGGGAAACGGCTGCCCGGTCTCCCGATCCTGTACCAGTTCGATGCCGGCCATCAGTCCTTTTTGCCGGGCCTCGCCCACATGCGGGTGCCTCCGGAATTGTTCGAGCCAGCCGGCAAGCTGCTCAATTTTTTCAGGCATCCGTTCGATGGTCTGCTCTTCGTCAAACACTTCCAAATTCGCTAGCGCCACGGCCGCGCCTAGCGGGTTTCCACCGTAGGTATGACCATGAAAGAATGTTTTATCCGAATGTGGGTCTCCGACAAAGGCTGAGTAAATTTCTTGCGTCGTCAGGGTGGCGGCCAGCGGCAGGTAGCCGCCGGTTATCCCCTTGGCCAGGCAAAGAAAGTCTGGCGAAACCTGCTCGTGCTCACACGCGAACAGCCGCCCGGTCCTCCCAAAACCAACTGCCACTTCATCGGCAATCAAGAGCGTATCATGGCGTTTGGTCAGCTCTCGCAAACCTTTGAGGTACCCCTCTGGATGCACGATCATTCCGGCGGCCCCCTGAACCAGGGGCTCCACCACCACAGCCACCACCTCACCCGGATGATCCACCAACAACTTCTCAACAGCGGCCAGGCAGGCCATCCCGCACTCTGGACGTTTGAGTGAAAGCGGGCAGTGGTAACAGTGTGGCAATGGGGCCCTGAGGGTGGGAAAGAGCAGAGGCCGGAACATCTCATGGAAGGCATCGAGCCCGCCCAGGCTCACGTCACCCAGAGTGTCACCGTGGTAGGCCTCTTGGAGCGCGATGAACCGGGTGCGCTGGGGCTCTGGGTTGGCTTTCTGCCGCCAGTACTGGAAGGCCATTTTGAGGGCAACTTCGACGGCCGTGGCACCGCTGTCGGATAGGAAAACCCGGCTCAAACCCTCTGGAGCGCGTTCGGCGAGTTGCCGACTCAATTCGATGGCACCCGGATGAGAGACCCCGAGCAGCGTGGAATGCGCCATGCGATCGAGTTGCTGGCGGATGGCGGCATCCAGACGGGGGTGATGATGCCCGTGAACATTGCACCAGAGTGAGCTCACACCATCGAGGTAGCGGTTGCCTTCGATGTCGAAGAGGTACACTCCTTCGCCGCGTTCGATGATCAGGGGATCATCGTTCAACCAGGCAGCCTGGGGTGTGAACGGGTGCCAGACGTGCGCATGATCCCACTGAATCAGGTCCGCGCGAGAAACCGACCTGTGCGGGTCGACCGCGGCCCTTGTTGAGGTGGGTTCCGGAACGACACTACGACCTGGAGAATCAGACAAGGGGATCACAGCTCCTGTTTATTCCTGAACCAGACGGTTGTGCCCGGGCCTGCGCCCAGGGTCTGGCCAGCGTCTCCGTTGACAACGGCAATTTCAACCCAGCCCGAGCTTCCCACCAGCGCCACCAGAGAGCCTGGAAGTCTGTTTGCATAGGTCTGAACCAGGCCTGCGATCTGAGTCCCAGAGATCTGGACCTGCCAGTCAGAGCTTGGACGGCCGCTGAGCTCTTCATGTCGCACGTTCGTGATCAGGTTACCGAATCGGTCACGGAAAATGACTTCGCCGATAATCTCTTGTCCCTGGATGCGCGGCTGGAGTGTCGTCAGTTCCAGAACGTGTTCATGTCTGGGTCCGAGTTCGGCGGGGTTCCCGCCGCAGAGCAGGAAGGCGGCCGCCGGCGCCAGGATGTCGCGCCCGTGAAACGTGCGAGAAACCACGGGGCGTCGAATCATTGGGTTAGAGATTTCCCAGATGCCGTCGACTGGTCGTTGCCGGCAAACTCCGCCTAGCAGGCCGTTATCGGGACCCAGCACCCACTGGCCGGCAACCCTCACCGCCTTCAGTTTTCGGTTGGTACCAACTCCCGGGTCAATCACGGCCAGATGGACCGTGTCTGGGGGAAAGGCATCAAGAACCGAGGCCAGCACAAACGCTCCTTCCAGAATGTTCTGGGGAGAGATCTGGTGGCTTACGTCCACCATCTGGGTACCGGGAGCAAGGCCCAGAATGATCCCCTTCATTGAGGCAACGTAGGGGCCATCGGAGCCAAAGTCGGTCGTCAGAGTCAGAATGGGCAAAGTCATAAGACGCTGTTTCAGATCTGGGACCGGCGCCTGGTCCGCAAGCGGCCTGTCCCAGAATTGAAACCACCACTCCTCAAGCCTGCCAATGGAGTTCATTCAGGCCGGCGTTATGCTCAAAGGCGATGATCAGCCGGTTTTGTGACTGAAATTCGCGGTGATGCGTGAGGAGATACCACCTCGCGGAGTGAATTGACCGATGACCGTCATTGTACGAGGCGCACATGCCCGAACGAGATCGTCCAGGATTGCGTTCACAACGCTCTCGTAAAAAATCCCCCGGGTGCGGTAATCCTGAAGGTAATACTTGAGGCTCTTGAGTTCCACGCACGATTGATCGGCCACGTAACGGATCAAGATTGTCCCGAAGTCAGGCTGTCCGGTTTTGGGACAGACCGACGTGAATTCGGGACAATTGATCTCGATCTCGTACGGACGATCAGGATACGGGTTCGGAAACGTCTCCAGCAGAGTCGACATGACAGGGCTCGCGGCGATCGATACGGGCGGAATCTCGTTGTGAGATCTCGTACGCTATTTTTATCGACCAGCAGCGCGCCCGGTCAATCTGCTATCAGCCAGCAAGTTCAACAACAAGCGATCCGGGTGGCTCATCACCCACAACCACCTCACCGTATTTCTTGGGTTCTACTCCGTGCTCACGCGAGTAATCGGCCACGCCCTGAAAGCCGGCCTTGCGTGCGAAAGCATCCAGAATGGAGTAGGTGTAGGCGTACTTGTGCTGCCCCTCGCAGAACAGGTAATTCACGGCTTGGGCTACGGGATCGGCAAACGGACGTGGCCAATCTTCCACGGCGGCCCCATGAGCAACCTGGAGGGCATGGTCCACACTTGGAACCGCAATCCGTGCCGTACCGCCCGGCCGAAGCACGCGCCGAATCTCTTGAAGGAGATTGATCGCCTCGTCGGGAAATAAATGTTCGAGCGTGTGGGAACTATACACAAATCGGCAGCTTCGGTCGGGAAACGGAAGTCGGTTCCGCAGGTCGATCCAGAGGTCGATCTTCTGAAAACGGTTTCCATCGGCATTGATCATGCCTGGAATGTACTTGTGACCGCACCCCAGATGGAGGTCGAACCCTTCCTGGGGTGGTTTCATGCGGTGCTTCAAGCTGGCAATGCAGGTGCTGGGCATGCACAGATAGCGAGCAACCGCGAAATACGCATTTTTCAGCTGTTGTGAGAGCATGGTGCGTCCGTGAACCGAGTGCTCGAATCAGGGTGGCCGCCCCGCAAGAGGCTCCACCCTTCTCCTTGGTGTGTCATCCAGAAGGGGATTATCAGAATGATCAGGCTCCCTGTCCAGACGACCTGACCGTAAGACTTGCCCAGGCCAAGGTCGGCCGACCCCAGACCGATTCCAACCCTGGCCGGGAAATCGCAAGCTCTCGGGCCGGTTTTCCGTTCGATTCTGAAGCAAAACCGTGCGAGAATCAGTGATCCGCACTCCCTTTGATCTCTCGCACGCCCACCTTCAGCCAGCGGTCCTAACACCATGCAAAATGCACGACGAACCTTCTTGAAATGGCTCGGAGCCGGCCTCCTTTGTAGCGGCCAGTCGCTTCTGGCCGGCACCACGGCAGACCAGCCCGCGAACCCAGTCCGCCATTCCTATCTCGTCTTTGGTGCCAAAACCGCCATCATCGGCGAAGATGGCGCGGTGCTCTGGGAATACACCGACGGGAGCCGGGACGGCTTTGTGCTGCCTGGCGGAAATGTGCTGGTGGCGTTTGCCGACCTGGTTGAAGAAGTCACTCCCGACCGCAAAGTGGTGTTTTCCTACAGGTTGAGCCCAGAGAACCAGGAGATCGGTACCACTCAGCGGCTCTACAACGGAAACACCCTGGTCACCGAACTGGGCAAAAAGCCTCGTCTGCTGGAAGTGGATGCACGAGGCAAGATCGTGCATGAGTTCGCCCTGCAGCCTGAAACCGATAACGCCCACCTGCAAACGCGCATGGCTCGTCAGTTGAAGAACGGCAATTATCTGGTGCCGCACCTCCTGGCGTTTGCCGTGAAGGAATACACGCCAGAAGGAAAAATTGTCCAGGTCATGAAAACCGACTTCGACGAACTCGGTGGCAGACCTGCGGAAAACTGGCCCTTCACCGCAATCCGACTCGATAACGGCAACACGGTGGTCTCACTCACTCACGGAAATAAGATTGTGGAACTCGACCCCCGTGGGAACATCGTCTGGAAAGTCACCAATGAGGACGTGGGCGGCCTGTTCAAAGACCCCTGCGGATCCCAGCGGCTGGCGAACGGCAATACGGTGGTCGGCAGCCACGCCGCCAACACGGGGACTTCCATGGTGGAACTGACCCCCGATAAGAAAATTGTCTGGACCAGTGAACACCCGATGGCCGCCAGCGTGCACCACTTCCAGATTCTCACCACCAACGGGCAGCCAGAACCAGGCGTGCCACTCAAGTAAGCGAAAACCCAGGGGTTAACCAGGCCGCAGTCGCCACACGGCCTGGGCAACTCAAGGGCTGGTTGCGGGCTGAAGGGTGAGCTGCTGGGTGAATCGGCTTGAGTCCGTACTCAACCACGCCCGAAAGCTCACCCGCTCCAGCAAGCTCATCAATTCTAGCGCCTGCTCATACTCGCGAGCCGCCTGCTCGGCCGACGAACCATTGGCACGGCTGCTCTCTCGAATCCAGTATTCTCGGTTCCTCTCAAGGCAAGACCGCAAAGAACCTGCCATCACTTCGGCCTGTGCCTTCAGGCCCGGCTCAAGGGCAGGCAAACGCTCAGGTGCGGCAGACTTGCCCCCAGCTTCCAGCCAGTCTCCACCAGAATCCAGGTTCCCCAGAATCAACCACCCACCCGTGATACGGGCCACAACCGTGTTCGCCTGGGAGACAAGCCTCAAAATGGCCCCTGCTGAACTCGTCTCAACCTGGACGTCGGGCTGATCTTCCGTCTGCTTGTCGCCCAGCGCCATCAACGCAAACACCGCCTGTACCAACCGCTGAAGCTGAGACGCGGTTGGCTGCCCCCCCTGGTACTGAACGGCCACTCGCAATTCCAGGCCACGCTGCAACAGCCGGCCCACCCCTCGCTCATCGGTCTGCCCAAGCATCAGGCAGACCTGGGGCCCCATCCTCCCCAAAATCGAACGCAGGGCATCGCCCTCCCCAAGAATCGCCGAGGCCAGCAACTCCAGGTGTTTCCACTGAGCGGCTTGCTTTTCATCCAGCAAATCAAAAATCAGTGCCGCCAGCTCTTTCGTATTCAGCGCGATGCTCGCCCGCCCAATCATCCACGAATCCGTTGAAACGCCACCAAACGGCTTTAAATCTGGTGCGGTGGCCAGAATCTTCAAGAACGATTCTTCTTGATTGACGGCTGGGAACCGCGTGACCAGGCGGACCGAAAGCCCGTCATCATCGCTTAGCCCCAAGCTGATTCCACGACAGGAGGCTGCCCACTTTTGCAACCGGACTTCAAAGCTGCCCGGCACACGATCTTCGAGTGCACCCGTCGGAACGTTCCCCTTCACACGCCAGAGCGCGTCAGAGACGTGAAGTTCCAAAACGGAGCGAGCAATGGCATCACGACTTTCCACGAACCAGTTCTGAGATTCTCCAGCATCGGAACTTACCGTTCGTTTCAAATACGCTCGGATCACCGATTCAGAGTTCGACCACGCAAACTGGCCGTCCCCTGAGAGGGCGAATGCATCGGAAACCGGCCCCCCTGCCCCCTTGGTTCTGACCCAGTAGGAAAGTTCGCCCTCGGTCCGCTCAATCGGAGGGATCGCTTTGCCACCGGCAACATCCAGACTCTCCAGCCGCTCCACAAGGGCACGAAGCCGCGCGACATCAGGAGACTGAATCAGCACCAGCCCCGCATACCCTCCATCCACTTGCGCATCTGGATGGAGCGAAAGCACCATCGCCCGACCAAGAATCGACCGCAAGAGTTCTTCAGTTGAAAGCCCAAGCAGAGCCTCAACCTTGCCAACCTCGCTTTGGAGCCGAGCATAGTCGGGCGATGCCAGCCAAAGCTGAAATCCAGGCAAGGCCTGGATTTGTTTCCAAGATTGAGATTGTCGCCAAAAATCCAGGTGTTCGCCCAAACGATCAACGACCAACACGGCCACGGAATCGGTGGGCAGTGCCCTCACCAGTGGCTCAGTGGCCCTGTTCGGGGAAGGCGAACCGCGATCTGCGCCCGCCTGAGCGATCAGGATTCCCAGAACAAGTGAGCAAAGCCCGTTCACAATCGGCTCCTCAAGCGCCGCGCCCGGTAGGCACGGAACCGTTTTCCGACTCCTCACGAACAGGCACGACAAAATCAAAAGCACCACGTGCACGATTGGAAATTGGCTGAATGCTGGAGATCACCCGGCCGCCAATTTGTTTCAAGCGGTCGCTGGCTACAGGTGGACGGGGATTCGCCGGTTCCTGAGCGGTGTTCAGCACCTCACGACCAAGCAAGGTCGCAGGCAAGGATGCCACTCTGATCAAATGGCCAGTTCCAGACGAAGATTCTAGCCAGGGCTTGACCCCAGCAAGATGCGCTGGCACCACAACCGATGGGCCAGGTCGAACCGAAGCCACTTCAACGGGTGCAGGAGTTCTGAGGACGAAATAGGCAAGCGATGCCGCAAACCCCAGCCCGAGTCCGACCTGCCGTACTACGCCCGAAGGTCGAGCGGTGGCTGTTCGGTTTTGATCACGGGGATCATGAAACTGCAAAACGTGGCGGTGCGAGTCTGAAAGTGGCACCAGACTTGAGCTGGAATGACTCCAGCCTTGCAGGGCCTGCCGAAGTTTCCGATAGCGGCTATCCAGCTCAACACATTTGGAACACGTGCAAAGATGAGTATCCCAGTCGGTCAGATCCGAAGGGGGGCAGGGACTCTCAGCATCAAAGTGGGCCTGCCAGGCGGCTTCGAAGGCTTGGCAATTCATGCAATCGTTCTCGTGATCATTCATGCCGTGATCCCCCGTCGCTCAAGTTCACTCGCAAGCTCGGCGCGTGCCCGGTGCAGCCAGGTTTTGATGGTGCCGGTCGGCCGGTTCAACCGCTCACCGATCGCTTCATAACTCAACCCTTGATCATGGAAAAGCAGGAAAACTTCTCGATATTCCGGGCGAAGTAGACTCAAAGCTCGATCAATCTCGGCCCTGAGATCGAGAAAGGTCGGATTCTGAGTGCCAGGATCCAGGGGCCCGTCATCCAGGTTGGTGCAAACGGGATGTCGTTTGCGTTTGGCCAGCGCGGTCCGGCACCGGTTGGCCGCAATTCCCAGCAGCCAGGGGCGTAATGCGCGTTCACCATCGAACCGGTGAATGGCTCGAATTGCCCTGACAAAAGTTTCTTGGAGTACATCTTCGGCGTCTTGTCGATGCCCCAGGATGCGGATGCACACACCGAAAAGCAGCCCTTGATAGCGGCTAACAAGTCGAACCGACGCAGTTTGATCACCGGCCTGAAGCGCAGCGACCAGTGAGGTTTCCTCGGTTCGTTCGGTTTCTGCGTGCATAACAGCCCTCGATCAAATGCTCCTTCGAGCATAATACCCTGACCAAGGGGGGCTCGTTTCGAATTTCGACCAACTCAGGCCAATATTTTCTGGGACCGATGCATTCACGTCTGGGTTGAACCGAAATTCGGGTAGCCAGATCCTTGAACAAAAAACGAGGCGGTCTGGATCTCCCAACATGGAGCCAGAGCCGCCTCGTTCATCGTTCGCAATCATCAAGACTCAGCAGTTGTTTGGACTGGCCAGCACCGTGAGTTCCTGAGCGGTTGCCGTCTGGAATGTCTGACCCTGTTTTTCAAGCCCCAGGGCCATCCGCATGGCAATCTCTTCGAGTTCTGGCCAGTCGATTCGCCAGGCGATTTCCGCCAGTTCCTCTGGCTCAACATCGCCGAGATCTCGACCTATGCGTTCCAGTTCTCCCTCGAGGCGCTGCATCGTTTCCAGCATGTCATCGCGGGTCGAGTCGGAGCCGCCGACCACCAGAAATTCCTGGCTTCGGAGAATTCGCACCGGGTGGAACGGCCCGTCGAGCCCTAGCCCGATGATCGCCGCCCGGAGGCGAGGACGCGGACCGTGCTCGTTGGTTGACGTCGTCATCACGAGGATGGCCTTTCACAAGGGATGCCGAAGAAGCATGGGGAAGGCCGGTGCGAAAGTTCGACTCGACCACTCCACGGCTTTCTGTATCGGCAACCAACGCGAAATGCGCCACCCCCTAACGACTCAAAACGGAACAGATACGGCACATCTTCCGCACCGCTCTTACGACCCGCTCAGATGCTCTTTGAGGAGTCCACGCGCCAGACGGTTCGCTGTTCGCAAACTGGTGAGCCGCGCTTCCATCTGTTCTTCGCTGTAAAGCCGTCCCTCACTGGTAGGTAAACCGGCGAGAGCGATGGTGAGCGGCAGCAAATCCACAAATTGGCGATATTTTTGCTGAAGTTCGTTCGGTGTCGCTTGCGTAGTATCTGACACGTCAGTTCCCCTCCCAGAACCGGCTAGGACAGGCTTGAACGTGTCAAACAGCCCTCTCGGCCGGTCTTGTATTTTGAACGTGATTTCAAGGGTGGTCCCCGATCCGGAAGCCTACACCCTCTCGACCTGCTCGTTACAATAATGCATACTCATAAAGGTTTCCAAGAAAAAGATTTATCCTTTGCAGTCGCCCTGACGGAGCGCACGTTTAAATGCCGGAGTCTGTTCTAGAGTCCACACCCCGAACTGAGGGACTCGCCTCCTTTCGAAATATGCCCTTGAGCCGCACCATGAGGCAGTCTCTGGTCGAGGCAGGCTATGCGACCCCTTCACCCATTCAGGAAGCCCTGATTCCGCTGGCACTTGAGGGGATCGATGTGATTGGGCAAGCGAAGACCGGGACCGGTAAAACCGCGTCCTTCGCAATTCCTTTGATCGAGATGCTCGAGGAACATGGCAAGTCGCCTCAGGCACTTGTCTTGGCCCCCACTCGCGAACTGGTTCAGCAGATCGTGGGGGAATTCGAGAAGCTTGGCCGCGGTCAACAGGCCAAGATCTGCGGGATCTATGGCGGAGAGCCCATTCAAAAGCAACTCCGCAGCCTCGAACGCGGTGTTGATATCGTGGTTGGTACCCCCGGCCGCGTGATTGACCACATTGAACGCCGCACACTCTTCCTCGGTGACGTGTTCCACGTCGTTCTCGATGAAGCGGACCGGATGCTGGATATCGGTTTTCGGCCCGATATCGAACGGATCCTCAAGCGGGTTCCCGATCCACACCAGACCTTGCTGCTCTCGGCCACCATCAGCCCAGAGATCCAAAAACTGGCCCAACGGTACATGTTTCAGCCGCAAGAGCTTAACCTCTCACGCGATGAACCGTCCGTGGAATCGATCCAGCAATATTACGTGACCGTGGATCAAGACCGGAAACTGGACCTGCTGATCGACATTCTGGGCCGTGATAAGCCCAGGCAGTGCATTATTTTCACCAGAACCAAAAAAGGAGCGGATCGGCTTGCCGAGAAGCTCAACCGGGTGGCTCGCGGAGTTGCGACCATTCACGGCGACCTACCCCAGACCGCCCGCAATCGCGTGATGCTAGGTTTCAGAGAGGGAACGATCCCTATTCTGGTTGCCACCGATGTTGTCGGACGCGGCATCGATGTCGAAGGGATCAGCCATGTGATCAACTTCGATATCCCAGACGACCCCGAGAACTATCTGCACAGAATTGGCCGTACCGGCCGTATGGGCAAAGATGGTGTCTCGTACACCTTCGTCCGACCAGACGAGGGGGGGCCGCTCACAGCCATCGAATTGATGATCAATCGGCCGATCGAGAACTTCAAGGTTGAAGGATTTCAGGGTACGCCCAAGGAATCTAACAAACCCGCGTTCCGTGAACTCTGGAACTCTGGTTCGAAACAGGCATCCGCACGCCCTCCTCAGTAAGCAGGACCAACGTGCTGGGCTCCCAAGCCCAGCCTTCAGACTTTGACCTCTGACTTCTGATTGGCCCACAAGGCCTGGAGAATCGCCAGCACCTCCGCGTGGGTGGCGTTGTTCCAGGCCTTTTCCGATTCCAGCTTCACCCCATCTCGCCGATAGATCGCGGCTTCACAACGAATCACCAATCGTTCCGCCCGATCCGCAAGCTGATCCCCATCAGGACCACACTTCCACGCTCGTCGCGCCTCAAGCGGTGTCAGCACCCCCGTGCCTGTTGCTCTCGGCCCCCGGGTAGATTCCGCCAGAAGTTCCATCACCCTGCGAGCAAAGACTTGAGACGGAACCCCCGTCGAGAGCCTGTGGACCTTCTGGATTACAGCCATTAACTGTTCCTGCTCGCCTGTTCTGGTATGCCTCTGCCGCCACCACAGTCCCGTCAGCATCAAACAACCAAGGACGGCCACGGCCATCCAGATCGATCGCGCAGACCAGACCGGTTCCCGCACTTCATTGGGCGGGGCCGGCCATTCCCCCTGCGGGGCAGCGAGCTTGGTAACCATCAGCGTAGGGATTTTCCAGGATCTCAACACGAATCGCGCAGTCTCAGGCTCAAAAGTCTCACAGGTCAACGGTTCCAATTCCAAAGGACCGGCGGTCATTGCTCGCACCCGAAATCGTTCGGTTCGAACCGGCGGAAACAGCGATCTCTCCACGCTTGTCCTTTCCATCCGGGCCGAATCTCTATTCACGTCCACGGGTACCAGCGGTGAATTAACCAGGCCCAGCACACCCGCACCCCTGGCAACAATCTCAAGTTCGGCAGACTCTCCCTCTCGCACCCGCGAATCGCTCCAGTGAGCGGTCAACTGCACAGGGCCCACTCCACCTTGAAAAGCCGAGCTTCGGCCACCCACCGGAACAGGTCGAATCTCCAGCCGCAGTGGATTCGACAACCAGACCCGATCTCCGTCCTGAGCCTTCAACGCAGGAATCAGAAGCATTCCTGGGCGTTTTGCCACAATCAGGCCTTGGCGAGTGCCGGCCCCTGCCTGGTTGGTTCGGTCACTCTCAGGCTCAAGCTCAATTACCCCATCGTTCAAAGCCGGCAACTTCAGAACTGCCAATCGGGCAGATTCGGGCAGTTCAAGCTGAAACGAGATCCCTTGTCCAACGTAGAAACGCCCGCCCTGGAGCGTTTTGAAAAGTAGCCGTTCGCCCTGCAAAGATTGCGCGGATGCCACAGGAATGGCTGAGGTCAGCGGAAGCACCAAGATCAAGCAACTCGGGAGCAGCGATCTGATTGCGCTTACCAATCTGGAGTCTCCAGTTGAGCTGGCAGCTTTTCAAGCGTTTGCGCGCCCTGGTTTCGTCTCCGGTCCACGTCGTTGACCGCGCTTCGCCACCGCTCCCGCACAGATTCCTGAATGCTCGATGAGTTGACCGAATTGGACTGCGTTGGTCGGCGTGAAGGGTCTCCCTTGGTCCCCGTTGAAGCCGGTTGAGAAGAAGCTGAAGTCCCGCCCTCTCCTGGCGTCTTCTGCTGGCTTGCTGGACTGGACCCCGGTTCCGGCAACTCCTGACCCTTCTGCCCGGCCGATAGATCGCCGCCTGCCTGTGCCTTTTGTGATGCCTCGGCCTGATCCTGCTGGTTTCTCAACTGAACCAAATACTCATGGTTTGTCCGGGCGTCTTCCCGGATGGCGTCGGCTTCCGGACCTGCCGTGGAATCGGCCTCGCAAAGCTGGTAAATGGCCGCAGCCTCATTAACCAGCCCCAGCCCTATCAGCGAATTGCCCCTGGCATACCGAGTTTTCAGCCTCAGTAACCCGGCTGAGCCCTTCTCGGCTCGGGAAAAGAGCGCGGCCGAGTCTTCATATCGGCCCAACTGGTACGCACACACGCCACGATTGAAGATCAGAACCGGATCACCTTGCGCGAACTCAGGCCTGTGCTCATAGTACCGTTCCGCCTCGTTCCAGCGACCCGCTCTGTACGCCTTCAAGCCAGGATCATCCGGACGCCCGGCTGCCACACAAACCAGAATCAGCGAGGCCGCCCCCAGCCAGCGCGGAACTGGTACCGAAAATCGCTTCAAGATGGGCAACACCGCCAGGCACAACAACGCGACCAACGCCGACCAGGGCAGGTACTCACTTTGCCGCTGCTGCGTTCGTTGCAGCTCAACCTGCCTGGCGGCCGGCAAATAGACCGCCTGATCTGTGGGACCAAGGTTCATCGCGGTCCGGCCCATGGCCAGAAATCGACCGCCGGTCAACAGGGCGATCCGTTCCAGGCTCTCATCCTGGCGCCTGGTTTTCACAACCTCGCCCTGGTACGTAAGCGGGACCGTGGCTTGGGTATCCTGGCCCTGGCGGGTGGATCGGCTTCCGCCCGGAATGGTGCTGCCCACGTCTGGGGCACCAATCGCAATGGTGTGGATGAGCACCCGGTCATGCTGAGCCAGACCCAGAACCGCTGGCCAGCTTTGCTCATGATCCTCACCGTCACTCAGCACCAAAAGCGATCCCCCTGGCTCCTGGGAACCTGCATCAAGCAGCTTCAAGGCAGTCTCAAGCCCGGCACCCAGGTTGGATCCACCAGGCTGGACCGTGCCCGGCTCCAGGCGCTCAAGTGCCCGACGCACAGCCCCAAGGTTTTCCGTGAGCGGACTCCGCACCACGGCCCTGCTTGCAAACGCCACCAGGCCAACCCGCGTGCCTGGCTGCTTGATCAGTTCATCGAGCAGGCTGAGGGCCGCCTTCTTGGCCACCGTCATCCGGTCTGGTACCGCGTCCTCGGCCGCCATGCTCCGACTGACATCCAGTACCAGCACCAGGTCTCTGGACTCCCCGGTGCGCCGGTTCGGCCAGGCCCAGCCAAAACCCGCCAGCGTCAGGATGAGAAAAACGGCCGAGCAAACCCCGGACAGGTCTGCCCACGATAGGGAAGGACCGCTCCAACCCAGGCCGCGAAGAAATAACGAACGCGACCGCGCACGCAGCCAGGCCGCAGCCAGAGCCGGCGGAATGAGCAGCAACAACAGGAACCACTCTGGATGTGCGAGCGAGATCAAATTCAACGCAATCCTCACCTCATGAGATCAAGTCATCTTCTCACAAAGCGCACTCGCCAATCACGGCAAAGTCCGGCAACGCGTCCAAAGCAACACCGCCTCGGCCAGCAGACAGACCATCGCCAGGCCAATCAAGAATCGGAACCAGTCCTTGTATCGGACCGGGATCACTTCGCTTTGGAGCGTTCGTTCCAACCGATCGAGCTGCCCAAACGCCAGATCAAGCTGACCACCCTCCATCGCATTGAAGACCTGCCCGCCACCCTGCCGGGCAATCTCCGCCAGAAGCAGCGCGGGTTCATCCCCAGCCGCATCCTCCGCAGACCCCTCACCAAGCGCAAAGATATGAACCACAATCCCCTGCTCGTGGGCAAGCAAGGCCGCTTCCGCAGGAGGAATATCCCCAGAACTGCCAGGCTCTTCGCGACCATCGGAAATCAGAACCACCACCCGGCGGCGGGCCTCAACACTGAGTGCTTCCTGCCCAGCCCAGATGATTGCATCACCCAGGCTGGTTCCCGCGTCCTGCGGCGGAGCCACCACAACCGCCCTGGCCGCCTCGATCAGAAAGTCGTGATCAAGCGTCGGTGGGCAGGTGGTATCTGGCGAGCGAGCGAACGCCACCAGCCCCACCTGATCGGCCGGCCGATTGCGAACAAACTCAATAACCGACTGCTTGGCCTGCTCTAGCCAGCTCGTTGTACCCCGCTGTTTTGCCATGCTCGCACTCACATCGAGCGCAACCACAACGGTGATCCCGCTCGCCCGGACCGGCTCCAGGCCATTCGAAGTTTGCGGCCGAGCAAGCGCTATCGTGAGTAACAGGATCGTCAGCGATCGGACGAGTGCGGGAAACCACGGCAAAATCCGCCCAACCTGGAACCCAGACGCCGCAAGGCTGGACGACACCGGCCACGTCAAACGGGGCTGCTTCCAGATCTCGATCCAGGGCAAAATCACCAGTCCGCCGAGCAGCAACCACCAGGGTTCAGCGAATCGAAAGCCACTGGGTATCATCTGGACCTGGAACGACCCTATTGAAGTGAGATCAGGCGGCAATCACTGGAATTCTACGCGCTCGATCAATCGCCTGGAATTTCTCGGCAAAGCCTTTGCCTGGCGGCCAGCACGCGGGCCCTTGCAGACTCGGGGTTGGATTCGGTCACCGTCAGATGGCCCATCTTGCGACCGACCTTGGGGTTCGACTTACCATACAGGTGAAGCGCAACCTCAGAATCACCCGCCAGACAGCCAGCCCAGTCTGGTTCCCCATTGGCCCAAAGATCTCCCAAGAGATTGGCCATGGCCGCCGGTTGTCGAAGCTGGCCGGAGCCAAGCGGCAACCCGCAAAGCGCACGCACTTGCTGCTCATATTGAGAGGTGGGTGTTGCCTCGATGGTCAGGTGGCCCGAGTTGTGCGGCCGTGGAGCTAGCTCGTTAATCAGCAACTCGCCCTGCCGGGTCAGGAACATCTCAACCGTGAGCAGGCCGACCGTTCCCAGGCAAGATGCCACGGCCGTGGCCACCCTTTGGGCTTCTGTCGTAGCAGCTGGCCCGATGGGGGCTGGCGCCTGTGTGAGATCCAGAATATGGTGCCGATGCTGGTTCCAGAAAACCGGGAATGGCTCAACCTGCCCATTCACCCCGCGCGCCACAATACAGGAAATCTCGCCCGCGAAATTGACCACCTCCTCGACCACGCACGGCACCCGACCCAGACTGTCCCACGCCGAAGCAATGGCCTCTGGGCCAGAAACCCGCACCTGTCCCTTGCCGTCGTAACCAGAGGCTGCGGTTTTGAGGATCAGGGATTGGCCCTTGAATTTCGACATCCCCTCCAGGTCAGACGCCATGCGCAACGAAGCCCAGGCCGGCAGCGGAAACCCGTTGGCAGCCAGGAATGACTTTTCTCGGATCCGGTTCTGCGCCACCCAAATCGATCTCCAGCCCGGCCGCACCGGCTTGCTACGCTCCAGCCACCGGAGGCCGGCGGCAGACACATTTTCAAATTCCACCGTAACCGCATCGGCCCGCTTGGCCAGCTCTCGAAGGGCGGTCAGGTCATCAACGGCCCCCTCAATCACGTGCTCGGAAATTGCAGCCGCCGGATCGTTACGGCTTGGGCTCAACACCACGGTGGTATAGCCCAGCCGGTGCGCGGCCTGAACAAACATCCGACCAAGCTGGCCACCCCCCACCACTCCAAGAGTTGAGGGCGGGTACAGAATTCTTTCGGTCGTCATTCGGGATTCTCCCCAACCGCCTCGGTCTGACGGGCCCGATAAGATTCCAGAGCCTGGCGAATTCGCGTATCACTTCGGGCCAGAATGGCCGCCGCCAGCAAGCCCGCGTTTGCAGCCCCCGCAGAACCAATTGCCAGCGTACCGACCGGAATCCCCTTGGGCATCTGAACAATGGACAGCAAGGAGTCGACACCGCGAAGAACCCGACTCTCTACCGGCACACCCAGTACCGGCAAAAGACTGATGGCCGCGATCATGCCCGGCAGATGGGCCGCACCCCCTGCCCCCGCAATAATCACTTCGATTCCACGCCCCTCCGCCTCTTTGGCATAACGGAAAAGCCGTTCAGGAGTCCGGTGCGCTGAGACCACCCGCTGCTCATGAGGGACGCCCAGCTCTTGAAGGATCTCGGAGGCATGCTTCATCGTCTCCCAGTCGGAACGGCTCCCCATCACAATCCCGACCCTCGGGAGCCCATCTGATTGCACCATAGATCCAGAACCTTTGTCACTGGTCACTTCAACCCCCCTCACATAGCCGCCCCAAATTGCAACAAGATCGTAACCGAGAATGAGGCTGAGGTCAGCGGCTCGCCCGGCCCGATTCCAGGCAATGGCCACCAAACCGGGGATGCTCAAGGCGGTTGAATCCCATCACGCGGGGGATGTCGCCGGCGACGATCAACCGGTAGCATAGTTACAAGGCCGTCTCCTGACGCGGCTTTACCTGCGCCCTTGCTTTGTTTTTCTGTGTGGTGAAGGCATGTTCAACCGCCCGTGGTCTGACCCACTTTCGCCCCTGCCATGGCAACCCGCCCGCCACGCCCTCGGCCTGTCCCTGGCGTTTCTGCTCAGCACGCAGTTCTCTACCGGCCAGGACTCGCCACCCGCCACCCAGCCCGCCAGTGAAGCCGCACCCGCCATACCAGCCCAAGGCCACTCGATTCACGGCGAAGCCTTCGACGAAGGACCCAGACAGGCGGCCAAGCTTCTGAACGGCATGGGCAAAATCGATTTCCCTGTCTCCTCGGCCTCCACGCCAGCCATCGCGTTTGTGCAACAAGGGGTGGCCCAGCTTCATACCTTCTACTACCTGGAAGCCGAGCGCTCGTTCCGGCAGGCGGCCACCCTCGATCCCCAGTGCCCCCTGGCCTTCTGGGGAATGGCCATGGCTAACGTCAACAACGGCAAGCGGGCCAAGGCCTTCTTGAAAGAGGCAGAGACCCAGGCCAAGGCCCACCCGCCCACCAGGCGAGAATCGCTTTACCTGGAATCGCTGTCTGCCCTCTACTCCAGCGATGGAGACGACAAATCCAGGCGCAGAAAACAACTGGAAACCCTGGAAACGCTGGTTCAGGAGTTCCCCACCGATGTCGATGCCCGGTGCTGGCTCGCCCTCTTGACCTGGCAAAATGCCGACAAAGACGGCATTGGTAGCCGCCAAGCCGTTGAGGAACTGATTCGATCGGCCGAACGAATTTCCCCCATGCATCCGGCCGTTCACCATTACCGCATCCACCTCTGGGATGGCGTAAAACCGGCCCTCGCTGAAAACTCAGCGCGGCTGTACGCCCCCGCAGCCCCCGGCATCGCCCATGCCTGGCACATGCCCGGCCACACCTACACCGGACTCAAACGCTACGCCGATGCCGCCTTCCAGCAAGAAGGCTCCGCCCGTGTGGATCATGCCGCCATGAGCCGCGCCCAGCTTATGCCGTTCGAAATTCATAATTACGCTCATAACAACCAGTGGCTGGCCACCAGCCTGAGCAATATCGGGCGGGTCCGTGAAGCCGTTCAGATGGCCCGCAACCTGGTCGAGCAGCCGCGTGACCCTCAGAAAAACACCGCCACCGACGGCGGTTCCGCCCAGTCGAACGGGCGGGCCCGCTGGTCCGAAGCACTCACCAGACATGAACTCTGGGACGAGTTGATGACTGCCACCACCAGCGGCGCAATCGATTGGTCGGACCTACCCAGAGAACGCAAGGAAAAAGCATACAGCCTGGGGCTGGCCCACGCGGCCAAGGCAGATAAAGCCCAACTTCAGGCCCAGATTGACGCGTTGAAAGCGCTTGAACCTCCCAAGCCGCCCGCGGAAACTAAGCCCGATCCAGCCACACCCGCCACCGGCGAAACTCCGCCCGCAAACCCAGCCCCCAAAGAAGGTGCCGCTCCCTCCCCGAGCGCTCCCGAGGCCGATAAAAAGACTGCCGAAACCGACCAGAAAACTCCCGAGTCTGATAGAAAGCCTGCGGAACCGGACAAGAAGCCAGCCGAAACCGACAAGAACGCTCCAGAAGGGGACAAGAAGCCAGCCGAGCCCCCCAAACCCGAGGCACCTGCCGGGTTACCAGAGGCTCTGGCCGAACTGGAAGGGTATCGACTGCTGATCGACGGCCAGAATGAAGAAGCGCTGGAGAGCTTTGAAAAGGCGGGCTCGATGCGTCAGGAATCCAAAGCACGTGTTCAGTTGCGTGCCGGTAAGCCCGATCTGGCCGTAGAGACGGCCCGCAAAGCGGTTGAGCAGAATGAAAATCTGGTTGCCCCACTGGCCGCGCTGGTGGAAATTCTGGATGCCGTGGGCAAAAAAGAGGATGCTCAAGCCGCCTACCAGAAGCTCGCTCCATTTCTGGCCGAAGCCGATCAGAATTTGCCCGCACTGGTACGGGTTCAAGCCCTGGCCGCGCGCTGGAATCCGCCGGTCAGCCAGAACCAGCCGGCCGCAATTCCACGCGAACCGCGCCCTGAGCTGGGGTATCTTGGCCCTCTGCACTGGACCCCAAACAACGCACCGGCCCTGGACCTGCCCGACACGGAAGGAACCACCTGGCGACTTTCTGAACACCGCGGGCGCAACGTGCTGGTTCTGTTTTTCCTGGGCGGGGGCTGCGCCCACTGCATGCAACAACTCCAGGAATTCAGTAAAGTTGCAACCGATTTCGAGAGCCTGGATACCGACATCGTTGCCGTGAGCACCGATGACCCCACGGCCAGCCATGCCCTGAAGCACAACAAAGATGGTATTTCATTCCCCATGCCAATTTTGGCAAACCCGAAGCTTGAATGGTTCAAGCAGTTCGGCAGTCATGACGATTTTGAATCACGACCGCTACACGGAACCTACTTGATTGACCGGATGGGCAAAGTTCGGTTCCAGAGAATCTCCGCCGAACCGTTTCTGGACCTCTCGTTCTTGAAACAAGAGATTGCCAGAATCAACCACCTGCTCAAGAGCGAACCAACGACCTCTGCCTCAAACTAAGACGCGATGTAGAACCTGGGGCTGGCACCTCGCGAACGCGGTGCCTGTCCCGGTTTTGAAACGGCTTCTCAGAATCTCGTTCATCCAGCCAGCGAGCCCGACGTTCACAGGATTCAAGAATCGCCAATGCCAGACGTCGAACACCCTTCCAGCACCAACGCCCCCCTGGAACAAGTCACCATTCATGGAATCGAACCCGCACTCCTGAACCAAAGACTTCGCCCAATCGCCAAGCGCCCTCCCGGTTCACTGGTCATTCATGAAATCTACCGCAGCCTTCAGGGCGAAGGCACCCACGCTGGCCTGCCTTGCGTTTTCGTGCGGCTGACAGGCTGCCATCTCCGCTGCGGATATTGCGACTCTCCACACGCATTCACCCAGGGCGAGGTTCGGCCCGTTCAGGAAGTCATCGACGCGGTTCTCCAATTCGAAGATCGGCTGGTGCAAATTACCGGCGGCGAACCCTTGCTTCAGGCGGAAGTCTATCCGCTCATGAGGGCACTCGCCGACGCAGGTCGTACCCTGTTACTGGAAACCAGCGGTGCCGTGGATACCAGCCAAGTCGACCCCCGAGTCCGGGTCATTCTGGACGTCAAAACCCCAGGCTCCGGTGAAGTCCAGGCCAACCACTGGCCCAATCTCGACCGACTCAAAACGGGAGATGAGGTCAAATTCATCATCTGCGATCAGCACGATTTTGAATGGAGCCTCAAAATCATCGACCGGTACAACCTCACGAACCGTGTACCCGTTCTGATCTCCCCCTGCTTCGGAAAAATTAACCTGGAAAAGCTTGCCAGCTTGGTGATCGATTCTGGACGGTTTTTGCGACTTCAGGTCCAGCTCCATAAAATCCTCTGGGACCCAAACCAGCGTGGCGTGTGAGATAGCCCCTGAACGGCTGAACGCCTCGGCTCAACTCGCCATCTCCCCGACAGCAAGCCGGTCTGCACTCGGAAGCCGAAACAGGGCCCGGGCATTGGCCGTGGTAACCCCTGCCAGCTCCTCGACCGGCACCCCACGAACGTCTGCCAGAACCTGTAACGTTTCCACCGCCCGTGCAGGCTCGTTGGTGCGTCCCCGGAACGGATGTGGCGAAAGATAGGGACTGTCCGTCTCAACCAGAATACGATTACCAGGCACCCGCGCCGCCGTGGCCCTGAGTGGGTTCAGTGACGGGTTTTTGAAGGTCAGCATCCCTGCGAAGGAAAGATGCAGACCCAGCTCCAGGAAGGCCAAGGCTTGCTCTTCCGTGCCGGTGAAAGAATGCAAGACTCCCCGCACCGGACGGCCAAGTGCCTTGAGCTGGTCAATGATATCGGTCTCGCACTGGCGAGAATGAATGATCACCGGCAAATCCAGTTCGCCGGCAAGCTCCAGATGCTTCTGGAACATCGCCTGCTGTTCAGGGAATGGGGTCCGATCCCAGTGCCGGTCTAGCCCCGTCTCACCCATGGCCACAACCTGGCCGCAGCGAGCCAACGCTTCCAGCGAATCCCAGTCGCCCGCCTCAGATTCGGCAACATGGTTGGGATGAATTCCAGCGGTGGGGAAAAGACCAACCCGCCCCCGGCACGCGGCAACGCCGGCCACACTGTCGGCCAGCGTTGTGCCCACAACCACAACCTGAGAAACTCCCGCCCCGACCGCTCGTGTGAGTAGTTCCTCAAGCTGGCTGAAAAGTCTAGGTTCCATCAAGTGAGCATGTGTATCAATCAGTTCCATCATTTACTCCTAGATTCAGGGGAATGGGCTCCAGACCAGGCTCAACCAGACTCGATCCGTTACGCATTTGCTTGACACGAATACGCGTTTGAGGGTATTGTTTTAAGGCTGAGGGGTCCGTGTCATGGAGTAAAAAGCTCTCTGATTCACGGCTTGATCGATTTTATCCAGCAATCCCAGCTCGATGAATTGATCGCGGATCGCCATTCGCATCTCACCGGGAAGCAATCTCCCGCGGCGATCCTGAGCAGGCGTTGCGTCTGAAGAATCAGACGCGATTTCGGGGGTCTGAACCACGCCTTCTCAGGCGGACGGTTCGTGTTCACCCCTCAAAAAGCCGGTGCTTTTTCTCTCCCGATGCTTTCCACTCCAGGGTTTTCTGATGAGCGTTGACCTCGTCCGGATTGTTGACAGCATCCATCGCGAAAAGAATATCTCCAAGGAACTTCTCTTTGAGGGGATCCAGGCAGCGCTCGCGATGGCGGCCAAGAAGCATTATCCAGATGCGAACGAGATCGAGGTCAAGATCGACCGCGAGACCGGCAAAGTTTACACCCTTGCCGATGGCAGCCCGGTTGAACCTCCCGACTTTGGACGAATTGCGGCCCAAACGGCCAAACAAGTCATTATCCAAAAAATTCGTGAGGCTGAGAGAGACAGCCTGTTCGACGAATTCGTAGGACTTCAGTCAGACCTGATCACGGGCACGGTTCAAAGGTTTGAGGGGGGTGCCGTCACCGTCAACCTGGGCAAGACCGATGCTCTCCTACCCCGCCCTGAACAAATTCCCGGTGATGACCTTCACCCTGGCGAACGTGTTCGGGCCGTCATCAAAGAAGTGAGCAAGCGTGGCCAGAGGGTCAAGATTATCCTCAGCCGCACGCACCCAGACTTTGTGCGCCGCTTGTTCGAACTCGAAATTCCTGAGATTGCCGATAACGTGATCTCGATTCGGGCCCTGGCTCGTGAAGCCGGTTACCGCTCCAAGGTTGCCGTAAGCTCGGCAGATACCAAGGTTGACGCCGTAGGTGCCTGCGTCGGGGTTCGCGGAACCCGCATCAAGAATATTGTAGACGAACTGGGCGGTGAACGCATTGACATCGTTCGCTGGAACGAGTCACTGCAGGTGCTGATTCCCAATTCCCTGCAACCGGCAGAAATTGAAGAGGTGATGCTTTGCCACCTCCTGGGCCGGGCCATTGTTCTGGTACGCGAGGATCAGCTTTCACTGGCCATCGGCCGCCGCGGTCAAAACGTTCGGCTGGCCTCCAAACTGGTTGGCTGGGACATTGAAATCATGACCGGGGATGAGCTTGATAAGCTCATTGACAAGGCTGTAAGAATTCTGTGTACCATCCATGGACTGGAAGCAGAGCTCGCGGAACGGATGGTCGAACAAGGGATCTTGAGCTACGACGATCTCTCGATCATGGACGCCAATGACCTTTCGAACACCATTGAGGGACTCTCGCTAGACACTGCACAAGAGTTCATTGACCGTGCAGAAGAATTAGCGGAAGAAGAACAGGAAGAATCTCCCCGGCGTAAAGGGGGACGGCTGGCCGCCAGTGAAAACCTGGACGGGCCAGGGTCAGCCTCGAGCGAACTCACCCAGGAGCCGTTGGACGGCGAGTCCAGCGAAGAGCCGGGCGAAGATGGTGAGTTTAGCCCGGATGAAGAATCAACCACGGACCAGGACCCCGTTCATGACCTTGCTCTTGCAGAAGAGGGTCTTGAAACCGAGGACCACGAGATTTCCAGGGCTCCAAGCGAAATTGACCAGGATGAAACCGAACGGTTGATGCTTGAGGCCATTGAAGGGATTTCCGACGAGGAATCTGAATCCAGTGAACAGCCAAAGTAAGAGTGAAGTACCTGAGCGATCCCCGGTCAGAGCTTCAGCTTGATCGAAAAAAACGGTATTACATGAAGTGCGGGGTTGGCAAAACTGATGCCCGCACGTCAGAATAGTTAATATCAGAGGTGGCGAGCACATTTCCGGGTGAGGAGGAGTAGCCTTTGTCCACGCGTGTCCATGAGTTGGCGAAAAAGCTCGGACTGAAAAGCCAGGAGTTGATCGATGCGATCCAGGAGGCCGGTCTGGATGTCAGACCCAGCCCCTTGGCCGGTCTCGATTCCGATATGGTCGAGAAGATCGAACGCCTTTACACCTCCCGGCCGTCCAGCGCCGCTGCGCCGTCGCCAACCCTTCGCCCCTCGCACACGCCTGATCGTGTCGAACCAGCGATCAAGTCGGAATCTCCGAAACCCGAACGCCCCATTCCTGATCATCCAAAGGTTTCCGCACCCCGCATGAGCTCTGGTACCGAGCCCTCAACCATTCCGGGGGAACCGGTCGTCGCCGTGCCTCCCGTCGAGACATCAGCCCAGCCCACCACCCAGGCTGATTCGATTGAAGCTACACCTGCTGCGACCCCGGGCCCCAACCGGCTGACCTGTCGTCCTACGCCTGCTGCTCCCCTCATTGGTCAGCAGCCGCCCCGAGCCGCGGGAGGTGGACCACTCGCCTCACACACAAGACCTGCGAACGCGGCCCCGGCCGCTCGTGGATCTGGCCCGCTCTCGGCCCACACTCAGCGGGTCCCTACCGGACCAAGTTCGGCCCAACGGCCGAACAGAGCTGATGCCCCTCCGTCAGCCGGCAATGTGGCCCAGGGTCCACTCCGACGAAGCGATTACATTTCGCCCACCGGAACCGGTCCTGCCGCCAATGCAACGCGGCAAACTCCGCCACCATCGGCCCCACGGCGGCCCATGGAACCGGGTGGTCGTCCTCCGGAAGGGCCTGGCCCAGCACGGATCAACCGACCTCTGCCTCCGGTTGCCAACCTGCCAACAGGTCCTACTGGCGGAATTCGCCGGCCTAGTACCGCGCCACGGCCCACCGGCCCTGAAGAGCGTACGCAGCGGCCAGACGTCAAGTACACGCCCGCCCAACTGCTAGAGATGGCCAAGGCGGGACGGCTTCCTGGATCCACTCCCCAGGCTCCACCCACCGGCCCTCGACCGACCGGTCCAGCGGCTGGCTCTGGTGGTCGCCCCATGGGGCCCGCTTCTCAGCGTACAGGTACGCTGGGTGGTCCAATTCCAACCGGTCCTGCGGCTGGCGTACCAGCGCCGATGATCGATGAAGAAGAGGATCGTGGACGTGGTCATCACGGCCGTGGTGCCGGCGGTGCCAATGCCGGCCGCGAACAGCGTCGTGCCGATCGCTCCAAGAAAGCGACCGATCGCAAGTCGATCGGTTCTCCGCTTCCCGCTTCGGCACTACTGGACGAAGATGATTCTCCCGGCCTGCGTCGGTCTCAGCGGTCGGGCAACAAGCTCAAACGCCATATCATTGCTCCACGGAAATCCGAAGCGTTCGTAGAACCGCCGGTAACCGTGCGTGCCCTCTCTGAAGGAATTGGCATCAAGGCCACTGACCTGGTCAAGAAGTTGTTCCTGCAGGGCAACCTTGGAGTGAATATCAACTCCACGCTCGATGACGACGTGGCGATGGAACTCGCTCTCGAATTCGGGATCTCGCTAACCATCGTCCATGAGCGAACTGCCGAGGACGAACTGCTCGAATCTTTCGAGCCGCGTGATGAAGACGAATCGGCGATGTCGCTTCGTCCGCCGGTTATTACCGTGCTGGGTCACGTTGACCATGGTAAAACCTCGTTGCTCGACCGCATCCGCAAGGCCAATGTGGTGGCGAGCGAGAGTGGTGGTATTACCCAACACATCGGCGCTTACCAGATTCAGCACCAAGGCCGTCCTATCACCTTCGTGGATACGCCTGGTCACGAGGCGTTCACCTCGATGCGTGCTCGCGGTGCGAACGTCACCGACATTGTTGTGCTGGTGGTGGCCGCGGATGACGGCGTGATGCCTCAGACGATTGAAGCCATTGCCCACGCCAAGGCTGCTGACGTGCCGGTTGTTGTCGCGCTGAACAAGATCGACCTGCCGAACGCCGATAGCCTGTCCAACATCAACAAGATTTATGGTGAGCTGGCCCAGCAGGGCCTTAACCCCGCGGAGTGGGGTGGCGACACCGAAGTCATCCGTACTTCAACGTTGACCGGGCAAGGGTTTGAGGAGCTACTCACCACCCTTGAGACCTTGTCGGAGTTGCTGGAACTCAAGACCAACGCGGATCGACCTGCGACGGGTACCTGTCTTGAAGCCCTCATTTCTGAAGGGCGCGGCGTGGTTGCTACCGTGCTGGTTCAAGACGGTACGCTGCGGGTTGGTGACGTAATGGTGTGCGGAGACGGCTACGGCCGCGTTCGGGCCCTGCTCAATGATCAGGGACAGAGCGTGACCGAGGCTGGTCCTTCGACACCGGTTGAGGTTTCCGGTCTGGATTCCGTGCCAACCGCCGGCGAGAAGTTCGCGGTTGTCGAAGAGATTTCCCAGGCTCGTGAAATTGCCGAAACCCGGCGTGATCGTGGTCGAGGTGCAGCGCTCACCGAACGTCAGCCTTTGACGCTTGAGAACGTTTACACCCGGATGTCTGAGCAGAAGGTCAAGACCCTCAACCTGATTCTTAAAGCCGACGTGCAGGGTTCCATTGAAGCCCTCACCAAGGAACTTGAGAAACTGCGCAACGATGAAGTTCCCATTCGCATCCTGCTCAAGGCTGTGGGTGGAATCACCGAAAGCGATGTCACCCTGGCTGAAGCGTCTGACGCCATCATCATTGGTTTCCGGGTTGCCCCAGACGACCGAGCGATGACCCAGGCTGAAGAGAAAAAGATCGACCTTCGTCGATACGACATCATCTATCAGGTCACAGATGAGATCAAGAAGGCCGTTGAAGGGATGCTGGTTCCGGACGTGAAAGACGTCCACCTGGGCCGAGCAACGGTTCGGCAGGTCTTCAAGATTACCCGCATCGGTACGGTGGCTGGTTGCTACGTCACCCAGGGAACCATCGAGCGGGGTGCCAAGGCACGGATCATCCGCGAGGGTCGCGAGATCTACAAGGGTACCGTCGAGGCTCTCAAACGCTTCAAAGACGATGTCAAAGAAGTGCGAGAGAACTACGACTGCGGTATCAAGATCTCCAACTACGATGATATCAAGCCAGACGATACCATTGAGGCGTTCCGAACGGAGATCATTCGTCGTACCCTCTGACCGAAAAATCTCATGCTTAGATCGCCATGCGAGCCGAGTCTATGACTCGGCTCGCATGGTTGAATCGATTCTGCTCTTTTCGCCCTGGACAACAGGCTTGCCAGTTCATGCACGTGAAAAGTGTTGTTGTCTGGCTGAGACTGACACACTGCTCGACTCAGCGTGACAAAGACCAGCGAGTGGAGCGGATCATGAAAAAACTCCGTCTCCATTTCAACGTGAGCACGGCCAACCTGGGACCAGACCAGCAAGTCGATCTTGTGGCCCTGGGTGTCAGTTCGATTGCTCGCGATCGGCGAGAAAACCAGGAGGTTCTGGATCGGGTGGTCGATGCGGTCAGCGTGCACCCAGACGCCCAACTTGTGGGTGAGCCCGAGTGGCCCTGAACACAGACCCGACACCGTTTCCAGAATATTATTGGTTTCCTGAGAGAGAATTCTATGGCCTCGCATCGACCGGAAAGAGTATCTGAAGCCATTCGTGAGGTGGTCGCCACCGCGATCTTGACGGAGATCTCTGACCCGCGGGTACAGGGGGTTACGGTGACCCGTGTTGCCATTACCTCTGACCTGAGACAAGCCACGATCTTTGTCTCACTCATGGGTACCGAAACAGAGCAGAAGCAGGCGTTCCGAGGGCTCAACTCTGCGACCGGATTTCTGCAATCCCGGGTTGCGGCTCGACTTCAGATTCGCTACACACCCACTGTCAAGTTTGAGATTGACGAAGGTGTTAAGAAGTCGATTGCCATGACCAAACTGGTTGAAGAAGCCCTCGCCGCAGACCGCGCAGCTCATCCTGAAGACAGTTCCATCGTGAAGGCCGAGTCCGACACTGAGGACTGATTTTGCATGTCGATCGCTTCACAAGAAATCTATTTGCTCTCCTGTCCATCCTGACAAGGATTCCAATACTATCATGGCCCCCTCGAGCAAGACCCAGCAAATCAGCCAGATTTCCGGTCTCCTGAAACAGCGGTCCAAGGCCGAACCCGCCGAGAATCGGCTCAGTATTCTTGAGGCAGTCGTGCTGGGAATTTGCCGGGAGGGCAGTACGGCCGATCAGGCAAATCAGGTTCTTTCCCGAATCAAAGACCATTTCTTCGACTGGAATGAAGTTCGCGTCAGCACGATCAAAGAGATCGTAGGAGTTTTGGTAGGACTTCCAAACGCCGAACATCGCGCAAACACCATTCGCACCTTCCTTCGCCAGCTTTTCACCAAGACCTACGGCTTTAATCTAGACGCCCTTACCAAGAAGCCGCTCAAAGAGTCTCTGAAAACGCTCCAGGAATACGACGCCCTCCAGTCCGATTACGTTCTGGCCACCGTTGTCCAGCGCGCCCTGGGCGGCCATGCTATTCCAATCGCCGATTCCTCGCGCCGTGCGCTCGTGCGACTGGGAGCTACCGAGACCGATGTCGAGACATCCGCTCTCCGCTCCACTCTGGAACGCATCATCGCCAAAGCCCAAGGATGTCAGTTCCAAGAGGCGATCGAGCAGCTTTGCCAGGACACTTGCACCGAACGCAACCCAGATTGCCCCCACTGCATTCTACGCGAGATTTGTCCGACCGGTCTTGGAGAGACCGCCGTTGAAAAGCCCACCAGCAAGAAGCCCAAAAAAGGCAAATCGCTCGCTCAGATCAACTTGAAATTGGCAGCCCAGATCCAAACTCCCATCCTTGAGAAGTCCGGCAAAAAGCCCAAAGGCAAGTCCGGTTCCGCCGCCCCGGTCGAGACGCCCCAGAGCGTCAAAGCCGCTGAGCCGGTTATTGATGCCAAGTCCCCCAAAGTTGCCGCCGAATCCAGCCCGGCGGCGGCCCCAGGTTCACCAGCAACCAAGAAACCGACCAAACACAAGGTCGAGACGCCCGTTGAAGCCACGCCAGTCTCAGGCACACCTGAGCCTGAAAAAGTCGCCCACGGCACGGAAAAGGTTGAAAAGAAAGCCAAGGCCGCACCCAAGTCAAACGCTGCTGATAAGCCAGAACCCGTGAGCAAACGAGCTTCGAGTGCCAAGCCCGCAACCGAGGTTCAGGAACCAACGCCACCCCCGGCTTCCAAACCAGTAGCCAAGCCCCAGCCGAAGAAGGCTGAAACCAAGGCCGAATCTAAGCCTACTGCGTCCAAGGCCAAGGCGAAGCCTGTCGACGAAGCGGAATTGAATGGTGCCGACGTCAAACCCAAGAAGTCTTCGAAGAAGAAATCGGATTGACCTCACTCCGTGGATTCTCTGGATTCGTGATTTCGGCGAGGGAGAGGGTGAAACCTATCCCTCGCCGTTCGCGTTGAACCTCCCAAGCACTTGCTGGTGCAAACTCTGTTTGCTGGCTGACCCATTTCTTGGATAGCACTCAGACTTCTCGGACCTGGCTTTGCAGCTTGAGACCTGATCTGGTCTTGGTGGGGCTCCAACTGGCCTCAGATTGAGCTGTCGTCCCGATTTGGTGCCGGCGGGCGTTGAACGCTGGCTGGCATCACCCGTTGGGCTTTGCTAAGATTTTGCTGTGATGGAAAAGTCTTTTTTCACGCAAAGCCCGAGGACTGGTAGCTATGTATCGGGGTCTCAATTGCCCGTACACACGACGATGGGCCCTAGGTCTCACCGTGCTCATGTTCGTTTCGGGTGACTCCGCAAGCGGCCAGCAAACGCCCAGTCCCACGGATGCTCCCCAAGTTCGAAACGACGCGAATCTGGACGGGGTCCCGGAAGAATTCATTCCGCTCCACCCCATCACAGAGCAGCAGCGGCACCAGATTGAGGTCTACAAGCTATACTCGGCCGCACGAGCGCTTGAGGACCAAGAGCGAATCAAAGAAGCGTTGTCACTTCTAGAACAGGCCAAGAAAGAAGAAGACAACAGCGCACCGATTCTGAGCCGACTCAGCCGATTGTTCTTTGCCTCAGGCAAATTGAACGAGGCCATTGAGGCGGGTCGGCAATCGATGGCGATTGACCCGAACGATACGCAGACCCTGACCCTGCTCTTCGGGCTCATTCTCGAACGGAAGAGCGACCCAATTGCGGCCGAATCCTTCCTTCGATCCGTTCTCAATAACCCGAAACTTGAGGCCCGAGGCCCATCGGCACTGCTCTGCCAACGAGCGCTCGGAGATCTTTACTTCGAACTACTCGACAAACCAGAGAAGGCGGCTGAAGCCTACACGGCCGTGGTTGAAGGTCTGGACGCTCGTCAGGCCAGCAAGCTTTCTCAGGCAGACCGAGAGCGGATTCTTAGAGGCGGCAATGCCGATAGCTACCTGCGCTTTGGCGAGGCGTTGCTGCAAACCAAGCATTATGATCTGGCCATCCGGGCGCTCCGATCCGGGCTTGCCTATGACCCTGATCATGGTCAAATTCCGCGGGTTCTGGCGGAAGCCCAGTTGAAAAAGGGGCAAGTTCAGGAAGCCCTGACCACCCTGGAATCTTATCTCGCAAAGCAACCACAAGGGCGTGAAGCCTACGATCTCTTGGGACAGATCCTCGATAAACTCGGCCGGAAAGACGAGTTCTTGAAGCGTCTGGAAGACGCCGCCGCCAAGGATCGAAAAAATCTTTCGCTTCAATTTTTGGTGGCCGACTACCTGCGAGACGCTGGCCGAATTGCGGAATCCGATACCCTGCTCAGAGAACTGCTCCAAAACCAGCGCGATCCCCAGGTGTATGGCCCGCTTACCGCGTCTTTGATCAAGGCGGGCAAGACCGAAGAATTTTTGAGAGTGATTGATGAAGCGCTCTCTCAGCGAGGCGCGTTCCAGGCACTGGCACCACAAATTGAACTGGTGGCCCAAGACAAAAAGATTGCTGGCGAAGTTCTTTCTGCCGGCATCAAGCGCATTGAGGCCAATCCCGCATCTCTGCGTGAACCAACACGCCGAGTGCTCTCTTACATCGCCGTGAAATCTGGACATCCCGATGAGTTCGTGAAGCTCGGCCGGCTCGTCCTCGATCAAGACCCCTCGGTTCAAAACTTCAGGGAATATATCGAAGATCTCAGGCGCGTGGCACGCCACTCGGAAGCCGCCAAGGCCATTGACGAACTGTTCCAGAAATTCCCTGCGGAACGCAATGTGTTGATGCTTGGAGCCCAGTCTCAGAGCCTTTATGTGAGCGGCCAGATTGAAAAGGCACTGGAGGCCGCCAAAGCAGCCGAACAACTGGAACCCGACGACCGCCGTACTCAGTTTTTCGTCGGCTTCTTGCTGGGCCGCCTGGGGAAAAACCAGGAAGCTATTGAGCACTACCAGAAGATTCTGGCCAGGTTCCCCAACGATGCCGAGGTTGAGCGTCAGGCTCGCTCTGGGCTCTCGGTGATCTACGTCAACCAGGACCAGCTTGATAAGGGTGAACACGAGCTTGAACTGCTTCTGGAGAAGACCCCCGAAGAGCCCGGAATTAACAACGACCTCGGCTACCTTTATGCCGACCAGGGTAAGAACCTCGAAAAGGCAGAGACCATGATCAGGCTCGCCGTTGAAGATGAGCCAGACAACCCCTCCTATCTAGACAGCCTGGGCTGGGTACTCTTCAAGCGCGGCAAGCTGGAGCTGGCCATGGAAATTCTTGAGAAGGCCGCCAAGGACAATCCCAACCTGGACGCCACCATTCTGGATCACCTGGGTGATGTGTACTTCCAGCTCAAGCGTTACGCTGATGCACGTAACACCTGGACCAAAGCTCAGGAGATGGCCAGCCGGGCTACACCGCCAGATAAGCGGCTTTCTCAGCTTGGTCGCAAACTGGTTGAGATCCGTGCCCTGATGGATACCCCAGAGACCTCCAAACCTCTTTCGCCTTGATGATCGTCCAGGTAGCCGCACCCGAACGCGGCCGCTTACTCGAACTTGCTCGTTGTGAACGAGCAGTGTTGTTCATCCCGCCGGCCCCTGGCCGGCTTCTTGTATCTTCACACCCGGAAAATAACCAGGAGTCGGTCGATGGCCGGACATTCCCATTCCGCCAATATCGCTCACCGCAAAGGCGTGGTAGACGCCAAGCGCGGCAAGCTGTTCAGCAAGCTCTGTCGCGCCATCTACGTGGCCGCCAAAACCGGTGGCCCAGACCCGGCCATGAACCTCCGGCTGCGGTACGCCATTGATAAGGCCAGAGGGGTAAGCTGCCCCAAAGATAACATTGAACGGTCGATCAAGAAGGCCACCGGTGAACTCGGCGGCGAGAGCTTCGAAGAAATTCTGTACGAGGGCTACGGCCCAGGCGGGGTGGCGGTCCTCTGCACGGCCCTGACCGATAACCGGAACCGGACGGCCGGCGAACTCCGACGCGCCTTTGAAGTGTGCGGTGGCAACCTGGGCGCCTCTGGCTGCGTGAGCTACCTCTTCAACTTCAAGGGCCTGCTCCTGATTCCCGCCAAGGACATCACCGAGGAACAGCTCATGGAACTGGTCCTCGAAACCGGCGCCGATGATATGGAACGCGTGGAGGACTACTTTGAGGTCACCTGCGACCCCAAAATGCTGGACGCCGTGCGAACCGCCTTCGAAGAGCACAAGTTAACAATTGAGACGGCGGAAACAACCTACATTCCCACCACAACCGTTGAACTTGATGCCGATAACGCCAAACGAATGGCGAAGTTTCGCGATATCATTGATGATAACGACGATTTTCAGGACATGTACGCCAACGACAGAGTGACCGAAGACGCAGTGGCCTGAGGCCTGGACCCGGCCATATCCGGCTCGACCCTAAGCCTCACGCTTCCGTCTCAACACGTTTTCTTGTGAATTGCAGGGCCGGGGGTCAATCTCCGTCAGCCCAACCTTACCCGTTGTTTTGTGTTTTGATCTGACTCATCCAAATCAGGGACCATCATGAGCGCGACCTTTGTCAAGGCCGAGCGGCTTCAGAAACTTCCACCGTACCTGTTCGCGGAAATTGATCGCAAAAAGAAGGCCGCGATTGCCGCAGGTCGAGATGTGATCAATCTTGGTGTGGGAGACCCGGATAAGGCCACCCCATCGGCAATCATCAAAAGCCTGCAGTCCAGCGTTGAGGTTGGCTCTTACCACCAGTACGCGCTCGACCAAGGTGCTCCTGAACTGCGCCAGTCCATCGCCAAGTTCATGAAGCACCGATACGGTGTGGACCTGGACCCAGCCACCGAGATTCTGCCGACCATTGGCTCCAAGGAAGCAATTGCCCACTTCCCGCTGGCGGTTCTGAACCCTGGCGATGTGAGCCTGGTTCCAGACCCTTGCTACCCGGTTTATCGAAGCTCAACCACATTTGCCGGCGGCGAGGTTTACACCATGCCGCTGGAGCCCAAGAACGGCTTCAAGCCCGACCTGGACGCCATTCCTGAAGAGATCTGGAAGCGGGCCCGGATCCTGTTCCTGAACTACCCCAACAACCCCACAGGCGCCACCGCCGATCTACCCTTCTTTGAACGGGTGGTTGAGCTGGCCAAAAAGCATAACGTGGTGGTGGCTCAAGACGCCGCCTACAACGAGATGTACTTTGAAACACCGCCGCCGAGCATTTTGCAGGTGCCAGGCGCGCGTGATTTGGCGGTGGAGTTCCATAGCCTTTCCAAAACCTTCAACATGACCGGCTGGCGCGTGGGCTTTGCCGTGGGAAGCGCCCCCATTGTGGCGGCCCTGGGGCAGATCAAGGCCAACACCGACTCCGGCATCTTCACCGCCATCCAGATGGCGGCCAAGACCGCACTCGACGAGTACGACACCCTGACACCCCCCATCCGCGCTCTTTACAAAGACCGCCGAGACGCCTTTGTGGGCGGCCTTCGGAAGCTTGGTTGGGACGTTCCCCTGCAAGGTGCCACCTTCTACGTGTGGATCCCCTGCCCGGCCGGAATCAGCTCGATGGACCTCTGCGCCCGCCTGCTGGAAGAGGTCAACATTGTGACCACGCCAGGCGTTGGCTTTGGTCCTGCGGCCGAAGGCTTTATCCGGGTCTCACTGACCGTGGATACGCCAAGACTTCTGGAAGCCGTTGACCGGATCTCCACACTCAAGCTCTGATTTCAGGAACCGAGCAATGCAACAGGTCAAGATCTTCAGTGTGCTTGAGAGCGATGTTGACCGCCTTGAGCTTCATATCAACACCTGGATTGCCAGCACGCCTGGAATTCGGATCCAGCAGATCAGTGGCAATATTGCTCCCCAGACCGAGACCGGCCGCGGGGCCGGCCTTACGGGCGGGGGTGGCAACTCCAGCGACCTGTTCCTGGTGATTTTGTATGAGACCGATGCGCCAAAGGCAGGCTGATGAGCGTGACGGCCTGTATTGGTCTTGGTAGCAACCAGGGAGATCGTCGCGCCCATCTGGACGCGGCGATCGACTCTCTGCGGGCCACCCCAGGCATCGAACACCTGGAGGTCAGCCCCTACCTCCAGACCACTCCGGTGGGCGGTCCAACCGGTCAGGGTCCATTCTTGAACGCCGCGGCAACCTTTCAGACCACGCTCGAACCCTTGGCCTTGCTTGGCAGACTTCAGGCCATTGAAGCGGCCGCAGGCCGAGTTCGGAGCATACGCTGGGGGGAACGGCCGCTGGACCTGGACCTGCTGCTTTACGGAAACCAGGTGATTGAGAGCGAGTCCCTGGTGGTTCCTCACCCACGACTTGCGGTTCGTCGCTTCGTGTTGGAGCCGCTGGTAGAGGTGGCCGCTTTGGCGGTCGATCCCACGACCGGACGGACCGTGCAGGAACTTCTGGCCAATCTTGAGCGAACGCCCTGGCGGGTGGCGCTGTGCGGCTGGGAGCCAGACACGATGTCTGCGATCCAACGGGCCCTGCCCAGCGGTTGGGAAGGTAAACTATTCAGACCGGACACAGGTTCATGGCCAGGCAAACCAACCTTCCTGGCTGCTCCAGAGTCTCAAAAGCGAAACCGGTCGGGCATTCAAAAGTTCTGGCCTGTCGGAACTCCTATCGTTTTCATTGCAGCTCCGGACCCAGTTCCAGAAATTGTGGCGGCCTGCCTGGCGGCAATGCCGCTTTCCACGGAAAAACCGGTTGAGTCTGCTTGAACCGGCCGGGTTGATGCCGTGTCCTTGCCTACAATCGTTTATACTAGACGTGAATGAACCAAGCTCTCTTTCTGCGCGTGAGGTACCCGGGCCATGGCCAAGAAGGATGCGAAAGCCACCAAGGCGAAGTCAGACGCCGACGCCGTGCATGTGGTGGCGCGCAACCGCAGGGCCCGGTTTGAGTATGACCTGATTGAGAAGGTGGAAGCGGGAATTGTGCTAACCGGTACCGAGGTCAAAAGCCTGCGCACCGGTAAAGCCAACCTGGAAGACGCGTATGGAGACCTGGACCGGGGCGAGGTTTGGCTCTTGGGCTGCGATATTCCTGAGTATCTGCAAGCCAACCAGATGAACCACAAGGCCAAGCGACCCCGGAAGCTACTGCTGCACCGCAAGGAAATTATCAAGCTGGCCATGCGGGTCAAGGAGAAGGGGCTAACCCTGATCCCGCTCCAGATCCACTTCCGGCGCGGGATTGCCAAGGTGGAACTGGCCGTGGCCAAGGGCCGCAAGAGTCACGATAAACGCCAGGCAATCAAAACTCAGGAAGCCAAGCGAGACATCGCCCGCTTCCAGCGCCGGGGTGATCGCTAAGAACCGGGCCTTAAAAAAACCCAACGGCCGGTTCCAGATCTGCCAGAGACGCATCGCAGTCATTCATGGCTCCCGCCGCGCGAGCAAAGGCGTTGGAACTACCGGATAAGCGATCCGCTGATCGGTACGATCTGAGATGCAAACGCTATCCGCTCTTTTCAGAGCGGTTTATGTTTGGGTTGCCCATGTGGGATAGCCGTTCTCGGCTCTCTCTTGGGGTTGTTTTTGTGTGGAACCGAAACGCGAGAACTGTAAGTTCGTTACCAGTTGCGCTTCTTGAAAAACGCTGGTGATTCAGGCTTTTCGTGTTCGAGCGGGGGGCCGGTTCAAAATAGGGACTGGCTGAACGTTTGCACGCAGGCTGATGCCCATTGTGGCCCATGTCCCCTGACTTGGACCGAGGATGAACTTTGTGCATTGGGAATGCTGGTTGAGGCACCAGGCCAAGCGCAACGGAACGAATCTTCGGCGTTATTGGAAACCAAGAGGCCATCACGGGTCTGAACGGGTGCAATTCAGGCATTTCCGACTGAGAATTTGCTTGAGCGCTTGACCTTGTGCCAGGAACCGGCATAATGCTTATGGCTTGTTCAGAGCCAATTTGACAATTCGGGGGCGAACCAGGCTCGACCGGATATTGGAAGTGTATGGTTGCGTGCCGTGGTTGGTCAGCGGGCCACGTAAAAAGCAGACCAAAATTTAACTGCCAACAATACTGTTGGTTACCGTCTCGCCGCCTGAACAGCGGAAACGGCCACGCGATATCCCCTCTCCTGCTGGGGAGATCCGTGGGTGCCAATGCGGGATCGCTCAGATTTAACCGCTTGTTGCTATCTGAGTTAACCTAAATGATGAGCTGAGGTGGAAGGGACCTTGCCGACCGGGGCTCTCCACCTGACAATAAATGGACGGCTACGCATGTAGACGCCTACACGGAAGGATCTCGGGACGCGGGTGCAATTCCCGCCGCCTCCACTTGTTTCAAAAAGCCTCTTGCGAGCAATCGCAAGAGGCTTTTTTTGTTTGCATCAGCTTCGAGGTTGAGCCACGATCGAGTGAGGCAAGAAGCACCCAAACCCCCCGCTTACGAAACGATGAGGAATGTCCCGATTTGCCCCGGCGATCCAAGGATCGGGGTGGGTGGTCAAAAGCCTGGAAGCATCGTTATGGGCCTTCCATGATGCTTCCAGCTTTGATGAGGCTGTCTTGCGTGCCGTCAACCTGGGTGATGACGCCGATACCACGGGAGCAATCTGCGGGCAGTTGGCCGGAGCATATTGGGGCGAATCCGGCATATCCGAATCGCTGCGGGCGGGTCTGGCACGGATGGATATGATCGAGGATGCGTTGAAGGGGATTTTGTGAATTTGTGCAACAAGTTGCTGCGAGAGAACAACCATGCCAGCCATCTATTCTGCGGTCCAACGATTTGATCCAACTTGCAACGACCAATGGACCAATTTCATCGAATGGTGTGGCCTGACGCAACTTCGAGAGGTCATCTCGCTGGACAGTATCCTCTGCCCATCAGTCATTGTCATTGACGAACTGACCGCCGAAGACTGGCAACACAACGTCAACGAGAACTTCAAATGCGATCTATTCCACGATCTTGAATATCTGCTAGGCAAAGTGGCCGGAATCGACCGGGTGAACGTCCTGGCGTTGATGCAGAACCCGACCGATGACGAGTTTCGTTCCTTCAGCGACGACCGTTTCACCTTCCGGGGCTTCGATCTCGTGGAATTGCAGACTGGCATCAGCGCCTTGATCAACTGCGGCGGTTTCCCCAAAGCGTTTTCTTCGTCTGACCTTTCTCCTTGCGGCCTGTTGATCGACCATGCAAAGGCGATGAGCGTTCGGAAACTCCTGCGAGCCGAGTATCCTGATGAGCATCATGCCAACTGCGACGTGTGGGCCATTTGGCAGATGAAGGTGCGATCAGAGATCGCTGGAGAACGACCATGACCATTGACCGCACCGCCTTCGAGTCGATTTACGCCGGTCAACCACGGTGGGAAATCGGCAGGCCACAGAAGGCATTCATTGACGTAGCCGATCAGATCACCGGGTCGATCTTGGATTCCGGGTGCGGGACCGGCGAAAACGCCTTCTTCTTTGCCAGCCGAGGCAATAAAGTCACGGGCATCGACTTCCTGGACGAGCCGATCACGATAGCGAAGCGGAAAGCGACGGAGCGGGGAGTGACGGTGACGTTTCTGGTCATGGACGCCCTGACGCTGAAGGATTGGACGGAGCGGTTCGACAACGTAATCGACAGCGGCTTGTTCCACGTCTTCGGTGACGATGACCGCCGCCGTTACGTTGATGGGTTAGCTACGGTCCTCAAGCCAAACGGTCGCTTCTTCTTTCTCTGTTTCAGCGACGAGGAACCGGGGACGCAGGGACCACGGCGGGTGTCTCAGAAGGAGATCGAGGTTGCCTTCGCCGAAGGCTGGAAGGTCGAGTCCATTGAGTCGTCACGATACGAAGTCCGGCCCGATCCGAATGACATCTCGTTCAGCGATGGCGGGCCGAAGGCGTGGTTCGTGGTGGTGAGGAGAGTGCAGCAATAACCGAACTCGTGTTGCATCGAATTACGGGTTGGAGGCACAAGGAATCGAACCCCTGTTCTGATGCCCTCTGCGGCGTTGATTCCGTTGACTTTCAGGGCTGTTTTCGTTGACTTTGGTGGAAAACCGCTGACTATGTTTTTTTGCAAACTACTGGTGCATAAGATGTTACGACAATTCAAATCACACGAATCCATGCCCCGCCGCCTCCACTTGTTTCAAAAAGCCTCTTGCGAGCAATCGCAAGAGGCTTTTTTTGTTGGACGAAGCGGCTGCGCCGCGGGGTTTATGGTGTGGACAGGGTGAATCGTTTGGTCCCTGCCGTGGCGATTGATTGATTCCGGTTGATACCCTGGGATTTCCAGCCAGAGGGGCTGGTTTTCATTGCTTCAAGCACCCA
>CAIYJE010000024.1 GCA_903926465.1 uncultured Planctomycetales bacterium
CCGCGCCGCACTCGGCTTGCTGAAGAACGAGACCACGCTGAAGGTCGGCATAAAAAACAAACGGCTCACGGCCGGTTGGGACGAGAGCTATCTCGAAAAAGTGCTGCTCGGATAATGACTTATGGTGCAATCGCCCTGCCGCCGGCCCGCACATACACGCCATAGGGGCTTGTGTTCGTTCCTTCTCCACCCCGGCCTTCCAGGTCCAGCAAGCCGGTGCCCGTCACCTGCACGGTTGCGTTGTTGATATCAATACCGGCCGCTCCGAACGTCGCACCCGCGGTACTCGTATCGGCCACGTTCGCCTTGAATGTCAGGCTGCCATTGGCCGTGCTCACACTGGCACCTGAACTGACCACAATTTTTGAGTCGGTCGTCACCGAGAGAGCGTTGGTGGCCGCAAAGTTCGTGCTGCCGTTAAACGTGACCGCGCCTGGCGTATCGTTCAAGGTAATCAAGAAGGGGTTCACATAATTGTTCGAACCCGAATCCGCAAAGGTAAGCGAGACGCCCGTCTGACCACTGACCTCGCTGATGTTGATCTGCGTGAAGTACCCCTGGCCGGCGGTCGAAACCGTGGCAGTGTTGGAACTCGACGACACATAGCTGTTCGAGGCACCCGCCCCCCATGTGTTTGAGAGCGTTCCACCGCCACTCACGACCATCGTATACGTGCTGGAAGCTGTCGAGGTGAGGGTAAGTGTCTTGCTTCCCCCAAGCGTGAGGTTCAGAACTGTACCGCTGATACTCCAGAAGGCACCTACTGAAGACAGCACCACCCGCTCTTCGAGCGACTCAAAAAACTCACTCCGGCTGAGTGCAAATTTGCTGCGCCTGGCTGAACCTGAGGAATTCGTACCGGATCGACGCGTCATGAAGCGGCGTACATTCTTCGTGAATGACATGGGTGTTCCTGTGTACTCAACGATGGGTGTTTAGCAGGCGGAAGCAAGCCAGACCATTTCCCAGGGGAAGCCGTGCTTTCACCCTGTAAGAAGAATTGCGGCACGGAAGAGTAACCAAAGTTACGACTTCCTTACAAGCGTGTATGAACTATCGCATATGGATATTACAAGAAAAATGAGACGACCAACGCCTCTTCATACAGAGCCGCGAACGCAAGCTCGCGGCTCTGTATGAGAAAGTTGGTCATCGCCATGGAATCCTTTTTTTGTTAATGGACGCAATGGACGGAATCAACGGCTTGTCGTCCGGTTGATTCCGTCCATTCCGTCCATGATTCAGGGCGCTTTGCCTAGCCAGGCTTCCAGGTTTTGCTTCTGCTCGGCTGTGGCCTCGGGGTTCACTTCCAGCTTGTGCTGGTTTTTCGGTTCGGTGCCCAGGGTCACGTCCAGGGTTTGCAACTGGTCACGGCGGGCAATCAGCACGCTCACCTGGTCTCCGGGCCTGTACAGTTCCATTTGCTTGCCAAGGGCGTCGGGCCGGACGCGGAAGTTATTGAACGCCAGGATCTCGTCTCCCACGTTGAATCCGGCGTCATACCCTGGCGTCTGCCGCTTGACGGTGGAGACCACCAGGCGGCCGGCCTCGTTCTTGGTCTCAATCCCCAGGTAACCCTTCTCAGGCTTCTCGGGCTTGTCGTCTTTGGCGTCAGCCGGCTTGGATTTGTTCCCCTTGGGGTCGGCAAACTTCAGGCCGTACCAGGCCAGGGATTCGTTGTAGTCCAGTTCGTCGGTGGTATCGAGAGCCCGGGTGAAGAAGGCTGCAAGGTCTACGCCGGCCACTTCGGCCGCGGTGGCGCGGAATTCGGCGGGTGTGAAGCCTTTTTCGCCGGAGTACCGCTGGTAAGCCAGACGCATGACGTCGTCCAGGCTTTTGGCGTTTTTGGTGGTTTCGCGGATCTTGGCATCGAGCAGCCAGCCGACCACGGCTCCCTTGGTGTAGTAGCTGATGCTGGTGTTCGGGGTGTTTTCATCGCGCCTGTAGAACTTGATCCAGGCGTCATGCGAGGCCAGTTCCAGGGGCTGGACCAAGCGGCCGTGGGTTTCTTGAAGGCGTTCGATATCGTTTTTGGTCTTGTCGTCGCCGCCGGCCGCGCTGGGTGGGTCGCCGGCGAGCACTTCTGCCTGGGTGCAGAGCCCTGCCCGCCTGACGAACAGTCGGTCGTAGTAGCTGGTGAGCCCTTCGGCAATCCAGAGGCTGCGGGTGTGTACTTCGTTCTCGTAGTCAAAAGGGCCGAGTTCGACGGGCCTGAGCCGCTTGACGTTCCAGGTGTGAAAATATTCGTGGCTGACGAGGTAGAGCCAGTTGAGGTAGCTTTCTCGTTTGCGGGTGGCCCAGCGGCTGGCCATGAGTACGGTGGAGTTCTTGTGTTCCAGGCCGCCGCCGGTTTCGGTGAGCAGGTTGAAGAAGACGTATTTGTCATAGGGGAGGAAGCCCCAGAAGTCGCGCTGGGCTTGAACGATGGCCTGGGTGTCTTGGGCGGATCGGGGTCCGTCCCAGACGCCGGCTTCGCCTTCGTTGACCAGGTAGTGGGGTTTGTTGTCGACCTGGAACTCGTGCACGGTGGGGTTGCCGGCGTAGATCGGGCAATCGACCAGGTCATCGTAGCTGGGTGCAACGTAGTGGTGCGGGTCATTGCCGGGGGCGTTGGGCAGTCCGCAGAACGATTTTGCCCAATGGGTGGGCAGCATCAGTTTGACGTGGTGTGGGCGGGCGGCTTTTTCATCGGCCAGGGTCAGGAAGGTGGGAGCGCCGTTAAGCAGGGTGAAGCCGGCATCCACCCAGTTGCCTTGTACGGACAGTTCGCGGGCGTAAACGCGGTAGGTCACTTTAACGGCCGCTGCTCCGCCGGTTTCGATGCGCCAGCGGTTCTTGCGCACCTTTTCAAACTTGAGCGGGGTCTCTTCCTTCCCCACGGCCCGGGCGGCCACGTCTTCCACGTTGCGGGCGTATTCGCGAACCAGGTAGCTGCCGGGGGTCCAGATGGCCATCATCAGGGTTATTTGGGGAGCGCCGGCGGTGGGGTAAACCGCCTCCACTTCCACGTAATGGCTGGCCGGTCTGGGGAACGAAAGGGTGTACTGGATCGGTTCCGTTGCGGAGGACGCTGCGAGTTCGGCGGCCTGGGTGGGTGTTGAGTAGGCGCTCATGAAGGTGATCCAGAAAGCCGTTGCAAAAGAGAGGGTCCAGTGGCGTTTGGGCCAGATCTGGAACGAAGTCGAGCCGGAAGACGACACAAAATGCGGGCGATGCATGGCCACCCCGTAATTCCTGGTGAAGTAGGGAAGAGGTGAGAGGTATCATAACGCCTCACGGCGGTGCCCGGCCATGCAACTGGCGTGGAACGGGTTAATGGCCCAGCACGCAGTTCGGCTTGATCGCGGTTCTCGTTTGGGTTGCCCATGGGAAACCACCGCCCTTGGCTGTCTCTTTGGGGTTGTTTTTCCGTGCAATGCTATCGTGAACCCCTTTGGGTTCCGAGTTTCCTGGAAAAGCGTCAATCATCAACGTCTTGAGCATGATGCAACCTGACCCCATATCCAGTTTGGTAGATTCTTCACTGTGTTCCCTCTGGTACGCAGTGGTCGATCGGTCGCCGGATGCCGTGGCTGTTCGCACGCTAGAGGGGCAGAGCCAGACATTCAGGGAGCTTGATGAGGCCTCTAGCCGCCTGGCGAATCGGATTCTGAATCAGTTTGGCGACCCGAGTTTTCCGGTCTTGCTGCTCTTGGACCAGTCTCCGGAGTTGATCGCGGCCATTCTGGGGGTGATCAAGGCGAACAAGCTGTTTGTGGTGCTAGATCCTGGTCAAACGGCGGCCTATTTGCGGCAAGTGGCAGGGGTGACCCGTGCGGGGCTCTTGCTATGCGACGGGGCGAACCACGGCCTGGCGCGGGCGGTTTGTCCGATGGCTGAGCCGGTTTGGTTGCTTGCGGATACGGCAGGCGAAGCGGCCCAGCGGCCGGCCGATGGCTGTACGGCCAATTCGCTGGCCGGTCTGGTCTTCACCTCGGGATCGACCGGGCAACCGAAGGGGGTGATTTATCCGCACAAGATGCTGGCGCACCGGGTGTGGTGTGAACAGCGGTTGGGTCTGATTGGACCCGGGCACCGCCTGGCCGGGTTGCGGCACTGCGGGTTTAGCGCGGGTGTGGCCGACCTGTTCAAGGCCTTGCTCAGCGGCGCTGGTTATTACCTGTTCCCGGTGCAAACGCAGGGCGTTCATAGGCTGTCGCGGTGGCTGCAAGATGAGCAAATCACATATCTGCCATTACCGGTGGTGCTGTTTCGTCAGTGGCTGGAAACCCTGTTGCCGTCGGACCGGTTTTCGAGCCTGCTGCGGGTGTACCCGTCTGGCCGAAAACTGGGGCAGGATGCCAAGCAACTCTGGCCGCATGTGGGGCCTGATTGTCTGCTGCTCAGTACCTACGGCTCTACGGAAGCCAGCCTGATGAGCCTGGCAATGGTCGGCCGGACCACTCAGGATCCGCCAGGGGTTCTGGCTGTGGGGCAGGCTGTGCCTGGGAAGCTGATCCAGATTGTGGGATCCGATGGGCGACCGGTCCAGCCTGGGGAAACCGGCGCAATTGAGATCCAGAGTTCGTACATCTCTCCAGGTTACTGGCGGCAACCGGAGTTAACCCGCCAGTGTTTCAGGTCTGCGGGGGCCGGTTCAACGGAGTTGATCTACCAGACGGGCGACCTGGGCCGGCACCGGAGCAATGGTTCGCTAGAGCTGGTGGGCCGGCTGGATTCGCAAGTGAAAGTTCGCGGATATCGTGTGGAGCTTGGTGCCCTGGAAGATGCGCTTCAGGCGCTTCCCGGTGTGGGGCAGGTGGTGGTGGCTTTGGATGAAGAAAAAGACCGATTGCTGGCGTACATTGTGCCGGTGGCCGGGGCATTCGTCACGGTTTCCGAACTCAAGCATAGCCTGGCTGGAACCGTTCCAGACTATGCCGTGCCGGCCTGGTTCCTGGTTCTGGATGCGTTCCCGATGCTCGCCAGTGGCAAGATTGATCGGCAGGCCCTGCCCCGCCCAACCCAAGCACGCCCGGACCAGACGACCCCGTTTTTGGCCCCTCGAACCACTCTGGAAGCGCGGCTGGCCCGGATCTGGGCCGAGATTCTGGGAATTGACGAGGTGGGGGCGCTCGATCACTTCTTTGAGCTGGGCGGCCATTCTCTGTTAACCATGCGTTTGTTGATGCGAGTTGAGCAAGAGTTTGAGGTTTCCGTGCCCTTGATCCGGTTTTTCCAGGAGCCCACGCTGGAACGGATGGGCCAACTGATTGCCCACGCTGCGTATGGGACCAGCGGTTCGTCGGCAGCCGCGCTGGCCGGCACCGCCAGGGATCTTGATTCCATCCAGAGTGTGGCGGATGTGCTGTCGCAAGATCCAGAGTTCATGCGCAGGGTCAGGCCGCGGTTCCTGGCGCAGAACCGGAACGCCGTGACTCGGCTGGCGCAGGCATGCCTGAACACGCTGCCGCCTCGGCTGGTCCAGAGCCTGTTTTCCTCGCTGACGGGGCACAGGCTTTGCCAGGCGCGGCTTTTCCAGGAAAAACTGGCCACGCTGGCCCGGTATCAGCAAAGCGTGCGGCCAACGCTGGAGCCAGAGTCCTGGTTCCCGCTCAGCCTTCAGTACTACCTGATAGATCGCTACCGAATCGGTGCACCCCGGCAAGGAGTTCAGCCTCCGTGGAACGGCACTGGTCGAACTCCGTTGTTCTTGGGGGTAGATGCGCTTCAGGCGGCCGCTCGGGCTGGGCGTGGTGTGGTGCTGGTTCGCACGCATGACAATGCGCGGAACTGGTTCCCGACGCTGGTAATCTCAGATTATCGCGTGACCGATATCCGCCATGTAACGCGTGGCATTCAGCAGAAGTCTGAACTGGACGAGACCGCGTTGCACGTGTATCAGCTTGATGCCGCGCGAAGATATCTGGCGGCAGGGCTGGTGGTAGAGATTCACGGAGATGGATATCAAGGGACGAGCCAGGGCTTTGAGCATGACTTCCATGGCCGACGACGGAAGTTCATGGCGGGGTTCGCGGAACTAGCTGTGCTGACCGATGCCCTGGTGTATGTGGTGGACGGATCGTTTGGTTCCCCAGGCACCGCTCAGTTCACGGTGGTGGGGCCACTAGAGAGCGGCGGCCTTGGTCTGTCTCACCATGCCCGAGTCGAGTTGCTGGTGGCACAGTATGTGCGATATCTTGCCGGCAAATGGCACGCGGAGCCCTGGATGGTCCCGTTTTTCGAGATTGCCGCATATGAGCGCTGTCCCGAGGTGGGCAGATCTCGTGGATGATAGCATGTTGCCAGGAATCCACGGTTCCGGCCGGGATCGTGGTTTTTGGTCATCAATTGTCGGTCACTTGTGGGCGGTTGTTTCAGGGAATGAACGCAACGGCACATTCCGAATGGCTGCTCGGTATTCGTCAGTTGCTTCTGTACAGAAAACACCGGTAAAGGCGGTAGATTGGGTGCCGGCAATGAAGCGGTGTTCCCAAACTTGTTGATTTGGCAGCAGATGTATGGTGAGCAGATGGCTGGTGCAGGAAGCATTCGTCCTGAGATTGTTGGACTGCCAGTCGTTGGCCTTGCGCACGTGGATTCCCCAGTGACCCGCGGTGTGGCTGGCTCTGGATTACGGGGAACTGGAGAGTTCGCTAGCCAAACGCACGTGATTGGTGTTCTACCGGGTGAAGGGAGTGGCCCCGAGGTTGTAGCGGCCGCACTGACGGTGCTTGAAGCCGTGGCCGTGGCGGTGCCGGGCCATCGGTTTGACATTCGGCTGGGCGGCCCGATTGGCGACCAAGCGATTGCGCAGACGGGCCGTCCGCTAAGCGACGACGTGGCCAATTTTTGCGGACAGATCTTTGAGGAGCGCGGGGCGATTTTGGCGGGTGCCGGTGGCGATCGGTTTGTTTATGAATCCAGACGCCGGTTCCGTTTGAATTGCAAGCTGAATCCGCTCGTGCCTTCAGCGGTCCCGCTGGCTGCTCATCGGATGAAGCCTGAGGCACTGGCGGGGGTTGATATCTTGGTGGTTCGAGAGAACATGGGCGGGATTTACCAGGGGACCTGGAGCGAGTTTCAGTCGGCAACCAAGGGGGCCTGGGCCGAACAGACGTTCCTGTACACCGAGCCTCAGATTCAGCAGATCGTACACAAGGCGGCGGCACTTGCCCGCGACCGACGCGGACTGCTGACGGTGGTCACCAAGCCCAATGGCGTACCAACCATCAGCAACTTGTGGTTGCGATGCGCACGCGAGATTGCCACGGCGTATCAGATTCCGCTTCGTGAGCTGGAGATTGATTACGCGGCGTTTGCCCTGATCCAGGACCCTCGCCAGTTTGATGTGATTGTGACGCCAAACCTGTTTGGCGACATTCTCTCAGACGTGGGGGGCGTGCTGCTGGGGTCTCGCGGCTTGTGCTACGGGGGCTCATTCTCAGACACCGGCGTGGCGATCTATCAAACCAATCATGGCGCGGCTCATGATCTGGCCGGTACCGATCGTGCCAATCCCGTTGGCCAGATCTACTCCCTGGCCATGATGCTGCGTGAGAGTTTCGGCCTGACGCGTGAGGCCATTGGCATTCATGCGGCCGTGGATCAGGTTTGGCACAAAGGGGTTCGCACCGACGACCTTGCCGAACCGGGTTGTCAATCTGTGGGCACTCAGGAAATGGCCCGTCTGATTGCTGAGGCTGTGCGGACCAATCTGGCCGGGTGCTCTTGATATGTCGATTGCTTTACTGGTGATTGACGCTCAGAACGATTACCTTGCGACTGAGGGTCTGCAGCCCCATCATGATGCGCTTTGCGCGGAAATGGCGAGGCTGCTGGAGGCGTTCCGGGCCGCGCAGCTTCCAATCTTTCACATCTGGACCACGGTGCGGGCCAGTGACCAGCGGATGCCGCACTGGCGTGCCTTGGGAATTGAACGGTGCGTGGCCGGTACGCAAGGGCATCTGCCGCCGCCTGAGTTGCAACCGCTGGCTGGCGAGGTGGTAATCCACAAGCAGTTCTACAGCGGCTTTGTGGGGGGGATGCTTGCCGAGCAATTACGCAGAAATGGCGTTTCCACGGTGGTCTGCGCGGGGGTTCACCTTCGGGCGTGCGTTCGCACCACGGCCGTAGACGCCTATCAGCATGGATTTCAGGTCTGGATCGCCGACGATGCGGTGGGGGATGATGACCCTGTGCACGCGGCGGTGGCCCGTCAATACCTGGACGGGCGTGTAGGCCGGTTCCGGGGAATTGACCAGATTCTCAGTGAACCGATGTTTGGACCGGCCGGCACCGCGCGACCGGCGCAAAGCTCTGGCTCTGACCGTGAAACGTATACGCATGTGTCACCGCACAACAGCGATCAGGTGCTTTGGCAGGTTCCGCTGAGCCGGGCCGCGTCTGTGACTGAGGCCGCGTTAAGCTCCCAGAGCGCCTTGAGTGGCTGGGGGGATGTTTCAGCCCAGGCCCGGGCCGCGTTGTTGCAGTCCATTGCCGATCGCGTCGAGGCCTTGTCCGATGAGCTGGCGACGCAGATCACCCTGGATACCGGCAAGCCCATTCTGGAATCTCGGCTTGAGGTTGGTTTTGGGGTGAATTTGATCAAGGCCGCCCTGGCGAGCCTGCCGGCGGAGCAGCCAGCAGTTGAGGGACCCGGTTGGCGGGCATTCCGGAAACCGCTGGGCGTTGTGGCTCTGGTCAGCCCCTGGAATAACCCGCTGGCGATCCCGCTGGGGAAGCTTGCTCCGGCCCTACTTCATGGAAACACGGTCGTTTGGAAGCCAGCGTTGCCGGGCACGGCCATCGCCCGTTCGGTGATGGAGATCTTGCAGAACGCGGGCCTTCCGTCCGGTGTTGTCCGTCTGTTGCCCGGCGACCGGGTGACGGCCGAGACCTTGATGGCTCATCGGGCCATTGATGCTGTGACGCTCACTGGTTCTCTGGCCGCCGGCTTTAGTGCGCAGGCGATTTGCGCTCGCCGTTCAATTCCGTTCCAGGGTGAGCTGGGTGGCAATAACGCGGCCATCGTTTGGACCGACGCCAACCTTCCCCATGCGGCCCAGTTGATTGCCGAGGGCGGGCTTGGTTCCGCGGGCCAGCGCTGTACGGCGAATCGCCGGGTAATTGTGCCGGTCGAAATTGTTGACGATTTTCTGGAGGCGCTGGTTGCCGCGGTTCGGGCGATGCCGTGGGGCGATCCGCGATTGGAAACGACCAAGATTGGGCCGGTGATCTCGGCAACCGCCCGCCGCCGGATCTCGGGAACCGTGGCACGCGCCGCGGCGCAGGGGTGTCAGGTAATTACGCCGCACCTGGGACGGGATGATGGCAACGATCTGCTGAGCCGGGGCGCTTACTATCCTGCCACGCTGGTGGTTTGTGATAACCGTGATGCCGAGATTGTGCAGGAAGAGACGTTTGGACCAGTGATTGTGATCCAGCCGGCCAGTAACTGGGCCCACGCACTGGCGCTTTGCAACGGAGTTCGCCAGGGCCTGGCGCTGGCCTTGTTCTCGAACAGCGTAGACAAACAGCATGAGTTTCTGGCTCAAGCCAGGGCGGGAATCTTGAAAATCAACCGTTCAACCGCAGGCGCAGCAACTGACGCGCCGTTTGGTGGCTGGAAGGGTTCTGGCGTTGGACCGCCCGAACATGGTCCGGCCGATGCGGAATTTTACGCGCGCTGGCAAGCCATTTATGCCTCTTGATGGACCTTTCTCGTTTTTCGTGTGATCTCCACCAGAAAAGATCGGCAGTTTACCGCCATGAACGCTGCGCAACTCGACAAACGGTATCATGCTCTGGCGGCCCGGCTTCAGGCCGAGAATCAAAAAGCGCTTGGCATTGAAGAAACCATGCAGCTGGCATATGCCTACAATCAGGTGAAATTCAACGCCGAAGACACCTGGAGGCGCTCGCTTTACACGGAATCGTTTGGGGCTCTGACGGAAGCCAACGACAAGCTGACCCGCAAGCCACTGGAAATGCAGGACGGCTGGGCGATTGATCGCTCGCTGTCCTTACCTTATCTCAGCCAGATGCTTGAGGATGCAGACCGAATCATTGCCGAACAGCGCGGTGCGCGGACCAAGAAAAGTGCGCGTTATCGCTCTTATTTCCAGAACATCTGGAAAGACAAGGATGCCACCCGGTTCCCCTCATTTCTGAATTTCTTAACCTCCAGCGATATGCTGGCCGTGATTTGCAATTATCTTCAAACGATTCCGGCGCTGTCGACCACGCTGCCGCCCGGCATCCGGTTTGTGGAATCGAACGCCGCGTTCGATGATCGCCCCGATGTGGCCAAGGATAGTCAGCTCTTTCATACAGACTACTACTCCAAGCCCAATGTCTACGTTCTGGTGTTGCTGGCGGATACCACGTTCGAACATGGTCCCTGGACATTCTTTCCCAAATCCACATCAGACCGGGCCAAGCAGGAACTGGGTTACTGGAAGCGTGGCAAGGGCTACCGCATGAGCGATGAGGAAGTTTACTCGGTGGTTGATCGGTCGGAACTTATCGAGTTCTCTGCCCCCCGGGGAACCGTGCTTTTTATTGATTCCTCGGCCTGTATGCACTATGGCAGCCGGAATTCCGTCAAACCCCGCTTCCAGTTGATGCTGGGATACTCTGGGGTCTGCCGTACCGATTTCAGTGAGGTGATCCAGAAGCCGAATCGGTACCCGCTTCGGAGTAGCGATCCCTTGCTCCGCCAGTTGATTCTGGATCGGTACCGGCGCGCCCCAGGCCAGCCCAGTGAACTCGACCCGCAAACACTTCCGCCCCTGATGAGCGTGCTTGATGCCTTGGTGCAGCCCGGAGAACTTCAGGCCAAGCCCGAGCCCACCTGGTTCCAAAGACTCTTCCGGATTCGCTGAGCCGACCTGCCTTGGTAGTATCTTTGAGTGAACCCCCCTGGGGTGCCGGGTTGGTCCGGCACCCTGAAAGGTCTCAACCAGGCCCGTTCGCCTTTGATCTGATGCCAATGGAGTTCTGAAATGCGGCAGGCAATGCAAGGTTCCTGGTTGGCCGCGATGGTTATTGGCCAGGTGATCTGGTTGGGGTCTGCGTGTGCGTTTCGTCAGGCAGAGGTCTGGGCCCAGGAACCGGCCCCGGGTCCGGTTTCCAAACAGGTTGCCGAGGAGCAGCAGCATCAGCAAGGGACCTGGGCTGTGATCTCTTCGGTCCGCGATGGCCAGGAGGGCGACCCCGAGATTGTGACCAGCATTCGCCGGATGGTGATGGGCGACCGGGTGGTGTGGGAACGAGACGGCAAGTCGTTCTCTGGGGCGGCGTTGGTGCTGCGCCCCGAGCTTGAGCCCAAGGGCCTGGAGATTGTGCCCGAGGGTGGCCCCGCCCGTGGGGAACACGTACTTGGCATTTACAAGTTTGAAGGCCAAGAACTGGTCATTTGCATGGCCGATCTCAAGGAACCCCGCCCCACCGAGTTTTCTGCCAAGCCCGGCAGCAAAACCACCCTCATGCGGTTCAAGAAGGTGAGAGAACAAACACCCCAATCGCTCAAGAGTCCCTGAAGGGCGGGGATCCAGACCCAATCCAGGATAAGCCGTGATTGGCTGGTGTGGAACGCAAACGTGAACCATTCCAGCTCAGCACCCGATTGGTGGTTAAGACTCTGGCCTTCGTCTTGGCTCTTGATTTTTTAACACGCTTGGGATTGGGCACGGCACCCGGATTGCTGGGTTTCGTATTGTTCGTGGTAGAAATTCGTTGTCTGTAAGTCCACTCCGGGATTTGGTGGAATGGGGACCCAAGTTTTTATGTTGACCCAGAGCAACAGATATCAGACCATTGGATGAGTTAGTCGAGAATTGGTTGAAGTTCCAAAAGCTTCCTGCATCCTGTTGTTCAAGACGCTCTTATGATCTCGCAAACCGTGGAATATGCGCTCAGGGCCGTGGTATTCTTGGCCAAAGAAGCGCCCCTTGCCTGTACGACCGATCAGATTGCCAAGGCGACACTGGTTCCCAAGGCTTATCTTTCCAAGGTGATGCAAAGCTTGGTGCGCTCGGGCCTGGTTCGGTCTCAGCGTGGGCTGGGTGGCGGTATGACGTTGGCGAAGCCAACCGAGTCGGTTTCGTTGCTGGAAGTGGTGAACGCCGTAGATCCGCTTCAGCGGATTCACTCCTGCCCGCTGGGGATTGCGTCTCACGGGTCCAAGCTTTGCCCCTTGCATCGCCGTTTGGATGATGCCATGGAGTCTCTTCAGGATTGCTTTGAATCCACCACGCTGGCTGAAATTCTGGCCACGCCTGGGGCCAGTGTGCCCTTGTGCGCAGTGCCGCCCGCCATGCTGAAGCGAGCGATCACGGTTAGCCAGTGACCGTGGTCCGCATTCTTCGGGAATCCTGGGGCCGGGACTTTTGGGCCGGAGATTGTTCAGACGAACCTATGCTTTGTGTTCCACCTTTGAGATAGGGGGCTTCGTTCGCATTATTCACTCAAGGTGTGCCATGCCTCGATTTCAGAAAATTCTGGCGCTTGTTGATCCGGCCAGTCCGTTTGGTTCGGTGTCGGACTTGCTCATCGATTTTTTGCCAACAAGTGTGCACGGCGAGGAGATGGGAACGGTTGCCCTGCTCTGTGTGGTGCCGCGAATTGGTACGCAGCCCAGGTTGCTCGTGTCTGACGCTGTTCAGTTTGAAGAGGGGCTGAGGGCGTTAATTGATCGCAGGCTAGAGCGGCTCTCATTGGCACTGGCCGGCGCTCGACCTGGCTGGCGGTTCAGCTATCGGGTGGTCCAGGGCCGGCAGGCCAGCGTGGCGGTGACGGAATTTGAAGCGGGTGGCCATGACCTGATGTTGGTGGTCGATCCGCAGGGAGATGGGCGGCCGGCATCCGCGCTGGATTTGCAGTTGTTACGTACGGTTCCGGGGCCAGTTTGGATTGTCCGGCAACTGGCCAGGCCTGGGGCGCGGCATCGGGTTCTGGCAGCCGTAGACCCTGCGCCGCCGGTGGATGAGTCTGACATCTTCCAGATTGAGGAGCGGCCCGACCCGGCCCACGTCTGGCTGGATGACCAAATTCTGGACGTGGCCGAGGGACTTGCCACCGGATGGAACGCCGAGGTTTTTGTGCTGCATGCCTGGAGCGTGCCCGGCGTGCAACTGCTGTCTGGAGAGGCGTTACTGGACCCCACCCAGATTCAGGGGTATGTCCAATCCGTTGAAGTCGCGCAGCGTGATGCGTTTTCCAAGCTGTTGGCCAGGCATCCGGTGCTGGGCGATAGCTCCCATCAGTTGTTTGTGGAAGGGGATCCGAGCCTGGTTCTGGTGGAAAAGATCCGCGAACTGGAGATCGACCTGGTGGTTCTGGGTACGGTGGCTCGTTCTGGGATTTCCCGTATTGTGCTGGGAAACACGGCCGAAACGCTGGCCAGGCATAGCACTTGCTCGGTACTGGCGCTCAAGCCGGTTTGAGTCTGCGGGCCCACGCCGCCTTTTGAGGGAAGCCTGATCATGCCGAACTTGCCTGATGGTAGCCTTGAACCTGCCGTCTGGCACCGGCTCACGGTTGAGCAGGCGGCTCAGGAGCTAGGCTCTAACCTGCAGGATGGGCTTTCAGACGCCGAGGCGTTGGCACGGCTGTCGCGGTTTGGCACCAATGAACTGCCAGTCGGCAAAGAGCGGTCAAGCTGGGCCATTCTGGTGGACCAGTTTTGGAACCTGGTGGTTGGGTTATTGCTGGTTGCGGTGGGCCTGGCCTTGCTGGCAGGCGACCCGCCCGAGGCGTTGGCCATTGCGGTGGTCATTGCCATCAATGCGGCGATAGGCTTCTGGACCGAGCGCAAGTCGTCTCGTGCCATTGCTTCGCTTCGTGAACAGTTTGAGCCCACCGCCGTGGTTCGGCGTGGGGGTGGGCAACGGTTAATCCCCGCGTCTGAGCTGGTGCCTGGTGATCTGGTTCAGCTTCAGGCCGGGTGCCGGGTGCCGGCCGATGGCCGGGTGGTAACGGCACAGAGTTTGGCGGTGGTCGAGGCTTTGCTGACGGGAGAAGCCGATGCGGTTTCCAAGAGTGACCGCGTGCAGGAGGCTGCGGCGCTCTCGCTGGCCGATCGGGTCAACATGGCCTACCTGGGAACCTGGGTCACGCGCGGGCGTGGCTGGCTGCTGGTCACGGCCACTGGGCGCCGCACGGAAGTGGGCACAATTGGTCGGCTGCTCGACGAAACCAGCGCCCAGGCCACGCCCCTGGAGGTGGAGCTGGATCGGCTGTCTCGCTGGCTGGTGGTTCTGGTGCTGGTGTTGTGTGCCGGCATTGTGCTCACCGGCTTGGTGGCCGGGCATGGTCTGTACCAGATGCTGGAGGTGGGGGTGTCTTTGGCCATTGCGGCCGTGCCAGAGAGTTTGCCGGCCATTGCCACGCTTACACTGGCGCTCGGCGTGCAACGGATGGCCCGGCTGAAAACGCTGGTCAGGCGGTTGCCCGCAGTTGAGGCGCTGGGGTCGACCACCGTGATTTGCACCGATAAAACCGGCACGCTCACACGCAATCTGATGACCGCACGGGTTTACTGGCTGGGAAATCGGCGGATTGACGTGGAACTGCTCGACGAAGAATTCTCGGCCGAGTTCCGTGAAGCGGGCCAGGTTCTCGAGCCTCGGCAAGACGTAGACCTTTACGCGGCGCTCCGGGTTGGGCTGCTATGCAATGACGCCCATCTAGAAACCCATACCGGGCACGCGCGGGTGGTGGGAGATCCTACGGAAGTGGCGTTGCTGGTGGCCGGTCGACAGGCTGGTTTAGATTTGCAGCAGTTACAAAGTGACTGGAAGCGGGTCGCGGAGATCCCGTTTGATAGCGTACATATGAAAATGGAGACAACGCATCGCGGGGCTGGTGGAAAAGTCCTTCAATGTGCCAAAGGCGGGCCCAGGGCCATTTTGGACCGTTGCGTGGCGGGGGCCGATTCAGGCCCAGCGGGCCAGGCCGAGGTCAAGCGCGTGCTGGCGATGAATGAAGTGCTGGCAAACGAGGGGTTCCGGGTGCTGGCGCTGGCGGAACAGGTGAGTGATCAGGGAGAAGCTCAGCCTGGTGCGCGGCTCCGGTTGATCGGGCTGGTGGGGCTGCAAGATCCGGTGCGGTCCGAGGTGGTGGAGGCGGTGGCCACCTGCCGCCGCGCGGGGATTCGAACCATCATGATCACCGGCGATCAGACCGCCACCGCGTGCGCGATTGCCAGCCAGGTGGGGCTAGGTGACCCCGCCGCAACCGGTCGGTGCACGGTGGTGCATGGCCAGGCCCTGGAGAATTGCTCGGCCCAGGAGATCAATCGGCTGACGAGCGAGGCCGACGTGTTTGCCCGAGTTTCTCCTGAGCAGAAGTTGCGGATTGTGGAGTCTTTGCAAACGCAGGGACAGGTGGTGGCCATGACCGGTGATGGCGTGAACGACGCCCCGGCCCTGAAGCGGGCCGATGTGGGGGTGGCCATGGGCGGCCGGGGCGCGGACATTGCGCGCGAGGCAGCCGATCTGATCATTACCGACGATAACTTTGCCACCATTGTCCAGGCCGTGGAACAGGGCCGCACAATCTATGAGAACATCACCAAGTCGATCCAGTACCTGGTCTCATGCAACCTGGGCGAGGTTTTAATTGTTTCGGTTGCCATTGGCCTGGGCTGGCCGCTGCCGCTGTTGCCGCTGCAAATCTTGTGGCTGAACCTGGTCACCGACGTCTTCCCTGCCCTGGCCCTGGCGGTGGAGCCGGCCGATCCCGACGTGATGAACCAGCCGCCCAGAGATCCAAGCCAACCCGTTTTCCGTGGCAGGCTTGCCTGGAATATCATCTGGCAGGGGATCGTGATTGCCGCGATCTGTCTGTGCGCGTATGGGTTTGGGTTACGCTACTATGGCACCAGCGAACGTGGCCTGGCGCACGCTCGAACGCTGGGATTTTCCGCAGCTGCGCTGACCCAGATGGTGCATGCCTTCAACGTCCGGTCCCGGAGCCGAACCGTGTTCGGTCCTGGCCTGTTCACAAACCAGTGGCTCTGGACCGGTACGCTTTTCTGCCTGGTGCTTCAGTTGCTCACGGTGGTGAACCCGCCCCTGCGGAAGTTGCTAGGGGTGGCCATTCCAGACCAGACAGGTGTGGTTGTGATTGGGGTCGCCATGTTTCTGCCGTTGCTGGTTGTGGAACTTGTGAAGCTGGCCGTGAGATGGTACAGACCCGCAACGCAGAACAGCCGCGGCTCCCGCGGTTGAATGCGAGAGACGCGGCTGAGGGATGTTCATCAAGGGTGCAACAGTACGAGGCGGGAGCCATTCCTGATCGTAATCAGGCGGCAGCCCGATCGCTCTCATCGGTGGCTTCTTGGTGGTAAACCTCCAGATTGCTGCGGCGGAAGGTCTCATGCGTGACCTCAAAGGTCACACCGGCCACCTCCCACAGCTCTTCCACCACTTCGTCCAGTTCATTCTCAGGCTCGTCCCACAAGACGATGAACTGGCCATCGGCGCGTGCAAACACCTCGGCTCCAAGGTCGGCCAGATGTTCTTCAACCGCCTGCTTGTGCTCTGCGTCCACGGTGAACGTCCAGCGCACCAAATCGATTGCGTTTTCGGTACTCATCATCCGTGACTCCCTAGGGGCCTATTGGGCCAGACTTCGATCACACACCGTTCCCAACCGAATCATCATGAAAGCCTGATCAAGAGGCTCTAGACGATTGGCCCGAAACAAGTTCCCGAACAAAGGTGCCCGATTCCGCTTTCAACCTGTCCATTTAGATCGGGCAAAGCTACAAGGCAACTTCATGCCGGTTGGGGGCGAGTTTCCAGGTGCTTATGGCATCGTACCGACTGGCGAAACTTTGCCGGTTGCGGGAAAACGGCGGTGCATGGCCTCTTTGGAGCGTTTTGTCGATAGGGGGGGAGTGGCCGCGTTGCCGAGGTGACTGCCCCCCTTGGATGTTTGGCGGCTTCAGATCAAGCGCCTGGGCGGCCTGGGCCCCCTGCCCCGGTTGCGGCGGGTGGGCGTGCGGGCCTGGCTGGGGCCGGGCAGCAATTGACCGGGCACACGTCATGGTTGGCCGGGTAGAGGCCAATCGCCGGTCGATCCTGCGCCTGGTTCATCCGTTCGATGATCAGGTCGGCCATCATGGCCACGAACTTGGGATGGGTTCCCACCGTGGCCGATCTCACCATGTGTATGCCGTAAGAATCACACTTGTGGCGGGCTTCCTCGTCCAGGTCAAACATCACCTCCATGTGGTCAGACAGGAACCCCACGGGGTGGATGATCAGGTTCTTGAGGCCGTAGTTATGCAGCGAATCGATGTGCTCAAGGATATCAGGGCCCAGCCAAGGATCTTCCGGCCGACCGCTACGGCTCTGGAACACCAGTTCCCAGCGTTCTCGTGGAATCTTCAACTCGGTGGCGATTAACCGGCAGGTTTCCAGGAGCTGCTTTTCGTAATCGCAAGCCTGTGCCATGGAACTGGGAATGCTGTGCGCCGTGAATGCCAGGTGGAAGACATCGCGGTTTTCGGGTGGAATCTGTTCAATGGCCGTACGCAAGCGGTCGGCATTGGCGGCAATGAAGGCCGGGTGGTTGTAGTACACCCGCATCTTGTCGCAGGCGGGGGCCTGGTCTCCGGCCGCCTCGCGTGCCGCGATCACGTTTTCTCGGTACTGGCGGCAGCTTGAGTAGGAGCTGTAGGCGGCCAGTACCACCGAGAGGGCCTTCTTGACGCCGGCTTCGGTCATGGTCTTGAGGGTATCTTCCAGCATGGGGTGCCAGTTGCGGTTCCCCCAGTAAAGCGGCAGGTTAACCCCGCGCTGGTCGAGCTCGGTGCGCAGGGCGGCCATCAGCTCACGCACCTGGGCGTTGATGGGGCTTACGCCGCCAAAGTGCTGGTAGTGCTCTGCCACTTCAAGCAGACGCTCTCGGGGCACGGGTCGGCCCCGGACCACGTTCTCCAGGAACGGCATCACGTCTTCCGGCTTCTCCGGCCCGCCAAAACCAACAATCAACAGGGCGTCATAGCCGGCAAGGTTCTGGGGCAGATTCGATTGCGGGGCGGCGGTGGTGGCCATGGCTACGGTTCAGTTCAATTCAAGGGGTTTTGTTGGTCGCGTGTAAAGATTGCGGCCTGGACTCTGAGCACGGCAGCAATCAGGCTATTATATCAGTTATAGGCAGATTCCCTGAAATGGGAATGATTGGGCGGTGGCAGACTGGCAAAAGCGGGCTTCCAGGGGATTGCGTCCAGCCTATGAGCCGGGTCCAATCAACGTCAATCGTGCCAGAACCACCAGGCCTGCCGGCCGATCTCCGCCTAATTCGCGGTACACAATTGGGTGACCCCGGCCAACAACCCCCCAAGGCAGCCCAGGGCGGTTGTCACCCCGTGGGAAACCCAATCGCAACCCGCCACACACGCCACGCACCCTGCCCTGTTGTTTGCTTCTGGTGCGTGAAAAAAGGATAACTCCCAATGGCGAGCAATGATTCTGCCCAGTTCACGCGGCGACAGGTGCTGGGCGGGGCCGCGGCCAGCCTGGCGTTCGGTTTTCCAGCGATTGTGCCGAGCACGGTTTTTGGCCGACCCGGGCGCAATCCGCCGAGCGAGCGGATTGGCGTGGCCATGATTGGCTGCGGCAAAATGGCCAATGATTACCATATTCCCGAGCTACTGAAGTTTGAAGATGTGCGGGTGCTGGCCGTGTGCGAAGTGGATCGCACCCGGCGCGAGGCGGCCAAACAGCGGGTGGACAAGGCGTACAGCGGTAAGGCCGAGTCCAACGCCTGTGCAACCACGGCCGATTTTCGGGATCTGATTGGCCGTAAAGATATCGACGCGGTTTGCATTGCCACGCCCGAACACTGGCATGCCATTCCCGCCATCGAGGCGATGAAGGCCGGCAAGGATGTGTACTGTGAGAAGCCGCTCACACTCACATTGGCCGAAGCCAAGCGTTGCGTAGACGTGGCTCGCAAGTACGAGCGGGTGTTCCAGACCGGCAGCCAGCAGCGGTCGAACGTGTTCGGGCCGTTCCGCGAGGCGGCCGAGATCATTCAGAGCGGCCGGCTGGGTCAGATGATCAGTGTAGCGGTGGGCGTGCCTGAGCCTAGCAAGTTCTGTGACCTGCCAGGCGAGGAAATGGAGCCAGGCCTAGACTGGGACCTGTGGCTGGGTGCCGCGCCAATGCGGCCTTACAGTTCGGTGCTTAGCCCACGCGGGGTGCATAACACGTTCCCTGCTTGGCGGAGCTATCGCGAATATGCCAACGGCGGCCATTCCGATATGGGGGCCCATCATTACGATATTGCGCAGTGGTGTTTGGGCATGGACGGCTCGGGGCCGGTTGAAATTCTGCCGCCCCTGGATCCCGAAGCGCAGACGGGCGCCATTTTCCGGTACGCCAATGGCGTGACGATGATCCACGGCGGACCCAGCGGGTGCACGTTCACCGGGACCGAGGGGATCCTGCGGATCGATCGCGGGCACCTTTCCAGCGATCCCGGCAAGATTGTGGCTGATCCGCTGGGCGAGAGCGAGGTCCACCTGTTCAAGTCGCCGGGCCATCATCGCAACTGGCTAGACTGCATCAAAAGCCGAGAGCGGCCGGTGGCCGACGTGGAGATTGGGGCCCGCACGGTGGCCATTCCCATTCTGGGGAACCTGGCCTACTGGCATCAGCGCCCGCTGCGCTGGGATCCGCAAACGTGGCAGTTTGCGGATGCCGAGGCCAACGCCTGGCTCGATTTCGAACGCCGCGACCCCTGGCAGTTGCCAGCCTTATGAGTTCAGAAGTCATAGTACGGAGAAAGTTGCGGCGCTATGGGTCGAAGCACCGGGCGCCGCACTTCTTATCGCCTGAAGTGTAAGTGAGGGATTCTTCCGCATTTCCAAACTGATAACCATTCAGCCAAATTCGGTGAATCAAGGAAAAGGTCTCGGTTTTGAGGGCTGAAAGCCCGTTTCATGACAGCCCAGCCCAACGGGCTGGGTTAAGGTTGCCCGCGAAAAAAACTAGGCCCTCCCAGGGCGGTTCAAGTTCCATTGAATCGCCCCTACAGGGCTCAACACTCTAAAATCCAGGAGTATTTCGTAGGTTGTTGGTTACCCAGGGCTGCGCCCTGGGCTCTCTTGAAACGCCCCTTCAGGGCTTCAGACAATCCGTCACCCAGGTTTTACAAAAATTCGGCTGAATGCTTTTCCACAGAGAAACAGTTACCTCGCGGACTTGGAGTCCGTCCCGGATTTGAGCCTTGAGTCAGGTTCCCAAGGAATTTTAGGTAATGGAACGATACTGGTTGGCGCTGATCTTGGGACTTGGGAATTCGTGCACGGTGGCCGACGAGCCGACGGTGCGCCTGACCTCGGTCCCAATTCAAAACGTTACGATTCATGATGAATTCTGGTCGCCCAAGCTCAAGGTCTGGCGTGAGGTGACGATTGCCGACTGCTTCGCCAAGTTTGAGAACGACCGTGGTGGAGCGCTCAATAATTTTGACCGGGTGCGTGACGGTAAAGCTGGCAACCATGCCGGTCCTGAGTGGTATGACGGTTTGATCTACGAGATGATCCGCGGCAGTGCCGACTTCCTGGCGGCCGGCAAGGATGAGGCGCTTGAGCAGCGGCTGGATGGCTACATCGACCGGATTGCGGCGGCCGCGGCCAAAGATCCGCAGGGGTACCTCAACACCTGGACGCAGTTGATGGCGCCAGACAAGCGCTGGGGGCTGAATGGTGGCAATGATGTTCAGCAGCATGAGGTGTATAACGCTGGCGCTCTGGTGGAAGCCGGCGTGCATTACTACCGGGCCACGGGTAAGACCTCGCTCTTGAAAGTGGCGGTAAGGCTGGCCAACCATATGGCCGATGTCATGGGACCGCCGCCCAAGCAAAACGTGGTGCCGGGCCACTCGCTAAGCGAAGAAGCGCTGGTGAACCTGTACCGATTGTTTCAGGAACAGCCTGATCTCAAGGCCTTGATGCCGGTGCCGGTGGATGCGACGCGGTACCTGAAGCTGGCCGAGTTTTGGATTGAGAATCGTGGCAACCATGAGGGCCGGCGAGATTTCGCTGCGTATGCCCAGGACCACAAGCCGGTGCTGGCTCAAGAGACCATTGAGGGGCATGCGGTACGGGCCACTCTGCTGTGCGCGGGCCTGGTGGCGGCCGGTGTTGAGAATGGCCGGCCAGAGTACCTGGCCGCGGCCAAACGGCTTTGGGAGAACATGGTTGAAAAGCGTATGTATGTGATTGGTGGCCTCGGGGCCGTGGCCGGACATGAGGGGTTTGGACCAGACTACGTGTTGCCGAACAATGGCTACCTGGAAACGTGCGCGGCCATTGGGGCCGGGTTTTTCCATCAGAGCATGGGGCTGGCCCTGGCCGACGGGCGGTATGCCGATGAACTGGAGCGGGTGCTTTACAACGGGATCCTGAGCGGCGTTTCCCTGCGCGGAGATAGTTACTTTTATGAGAATCCGCTTGAGGCCGGTAAGGCACGCAAGCGGTGGGCCTGGCATGAATGCCCGTGCTGCCCGCCCATGTTCCTGAAGCTGATGGGAGCGTTGCCGGGCCTGATCTATGCACAAGCACCTGGTGCTGTGTATGTGAACCTGTTCATTGGGAGTCAGGCCCAGCTTACTGTCGATGGAACCCCGGTACGGCTTACGCAGGTCACCCGTTACCCCTGGGATGGAGCTATTGAGCTGGCGGTTAACCCGTCCGCTGGTCGAGAGTTCGACGTTTTCGTGCGGCTGCCCGCCTGGTGCCAGAAGCCCGAGATCTTGGTGAATGGCCAGGCGGTGGCCGATTACGAGCGGGTGCGTGGATATGCCCGCTTGCACCGAAGCTGGCAGCCGGGCGACGTGGTGAAGCTCAATTTGCCGATGCCCGTGCAGCGGATCAAGGCCGACCCTCGGGTCGAGGCCTGCAAGGGGCGTGTCGCCCTTCAGCGCGGGCCGCTGGTGTACTGCCTGGAAGGGGCCGATAACGCGGGCCACGTGCGGAACCTGGTGATACCCCCCAACACGCCTCTGGAGATCGAGTTTGTGCCCAGCCTGCTGGGTGGCGTGGAATTGATCAAAGGGAAGGCCCAGGCCTTGGTGGGCAGCCATCGGTCTGACCAGCTTTACCACCCGGCAGACCAGGAGCCCGCGATTAGCACGGTTGATTTCCGGGCGGTTCCGTACTATGCCAATGCCAACCGTGAGCCAGGAGAGATGATGGTGTGGATGGCCGAGGAGCCGAGCCAGGCCGCCCTGCTGCCGGCACCAACCGTTGCCAGCCAAGCCACGCCGTCAGCCTCGCACTGCTGGCAAAATGACACGGTGGCCGGCCTGAACGATCTGGTTGACCCGCACGCCTCAGACGACGCAACCATTTCCCGCTTGACTTGGTGGAATCACAAGGGGACCAGCGAGTGGGTCCAGTACAATTTTGATCGCCCTGAGGAAATCTCGGCCGTGCAGGTTTACTGGTGGGATGAGCGGCGCATCCAGGCCCACTGTCGAGTTCCGCAAAGCTGGCGGCTCTTGTACCTGGATGGCGAGGTTTGGAAGCCGGTGGCTGGATCTACGGGTTATGGGACCGAGATCGACCAGTTCAACCGGGTGACATTCAACCCGGTGGAAACCCAGGCGCTTCGGCTGGAGGTGCAGCTTCAGCCCGAATGGTCGGGCGGCATTCTGGAATGGCGTGTGGAGTGAGCGTGGCCTCCCAAGTCGTCTACGCTTTGTCTGAACGGCTTCTCCCGCTTGGCGGGAGAAGCCGTTGACGCGCCGGCTTCGTCCTCGTCCATTCCATCCATACCGTCCATTCTTCTGTTCCGCTCGTAAGATCCGTGGTTCCATTCTGTCAGCGATTATGAACCGCTTCTCCCGCTTGCGGGAGAAGGGGTTGGCGCGCCGGCTTCGAGTGGGGTTGCGGGTTGTGGTGCTGGTGTAAGAGAAAACGTCCACATGCAGCCGGCACGATTCGGATGTGGGGGACCGGACCGATTGTTGGACGCGTGGTTGATGCAAGACGAAGAGATCCGCTCGCTGCCGTGCCACATGCTCTGTTCAGATCCTTGCTCGAATGCACTCCCGGTTCGGCCCTTGGGCCATTTTTCAAGGCTCAGGGCGACGGTCTCGAAGCTTTGTGACGGAATTCGGCGAATGGGTACAAAAAGAGCGGGCGTGGTTTCCGGTTGGAAGCCACGCCCGCCCTTGAGCGAGGTTGATCGGGTTGTTCGCTGCGAGATCAACCGAAGAAGAGGCCGCTCAGCACGGCGTTGGTGTTGCTGGTGTTAATCACCTTGAAGGTGACGTTACCCGAGACGTTCCAGACGTAGTAGACACCGTTCTGGAAGCTGGAGAGCGCGCGAGTATCAAGCACGGCACCGGTGGCGGTGTCGAGAACTTGAATGGTCTCAGTTCGGTTGGCGTTGTCCCAGTCCAGCGCGTAAAGTGCCACCTGGTGGGTGTTGCCGTCTGTGATGTTCACAGCCGCGTTGAAGCTGTTGTTGCTGAACCAGGTGGCCGCGATGCGGTCGGTGGAGCCGACAGCCGCTTTCTGGAGCGCCCGAACATTGCTGGTCGAGGCGTTCCAGGTGTAGTTTGAGGCGTTCTGGATGTTGAGGGTGGCGTAGCCTGGGATGCTGGGGTTATTGGCGCTGGGGTCCTGGCTGATGTCAAAGCCATTTGCGCCGTAAGTCCCCTTCCAGGTGCCCTCCGTACTGGTGTTCTGGGTCACAAAGGTCGCGGTGCTGGTGGCGACCGGTGCCCCACCGAAGAAGAGGCCGCTGATGACGGCATTGCTGCTACCGGTGTTGATCACCTTGAAGGTCACGTTGCCATGAATGTTCCAGACGAGGTAGGCACCGTCATGGAAGTTGGAAATTGAGCGGGTGTCAAAGACCACGCCGGTGGCGGTGTCAATTGCCTGAATGGTCTGGGACCGGGAACTGGTATCCCAGTCCAGAGCATACAGGGCAACCTGGTGGGTCTGGCCGTCGGTGATCGAGACGTTGATTGAGAATTCCTTGTCAGCGTACCAACTGCCGGCGATCCGGCTGGTGGCATCGGTCGCGGCCTTCTCAAGCGCACGCGTTTCTGCGGTCGACGCGTTCCAGGTGAAGTTGGAGGCCGACTGGAGCGAAACGTTGGCGTAGGCGGGGAAACTCGGGTTGTTGGCGCTGGTGTCCTGGCTGATGTCCCAGCCATTCGCGCCGTAAACCCCCTTCCAGTTCCCCTGGGTGGTTATGTCTTTGGTGACGTAGGACGCGCCGCTGCTGGAGCTTGGAGCGCCACCGAAGAACAAACCGCTGAGCACGGCGTTGGTGTTATCGGTGGAGTTGGTGTTGGTGACCCTGAAGGTCACGTTGCCGCTGATATTCCAGATCAGGTAGCTTCCGTCATGGAAGTTGGCCAGCGATCGGGTATCGAGCACGGTCCCGGTGGCATCATCAACCACCTGGATGCTTTCGGACCGGACGAAGCTGCTCCAGTCTAGGCCATAAAGGGCAACCTGGTGGGTCTGGCCGTCGGTGATGTGGACGTCGATTGAGAAGGTGTCTGCGTTGTACCAGGTTCCGGCAATGTGTTCAGGAGAGTTGACGGCGGCCTTCTGCAGCGCCCGGACGTTGGTGGTGGTGGCGGCCCAGGTATAGTCGGCCGCATTCGCGAACGTAACGTTAGCGTACGAAGGGTATGTCGGGTTATTGCTGCTGGTATCCTGGCTGACGTTCCAGCCATCGGCACCATAAACTCCCTTCCAGTTCCCCTGCGTGGCAGAGTCTTGCTTCACGTAGACGGCAGTACCGGAAGCGCCTGAGGGGCTCACCGTCACGTTGCCAGATCCGGAACCGGCCAGGAAATTCTGGCTATCGCCGCTGTAAAGGGCGGTAATAGTGTGGGCACCAATAACCAGCGAAGCGTCTGTGATGGTGGCAATACCATTGACCACGCTGACCGGGCTACCGTAATTGGTGCCATCTACCTGGAACTGGACCGTTCCGCTGGTGGGCTTGACCAGATTGCTGGCCACAGCAGAGACGTTGGCTGTAAATGTGACCGTATCACCCAGCACGGGTGACGTGGGGCTAAAGGTCACTGTGGCGGTTGAAGCGGTTTTGGTGATGGTGCCCGGACCCGTGGCCACCGTAACCGTGTAGTTGCTAACCAGCGTGCTGCCCACGGGAGAGAGATCCGCAGGGCTCAGTGTGGCTGTCACGGTATTCGCCGTGTTGACATCTTTGCTGTTATACGTGCCCGAAGTCTGGGTGACCGTAAGGTTATCGGTGCCCACAAAACCGCTCAGGCTGAAGTTCGAGGAAGTGAGAGTGGCGTTTGTGTTGCCATCATAGATCTTGGTGGGGCTGCCAATGATCGACGCGGTGAGTTGCTTGGGGGTTACCGTGAGGTTCTGGGTGAGCTGGGTTGAGACCAGCATCTTGTACGGGCCATCCACGGTGGAGTAGGTGCCGGCGTTGTTGGAAAAGAATTCGCCGGTCACGCCAAGCGCCGTGAGCGGGGTCGTCGAATTATAAGCCCACTGAGCCGAGGTATCTCCGGCCGCTCCAGCCTGAACGGTAACCCAGTACCTGGTATTGGCGTCGAGCGAATAGGGCGTGTCCAGGTTGTAAGTATACGGGGTGCTGGTTGACGTGAGTGACGTATCATTCACGCTGGCGATCAGCTTCAGGAATTGTCCGGGGCCGATATCGCCACCCGTGGTGGCCTGCAGCAGCACAAAGAAATTGCCACCGACTGGTCGATGGGTTCCATCATAGCGCAGTGGCAGCGTGATGGAACTCAGGGACATGGCTTGCGAGCCGGTGCTGAACGAATCACTCAGCGGACCATAGCCGCCGGCGTAGGCGTTGTCGTTACCATCCGTGGCCATGGGAAGATTGTCATAGATAATGGGATTATTGCTGGCGCTGGCGTCAAAAGTACCGGCACCGGCATAAACTGCCGTGATGGTATGACTACCGGCATTCAATCCGCTGACCGGTTCCGTGGCCACCCCGCCAGACAGGCTTACCGGCGCACCATAGTTTGAGCCATCGACCTGGAACTGAACCTGGCCGGTAGGCACGCCGGTGGCCGGGGCAATGGGAGTGACCGTAGCGGTGAGGGTTGCAGACTGGCCGTACACAATGGATGAAAGAGACGAGGTGAGCGACGTGACTGTTCCAGTCATCAGTTCGCGGCCTTCGAGTATTTCGAGGCCACTCAACAAGCGTTCGATTCGCCTGCGGGTCCGGGTGTTAGCTTTACGAGCGGTCATGATTTTGCGCAAATCGGTCACGAGGGACATGCTGGAAATCTCTTTCTCTAGCAAAAGGGTGCGGTCACGGTTCGGCGTCGGATTGAGCGGTTTCGGATCCCGGTGAAGGTCTCAGGCGAGCAGTGAAAGACTTAGCGGATTACTCAAAATGTCGCGTAATGCAATCGAGCGTGATGATAATGTCAGCGAACCCTGGATCCGCCATTAGTTAATCAGATGTGCGAGCCCGCGAGAACTGAGTACATCCATGAATTGATGTCGCAAAATGGGTCCAAATGTCTGAAAACCCATTAGTGAATCAGAACTTACGTTAATAAAAAAAACATTGGAATTGAAACCGGCAAGATTTGAAACGAGCTTTGGAGATTAGCACCTTAATGAGCTTGCATCAAATCAATTGGTTGAAATGTAGAAAATAGGCAGCGGGTGGCGAAGTGGTGGTTTGGGCGAAGTGTAGCGGTGAGTAAAACTGTGGCCAGGCGTTGGTACCTCAACCCGCCATGATTCTGCATCACGCCCACTGTGCAAGTCTTTCGTAGAAATTCTGGAGCCACGGTTCCTTGGCGAGTCCGTGATTTGCCAAACAGGGAGTTGCTTTGGATTGCTCCGCTCTGCTGGCTTCGGGCCAGAAATCTGACGGTTTGCCAGGAATGGCGACCATTCCTTGACCCACCCCAGCGCGTGGGATCGTCCAAGCATGGTCGCTCCAGGGCCGTTTGAGCGATCTTGGAGTGGGGGATAGGTTTGGGCGAGAAATGACGTTAGAGTTTGTAACAAGCTTCGTAATGGTGCTCCACCCGACTCGGAATTGCCGGTCATGAATCCCGCCGAACAAGAATGGGTGAATGGAATCAGGCAGGGTGACCCTGAGATTCTTGGGGCCTTGCTTCAGCAGTGCCGGCCCGACCTGAAACGGCGGATTGAAGACAGGCTCAAGGGCGCTTCGATTGGGTGTCATATTTCGGTGTCCGATATCGTTCAGAACGCATGTTTGCAGGCCTATAAGGAGCATGCGCAATTTCAGGGCACATCCATGGCCGAGTGGACGTTATGGGTGCGGAAGATTGCGACCAATTACTTTTTGATGGAACTGCGCAAGAAGGTACAACCGCAGTGCAGTCTTGATGAAATCGTGTCGGTGGGTTCGGATCCGGTTTTTGAGCAGTTGATCAATTCCACCGTGTGCATTGCGGACAAGGTGATAGACCGTGAGAAGTTGTTGATCTTGCGTGCGGCCGTTCAGGGGTTATCTTCCCGTGACCAGAAGCTGGTTCACTTCCGGTTCCAGAACGACCTGTCGTGGGACGAGATTGGAGCAAAACTAGGCTGTACGGGCAAATCTGCTTGGCGTCGTTACAAGCATTCGATTTTGCCCGAACTTGAACTTCGTCTGGATATCTTAAATGACCCCGACTGAGCCTGATCGGGACGAAGCATGGCAAGAGCCGCAACCTGCGGAGCAAGATCGGACCGAGCCGCTGAGCCAGAGCGGTGATTGGGATTCCGCAAGCACCGATGGCACGGGCGCTGCTGCTTCTCGTCCCTATGATTGGGGCGAGGATGGCTCTTTACCCCCGCCCTTTGGTGATACGGCCATCGAGAAGGTGTATGGGGAACTCGGCCGTCAGGCGAGGGCCGCTCACGATCGTCAACGCAGACCTCCGCCGCCGCAACTGGTTTCCATAGACCGCTACCGGATTGACCGCTGGGTGGGTACGGGGGGCTTTGGTCATGTTTATCGCGCGATAGACAAGCTGACCGGAAACCCGGTGGCCATCAAAATTCCGCGGGAAGATAAGCCTGCGCACTACTGGACCAATAACGACTTCTGGGCCGGCCAGAAGGTGCACCACCTGCATGTGGTGGTGGTTCATCATACGGGTGAGTTTAACGGCCGTCCGTACCTGGTGTCGGAGTTCATAGAGGGGCCGTCGCTGGCCGAGTGGTTGAAACAGCGCGGGCCTGAGAATTTGCTGCCCTTTCGGGCGGCGGTGAGCCTGGTGTCGTTGCTGGCCAGTGGGGTGGAATGTTGTCATTTAAACGGCGTGCTTCACCGCGACCTGAAGCCGGCGAACGTGTTATTGCAGGTTGATTCGCGGATGGGTCCGGCGATTGAAGGTTTGACCGAGCGGTTGGTGCCGCGGATTACCGATTTCGGACTTTCACGCGAACTGGACGCCAATCTGGAGAGCGGTACTCTGGACCGGGCGGGCACGGCCGCCTACATGGCCCCCGAGCAGGCGGAAGGCCGGAAAGATCAGGGCCGGGCGGTCGATATTCATGCGCTCGGGGTGATTCTTTATGAGTTACTCACTGGGGCCCTGCCTTACCGGGGTGAGAGCGAAGGGGAAATTGTTCGTAAGTTACTTCATAGCGAACCACGCTCCCCCCGATTGCTGCGATCCAAGCTATCACGCGACCTGGAAACGATTTGCCTGAAATGTCTGGAGAAGGCTCCGGAAAAGCGGTATGCGACCGCGGCTGATCTTGAGGCTGACTTGAAGGCGTTTCTGGACGGTCGACCGATCTCGGCCCGGCCGGTCTCACGCCTGGAACGAGCCGTGCGCTGGGCGAAGCGGAAACCAAGGGAGGCCGCCTTGGCTCTCACGGCCATGCTGGCCACGCTGGCCCTCGTTGGTGGAACGGCTTATTTTATTGCCATCCAGGCCGAGCAGAATCGTAAATTAGCCTGGAGCGCGGTGGTTGGGGCGGTGCAGCAAGCTGTGAAGCAGGAAGCGGCGGGGGACCTCGAACGTGCGAGCCAGACACTGCTCGACCTGCGGAAGACCATATCTCCGAGCCTTGATCTTGGATTTGCGCATCGGGCGCTCTGGCACAAGATCGACCGGCGGTTGTCATTCATCAATTCCCAGGAAGACAATGAACTTAATGAATTGCTTCTGTTTCCCAGCGGGAACCAATATCTACTCGCGATTTCCAACCACCAAGACCACAGCATGGCGGTATGGGATCCAATCTCCGGGCAACGGCTAGCCAGGACGCCCCTTGCCCGGGAACAGATGAGTTCATATCAGGGCGATCCTACCAGTTTCTGGATGTTCTCCCACGTGCCCCGAAATCCCATCAAGGAAACGGCTCTCCAACATCACGACATCAACACGCTCGAGATCAAAAACCTATTCGCCTTTCCGCCTTGGGTCAAAGTTGACCCGGTGGTTGCCCCTTTCCATGAAAACTTCCTGTTCATTGGAAGCAGCGATACGAAACTCTGTGAGATTCGTGACGCAACCAACTTTGCCAAGCTGAATGAGTTGACGCTCGATGCCGAACCGCTTGCTGCGTTGGCCAGCCCAGACAGCCAATCCGTGGCGCTCATGCTGGGGGCCGATCAGTTCGATGGCAAGAGGAACATAGGAGAATCCTCGCTCCAACTACTAACCACAGTGAACGGCAACTTTCGTGTAGCCCGGGTTGCCGGTCCATTTCTTGGCTTTCAAGACCGGCGATGCCTGGCCTTCTCTCCTGACGGTAGTTTCGTGGCGATAGCGACCGATCATCCGTCCACAGGAGGACTTGTTTGTCTGGTCAATCTTGGCACCGGGGAAATCCGGGTGCTGGCCCAAGCTCCAGGTGCTGGACTGGTAGCCTTTTCGCCCGATGGACGGCTGCTGGCCTACGGAATCAAGGACGGCGGAATTGAGGTCCGCAGCGTGGCGACCGGCGAACTCAGGCAAACTCTGAACTCAGAAGCCTTTTGCATCATCAACGGACTGGCGTTCAGTCCAGACGGCCAGACCCTTTACAGCATCCCGAATCAAGATAACAGGATCTGGTGCTGGCACCTCGATGCCCAAGGGCGGCTCAACGCTAAGGAATCTGCGCCGATCAAGATTGCAGAGATGCTGCCTGCCGAGGTTCAGAACGGCTTTGAACTCTTTAGCGCAGCGTTCAGCCCCGATAGTCGGTCGATGGCGCTGGGTGGAGAAAACGGCGTTCTCTGGGTGAGCCCAAGCACATCGCCCAGGGAAGGTCGTTTTTTTCGGTTGGGCGATAACGGTCTGACCGCCATGAGATATTTTCAGAATGGGCAACGCCTGGCGCTGGGAAGTTGGGATCGGTCTGGCGACATCACAATCATCAAGCCTCAGAACGGGCAGATTGAGCGGGTACTCCGTGGACACACCAATGCCGTTCGCACCCTTGATGTAAACCCCGACGGAGGCTGGCTTGCGTCTGGTTCTAAAGACGGCACGGTCCGGCTTTGGGATTTGACCGATCTGGCCAAGCCTGGGAAGATCATCAAACAATCCATGCAACAGAAAATTGAAGATATTCGATGCGTTGCGTTTTCTCCGGATGGACAGTACCTGGCGATTGGAGATAACGGATTTGAACAGAGCGTTTATGACCTGACTACCAACCAGCAAGTTTACAGCGCCATGGGATCGCACTCGGTACAGGCGGTCGCCTTTTCTCCTGAGGGCGACCTCATTGCGTTTGGAGATAACTCGGGGTCTATCACGTTACTGAGCTGGCCAAAAAAAAAGACCCGTGTCCTTCGCGCCCATTCTGGCAACGGTGGTGTGCTTGGGCTGGACTTTCATCCCAACGGAAAAGAACTTGCCTCATGTGGCGACGACGGCTCGGTGGCGATCTGGGATACAACATCCGGCGGCGACCTACTGAGAGAGAAGGTTCTGACCGGCGAAGTCCGCAGTATCGCGTTTTCCCCCGATGGCTTCACGCTGGTGGCGGTCGATGAAAAAGGGAAAGTGAGTCTTCTGGCAGCGCCTGAGCCAGTGTATTCCACCGTAACAAAGTCGACAAATGCTACCCGAACTGGCAGTTCACGGTAAAAGGTTACCCTGGAATTCTGGCCAGGGAGGGACCAGTGAAGTTCTGGCCCCAGCCCTTGCGAATCAATGAGTCTGCGTTCAACCGTGCCAGCCTCAACCGAAGAAGAGCCCGCTGAGAACAGCGTTGGTGTTACTGGTGTTAACCACCTTGAAGGTAACGTTGCCAGAGACATTCCAGACCAGGTACACACCATTCTGGAACGCAGAGATAGACCGGGAGTCCAGGACCCTACCCGTGACCGTATCGATCACCTGGATGAGTTCTGAACGACCGGCGTTGTCCCAGTCGACTGCGTAAAGAGCAACCTGGTGTAATGGACCACCACTGATGTTCACACCCAGCGAAAGGCTGGTGTTGCTGTACCAGCTAGCCGCCAACCGGTCGGTAGAACCAACGGACGTTTTCTGGAGGCCCCGGATATCACCGGTTGAGGCGTTCCAGACGGTACTGGCACTACTCTGAGACAGGTCTACGGCCGCATAGCTGGGCAGGCTGGGGTTATTTGTGCTGGGGTCCTGGTTGATGTCAAAACCATCGGCCCCATAAACTCCCTTCCAGGTACCCTGGGTAGACGTGTCTTGCTTCACGAATGCCGCCTGAGCCGTTGCAACCGGCGTACTGCCAAAGAACAGGCCACTGATCACGGCGTTGCTAGAGCCGGTATTGGTAACCAGGAAGGTGACGTTGCCAGAGATATTCCAGACCAGATAAGCCCCGTTGTGGAAGCTGGAAAGCGTTTGGGTGTCAAGAATGTTTCCCGTAACGTTGTCAATGACCCTGATGGTTTCGGAACGACTCGCACCATCCCAGTCTACGGCGTACAGGGCCACCTGGTGGCTCTGGCCATCTGTGATGTTCACGTTCACAGAGAAGTTCGTGTTACTGAACCAGGTACCCGCAATGCCCGTGGTTGTGAATGGGGCGGCTTTCTGGAGGGCACGCACGTCTGTGGTACTGGCGTTCCAGACGGCATTGGACGCATTGTTGATAGACACCTTGGCATAGCTGGGGAAGGCTGGGTTGCTACCGCTGGTATCCTGGCTGATGTCATACCCATCGGCCCCATAAATTCCCTTCCAGCGCCCCTGGGTTGCGGTGTCTTGCGTCACGAAGGCTGCCTGGCTATTACCAACCGGTGCGCCACCAAAGAACAAGCCACTGAGCACAGCGTTGGCGTTGGAAGCGTTGGTGATTTTGAAGGTCACGTTGCCGGCAATATTCCAGACCAGGTAAGCACCGTTGTGGAAGCTGGCCAGAGATCGGGAATCCATTACCGAGTCTGTGGCCGTATCAATAACCTGGATCGTCTCGGCACGGACTGTAGAATCCCAGTCCAGGCCGTAGAGTGCCACCTGGTGGCTCTTGCCGTCCGTAATATTCACATTGATAGAGAACGACGTGCCGCTGTACCAGGCCCCGGCCATGCGGCCAGTAGAGCCGGTCGCCGTTTGCTGGAGAGCACGAACATCATCGGTACTGGAACTCCAGGTATAGTCTATGACGTTACTCAAAGAGACGCTGGCATAACTGGGAATGCTGGGGTTGTTACCGCTCTTGTCCTGGCTGAGGTTATAGCCGTCTGCGCCGTAGGCGGACTTCCAGTTCCCCTGAGTCGCGTCGTCTTGCTTCACAAAGCTGGCCTGGGCGGTTAGTGCGGGCACGCCACCAAAGAACAAGCCGCTAAGCACGGCGTTGGTGTTATCTGTTGCGTTCGTGTTGGTGATTGTGAAGGTAACGCTACCGGCGATGTTCCATACCAGGTAAGCACCGTCATGGAAGTTTGCCAGAGTCTGAGTATCAAGAACGGCGCCCGTGAGATCGTCGAGCACCTGGATCGACTCGGCCCGCACCGTGCTGCTCCAGTCCAGGGCGTACAGGGCCACCTGATGACTCTTGCCGTCATTGATCTTGATATCAATGGAGAAGCTACTAGCGTTATACCAGGTGCCCGCGATCCGGTCTGTTGAATTCAAGGCCGTTTTCTGCAAGGCCCGGCCGTTGGTGGTGGAGGGGTTCCACACATAGTTATCCGCGTTGCTCAAGGTCACGCTGGCGTACGTTGGTATGCTGGGGTTATTAGCGCTGGGGTCTTGGCTCACGTTGAAGCCATCTGCACCGTAATGTGATTTCCAGTTCCCCTGGGTGATGTTGTCTTGCTGGACGAATGAGGCGGTGTTGCCGGTAGCTGGTGCAACAACCGTCTGGCCGCCAGCCAGTGTTGCCGTACTGGAATTCAGGGAGGAATTGCTTATGTATGTCGCTGTAACCACATGATTACCGGCGGCGAGAGCCGATGTTGCCAAGGTGGCCACGCCCGCATCCAGTGTTACGGGCGCACCAACTGCCGAGCCATCCACATAGAACTGTACGGTTCCAAAAATGGGATCGGTTCCAAGTGCCCGTGCCACCGTGGCCGTGAAGGTGACCGTGTCGCCCAGGTTGGCGGGGTTTTTACTCGAACTCAATTCCGTGACGGTATCAAGCGCGTTCTGGGGAACCAGAATTGTTGCGTCGGCTGCTGCTGACTTTGGTTCGACCAGGCCCACGTTATCGGTGGCCACGCTGTAGAAGGAATAAGTATGCCCCGGGGTGCCCAGGAAGAAGGCTGAAGTATCGGTTGTGCCCAGTTGCCAGGCCGTGTAAGCCCCACCATTGTCAGACACGTAAACGCTGTAACTGGCCACGCCTGAACCGCCAGGGTCATCTTGCCCGGTCCACGAGACCGGAATCACCACGCTGGTGGCAGAAGCCGGCAAGGTCACAACGTGGCTGGTTGGGGCACCCACATCAATGGTATTCAGCGCCTGCTTGGCAGGGTCTTTCCCCTGGCTGGGGTCATGCTCGGCCACCTGGTCGGTCGCAATAGTTTCACCCAGGTCAAACGTCACCGTGGCCACGTTGCGGATTTGCCGACCGGTCGGCAGGTCGGTTTTGGGCCTGACCGTGTAGTTGAAGAACCCCTGCCCACGCCCCGTACCGTCTTCAGGAGGCAAGAAGCCGGTCAGTACATCAGGCGGCAAGAAAGACACGGGGTCAAGCGAGTAGAAATGCGCTGTGATCCGGCCCGTGGCCATGCTGAAACCAAGCTCGATCTGGACGTTGAACGTTTTGCCGTTGTACGTCATTGGCAGCGTGGTGGTGAAGTACTGACTGCCGGCCGGAATCATGATGTTTGTATCGCCAAACCCAACCGACGTGAACTGAAGTGTAGACCAGTCCAGACTGGGATCGATCGGGTTACTCACGTCCACCCGCTGGGCGGGTGCGTTGGCGGATGACGCATTCTCAAAGTTCACCCGATAACCAAAGGGATGGTCCACCTTGATGAACCCCTCTGGCCCGAAACCACCCGGGCCCACAAGGGAGTTGGGGTCAACAGAGGCGGCTGACTTTGTAATCTGTGTGATGGGATTTATTACGTTCGATTGGCCACCTTTGTTGCCGTCACCAGGAAAACACATTCCTGAAAAGTCTAAAAGATGGAATTCACCTTCATCGAGTCCAATGCTCGAGTTGACTATCTTATGTGGATAAATAGCATTTCCTGCTTGTTCACCTACATAACCAAATATCGCGGCAAAGATTGCACCACCAATGGTGGGAGCGAATGCAGTGCCAAGGCCGAGCCCGATTGCGAAACCAATTGGACCAGCGGGTAGTAGTGCTATTGCTGGTGCCCAGAGACCAATTCCAATGCCGACGGCTGTTGTAGAACCAAGATAAGTGCCGATGATAGTTCCTATTGCACCCCCGAGAAGTTTTCCATCAGAGTCACTGCTAAAAAATCCAGTTACAATGTCTTTCCCCGCATCAAATACACCCAACGCAGACTTGAAGATCTCGCCTGCAGCGAGCCCTAGTGGGTCTGTCAGGCTTACTGGGTTGCCTCTGGCGTAGGTGTAGTTTAATAATGTAATTGTACGAAGTGGGTCAGTTTGCAAAAAAGAACCATTGTCGCTTTGGTATATACGTGCTCGCATATAGTTAAGATCGCTTGCCACTTGCACCACACCATCCTGTCCATCAAAGATGAACGGGTTGACGCGGTTGCCAACTGAGGATTGTAGGTTCCCGAATGGATCGGTTATATAACTGTTAAAGTATGTACCGTGTGCGTTCGTCATGCCTGCCGTGTTGCCAACCAGACTAAAGTCATAATAAGACGCCGTTTGACCAGGTAGGATCTGACTAACTAACCCAATTCCATAGTTATAACGAGCCTGAAGAATGCCACTTGCATCATACTGGCTCACCAGATTCCCGAGCCCAACCGGGTCGAGCAGATTACGCGTGGTAACGCCATTGATGGTGCTGGCCACCAGGCTTCCCAGAGCATCATATTGGAAGCGCTGGCTATCGGCCCCGTGGCTCACTGCGATTAGCCGGTTATTGGGGTCATAGCTGTACGTTGTAACGTCTGCCCCATCCACTTTTTTGATCAGGTTACCGTTGGCGTCATAGGTGTACTGCACACCCCCCACGGTGGTGTACTGGTTCATGTTGTTGGTGGTATAAGCCGAGACCGTTCCATTCTCGTTCACCAGAACACGGTTCCCCATGGCGTCATAACTATAGGTCGCAAATGTGCCATCGGGTGCCGTCCAGCCCGTGAGCTGGCCGAGCGTATCGTAGGTGTAGTTCCACTCGCCATCGAGCGTTGTCATCGTACTGATCAGGCCGCGGATGTCATAAGTATACAGGAACTTCGAATTGAGCGACCCGTCTGGCGCATGGTTCAAAAGGCTGATGACCCGGCCATCGGCATCGTATGCGTATGTGGTATAGGTCCCATTTCCCATGTCTTTACGGGAGAGGCGGTTGTTGATGTCATAGGAGTAAGCAACAATCAAGGCCCCGGAACCATCGCGAATGGTAGACAGGTTTCCCAGTGAATCATACGAATATATCAGCGTGTAGCCAGTCTGGTCTACGCTGGACGTTCGCCGGCCTGCGGCATCATAAGTAAACGCCAGTGACAGGTTGCCGGGATACGTAATCCGGACCAACCGGTCTTTGGAGTCATACCCATAGACCGTGGTTCCTGTGGCATCCACCATCTGGACCAGGTTGCCACGGCCATCGTAACGATAGGATTGCACCGAACCATCGGGGAATGTCTGAGACGTAACCCGCCCCTGTGCATCATAGGTGTAGGCAATGGCCTGCCCCTTGGCATCGAGCGAAGAAGTGGGGTTCCCCTGGGAATCATAGCCCACGCGAGATTTGGTACCGTTGGCATAAGTTGCAGAGACGCGGTTTCCACGCGCATCCTGCGTGTACGTTGTCACGTTACCATTCGCGTCTGTCATGGATGTCTGGCTGTTATATGGTCCTGCATACGCAAACCGTGTGTTATTCCCAAGCGCATCGGTAATTGTGGTTACCTGCCCCAGTGCGTTATAAGCGTACCTGGTCGCCAGGCCCGTGGGGCCCGTGGTAGAGACCAGGTTAAAGCTAGAGTCAAACGTACTGTAAACGGCGTTCCCCAGCGCATCGACGGTCTTGACCATCAAGCCCCTGGCATCAAAATAGAGCTTGCTTACGTCGCCGCTGGCGTTGGTCAGATCCACTTCCCCAGCGCCCGGGTAACTGATGGTTGCAGGCAGCGCGCCGCCGTTCACGGAACTGCCCACAAACCTGCCCAACGCATCGTACGTGAACGAACTGGTGATCCCGACCGTGCTCGAAACCGTGGCCAGGGCATACGCCGCGGCACCCGCCCCAGCGCCATTGTACGAATAGCTCTGGAAGGTGCCGTCATAATAGGTCACCTTTAGCAGCAGGGTACTGCTGGCGTCATAGCTGAAGCTGGTCTGGCGGCCGTAGGGGTCTGTGACCAGATTAATCAGGCCTGCCGCGTTATACCCAACCTGGATCGACTGGCCATCTGAGTGCTTCAGGCTGGTCAGCCGTGTTCCGGTATACCCGGCGGTGATCCGGTTTTTGTTGGTATCCTGAATGTAATCGACCAGCCCGTCGGCCCGGAAGTGCGTGAGCGCACCGCCCAGCTCTTGCAGGCTGAACGTACCGTCCAGTTCTGGAATCAAGGTTCCGTGGTCACCGGTCAGGGTGAAGTAATGGCTGGCGTTCCGGCTGTCTGGCTGGAACAGGCGATAAAGGCCGCCTGGCCCTTGAATAACAACCGTGCCATCGGCCAGTGTGCTGAGCGATTCTTGCCAGGGTCCGCCAAGTTTCCAGCCAAGCCCCAGTGGGCCCATTGTGCCCCGTTCCAGAATGGAGCTACCGTAGCTTTGCCCAAGGCCCAGTGAGAAGCCCGGACCGGCAGTGCTGGTGTCTACGGCCGAGGCTAAACTGGGCACCACGTTAAAGCCCATGGCTTGCTGAATGGAAAAACGCCAGAGCTGAGAAATGTCTGTCACGTTCTGGCCCAGCCGGCCCAGGTAGCTGGCATTTTCATCCAGCGTGGTTACAAAGTCGCCCCAGGTGGAACCGGTCTGGGCCACCAGGCTTCCATACATGGCGTTCCATGCACCACTGCTCATGCCAGGGGGCCTGAGGCCATCCTGGATTGAAGACCAGGAAATGGGGTCTGTGTTGTCCTGGGAGATCGTGGAAAGAGTGAAATTTTTGTTATATCCCCACGCCCAGGGTTGTTGCCAACCGGCATAATAGACCGGAATCTGAACTGATTCGCCAGGCTGCAGTACACCGGGGGTTTTGCCACTGGCCAAAATTTCAATGGTGTGACTGAAGCCGGCCGGCTCTGCACTGGTCCAGAAACCCTGGTTGGCAAGAGCGGGGTCCAGGGTCATGAAAGCTTTATGTTCTGCACCATCTATTAAAAAAGGATCATCAACACTAATGACGGAAAAATATTCACCTACATTTCCAAAACTCACAAGCCCGGTCTCCCGCATCTGCTGAACCGCGTTGGTAGCCGCGTCCCTGCTGGGATAGTGCAAAACATGCCAAAGGTTGTATCCATATCTAAAGTCAAAATAAGTAAGATAAACCTCCCACCCATAGTGACCCGTATACGCGTCTACCACCAGCAATGGCGCGGGCATGGCCGCATCGCCCGTATTGCTGTACTGAACGTAGAGCGTGGTGGGGATGTGCCAGCCCACGGCGGACGGCACTACCAGGTTGGTGACCAGGTTTGCCTTGCCAACCTTGTCGACCGTAAGGGCATTGATCATGGTTGCCGGTGTTATTCCCGGCCGGGCCACCGTTAGCGAGTAAGCCCCGGCGGGCAGGGTGTTCGGGTCAAAGCGGGCCGTGATCTGCGTATTCAGGTCAATGCTGAAGCTGGTCGGTGTAAACGTGGCTCCACTGGCATCAACCAGCGTGACCTTGGTTGTGGAGTCAAACCCAGAGCCCGTAAGCGTGAGCACGGTTTCGGTGTTGGTGGCTGTTATGCTTGGAACTGAGCCTGTGAGGGTGATATCACTTTGGGTTGCATATAGCGAAAAAGCGGCTGGCTGCGGAGCATCTTTGGCGTAAGCCAGAATGTACCAGTTTCCTGGATAGGCATTGGGAACCTGGATGGCCTGAGAATTGCTGACAGTTGCCGCGCTGTAATCAAATGCAGATCGTGTGGGTGGAGCCCCAAACCGGACATACAATTCCACATGGTCAGACAAGGAAGCGTCATTCAGCACAAACGCCAGATTCTTGGAATCTGTCACAGCCACCTTGAAGAGTTGTGGCTGACCAGACCCGCTAAAGTTACCAGCGTAGGTCTGGCCGAGACCGAGATCCGTGATTGTGAGATTATTCAGGGCGAAAGCATAACTTCCCGTTGCGCCACTCAAGCTGTGTGCAACCAATGTATAAGCGCCTGATGTTGGTATTCCCACAATGATATCGGCCGTGATATCGCTAAACAGTTGAGCGCCGTCGGGGCCGGTAAGCGTATAGGTGATCCCTGGGCTGGTTTGACTGACTAAATGAAACTGTAACGCTTGCCCGACCGAGGCCGCAAAGTTCCACTGATGTTGCACAAACGGCGTGGCGATTGTGCCTGATGCAACCTGATCAAGATTGAGCGTGTTAATGCTCGGTGTGGAGTCATAGGCTGCCACCAGGTAATGACCCGTGGCCGTGCTATGCCCGCTCTGGGCATTCACACGAATCTTGTAAACACCATCGGCGGGCAATGTGAAATTGTTCAGAATCGCAAGACCGACACCTGAGTTTACACTTGCAGACGCGATGACCAAGTTACTGGCGTCGAGTAGTTGAATGGCCCCCCAGCCAAGCGAAGGTGACAACACGGCAGAGGATCCTGAATCGACGATAGCCGTGATCATTTGACCGGCACGACCATAAAACGACCATTCATCGAGCTGTCCAGACTCTGTGATATTGCCAGGATTGATAGAGCCCAGGGTCAGCGCACCGGCGTTGGGAATTTGGTTCAATGAGCCGTTAATCACAGTGCCATCAATGGCCGCGGCCTTGGCATAAAGCTGTAGCCCATTCAAATCCAACGTGCATCCGCTGGGCACAATCAGCGTACTCACGTAAACCGCTTCGCGTGCGTTACTGGTGGTATTTGCGGTGTTATCCACCAGCCTGACATAGGTATTATTAGAAAGTGCTAGGGTACCAAATGCGGAATTCTCAATGTATCCACTGGGTATATTACCCAGGTCTTGGCTGGCCGCCTCCAGGAATTGCGGAGCTTTTGCGGTTCCTGAGCCATTCAGGTTCACCCGCCCCTTGGGGTTAAACAGCAGCGGGTTGCGGGTTGAGACCAGGAGACTGGTACCAAGAGTCGCTGTACTGGTAACAGTCTCCTGGAATACTCCCAGATTACCGTTCAGGCCGTTAATGGTCATGGCAGCACCGTTTAATACCTGAAGCGCCCCTGAATTCTGGAAGGCGCTTTGAACATTCAGCGATTCCGACAAAACATTTACTAACAGATTCCCCTGGTTAAAGAACGTATTGGTATTAATATTAAGTACTCCACCCGCAAGTTCACCGGCGTTGATACCACGCACCGACGTGCCGCCGGAAAGCAACTCCAGGCCGCTAACCTGGGCAGAACCACTGGTCGGTGTGAACGTGACGGTCAGGGTACCGCTGGCATCCGCTGTGACGGAAGCCTCCTGGACAATTGCTTTATATGCGGCGCCCGCGCTCGCAAAGATATCAAAGTCACCCAGAATCTGAACACCATTCACCGAGACGTTGAACTTGTTCTGCCCCGCCCCCGAAGAAATCTCATCCGCGAACTGGAGACGAAGATTATAGCCAGCGCTGGGGGTGAGATTATTGAGCGTATACGTGATTGGGTTGTAAAAATAACGTTCGCTCTGATACATAGCCTGGGGCGCGGGATTGGCCACGCCACTGGTGTCAATGCTAACGGCCGTACTCGTTGTGTAGCCTGTGTTAAATCCTGTGTCGTAAACAAAGCCAGGCACCACGCCGCCACTATCATCGGCAACGATTGTCCCTTCATTGATCAACGTACTGCTGCCATACCCGTAGATCGAGCCGCTACTCCCCCGCACCGTGATCCCACTCCCAATCGTGAGCGTGCTGTTATCGGCCCTGACGGAGTTGTAATAATTCTTGCCAAATACAACCGAACCCGTACCACCCAATTTCTGGTTACCATTAATGTTCAGGCCACCCGTCGTGGAGCCGGCCTGATTTCCAAGATAAATCGTCGAGCCCTGAAGCGTCAGCCCGTTGACAATCGTCGCACTGGCGCCGTTATTGGTCGCTAAATCAAGGTCGCTCGCCGCCGTCACGCCATCTAATGTGCCCCCACCCGTGAAGAATAACTTCGAACCAGAGGAAGCCTGGTAAGTACCACCCTTGAGCGTACCGCCAGCCAGGTTCCAACTTCCGGTCGTGGCATTCAGGGCCAGCGTCGTGCCCGTGTTATCCAGGGTGCCGATGAGGTTGACCGTACCGCC
>CAIYJE010000025.1 GCA_903926465.1 uncultured Planctomycetales bacterium
GATGAGCGTCTTCCGGACTCTGAAACAGAGGGGCCATAACCCAGTATCCGCCGTGACGAATGCTGTTCGCGAGTACCTCAAGACCGGCCAACTCCCGCCGCTTCCAGGATCAAGCACTGCATTCGGCTGAATGGTTACAAACTTTGCTACTTATTCTGGCTTCAGCCCTGCTGGGTTATCTGGCGGTTCATGGACTTTTGAATTTGGGTAATGTAGCACGTCCCGAACCAGGAACGGAAACAGCCGGTATTCATCGCGTGCCCCATCAAGACCGCGCTTTTGTGCAACTTCAAGTGGTCGAGCCAGAGATTCACGGGATACGAAATATCTCGTTCCACACCCGTGTGATCTTTCCTCCCCTGACCTGGGGAAATACAGGCTTGAACCATATGCTGAAATATGAACTTTTGGCCCCCCGAGACTCCTCAAACCCAGAACAAGCCCCAGAACCTCAACCCGAGGCAAAACCCGGCGACCCGATGCCAAGCATAGCCAGGCCCAAACGATCCGAGCATGTTCTGGCCACGCAGGAGGTCAAACTCCACGTGGTACCGAAACGGGAAGAAAGCACAGAAGAAACGGTTTTCTTTGAGCAGGAAGTGTTGCCCAACGAAAGTCCGTATCGGGTACGAGTGAGTCTTTTCACCGTTGCGCAACCGGATTCGATCATTTCCACCCGAACCGTGAGGGCGATGGTTTTGCCGTAAAAGAACTTGACCGCACCAATCGACTGACACTCGGAACGATTAGAGCCTTGACAACGCAGTTGGCCAATTCTACGGACCCACCCTCACCCAGTACTTGATCAGGCTCAATCTTATCTCAACAGGAGCAACACAATCATGCTGAATTGTTTCAAGCGGCAAGGCGCACTCGGGGCAGGTTTCACCCCTGGGAGATGCACACTATACGCGTTTGGCCTCGCATTGTGTCTTGCGGTTTTGGCCGCAAAAGCGGCGCATGGCTAACAACCCACAACCTGCTGGGGTGTGATTGATCCATTTCAAATCTACTCGCCACCAGGCGTACAAACAGTCACAAATAAACTCTCAGTTCAATGGGTTGTAAACTATCATTTTAACTGCACGACGCCGTCACAAGCAAATCAGTGCGTCTTTTGTGCGGTCGCCAAGTATTATCGAATGACGAACAGCGGCTTTTATGTCTTTGATTCCCAAACGCAAAACTCTGGTAGCCAACCGTGCGGCAAAGTAGGTGATGCACAAGCATCGGGCTCAAAAGTTCTCAGTGGACCCGGTGATTACTCCGTAATTATCACCTTTACAGAAGGAGGCTGTCCGCCTGCTACGAATGCTCAAGGTCTTGTAACGATTGGCCCTTCCTACTTCACCGTTTCGCAAAATTGAAGGCTCCGAACTCCTTTCCTAAACAGAGTCCACGCGAGGTGTAACATGAGTCATCGTACGTATGCGGTTGGGTTCTCGCTACTTGTTGGAGCCTGCCTCGGCTTCCTACCACTTTCGCCAAAAGTGGTCAGCTCTCCCCAACAGGTCAACAATAATATCGAGGAGGGGTTGCAGTCGAATGTTGCCTTCAGACAGCTAGGCATATCAGAGGGTCATGAGGTGACTGCGGCTGGCAAGCTCGATCTCACAATTCATACTCTGTTCTGGCAGGGTGGGCAGGCACCCAAATCTCCATTCTTGGCTCGGACCCAGATTCGTGTTGAGGTGTACGGGAGCCAAGATGACGAGGAAGCCGGCGATTCACTTGTCTCTGTGAATTCGGACGTGATCGAAGTGCCCCTCTACCAGGGCGATTATCTCTACCGGGATGAGATTCCCTTCACGCTACCGTTGCCACCCTCGGACACCCCGTACAGGGTCCAACTGTCGGTCTGGAGCGAAGACGGCAACACCTGTGTTTGTTACCCTTATAAGATCAGAGCCAACGTGCTTTGATAACCCTTGTCTTGACCTTCATTTTCTCATTGCGAGCTGGCCGTAAAAAAAGAAAAAAAGGGGTCAGGACTCGTTTCCACGGCGGAAACGAGTCCTGACCCCTTTTTTTACTCATGAAGAGCACTGGCTGACACAGCAGTGGCACAAGAGCGGATGACAGAGCCTTATCTCACACCCCGTACAGCTCACCAAACTTGGTGCGCAGGCTATTCAGGAACGGCTGCGGATCGGGCCTAGTGCCGGCCGCTCGGGTAATCAGCTCATCGCTCCACCAGCGCTTGCCATGCTGGTGAATGTTCTTCCTGAGCCAGCCCAGCAGGCCGCTGAACTCGCCCCGTTCAAGCTGATCGGGCAGGTCGCCCAGATCACGTGAAGCCTTGTCGAACAACTGGGCCGCAAACACGTTCCCCAGCGTGTAGGTGGGGAAGTATCCAAACAGCCCCGCGCTCCAGTGAATGTCCTGCAAGCAACCCTCGGCGTCGTTGGCCGGGGTCACGTTCAGGTAAGATTGGTACTTCTCGGTCCAGGCACCTGGAAGGTCGCCGGGGGCCAGGTCGCCCGCCAGCAGGGCCCGTTCCAGCTCGAACCGGATGATGATGTGCAGGCTATACGTCACCTCATCGGCCTGCACCCGGATCAATGACGGTCGCACCTCGTTGATTGCGAACAGGAACCGATCTAGCTCCACCTCATGAAGCGCATCGCGAAACACCCGCTTCGCCTGGGGGAAGGCATACTTCCAGAACGGCCGACTTCGACCGACCGCATTTTCCCAGAGCCGAGACTGGCTCTCATGCACGCCTAATGAGACGGACTGACCCATGGGCGTGCCGTGGTGCGCAGGGTTCAGGCCCTGCTCATAAAGGGCGTGGCCCGTCTCATGCAAGATCCCGAAGAACGCATCGGAAAAGTCTTTGGGGTTGTAGCGGGTGGTGATCCGGCAATCGCCGGGTCCAATGTCGGTGCAGAAGGGGTGAGCCGTGACATCGAGCCGGCCACGTTCGAAGTCGAACCCAAAATTGGCGGCCATCAGCTCGCCGAAGATCTGCTGACGATCGACCGGGTAATCTCGCTCAAGCACGGTGGCATCGGGCTTGCGCGGGGCGTCGGCAATGGCCACAATCAAGGGGACCAGCCCCTGGCGCAAGGTTTCAAAGAGCGGGGCCAGGTCGGCCGCCTTCACGCCTGGTTCGTAATCGTCCAGCAGGGCATCATAATCGCCGGAGCCTGTGCCCAGGCAGGCGGCCTCTTCACGCTTGAGGTGCAGGATCGTCTCAAACGCTGGCTGAAACTGGGCATATTTCTGGGCTTGCCGGGCCTCCACCCAGGTCTGCTGGCCCAGCGAGGTGGCCTTGGCCAGCTCTTCCACGAGCCGGCGCGGCAGTTTGGTGGAACGATCGTACGACCGCCGCCACTCCCGCACGTTCACGGCTTCCACCGAATCGGGCTTTGTGGCAATCGGCTGACTTTCGGCCTGGCTCAGCCAGTCGCCGATCCTGGGGTCGGTCGCTTTCTCATGCACCATGCCGGCCAGGAGCGACATCTGGGCAGAGCGATGCTCGGCACCGCCGCGTGGCATGTACGTTTGCTCGTCCCAGCCCAAGAGCGAGGCACACGAGCCCAGCACGGCAATTTCCTGGGAGGCACGGACAAGGTTGGCGTAAGGGCTGTGATCGCTCATATTTCGAGATTCCGAGGGATGAAGTCGGCAGAGCTGGGAACGGTTTGTTTGAGGTCCAAAACCCTCAGTGGACCAGGAGCCATTCACACTTGCACAGGACAGGCCAAGGAACCACCGGGAAACAGCGTGGACGGGTAACTCAGCAACCTCAGGATCGCCAGAGGAAGATGACGACCGGCAACAGGAAAGCTCCCAGCAGGGCCGTGCTCACCAGCACGGTTCCAAGGAGTGGGGCCGGTCTGTGATCCGAATTCGCGGCCAAACGATTTCCTTTTCTGTCGCATTCGCAACCGCATTGCGAGCAAAGGTAGCCGCCGCGCAGCCACTGTGCTCTGGTCTTGGTCGCGGAACTCTGAAACCGCGGCAACGGCGTCCCACAATCTGGGCAATTCCGCGCCGGCTGCAGATAGGGCAACAAAATGATGATCGCAAGCCCAGCAAACGGCCAGAGGACGGCCACGAAATTCATGATCTCAGCCCAGGGATTGTGATCGGCGGTGCGTTCAGCGGATTCATTCTATCAAAAGCCAAGACCCTTCAGGGATAACAGAACCTGGTAACCTGAGCGGATCAGCCAAAAAGAATCTGTCACCGCCAAGAGGCCAAGAAATCCAGGTGAAGAATCGACCGTGCGACCTCATCCATGTTACTGGTGGAACATGAGTCCCCAGGGTTTCACCCTCGTTGTACGACACAACTCTTTCCGGCTTTTCTGGAAGCATGCCGATGGCCTGCCCACGTCAGGCCAGGAATGGACCTGATGGACGGAATGGACAGGTGTGATGGACCCGGAATACCGCCAGTCCTCAGTGATTCAGGGCCATCCCGTTCATTCTTCTCTCAGGGTCGTATGGTCCGTTCTTTCTGATTCTTCGAGGTCCTGAGGACGTGTGTAGAACGAAGAGGGTTTCACCCCGGGCTCACGTCGTGTCGCGCCTTCCGGGGCTCAAGGCACTCTGTCGTCAATGCCGCCGGTCACGGATGATCTGTACCAGATCATCCATGACACGTCCGAAGAAAGCACGCCGACCGTGAACCTGGTGTTCACGGCCCCGAAGCGCCTTGCAGAGTTCGTCGCTCACTGCGCTGTGAAGCCACCATCCACGAACACCGAGGCGCCCGTCATGAACGTGGCCCAGTCACTGGACAGGAAGATGAACATGGCGGCAATCTCTTCAGGGCCGGCGATCCGGCCAATCGGATGCATATCGGCCAGCATCTTCAAAAACGCGTCGGGATCTCCGGCCTCGGCGGCCGCCTTGCGGAGCAGGGGGGTATCCACCGTACCCGGGCATACCGCATTCACCCGGATGTTGTCAGGGGCGTATTCAATGGCCATCTGCCGCGTGAGCTGGGCCACGGCCCCCTTGGTGGCCGCGTAAATTCCCTGCAACGGGATACCAGCCACCGACGAGATCGACGCCGTGTTCAAGATCAGCCCGCCGCCGTGCTTCTTCATGAACGGCACCACAAACCGGGCCGACCAGTATAGCGACTTCAGGTTCACATTGATCAGCCGATCAAACTCTTCCGGCGGCGCTTCATGAATGCGCCTGGTTGAGCCGATGCCGGCGTTATTCACCATCACGTCGAGCCGGCCAAATGACTCAAACGCCTCGCGAGCGTACTGCGCGTGCGTTTCCTCTGTTGCCACGTCACCCACCACGAACCGGGCATTGCGTGTCAGGTCGCCCAACCGCCCGTGCGCCGAGGCCGCCAGGTTGGGGTTGATATCTACCGCCACAACCTTGGCGCCAGACTCCAGGGCCAGCTTCACAATGTCGGCGCCAATGCCAGAATCGGCACCCGTTACCACCATCACCTTATCTGTCAAATCGACATTCATCGCACATTTTCTCCGAAAGTGTAGGGCAGCCGCCCTCGGCTGTCATCTTCTAGAAGGCTCGAAAATTCAGAGACAGCCGAGGGCGGCCGTCCTACATCGAACAAAGTCGCTTACCAGTGCATCACGTAGCCGCCATCCACGTTGATGGTCTGGCCGGTCACGTTGTGGGCGCGTGCCGAGGCCAGAAACACGGCCATGGCCGCCACATCCTCGGGCGTTTGCCAGCGGTTGAGCGGCACCAGTTTCTGAATCTTCTCAGCGGCCCAGGCCTCATAGGTGGGCGGGGTGCCGGGTGCACCGGCGGCCCAGGCCTCATAGACCGATCGGTTCAAGGCACTCTTGATCATGCCTGGGCAGAGCGCGTTCACACGCACGCCATAAGGGGCCAGGTCTTTGGCCGCGCACTGGGCAAAGTTGATCAGCCCCGCCTTGCTGGCGCTATACGGAGGGTCGGTCTGGGAGCCAATCTGGCCGGCGACCGAGGCAATGAACAAGAACGTGCCCCGGCACGACTCGGACATGGCCGGAGCAAACGCATGCGCCACGTTCACCGCACCAATCAGGTTCACTCGCAAAACCTTGTCCCAGTCGGCCGGGCTCAGCTTCCAGAACGGGAAGCCGAACTTGCCAGAGCCTATGCCAGCGGCAAACACCACGTGATCAACCCGACCGTACCGCTGCCAGAGTTCGTGCGACAGCCGCTCAACGGCCGCGTGGTCGGTGGCGTCTAGCTGGGCCGGTTCGACCTCCGCAGGCCGCCCACCATGCCCGGCCAGCTCCCTGGCAGTCTGCTCAACTTCCGAATCTCGGTCCACCAGCACCACCCGGGCATGCTCGGCCAGGAATCCCTCGGCAATCGAGCGACCCAGCCCACGTGCCCCACCCACAATCACGGCCACCTGGCCATCCAGTTCCAGCTTCATCCTCAATCCCCTTTTCTGGCTGTTCAACCTATTCAAGATAGAATGAAAGGCACGAAACAGCCAGGGCGTTGGAGAGGAAGAATGGACGGTATGGACGGTATGGACCCGGAAGAAGCCCCTCTGGCCTGGTCTGGTTTTTGCCTCTTGCGCATTGCACGGGCCGGCTCGGTCTGGCAGCGTAAATGGGTACACCCGCTTATCACAAGCCAGTTCCTGGCCCACGCCCCCACCAGAGACCCTTTCTCATGCCACGCTTTGCCCACTCCTCTGTCCTGGCCCTTTGGCTAGCCACCAGCTCTACTGTTCTGGCCCAGGCCCCGCAAACCGCCGACTCTCCCCATACACGCACCGAAGACGTGATTTACGGGCGGAAGTTCGGCACAGCACTCACGCTCGATGTCTTCAAGCCAACCGCCAAGCCGAACGGTATCGGCATCATCGCCGTGGTCAGCGGCGGTTGGTACTCGTCACACGACGGCATCCCCGAAGGCTTTATTCGCCTCCTGACCGCACGCAGATATACCGTGTTTGCTGTGGTCCACGGCAGCCAGCCCAAGTTCACCATCCCCGAGGTGGTCGAAGATATGAACCGGGCCGTCCGTTTCATCCGCACCCATGCCGCCGAGTACGGCGTCGATCCCGAGCGTTTGGGCATTTTCGGCGCATCGGCCGGCGGCCACCTTTCACTCATGCTGGGCACGGCCGGCAAACCGGGCGACCCCAACGCCAAAGACCCGGTCGATCGAGCCTCCAGCCGCGTCCAGGCCGTAGCCTGCTTCTTCCCGCCCACCGACTTCCTGAACTATGGCAAGGAAAATGAAACGGCGCTCGGTGAAGGGGTCCTCATCAACTTCCAGGCCCCGTTTGACTTCCACGAACTCAAGACCGCCAACAACAAGTTCGAGCCGATCACCGAGCGAGCCCGCCGGGTTGAAATTGGCAAGGCAATCTCGCCGATCAGCCATGTGACCCCCGATGACCCACCAACCCTGATCATTCACGGCGATGCCGACACACTTGTGCCCATCCAGCAGGCTGAACTGTTTGTGGCCAAGGCCAAAGCGCAGGGGATGACCGCCACCCTGGAAACCAAGCCCGGCCAGCAGCACGGCTGGCCCAACATGGAAAAAGACGTCGAACGCTTTGCCGACTGGTTCGACCTGCACCTGCTCAAGGCGGCCAAGTAAGTCGGGCGATGCTTGATATTCAGACAACGAAGCACGGATGAGCAACGCGTTCATTCGTGCATCGTCGCTAATCATCAAACTGGACCGAGAACACCAGGTTCTGCGCCGTCGCCGAGGCGTGCTCCGCTCCGTCAGAGCCGCGAACGTGAGTGAGCGACCCGCTCAATCCAGACCCCTCTGGACCATGAACACCAGGTTCCACGCCGTCGTTCTTGGGTTCCGAACTATCTAAAACTGTCTACTGGCTGAACACATCTGCGATCATGTAAAATGTAACTTTATTTTGCAACAAGCACACCACATCTGATTGAACCGAATACCAGAGGTGGGGGTATGGGACAATCGGTCTCTGCATACTTTCTGACATTCACGACTTATGGAACGTGGCTACACGGACGCGAGACAGGTTCGGTCGATCGGCAGCACAATGCCTTTGAGACCCCGATAGTGCCTAGCAATGACGAGAGAAATCGATCGGAACAAGCTCGCATGCGGTACGGTGAATATATTCTGGACGAACCACGCCGGTGTTGTGTGCTGCAAGCCGTACGGGAACAAGCCAACTATCGGAGATGGTTGCTCTGGGCTATTCATGTGCGGTCGAATCATGTGCATGTCGTGCTCTCTGCGGCCAGCGTTACTCCCGAAAGAATCATGATCCAACTCAAGGCTTGGTCAAGCCGGCGTTTGCGTGAGTCGTTCGATGAAGATGCTGATCGCATACTCTGGACTCGACACGGGAGTACGCGTTACCTGTGGGATGAAGAGGCCCGAAGTAACGCCATCAATTATGTTATCGATCGCCAGGGTGAACCAATGGCTGTGTTTCCACGATCGACGGAGTGAATTGAACCGAAGTGAGACCCCGCGTTATGGTAGTGTGCCGATATTGAGCAGACAATTGAACGTTTACACGGATAGACGCTGAACCTGGTGTTCATGGTCCAGAGGGGTCTGGATTGAGAGGGTCGCTCACTCACGTTCGCGGCTCTGAAAGACGGACTTCGTGCGCCTGCCAACAACCTGGTGTTCATGGTCCAGAGGGGTCTGGATTAAGAGGGTCGCTCACTCACGTTCGCGGCTCTGAAAGACGGACTTCGTGCGCCTGCCAACAACCTGGTGTTCATGGTCCAGAGGGGTCTGGA
>CAIYJE010000026.1 GCA_903926465.1 uncultured Planctomycetales bacterium
AACACCAGCACAATCATGGGCCAGAAGGTGCCGATTGCTGAAGAGGTCAAGATTGCCGCCGAGGCTGGTTACCAGGCCATTGAGCCCTGGATCCGGGAACTCGATGCCCACGTGGAGGCCGGCCATTCGCTCGACGACCTGCGCAAGCAAATTGCGGACGCCGGTATGGTGGTCCCCAGCGCCATCGGCTTCTTTGAGTGGGTGGTTGACGATCCTGCTGCCCGCAAGAAGGGGCTGGACGAAGCCCGGCGGAGCATGGAACTGGTGCGGAAGGTTGGCGGGACGCGGATTGCCGCACCGGCCGTGGGTGCCACCGATATCTCGGGTATCAGCCTGCAGGCCATCGGAGACCGCTATCTCGACGTTCTGAAGCTCGGTCGCGAGATCGGCGTGATTCCAGAGATCGAGGTCTGGGGCTTCTCCAAAACCCTGACAAGGCTGGCCGATGCCTGTTACGTGGCGATCTCGGCCGGCGAGAAAGACGCCTGCATTCTGGCCGACGTCTACCACCTGTACAAGGGCGGTTCGGCCGTTGGCGGCTTGCACCTGCTCCGTGGCGAGAATCTGCCGGTCTTCCACATGAACGACTACCCCGGTCACCTGTCACCCGAGAAGATCAATGACGCTGACCGGGTTTACCCGGGCGATGGTGTTGCCCCGCTGGGTGAGGTGATCCGGACCTTGCGGGATGTTGGCTTCAACGGGTACCTGTCGCTGGAATTGTTCAATAAAGAGTACTGGGCCCAAGATCCCAAATTGGTCGCTCGCACCGGGCTAGAGAAGACCAAGGCGGCGGTTACGGCCGCGCTCAAGGGGTGAGTTGCCGCATTGGGTTGGCCACGCTAGCTGCTGAAATTTGAACCCGTGACTTGGCTTCTTGTCTGAAAAGCATGGAGCCAAGTTTTTTGTTTTGACACGGCGATTTCACTTGTAGGACTGCCGCCCGCGGTTGTCGCTGATTTCATGAATTTGGTAGAGCCTCAATTGGATGCTGGCGAAACGGACCCTGCCGCCTCAACCGCGCGCGGACAGGTTTGGGCAGAGACCCTGGCCACGCTGGCTTTGGCCTGGCCCGTGGTCCTTGCCGAGCTGGGCTGGATGGCCATGGGGGTGGTGGATCTGGTCATGGTTGGCCGGTTGGGTCCAGAGGCCATTGGAGCCGTGGGGCTGGGGAATATCACGTATTTCGCAATCGAGGTCTTTGCGATGGGGGTTTTGCTGGGACTCGATTCCGTGATTTCACAGGCGTTTGGCGCGAAGCAGATTGCCGATTGCAATCGCTGGCTGGTCCAGGGCATTTACGTGGCGCTCATGGCAAGCGTGCCAACCATGCTGGGGGTTACGCTGCTGGTCCCTTGGTTGCCAAGCTGGGGGCTGGCACCAGAGGTGGTAACACCGGCCGCTACGTACCTGAGTATCCTGAACTGGGGAACCCCGCCCTTACTCCTGTACTTCGTGATCCGGCGTTATCTTCAGGCCATGAACGTGGTGAGGGCGGTCACGGTTACCTTGATCGCTGCGAACGTGCTCAACTTGGTTGGGAACTGGGTGCTGATTGGTGGCCATTGGGGCTTGCCGGCGTTGGGGGTGGCTGGATCAGCCTGGGCCACAAACATCTCGCGGCTGGCGATGTTCCTGACGCTTTTGGTGGTGGCGGTGGTGCATTCTTTAAAAGCCGGTACCGGGCTGCTGCGGGTGCCGCTTGGCCCGAACTGGGCATGGATTGGCCGGTTGCTGGTGCTTGGTGCCCCGATTGCCGCCCAGTTTGGCCTGGAGGTGGGCGTTTTTGGTGCGGCGGCCCTACTGGCCGGCCGGCTCGGTCCAACGGCGCTGGCGGCTCATGAAGTGGTGCTGAACGTGGCAAGCGTAACGTTCATGGTTCCGCTCGGCATTTCATCGGCTGGTTCGGTGCGTGTGGGGCAGGCGATTGGTCTGGGAGATCCGTTGGGGGCGGCGCGGGCCGGATGGGTGGCACTGGGAATTGGGGCCTGCTTCATGATGCTGGCGGGCCTGACCTTCTTGCTGATCCCCCGATCCATTCTGAGCGTGTTTACCGACGAGGCTCAAGTCATTCGGATCGCGTTGCCGTTACTGGGAATTGCCGCGATGTTTCAGCTTTTTGACGGGCTGCAGGTGGTGGCGGGCGGTGCGCTCAGGGGCACGGGTGAAACGCAGGTCCCCATGTATGTGAACCTGGCGTCTCACTGGACCATCGGTTTGCCGATTGGGTTTGTGCTGGGGTTCCCACTTGGCTGGGGCGTGTTTGGGCTCTGGATTGGTCTGGCGTTGGGCCTGATCTGTGCGGGCGGCTCGCTGCTTTTTTCCTGGTGGCGAACCGTGAAGAAGCTCAAGACCGTCGAACCAGTGTCGCCGGCTTGATCTGTGACAGAACGCTCAGCCGGCCGCGTTCACCAGTTGGCCGATGGTTTTTTCCAGGAGCGGCGTGCCGCCGAACACCATGCCCAGCCTCTGGATTTTTCCGGTGGCAATCTGGTGCTTGGGTTGTGGGGTTTGGCCCTGAACTACGGCGCTTGACCCTGAAAGTTTCTGGGCGATCTGAGCCACTTCAAGATCTGAGACATAGCGATCTGTGCAATTGAACGCATGGCCCGTGATCTGAATGGCCGGTGCATTGAGCAGCAAGGCCACAGCGCGGGCCACATCATCCACATGCACTTCCTTGCCGCCTCGCGTGCAAGAGACCGCCTGGCCTGCCAACACCTGTTTGACTAGCTCAAACCATTTGCTGTGCTCGGCCGGTTGAGCCAAACCGTAGATTCCCGTAGGCCGCAAGGCGCAAACCGGGAAGCCGGAGCCTAGCCCGAAGCTGCTCACAAACGCCTCAATGGCGGCCTTGTGTGCGCCATAGTGGCTGGTGCTCCAAAGCGGGTGCGTTTCATCAAGCGGCCGATCGTCAAGAATTCGCTCGTGGACCGCGCAGGTGGAGATGAAAATGAATCGTTTAACGCCGGCTTTGCGAGCTTCTTCAATCAGGTTGATCGAGCCCACCACGTTCGTTTCCACGAAGTCGATCAGGTTACCTTCAGCGCCCCGGAAACCGGGGCCCGTGCGATCGAGCGCAGCATGCACCACGGCATCACAGCCTGAAACGAACTCCGTATGCAACTGCCGGTTTCTGAGGTCCCCTTCCACCCATTCCAGTTCTTGATGCTGGGGCAGAGAGCTACCAATCCGGCCCGGCCGAAACCAGGCTCGAACCTGGTCTCCGCGGCTGAGCAAGCTGGCAACCACGGCTCGGCCTACAAAACCGGTCGCTCCCGTAACGGCAACTTTCATGGTCGGTGTGCTCCACTTGGCGAGGGGTTTCTCAAAGAATGATCGCTGTCTACCATTCCGTGCGGTTTACGATTGGGTTGCACATGGGGGGAGGGCTGCCCTCGGCGATCTCTTGGGGTCGTTTTGTGTGCAATCGATTCGTGAACCGCTAGAGGGGCAATTTCAAAACCTGAGACAGGCAACTCGCGGACTTTGAGCCAGCCCCGGTTTTGTAACGGCTTCTTAGCTCATGCTGTGTGCGATCTGGTTGTGAGTGTTCCTAAAAAAGAACCGAGCCCGGGCCAACACAGATGCGTTGACCGGGCTCGGCAAAAATCGAGGACCAGCAAAATCACTTGGCGTCTGGTTTTTCGATGTCCAGCAGTTCGATCTCGAAGACGAGCGTTGAGTTGGGTGGGATCACCGGTGGGCTTCCGCCTTCGCCGTAGGCCAGCTCAGACGGGATAACCAGCCGGGCCTTGCCGCCGACCTTCATCTGCTGAACGCCATCGGTCCAACCCGCGATGACCCGGTTGAGTGGGAACGAGATTGGCTCATTCCGCTTGTAAGAGCTATCAAACTCGGTGCCGTCGATCAGGGTCCCCTTGTAGTGGACCTTCACGGTGTCTGTTTCTTTGGGGTTGGCGCCAGTGCCTTCCTTGAGAGTTTCTACGTGAACCCCCTTGGCGGTCACTTTTACGCCTGGCTTCTTCTTGTTATCAGCCAGGAAGGTTGCCCCTTTTTTGAGGCTTTCTTCGCCGGCGGCCTTCATTTTGGCCTGCTGCTGGGCGATGAGCGCGGTCTTGAACTCTTCCATCACGGATTCGAGTTCCGCATCGGTCAAGCGGCTCTTACCACCTGAAAGTCCGTCTTTGACGCCTTGAACCAGTTCGTTCACGTCGACGTCGATCTCTTGTTCCTTGAAGTTCTTGGCGAAGGCCAGGCCAATTCCGTAGCTGGCATCCTTTTTGAGATCGGCAGGGGAACGGGCAGGGGCGGTGGCCTTGACCTTGGCGGTGGCGGCGGCACCCTTTTCTTGCTGGGCAGAGAGGAAGGCGGGACCGGCGATCAGCAGGGCCGAGCCCCCGATCGCGGCGAGCATGGCGGACTTCATCGAAACTCCTTGTGGGGGTCGGCGGACCTTGGGTAGGTACCGAGTACAAACTCCTGGCAAACTGAATCTTTGAGCATAACGGACAAAACGGCCTGAACCTAGACCAAGTCGATATCAATGCGTGGTTACCGGCCTTGTCTACAGAAGGCCCAGGTGAGCAAAATCAAGTGAATCCAGGATGGAATTCCTGCGCTTTTAGTTGCGAGGCGTGCGGTGAAAAAAAGGGAATTGATACTATCGCTGGTGGCAATTCTGGGTGCTCCTGGGCTCTTTTGCCGGGCCGAGACCGCCACCAAACCCCCAAATGTCATCGTGATTGTGACAGACGACCAGGGTTACGCCGATGCGGGATTCATGGGCAACCCGGTCATAGAAACCCCCAGGCTTGATCGCCTGGCCGCCTCTGGCACCGTTTTGACGCGGTTCTACGTGACTCCGGTGTGTGCACCGACCCGAGCCGCGCTGCTCACAGGTCGGTACCCGTATCGCACGGGCGTTGTAGACACGTTTCTGGGCCGGGCTCTGATGGACCCTGCCGAGCGAACTCTGGCCGAACGGCTTTCCGACAAAGGATACGCCTGTGGGCTTTTTGGAAAGTGGCACCTGGGAGACTCATACCCCATGCGCCCTGGCGACCAGGGTTTTGCCAGTTCCCTGGTTCACCGCGGGGGCGGGATTGGCCAGCCGTCTGACCCACGCGGAGGGTCAAGCTACTTCGACCCAATTCTGTTCCGGGACGGTCGACCTGAAGTGATTCACGGATACTGTACAGACATTTTTGCCGAAGCTGCACTGGAGTTTGTGAACCGGAACCGTGAGCAGCCGTTTTTTTTGATGCTGGCCTTCAACGCTCCCCACACACCGCTTGAAGTGCCAGAAGCTGACGTAGCGGTGTATCACAACAAGGATCTGAGCCCGGCCGCGTTTCCGAGCGTGGGTCCAAAGCTGCCTGCCCCGGTTGATGTTTCTGTAGTTGAACGGGTTTATGGCATGATCTCCCGGGTAGACCAGAACGTAGGTCGGCTTATAGATCGGATTGAATCTCTGGGATTGAGTAATCAGACTTTGGTGATCTTTCTGGGCGACAACGGGCCCGAGCAGCTTCGCTTCAACGCCGGTCTGAAGGGATTGAAAGGCAGCCTGTTCGAGGGCGGTATCCGGGCCCCTTGTGTGGTGAGCTGGCCCGGCAAGGTGCCGGCTGGCAAACGAACGGCAGACCCCGTGGCGGTGATTGACCTGGCCCCTTCCATTCTAGACGCCTGCGGCATGGCGGCCGATCCGTCCATGGATGGCCGGAGTGCCTGGCCGCTGCTGACGGGTGTGGTGGATTCTCTGCCCGAACGGCCGTATGTGGTTCAGTGGCACCGGGGCGAAGTGCCCCAGCCTCAACGCGCGTGTGCGGTGGTAGAAAAGCGTTGGAAGCTGCTTCAGCCCCGGGGAGCCTGGGAGCTTGATCCCATGCGTTTCGGGCCGTTCCAGCTCTTTGATCTGATCCAGGATCCGTTTGAAGAAACCGATGTGGCGGCCAAGCATCCAGAGATCACGGCCCGGTTGCAGGCGGTTTATGACGCTTGGTTTGAGCAGATGCGGGTTTCACGCGGGTTTGACCCGCTCAGGATTTTTGTGGGTGCGCCCGAGGAAGCGGTGACCATGCTCACCCGCCAAGACTGGCGTGGCCCCCATGCCGGCTGGGAGCCGAACAGCGAAGGGTTCTGGGAACTTGAAGTGAGCCGCACAGGGCGGTATCGGGCGCGGATCGAGTTCAAGGCTGCGGCGCAACCGCAGCGATTAACGGTCAAGATTGGTGATCAAGTTCGACGGGTCGAGGTGCCAGCCGATGACGGGGTTTGTGTCATCACAGACCTACGGCTGGAGCAGGGGCCAGCGCGGTTAGAGACCTTCGTTGAAGAAAGCCATTCCGCGCCCCCGCCCACCAATCGCCGCGGCGTTCAGTTTGTGGAGCTGGAGTGGGCGGGCGGTCTAAAAGAATCGCAACCCGCGTTACTCATGCCTGAGCGAGGTGATGGGGTCAACCCGTGAGGCCCGTCTGGCGGGGTAAACTGCGGCCAGGGTGGTGATCAGGCACGCGATCAGTGGTGCGCCCAGCACCAGCCAAGCCGGGAAGATGAAGATTGAACCTGGAATGGGGGTATGGGTTTGCGGCTCCATGATGGCCTTGGCAATCCGATCGCCAGGGAACGAGGCCAGATAGGCCAAGGCCAGGCCCAGCAAGCCGCCGAGCAAGCCAATAAGCACCCCCTCGATCAGGAAGATGGCCTGAATTTGCCCGTTACGTGCCCCTAGCGCCTTGATGATCCCGATCTCTCTTGTGCGTTCCAGCACGCTCATGATCATGGTGTTTGTGATTCCGAGCGCAGCCACTGTCAGGGCAACCACGGCCACAAAGGTGGTGGCAATGGTGATTAGCAAGAGGTTCATTCGGACCGTATCGATAATTTGCGCCAGGGAGGATGCGTAGAGGCCGAGTTTTTCAAGCTCCTTGGCGACCGACTTCACGTGCGCTTCATCGTCTACGGTAACCACCGCGTTCTCAAATCCATGGTCGCGGGCCCAGGTGGTGCGAAGGTAAATGGACGCGGCGGCCTGCGGCGGCATAATCACCTCGGCATGGTGGAGCCGCCATGCGTTGGGATTGGGTGGGTTGGGGTCGCCGTCCATAAACTGGCGAACCACACCCGAGATCGTGAATTCATCCTCGAAATTTTCGAAGTTGTCCTTGGGCGGTGACAGCCGTAGGTTTTGAAAGAGCTTGGTGGCCGCGGTGCGTTCACTGACGCTTATGGGCAAGAAGGGGACCATCCCCTTGAGGCGGGTCAGAAAGCTGCGAATAGACTCCAGGTCATCGTCCGAGAGGTGAGCTTCGCTATGTTTCAGGATTGCCAGTAGTGAAGGGGCCGCCGAGCGTCTGAACTCACTCTTGATCCTGATCTTCCTTCCAATGGCCGCGCCAACGTCGTCTCCCTCAAACCCCCAGCGATACAGCAGGTATTCATGCACAATCACGCTGTTATACTGGTTCGCTTCCCCAAATCCACCGGCGATGAGGCGATCTCGATAGTCGGGGCTGCCTGGGGTTGCCGAGACCACTTCCACCGATTCCTCGGGAGTGTCGGCGCCCAGAAGTTCTGCCTTGCCGTTGAATGAGACGCTGGGCTGAACCGCCTGAACGTGGTTCAGGCCCTGGACCTTGAGCAGGGTTTCTGGCGTGAGTGGGGCCAGTTCCGTGGGCGAGGCGCCTTTGAACCGCTTGGACAGTGCGGCCTCCAGCCGTTTTCGCTTGGCGTCGCTCATGACGCCTGTGGGAGTTTTGGCGGCTGCCGGAACGTCTTCTTCGCGGGTTTCGAACCGGGTCCGGACTTCAATCTTGCGCAGGGCGTCAGCATCGCGGAACAGAGAGAGAATGGCGTGATCGACACCGCGGCCAATGGACAGGCTCATGACCAGCGTGAAGGTGCCCACCATCACGCCGATCACCGTCAGCATCGTGCGGACCTTCTGCTGCCGCAAGGCCGATAGTGCAAACGCGGCAAGGTCTCGAAACCGCATGATCCTTGGGCTCCCTCTGGGCATTTCGCCCCTCAATCCAGAAACTTAACCAACAACCAGCCCGTCTTGCATGCGCACAATGCGAGTGGCAGCCCGGGTGGCCAGATCTTCATCGTGCGTAACCATGACCAGAGTGGTGCCATGGCGTTCCAGATGCACAGAGAGCAGGGCCAAGATTTCTTGGGCGGTTGAGGAGTCAAGGTTGCCGGTTGGTTCGTCGGCCAGCAAGACCGTGGGCCGATTGACCAGGGCCCGCGCAATGGCCACGCGCTGATGTTCGCCGCCCGAAAGCTGGTTGGGCCGATGTTCAATCCGGTGCGCCAGGCCGACCGATTCTAGAGCCAGCCTGGCCGTTTCTCGCCGCTCGCCGGCGGGGCGGCCGGCGAAAATCATGGGCAGTTCCACGTTTTCCAGGGCGGTGCGAGATCCGATCAGGTTGTAAGACTGGAAGATCATGCCCACCGTGCTCAGCCGGTAGGCCGCCTGCTGATGAGGGTCCAGTGCACTCAGTTCCTGGCCGGCGACCGAGATCTTGCCACTGGTCGGCCGGTCCAGCCCTCCCAGCAGGTTCAAGAGTGTCGATTTGCCAGACCCAGACTTGCCGAGCAGCGCCACCCGCTCTCCGGGTTGCAAGGCAAACGAGACCCCCCGCAGTACCGGGACCGGGTGAACCCCGCCCCCGTACACTTTCACCAGATCTACCACCTCAATTGCCGGCGATTGCACCATGGACCTCTCTTCAAGCCCCTTCCAGAGCACCCGATTTCCAATTCTTGACAGCGGCTGTTAACCTTGTCGATAGCCGCAAGGGCAGATTCAACGTGGTTTGACTTCCGCTTGCCAGGGCCGTAGCGGACCTGCACCATGAAGCGGCAGATTTTTGAACACCCGCTGGCCGAGGATCGGAATCAATGGCGCGAACGGGCCGGATGGATCTCTTCGATCGCTTTGAAGACGAAGAAGCGGAAGCCGAACGGGCAGAAAGCCGTGTGGCCCATGCCGATGCGCCTCTGGCCGAGCGGATGCGTCCGCGTACGCTGGCCGAGTACGTGGGGCAGGGGCATGTGGTTGGCCCTGGCCGATTGCTCGGGCGGTTACTGCAAGGGGGGCGGCTTCCCTCATTGATCCTTTGGGGCCCGCCCGGTAGCGGCAAGACAACTCTGGCCCGCCTGCTGGCCGATACCAGCGATGCGCGGTTCATCTCGCTCTCGGCGGTCCTTTCTGGGGTCAAGGAACTTCGTGAGTCCATTGCCGAGGCCCGCACCGTTCGCGCACGTGGGAAGCGAACCCTGCTGTTTATTGATGAAATTCACCGGTTCAACAAAGCCCAGCAAGATGCGTTGCTGCATGCCGTGGAAGACGGCACAGTAACGTTGATTGGTGCGACCACCGAGAACCCGTCGTTTGAGGTGATCAGTGCGCTACTATCACGCGCACGCGTGGTAACGCTGGAAGCCCTTTCCGTTGCCGAGATTTCCGGCCTGGTTCGGCGCGCGATTGAAGATGGTGAGCGTGGCCTGGCGAACCTGCGCCCCGAACTTACGGATGCGCTAATTGAGAAGCTGGCGACCTCGGCCGGCGGTGATGCCCGGGTGGCGTTGGGGGCGCTGGAAGACTCGGTACTCGCCACCGAACCCGATGCTGAGGGGCGGCGGGCGGTGGAAGAGCGAACGCTGGGCGATGCGCTTGGACGCGCGCGGTACGCGTATGACAAGCAGGGGGAGAATCATTACAACCTGGCCTCTGCGCTGATCAAGTCGATCCGCAACAGTGACGCCAACGCCGCGGTGTACTGGCTGGCGCGGTTGGTGGAAGGTGGCGCCGACCCAATGTTCATCGCGCGACGGCTTTGCATCTTGGCGTCTGAAGATGTGGGCCTGGCAGATCCGCAGGCGATCTCTCAGGCGGCGGCCGCGGCCCAGATTACCCACCTGATTGGCTTCCCAGAGGCGCTTTACCCGCTAACCCAGGCCACGATCTACCTGGCGCGGGCGCCCAAGTCGAACCTGATGAAGCGGGCGTTCCATGCAGCTGCGGCTGATGCTGCGGCCACCGCGCGTGAACCGGTACCGTTGCACTTGCGCAACGCAGTCACCCCCTTGATGAAACAGCAGGGCTACGCCGAGGGGTACCGCTACGTGCATAACGATCCCCAAGCCCCTGGACAAATGCCCTGCCTGCCGGAATCTTTGATAGGTCGGGAGTATCTGGATGAGAAGGAGTGAGACTACCCAATCGAGCGGTCGAACAGGGGGGCGATTGGGCTGCCCTTGCAGAGCTGAATCGGGCGCTGAAGGCGGTCGTGAAGTTCAATCTCAGGGTCGATGCCAAGCACCTTGTAGATGGTGGCGGCGAAATCGGCAGACGAGTACGCGGTACTCGCGGGGTAGGCACCCATCCGGTCAGACTGACCAATTACCTGGCCGCCTTGTACGCCAGCGCCGGCAAACGCGGCTGAGAAGCAGGCCGACCAGTGGTCGCGGCCGTCGGGAGTGTTGTTATTGCCGGTCGAGGATCCAATCTTGGGCGTTCGGCCGAACTCGCCCGTGACCACAACCAGGGTGTCATCCAGCATGCCGTGGCTGGCCAGATCGTCCAGCAAGGCGGAAACACCGCGATCGGTCGGCGGTAGCAGCCTGTCTTTGAGCGATTTGAAGTTGCCTGAGTGGGTGTCCCAAGTCTGAACCCGGCCCATATTCACCTGCACCACAGGAACCCCAGCCTGCACAAGGCGACGGGCCAGCAGCAAAGACTGGCCGAACATGTGCCGCCCGTATTTATCTCGGGTGCGCGGGTCTTCATTCTGAATCTCAAACGCCCGGGCAACCTTGCCAGAGGACAGCAGATTGAAGGCCACCTCACGCTGGCCCGAAAGGGCATCCTTGGTGGTGTTGGATCGGTTGACCGCCTCGCCCCAGGCCTCTTGCTGGGCAGAGATCTCGTCGAGCAAGTTCCTGCGCCGATCGACCCGTTCTACGCTGAACCCATCGGGCAGCCGAAGGTTATCCTCACGGAATCCTGAGGAGTTTGGGTCTTTACGGATCTGCCAGGGGTCATGCTTGGGCCCCAGAAAGCCAGCGTTCTGCCCGGGCCAGAGCAGGGGCCCCTCCATGAGATAGGTGGGGAGCATCACGCCCGAGGGAACCCCGTCTGCGCGGGGGCGAATGGCGTTCAGGGCACCGGCGTAGCAGGGGTAATCGTCTCGCGAGGCTATCTTGTCAAAGAAGGCGCCGGGCTGCGGGTGGCCTGTTAACAACTGGTGAGTGGCGTTCAGGTGGTTGGTGTGCTGGTGCGAGAACGTGCGAACAATCGCCAGCTTATCGGTGCGTGCCGCCAGGCCGGGCAGGTGCTCACAAATCTGGATCCCTGGGGCATTGGTGGCAACCGGCTTGAACTCACCCCGGATCCCCTCGGGGGCGTCCGGCTTCATGTCAAACGAGTCCAGATGGCCCAGCCCACCGGTGAGAAAAACCAGGATCACAGATTTGGGGGTGGAGGTTCGAACAGAACCAGCCGCTAGCGATGCGGCAGCACGGCCCTGCAAAACCGAGCCCGCCGTCAGCCCCAGCAGGCCCGAAAACCCTACCTGCAGGAACTCGCGGCGCACGATGCCACAGCCATGCCAGTGTTCGTGCGTCATGAGTTTCATGCCCCCTACGGTCGAAATTGTTGAATCTCCATTGAATTTAGCCGCTCGGCGGTCGCTCGACAAGCGCAAGCAACCATAACCTGAGCACGCGTGTGATGTTTATTTGAATTGCCCAGTTTGCCTAAATTTTGAATTCTAGGATTTATGCGGTAAGTTGAAGGGATTGTCCTCCACTTTGCATTGGCAGCTCTTGAAGAGACTTCCCTGGAGAATTGCATCATGACCAGGCCATTCGGCCGATTCATTTGCGCCGCTGCGCTGCTTGGGGCAACCCAGGCTTGGGCCCAGCAGCCCACGGTTTCCAACGTACCCCAGCGCGGCACGGTGGTTGGAAACGGGGTAGCACCCGTGGTTCGCACCCAGGTTGCCGGCACGCCGGTTGTGGGAACGCAGGTCATTGGCTCGCCCGTGGTCGGTTCCCAGGTTGTGGGTGGCCAGGTCATCGGTGCCCCGGTTACGGGGGCGTATTACGGTGAGCAGGTCAATGTTTATGGCGCACCCTGGAGCACCGGCGGCATTTCAACCTACCCCATTGCTCCGGTTTACGGCTCCACAGACCTTCCCAGCGGTTTCACCTACAGCTACTACGGTTCCTGGACCAATCAGCCTCGGGTTTACCAGTCTTACGGCCCGGCCGATCCCTACCCGTTCTACGGCCAGCCTTACGGCCACGCCTATGATCGCTACACCTGGTCCGCCATGAGCGGAGAGAACCGGCTGGCCCGGTACTTCTATCCCCCAGTTCCCTGATCAACTGGGTTGAGCCCTGAAAAATCAAACAGGCCGGCTCGCGGGTTCCGCGGTCCGGCCTGTTGCTTTGATCTCGCCAGCGTATGGGCGGTTCACGAATCGGTTGCACTGAGAGGCGATTTCAAAACCTGGGACGGGCACCTTGCAGGCCCGGAGCCAGTCCCGGTTTTGAAACGGCTTCTGAGAAACAACCCCAAGAGACAGCCGGCGGCGGCTGTCCCACCCGTGCAACCTAATCGTGAATCGCGAATCTCGCTTCTAGATTACTTTCCTTTGGTGGTCAGCTTCACCCGGCCCAGGAACATGTCGGCCGTGATGTAAAGGGTCGAGCCATCGTCGCCCCAGCCGCAGTTGGCCGTTGCCTCGCCGGTGGCAAAGGTGCCCAGGTGGGTGCCATCGGGGGCAAACACCAGCACGCCGCCAGGTCCGGTGGCAAACAGGTTGCCCGCGGTATCAACCTTCAGGCCGTCGGGGAGCCCTTTCTTGCCAGGCTGGTCTACCCACTTGGTCACATCGGCAAATACCCGGCCAGGGCCCACGGTCCCGTCTGCGTTCAGCGGGAACGCCATCCAGATCGCCTTTTCAGGGTCGGAGTTGGCCACGTACAGGGTCTTTTCGTCGGGCGAAAGGGCAATCCCGTTCGGCCGGCTCATCTCTTTGGTCAGCAGAGAGAGCTTGCCATCTTTGGAGATTCGGTAAACGCCCTGGAAGTTCAGTTCCCGGGCTGGGTCTTCAATTCCCTTCACCAGGCCGTACGGTGGGTCTGTGAAGTAGAAGTTGCCGGCCGAGTCAAACACGCCGTCGTTTGGGCTGTTGAAGCGTTTGCCTTCAAACCGATCGGCCAGGGTCACGAATTCATCTTTGCCGTTCTGGCGGTTCAGGCGTGCCACACGCCGGTCGCCGTGCTGCATCAGCACCAGGTCGCCACTGGCTGATCTTGCCAGGCCGTTTGAGCCAGGCTCGCCCGTGCGTGAGGTGGCTCCGGTGTAGCCGCTGGGCTTGAGCCAGGGCTTGGCTCCAAAGGTGCCTGGCTTCCACTGGTAAACCGTGTTCAGCGGGACGTCTGAGAAGAGCAGGGAGCCGCCGTCGAGGTTGGGCATCCAAACCGGGCCTTCTGCCCAGTCAAACCCCATGGCAAGCTTTTCAACCTTGGCGTTATTGGGGACCAGGGCATCGAACCGGGGGTCGAGCCGCTCGATGGTGCCGAGCGCCTCGTAGGTGGTCGCCGGCCGGGGCGGAGCAATGTCCTGGGCTGGGCTAGAGATCGCTCGGCCCGCAATCAAAAGGAACGCCCAGGCGCACAGGGGACGTGAGATGTGTAGGATCATCTTGTGGCAGCCTCATGGTTTAGAGAGAACATGACCCGGGGCAGGTAGGAGGTCAGGCTATCTTGCCAGCCAGGCCAGAGCAACAGCCCACCACCCCGTTCCCCAAGGAATCAACCGCTCCACTGGGAGGATTCATGGCCAGCACTAAACCGCGATTGATTGTACTTACCGGCGCAACTCGGGGCCTGGGCCGTGCCCTGGTCGGGCGATTTCATGAACTGGGCCACACGGTGGTTGGCTGTGGTCGTACTAAGCCGCTGGTGAACGAACTCAGAGCGGCATTTCCTGCGCCTCACCGGTTTGATGCGGTAGACGTTTCGGATGACGGCCAAGTGGCGGCCTGGGTTGGCTCTTGGCTTGCAGACCTGGGAGCGCCCGACCTGCTGATGAACAATGCCGCCCAGATTAACCACAACAAGCCGGTCTGGGAGGTGTTGCCAGCCGAGATGGATCAGCTTTTGCAAACCAACGTCATGGGCGTGCTCAATGTGATCAGGCATGTGGTGCCGGCCATGATCAAGCGAGATGCCGGCGTCATTGTGAACCTGAGTTCGTACTGGGGCCGATCCACGTCGCCAGGCGTGGGGCCTTATTGCGCCTCGAAATGGGCCATTGAGGGGTTAACCCGGGTGCTGGCTCAAGAGTTAACCGGCCAGGTGGCCGCCGTGCCCGTGAACCCTGGAATTATTGATACCGAGATGTTGAGAACCTGCTTTGGTGCCTCGGCCGGACGTTACATTGGCGCCGAGGAATGGAGCCATGTGGCGGCGCCGTTCTTGCTGGAACTGGGCCGGGCCCACAATGGCAAGCCGGTCACCGTGCCCGGTCAGTAGAAGAGCCGGGCGAACCTAATTCACCACAGAGACACAGAGAACACGGAGATGATACGGAGGTGAGTAAGAGAATCAAAAATCTCAAATAACGATGAGTGCCAGTTCACGATTCTCTGCCGTGGAACAAGACACCAACCACTTTCTTCTCAATCGTTCTCTCTGTGTCCTCTGCGTCTCTGTGCTCAGAATTCTTGTCCTGGACTTGCCCGGCTCTCTTTCCTATCCGGAATAACTGCTCCAGGCGGAACCAGGAGTCGATATTTGGAAAAAGCGGAATATTCCAGGTCAAAACCGTAGCGAGTCCTGATGGCAGGACTCAACGTTCCGGCTGTCGACCAGGATGGGGGCAGATTTGTTGACGCAGGCCAGCCGTCGAAAATGGGTTTCGAATGGCTTCCAGGCCAGGCGAAAGTGGAGCCTGCGACGGTGTGGTGGGTTACTGGTGGCTGGCGCGGGGCTGATAAGTCCTCTGGCGGCATTTGGCCAGGCCCCTGGAGAGTCGGCTGAGGTTCCATTGTCATCGGGACGAGTCATCAGCACGAGCGATTTCGAGGAACGGTTCAGGCGGCTGGAAGCCTTGTTAAACAAACAAGCTGAGCAAATTGGCAAGCAGTCTGAGCAAATCGATAAGCTCACAGGGGAAAACCAGAAACTGGTCGAGCAGGTTCGCGACCTCTCGGCCGGTGCCGTTCATCCAGATTCGAATTCACCGTTAGAATCGGTCATTCTTCCGTTGACGGATGCGTCGATCGGCGAAAATTCGGGTCTGTTCGGGCCACCGCCCACTTCTGGAGGACCTGGTTCTGCGCGTACTGCGCTGGATTCGCCCCGTTTCTCAGGAGCAGAGCCGGATCCATCCATCATGAACCGGCCGTATCTGACCGGTTTGTATGACAATGGGTTTGTCCTGGTCGCGCCCGTTGATAAACAAAAGACGCCGTTTGCGCTCAAGCTGAATATCTCAACACAGATGCGTTACACCGGCTTTTACAGATCGGTGGATCACTGGACCGATAGCGCGGGGAATGTGTGGCCGGTGTTTAACCGAGGCTACTTCGCGCTCAACCGAAACAGCTTCAGCTTCAGTGGGTTCGCGTTCTCGCCCAACTTCCAGTACAACGTCTCGGTTTTCAGCACGTCGGCGACCAATCAGACGATCGCCATGGGGGCCCTGAAGTATGTATTCGACCCTGGTCTGGCGTTAAATGCGGGCTATTACAAGGTGCCCGGCACGCGTGAGTGGATGGAACCGCTGCAGCAGATGGGTGTAGACCGGACGATGTCCAACACCTTCTTCCGGCCGAACGTCAGTCCAGGCGTGTGGCTGAGTGGAGAACCCCTGGAGGGGCTTCACTACCTGGCTGGAATCTTCAATGACTACAACTCATTGGCCAGCAATGCGTTTCGCACAAACACGAACATGACGTACGCGGCGAACGCCTGGTGGGAGCCACTGGGTGAATTTGGCCCTGGTTACGCGGATGCCACAGATCATGAGAATCTGGTCATGCGAACTGGGTCGAGCGTGGTCTTCTCTCGCGCCCGACCTTCGCCCAACCCGAACCCATTTGAAACCAACCCGGAAAATACGGTCCTGAGGCTCTCGGACGGTACACCGGTCTATTTGCCGAACGCCCTTGGGCCGGGAATCAACGTGAACGCGACCGACGTTCTGCTGTACTCCTATGATCTTGCGTTCAAGTATCGGGGTTTCAGCCTGAGCGGCGAATACTATGCACGCTGGCTGTTCGATCTGGGAACCTCCAAGGGAGCGATTCCCGCTGCCTATACGACCATTTTTGATACCGGAGGGCTGGCTCAGGTTTCGGCTTCACTGGTGCCCAGGCATCTGGATGTTTTTGCCAGAACATCGGGAGTTTTTGGGGCATTTGGAGAAGGCACTGAGTACGGTGGCGGCCTGAACTGGTACATTCGCGGCAACCAGCGATTGCGCGCGACGGCCGAGGCCAAGCGAATCAATCACTCATCCGCGAGTAATGTTCTATCCGGTTACTTCGCCGGCCAGACTGGCACCTTGCTCCAGTTACAGCTCCAGACTGATTTTTGACGTGTGAGTATGGCCCTCACCGCGCCTGAGGCCTGAATCAGCGTCTGCTTTGCCTGAAAAACTATTTCAGGTGGAATAACCGGTCGATAAAGAACATTATGCATCGTTTCCGAAGAATGCTGGTGCACACGCCCTTTTACGGGATGGCATCCAGGTTCTGTGTGTTGTGGGCAGGCCGTTGAGCCAACCTGCCGGCCCCGCAGATGCCGAAGACAACTCAAGGCTTCATGACGAGTGGAGAGGACAGGGTCCGGTTGATGTACGTGCATTTTCTACTTCTTGGACTGGTACTGCTTGGCCCCAGGCGGGTCATGGGAGGCGCCGGCTGATTCCGCAGAGGCGTCACCGGGCTCGAACTCCGCCAGTTCGAACGAAGTCGAAGATCGCTTCCAGCACCTGGAAACGCTGTTGAGCAAGCAAGCGGAACAGATTGACAAGCTTTCCAGCGAGAACCAGAAGCTGGTTGAGCAAGTACGCGAGCTTTCCACCGGAGCCGCCAATCCAGAGGTTCAGCACTTGCCAGGTGCGGTCTCGCCTCCGTTGCCAGATCCGTCTTTGGTAGAGCCTCAGAGCCTGTTCACCTCCCAGGGGATGGGTTCGGTACCCAGCAACTCGCCGGTCATGGGTTCGGCCTTGCAGGAAGCAGGCAACTATGCGGCTCCTGCCGCTCATCACGCCAGCGCAGATCGTACGTTTCTGGCGGGCCTTTATAACGATGGGTTTGTGCTGGTTGCGCCCAGTGATAAGCAGAAAACGCCGTTCGCACTCAAGCTCAACATCTCGACACAAGTTCGTTACACTGGTTTTTACAAGTCGGCGGATAGCTGGACCGATAGTGCTGGTCACGTGTGGCCGATAATCAATCGCAGTTATTTCGCGCTCAATCGCAACTTCTTCAGCTTCAGTGGTTTCGCGTTCTCTCCCAATTTGCTCTACAACGTGACGGTTTTCAGCACCTCAACAACGAATCAGACGATTGCCATTGGAGCCCTGAGCTATGTCCTGGACAAAGGCCTGTCGCTGAATGCGGGCTACTACAAGGTGCCCGGTACGCGTGAGTGGTTAGAGCCAATTCGCCAGCTCGGCGCAGACCGAACGATGGCAAACACCTTCTTTCGTCCCTCGGTGAGTCCTGGATTCTGGCTGAGTGGAGAGCCTCTGGAACGTCTTCACTACATCATGGGCATTTACAACGACGTGAATTCCATGTCCAGCAACGCCTTCCGTGGCAATACCAACATGACCTACGCGGGAAATGTCTGGTGGGAACCGTTGGGAGAGTTCGGCGTCGGTTATGGCGATGCCGTCTATCATGAAAATCTGGTGATGCGAACGGGGTCGAGCCTCGTGTTTTCGCGCTCGCGCTTGGAAGCGAATCCTAACCCCTATCAGACCAACCCGGAAAATACGGTGCTGATGCTGTCGAACGGCACGCCACTTTATGAACCCGGAGCGCTCGGCAAAGGAATTAGTGTCAACGCAACCAACCTGCTGCTGTATTCCTACGACCTTGCCTTCAAGTACCGTGGTTTCAGTCTCAGTGGTGAGTACTATGCACGCTGGTTTTTTGATCTAGGCACCGCCAGTGGTGCGGTTCCCTCTGCCAATCAGACAATATTCGATAACGGTGGGCTGGCCCAGATTTCCGCTCCGATCGTGCCCAGGCATCTGGAATTGTTTGCCAGATCCTCAGGCGTGTTTGGTCAGTTCGGAAACGGTACCGAATACGGCGGCGGCCTGAACTGGTTCATTGGCGGTAACCCACGCGTGCGAGCGACGGCTGAAGCCAAGCGGATCAATCATTCACCGGCGAATAACGTTCTTTACGGTTACTTCGCCGGCCAAAGTGGAACCTTGCTCCAGTTGCAATTACAGACCGAGTTCTGATGCCAGAGCGGTGTTCAGGGGGCCTGCGTTCTGAACCGCCAGTCCACGTGCCCTTCATAGGCCATGGTTTCACGTACCAGGTTGTAAAGCTCGGGATCATACTGCGCAAGTTGCTCCCTGCGCGTGATCGGGTGAGGGGCGTCGGTGGGCGCAGGGTCCTGGCCGTTGGCCTGGAAGTAGGCCAGTACGCCCACAGACCAGTAATGGGTGGGGCTGTGGACCGCAGCCGTGCCCTGCCATTTGCCGGCGTTAAGAGCCTGCTCATGGAGGGTTCGTAATTGCTGGTCGAATGTCAGATCGAGCCGTTTCACGTTCAGCTCGTACTGCTGAACGTTGGAGCCTTTGGACTTCAGCGCGGGTTCAATTGGGCGCATGCCGGCCACCTGATGGATGGCCGTGGCCATCACCCGGACCACGGGGTTTGCCGGCACACCAGACGTTGCGGGATCCGCCAGCAGATCAGACTCCGTGACGACCAGGGTTTTCGTCCGTGGGTCATAGTCGTGGGTCTGGCTGAGCAGGTCAAAATCGGCCTGCACGTCTTGAAACTCAGGCAGGTCGGCCATTGATTCGTTGGCTCCAAGCACCACCAGTTTCATGCCGCTGGCGATGAACGCCTTCAGAATATCGTGCCGGTAAGCGAACATCTTGCGGATGATCTGGTTGGCTCTGAGCAGTGCCTCGTCGCTGGCGTTGCGGCCAACCACGGGAAACTCACGTGCAGATGTGAACTTGGTGTACCAGGGGGCGAGTTTCAGCCGGTTGGGGGGCAAAGAGATATTCGGTAACGGTTGCAGCCATCGGTAACGCCAGTCGGTGGCCGGGGTAAGCCTGAAGGTGTCACGGACCAGGGCGTACCCGTCTGGGTCGTGGAACCGAAGTTGTTCACGGGTCCCAATCGGGCCGTGGTTCCAGTTGTTCACGCGGTTGCAATCAAAGTAAGACTGAGCAATTTCCGCCCAGTATTCACCGGCATTGCCGGCGGCGTAGGTACGAGCGTAAAGCCCTTTTTTAATGGCCGATTTGTAGACCCGGTCCAGGCGATCTGCCCAGGCCGGCTCCAGACGCCTGACGGTGCCGTCGATGGTATGGCAAAACTCGTGGACGGCAATGCTTTCGTCGTCATAGCGATCCAGTGGCAAAGAGAGCAGGTTTTCCTCGCCAAAGCTGGTGGGGCGTCCACCGGTCCCGCGCACTCGTTCGTTAACGTACGCGGGGTCTGGGTGTGCGCTATTCTCTGGCATGTCGGTGTAAAGCTGATCCTTGCCAATCACAATCAGGTACATGCGGTCTTTGATCATGGCCTGAAGCACGTCGGGTCGCCCTGCCAGCAGGTGCGAAACAATTTCGTGAGCCCGCACCAGGGCCTGGTTGGCTACCACCTCGGCCCCCACAATGGGCAAGCCGGCCACCGAAACGCTTTTGGTGTAGAACGCCCTGGCCGAGGCGCGGTGGGGTTCGTCGACCAGGTCAAAGAAGGCCGGGGTAGGTGGAGTTACGGTGGGCGCGTCGGCCAGCCCCAGAAGCAGGAAGCAGGTGAGGATCATGGTGGTGAATTGGTGTAGCCAGAGTAGCGATGGGTAACAAAAATGCGGGATCGAGTGGTTCGATCCCGCATTGGGGTTTCGCGTCAATTTGTCGAGTGTCGGCGGCGTTGGTTTAAACGCCGGCCTTGGCTGGTTTCAGGCAGCGGCCGATGTTGCGGATGGCCTGCCGCAGGCGGTGTTCGTTTTCAACGAGTGCCAGGCGGAGGTACCCTTCGCCCATCTCACCGAACCCGCGGCCGGGGCTAACCACCACTTCGCCTTCTTTGAGAAGTTTCATGGCGAAGTCAATGGAACCCATGGCGCGCCAGGGCTCTGGAATGGGGGCCCAGACGAACATTCCGCCACGCGGAGATTCAACTTCCCAGCCAATTCTGTGCAGGCCATCAACCAGCAGGTCACGCCGGCGCTGGTACTCTTCGACCTGGGCAATGCGTGCTTCCTCGCCATGCCGCATGGCCACGATGGCTGCAATTTGCACGGCCTGGAACAGGCCGTAGTCGTAATAGCCTTTGACGGTTTTCAAGGCACGCAGGGCTTCTCGGTTACCGGCGGCAAATCCAACCCGCCAGCCGGCCATGTTGTATCCCTTGGACATGGTGGTGAACTCGCAGCCCACGTCCTTGGCGCCAGGGACAGACAGGAAGCTCGGTGGCGTGTAGCCGTCGAAGCCGATATCGCCATAAGCGAAGTCATGAATGACGAGGAACTTGTACTTCCGGGCCAGCCCCACCACTTCCTCAAAGAAGGCGCGCTCAACCACGGTGGCTGAGGGGTTGTGGGGAAAATTGAGCACCAGGACCTTGGGTCTTGGCAGCAGGCGCTGGCAGGTGGTGGCGATCTCGGTCAGCAGGCGTTGGGGATCGCGAACGTCGATGGCAATAGCATTGGCGCTGGCCAGATTCACGGCGTGCGAGTGAATGGGGAACGTGGGCGCGGGAACCAGGGCGGTATCACCGGGGCCAAGCAGGGCCAAGCACATGTGGCTGAACCCCTCTTTGGAGCCGATGGTGGTGACCACCTCGGCCTCGGGATCAAGGGTTACGCCGTATCGATTCTCGTACTTCTTGGCAACCTCTTTGCGGAGGTTGAGAACGCCCGTGGCCACGCTGTAGCGGTGATTCTTGTCTTCGCGGGCTGCCTCGCACAGCTTATCGATCACGTAATCGGGCGGGGGATCGGTTGGGTTACCCATGCCGAGGTCGATGACGTCGGCACCGTCCTTCCGCATCTGGTACTTCAACTCATTGATGCGCCCGAAAAGATAGGGCGGCAAGTTTTTCACCCGCGAGGAGACCTCGATGGTGAACCCCTCGCCCGGATCGGCTCCGGTGCCGTCGTTGGGGTCGCGGTAGAGGGTTGGGTCGCTCATTCCCGTGAGATCCTTCGATATAACCAGTAGGTGGGGCCCCCCGGCGCGCGTGAGGCCCCCTGTGCATGCTCCTGTGATCGCGCCCCAGGGTTCAAACTATCACAAAAACGCCCGCCAGAAAACGGCGGTTCGCCAACTGTCCTCTTCCTGCAAAGGTCAAGGGGCCGCTGGGGTCGGCTTCCAGCGCCAAAGTTCATCAAAGAAATTGGCCCCCACCACCTTGCCGGGCCACCGGCTGCTGGGCGGGGTGTTCAGGTCAATCACGGCCCAGTCTGGCAACTTGGGGGTTTGCCGGGCATTGTTCAGGTCATCGTACTCGCGGTAGGTGAAGCCGCTATTCAAAACGATGTAGCGTGCAGGGTTCAGGGGGTTCGGGAATACCAGAATGAGGGCGTGGTCAGACGCCTGGAATTTCTGGTCGCCGGCCACAATTTCATCACCGGTCCACTGGAAGGGAAGCTTGTCGGCAATCTTCTTCAAAACCTCGTTGCTGGAAGGGTCGCCCCAAAGGATCAGGTTCGAGGCAGCAATCTGGGCCTCGGTCAGGTCCAGGTCTTTCACCTGGGGGGCGATGCCGCGGAATTGGGTACGCCAGCGGGCCACGGCGCGGGTCTGCTCTGCGTTGCACCACGCCTGAAACTTGGGGTTTGGGCTGGTACCCGTGGGGGTGACAAACAGGAACGAGTCCAGAAAGGCATCGTCAATCGGCCCTTGCAGGCCATGGCGCTTTTGCAGTTGGTCCTGGGGCAGGGGGCCCAGTTTCCAGGAATCGCCATCTTTGTGAAAAGACGCGGTCCAGGAGCGGTCAGACTGTGGTGGTGGGGCGAGCACTTCCTGATGGTCAATCTCTACCGGCATGACCGGGTTGCTGGTCTCGCCTTGTTCCATGGGGGCCAAAGGCGCAGAGCCTGGCGGCATGTTCACGGTGAAGGCGGTTACGTTGGTGGTGCTGAAGAACGGAACCAGATTCTGGCCTCCGTTGATGGTGGCGGCCTTCCAGTGCTCGCCCAGGGCGTCGATGGTAATCCAGGCACTCTGGTTGTGACGCAGGGTGAAGGTGGTGAAGTGGACATCTTGTGGCACTCGCTTGCGGCCGACTTCGGCCAGCGTGTCCATCCGGGCTTCCACTTCAGCCTTGGCGCGTGGCTCGTACTGGTGGCCGGTCTTGGGGCCGATCACGTGAAGCAGTTCCATCCCGAACGGCCGAACAGCCTCGGCCATCACGTCGGCCGCCTGTTTCTGGATATCGTCGGCACCGCTGTAGGCCACGGTGGGAACCATGCGGATATTGCCCGCCCATTTGTCGCAGTCGTACAGGTTCCAGAGGGCTTTTTCGTACCAGGGGGGATTGAGGGTTTCTTTCTGGAAGACGTTCAGGAACCGGGGTGTTTCTGAGAATCCTGCCCCTGGATTGGCGGCGAACCACGAGTTGGGTTGATGGACGGCAATCTGCCAGGCGGCTGCGCCGCCCATAGAGAAACCACGCACGCTCACGCGGTCTTCGTCAATTCGGTACATCCGTTTGACGGCGGCAATGGCCTCATCCACATCCACTTCGCCGGCAAGCTTGTAGGCATTGCAGTAGCGTCCATAGGGATGCAGAACGATGGTGTCTTTGGGGGTGAAGGTTCCCGCATTGGTCATGCGGTCATGGAGGAAGTTCAGCTCGCTCAGGGTCTCGCCTCGCCCGTGGAACCAGACGTCCAGCCGGTATCGGTCCTTACCTTCGAACGTGTAAGACTCGGGAATCACGAGCCCGAACGGCTGAATTGAGCCGTCGATCTTGGAACGATACGCGCGAGGGACCAGACCACGCTGGCGAGTCCAGGGGGCACCTTCGGCGGAAAGCAGATGATCGGCCCGGCGACGGGCCTCCGCCAGCAGGGCACGCGCTTTGTCAAACTCTTCAGGAGCAAAGAATTCGTTGTACTGAAGCGCATCGGCCACCGCCCTGACAAAAACCTCGATATCAGGCAGTGCGGCCTGTACGTCTGACCTGGGCTTGGCGGCCAGCGTGGAGATCTCACCGCGTAACGAGTCGATTTCCGTGACCAGGGCCTGCCGGACGGCTGCTGGAACCTCAATCCCTGGCTTGGGTACCGGCCTCACCTGTTCAATCGTGTTGTCGACTGGCCCGTCGGCATGTGCCCAGGCGCATATTGGCAAGATGTACAGGAGCGGCCAGGCTCGAAAACGCATCGGTGAACCTCAAGCAGGGGTGGGTAGGCAGCCTCACGCAGGTGTGACTTTTGCATCATAAGCCGAGTCAGACCCCGTGTCGCCGGGCCAGGCCATCTTCTGATCGTAATTCTGTGGGCTGGCGAGGCACCGGATCCCATTTTGAAAAAAGCGTGGACTTTTGATCATCTCTTGGCTACTGTCCTGGCGATAAGTGTGTACGTGGTTACACTGAACAGAAGTTCCATGGATGGAGGGTACGACCGTGGCTCCACTTGAACGGCTTTTCGCGTATGAGATTGAGTTTCATCGTCGGTTGCGAACGGAACTGGCGGCATTTCAGGATCTTGGGGGGTTGCACACCAGCTACGCGCTTGGGTTGGGGTATGAGCCAATCATCCGGGCGGTGGGCTCGGTCTCGATGCGAGAAATTGATGGGGTCATGAAGAAGATGACCTTGGCCGGCGATGTTCGAGATGTTTTGAAGGCCCGAGATTCCGTGATGCGGGTGCTGAGTGTGCGTCAGTTTGAGGGGCACTGAGGTTGAGCGGGATGCCGCTTGGGTAAGAAGCTCGGTACGCTGGAAGATGGTATTCTGGCGGATGGGTTGCCACTGGCGTGGTTTGAAGGTTTTGAAATGAAGTTGCGATGATGCTGTCCAGCCTGTTGATTGCCCGAAGTGGGCTTGTGATCAAGGTGAGGAGTTCGCAGCCTTCGGATTTGCGCTGGCTGGAAGAGTGTTTGAGGCCCGGTTTCTCGGTGGTGACGGATGGCCGGTACGACTGGGAGATTTTGGTGCAGGTCGATGGTTTCCGGTATCGCCAGTTGCAGGACGGCGGGTCAGCGACTGGTCGGCCGGTCGTCCCGGTCTTCAGTTTTGATAGTGAGGTGGGTGAGTATCCGGTTTGGAATGGCGAACCCTTGACCATTCATGATCGTGAGTTTCGACTTTTTTACCGGGTTTGCTCGGCAGAGAAATTGGTTGAGGTGGTAACGGCAGCACCCTTGCCATCGCTTCGGGTGGCGTTGTTGCGTCTGGTGCGTGAAATCTCGACGCAGCATCTGGTGCGGCGGGGGCAGATTCAATTTCATGGCGCGGTGGTGAGCCTTGCTGGTCAAGGTCTGATGATTTGTGGGCCGAAGCGTGCTGGTAAGACCAGCCTGACAATCCACCTGTTACAGGACCCTGCGGCCCGCTTCCTCTCAAATGATCGGGCTCTGGTTGAGCTTGGTGCGCAGCCTCCAGCCATGGTCAGTGGCATGCCCACGGTCATCGCCATCCGGCCCGGCGCACTGACGTTATTTCCAGACTTGCCACTTTCGCAGATTCGTCACTGGCGGGCCCGACAAACTCTGGTGGAGTCATTGAACTTGGTAAGTCATGCCGCGAGTGGACCACAGCCGGCCAAGCTGGACATGAATCCTGAGCAGTTCTGTCATTTTCTGGGAACAGCGGCCGTGGCCGTTGCTCCGCTGAGGGCGGTTTTGTTTCCAAGGGTCAACCCTCAGCAACCACACGTTGAGATTACAAGGCTGGATATGGCAGAAATTTCTGGCAGGCTTTTGACCAACCTTCTGCTGCCCGGGTATTCGGTCATCACTTCGAGCATGGGCGAATCTTGGTCACTGGACTTGGTACGGAAACGTGTGAACCAGATTGCCGCTGAGATTCTTGGGTTGGAGATTGTGCTGGGTGAGGGGGCATACCTGGACCGAACGGCCGCGGCGCGTGTGCTGGAACGGCTTGGACTTTGAGCTTTTGGGATGGGACCTGAGAATCTGATTCCTCGATCACCGATTGACTGATTTTTATGAGAAAATTCTATGAAGTATCTCAATCGCCGAAGACTGATCACTGGAACGGCGCTGGGGTTGGCCAGTTTGGCAGGCGCAACATTCCTGGCGCGGAGATACGGGGGTAGTGGCTCGAATTCGCTATCAACGTCGTCTGATTATGACCAGCCGGTGGTACCGGTTATCGATGCGCACTGCCATATTTCCCAGGCGATGCATTCGGAATTTCGATCCACCATGGACCGGAACCAGGTCCGGTTCTCGATCTCACATGGATACTGGAAAGGGATTGATTACGACGTTGCCACGGTGAGTGAGATCCGAACACAGTATTCAGACCGATACGCCGCGTTTTATGCTCCGATGTGGGGTAGTACGGATCCCCATTACTTGAAGAGCAAGGAACCTGTCACGGTCACAGATCAATTTCTTTTGGCCACGCTTCCAGAGGAACTTCAGCGGTTCATGAAGGCTGGTGGTGCCAGTGCGCTTGGGCTAAAACTATGGCGAGATATTGGCGCCCGAGTGCATGACGAGCACGGGCAAATCTTGCAACTGACCGATCCACGGTTTGCCCCTGTACTCAAAACGGCCGAGGCGCTCGGAGCAATCGTTTCCATACACTCGTGCGGTACGTGTCAGACACTGAGAGATAGCCTGGTTGCCCGCTATCCTGGAATTCAATTTGTGTATTGCCACTGGGGGAGTTCTGCAGGCAAGTTGGCCGAGCTTCGCAAGTTACTGAATCGGTTCCCCAATGTGGTTCTGGATACGAGTCCAGCGTCTGGATGGCCGACCTCCAAGGGGTATCGCCAGCAAGAGGTGCATGATTTCTATGTTGAGTTTCAAGACAGGCTCTTGCTGGGGACAGATTTCGTGGAGACCGAGCGGACGGAGTGTTGCGATGATTTGTGGTGGAGTTGTCTGTACAAGTCATTCTGGAGGTATCACCAGACCAGCGACCTGGACTTTCAACTCGATGATTGCAACTTGGGGCGCTGGACCGGGGTCGGGTTGAGTTCCGACATCCTGAAAAAAATATACTGGTCCAATGCTTATCGGTTTTTTCGATTGGATCGGGTCATGCCGAATCTAGATTTGGCGAGTGGGAATGATGCGACTGTGGAACGACGGTCCTCAGTCGGGTGAACCGATTCGTCCGGCGGTTGTCGTTCTTGGGGATTTCGTGAAAGTGCCTCAGGGCGAGGTTCGCAGGCGGCAACCCAACCAGTGCGCGAACCCATCAGGGTTCTTGAAGCGTCTTACTCACGTGCCAACGCTGAACGCAGGCTATTCCAGATTCGGTCGCTGGCACGCTCGGCGCCGGCCTGGCTCAGATGATCATCGTCGTAGTAAAGAACCGTTTTTCCATCGAGAATCCATGCCTGATCTGCTGGTCTCTCAAAGAGATCATAGACAGCAATCCTCCGACAAAACGGATATTGCTCGCACAGTGAGCGAACGATTTGCCGTCCCTGCTCATGCTTATTTGTTTTGAGAGCCGGTAAGTACCTGCGTTCATCCGTCTTCGGCCAAAAACGAAGATAAGATAAGTACTGCGCCGCGTTACGGTCACCAAAGTACAAGACTGGCGGTTGTTCAATCAGGAGCACCTGGGCCCCAGTTCGGCCGCAGAGTTCGACCAGGTCTTTGGTGTCCTCCGTGTGATATTTCTCCCAGCGTGCGACGATGATCACAACTTTCGGTCTCCATTCCTCCAGAAAGTTTACGCGTTGCTGGTCATAAACCAAGAGTTGGTCTTGAGTGAAGTTTCCTGGCGGCCGGTTTGAAAGAGCCAGTGGAAACCGTAAAAACGGACTGGTAGAAACGGTTGCGTAAAAACTGGTGGTCTGGCCGAGTTCTCTGGTAATGCTATCGATGAGCCCCGACCACATCAGGGCATGTGAGTCTCCCAGTACCACAACGGTTGGTTCCTCTGGCCCGTTGCGGTGGATAATGCCGCCCGCGGTGTAAGTTGCTGAGAGCTGATTCGTCTTGGTGGTCGCCGGGTTAACATCATAATGCTTGCCCAGAAACACCACACGATTGTACCTGGAAACATCGTAACTGTTTTGGCGCAATGCGAGATATGCAGATGCTCCAAGGGAAGGAACGAGCAACGCCAGGCAGATGTAAAGCGCGGGTTGAGAGGGCAACCGGTACCGGACAGTTGCTTCCACGTACCGATAAGAGGCCAGGGCGAAAAGCAGCGTTAACACCAGTACTAACAACAGGTGGGATGGCAGCCGGATACTTAGCCCGCACTGGGTGCCCAGGGCGATCACTGGCCAGTGCCAGAGGTAGAGTGAATACGAGAGTTTGCCAACAAATATGGTTGGCGGGAGAGCCAGGAACCGCCGGACGAGCGCTTGCCTGGCCTGCGTAAACCCAAGAATCAAGAGACAGCCAGAGACCGGAACGACCAGATAACCCGGGAATCTGTGGCTGGCGGAAAAGTAAAAAAAAGAGCCGGCTACAAGCACCATGCCCATTAAAGCCAGTGCCGTTGCGTGTCGATGTTCTATGACCCTTCGTGGTTCCGCCATGCAAACCGCCAGTAAACAGCCTGCGGTAAGTTCCCAGGCGCGCGCGGGTAATAGGTAGAAGGTGGTCAGATCCTGGGAACTGGCCCCCTGGAGGTAAAGCATGAAAGAACCCACCATCGCGAGCGTTAGCACGAACTTGGTGAATCTTCCCGCGTATCGGATGAGGAGTAGGAGCAGGGGCGGATAAATCAGGTAGAACTGTTCTTCGACAGAAAGTGACCAGCTATGAAGGAACGGAGTTTCCTGAGCGATCCGCGACCAGTAGCCAAGGTTCTGATGACACAGAACGAAATTCGCAACCGAGAGGGCCGCCGCAGCCCCCTGAACGCCGTAGCTCACGGTATCGGGCTTGAAGCAAGAGACGGCACTGACCACCGAGGTGATCAACAGCATGGTCAAGAGCGCGGGCAAGATCCGGCGAATTCGCCGACTCCAGAAGCGCATCAACGAGAATTCGCCCAGTTTGATTTCCCTGGTAATGATTGAGGTGATCAGATAACCAGAGATGACAAAAAAGACATCGACCCCAAGATAGCCGGCCGGAATGCAGGTCAATTCCAGATGGTAAAGGATGACGGCAAGCACGGCCACGGCACGCAGGCCGTCGATTTCAGGACGATACGCGATCGATGATGTACTGCGATGGATGGTCTGAACCATTGGTCAGTCTTCCGATAACGCAGAACGCAAGCCATCCCAGATTCGATCGCTGGCACGTTCAGCACCGGCCTGGCTGAGGTGATCGTCGTCATGGTAGAGCAGGGATTTTCCGTCGAGAACCCACGCCTGACCTTCTGGTCCGTCAAAGAGATCTTTGATGTCAATCATCCGACAAAACGGATATTCCTTGCACAGCGAACGGACGATTTGTAAGCCCTGTTCGTACCGGTTGGATGGGAGCGTGGGGAAGTATCGACGTTCATCACGCCGAGGCCAAAAATGAAGATAAGAGAGGTACTGGCCTGCTTTACGGTCACCAAACGATAAAACGGGAGGCTGTTCGATCAGTACCACCTTCGCGCCAACTTTTCCGCAGAACTCAACCAGGTTCCTGGTCTTCTCCAGCGTGGTGTGTTCCCAGCGGGTAACCAGCACAACAACCTTCGGTTTCCAGAGTCCGAGGAACTCCAGCCGCTTCTGGTCGTATTCCAAGCGTTGCTCGGGTGTGAATCCCTTGTCCGTGCGCTTGGGTTTAGAGAGTGGTAGTGTGAAGAACGGACTGATGGAATCTGCGGCGTAGAATGACGTGGTAATTCCCAGGTTTTCTGTGATGCGATCAATGACATTGGACCACATCAGGGCATGAGAATCTCCGAGCACAACAACCTTCGGTACATCTCCACCGTGGTGGTGAATGATTCCACCCGTGGCATAGGCGTTGATAAGTGCATCCTTCTGCGAGGGTGTTTTCGTCTTGCTTTTCTTGTAGGTCAGGGCAAGGTGTCCCGGATTGACCTTGTACTCATCTCCTTTCCAGGCCTGTTGATACATGGAGGTGTCATACAGGTTGGAGCGAAGGTAGAGGTAGGCCGATGCGCCCAGGCTTGCCATCAGCAGGCCCAGACAAACACAGAGGGCCGCTGTCGGTTTCAGGCCGAACCGTACAGGCGATTCCACGAATTGATAGGAACTGAATGCCAGGCCAAGGATGAATGCAACGGTGATCCATCGGTCCAGCAAGGCGGTTTCTTGAAGCCCAAACTGGTCCCCCAGCACGATCACCGGCCAGTGCCAGAGGTAAAGTGAGTAAGATCGTTTGCCCAGAAATACCAGGGGTGGAAGCGCGAGTGCCCTTCTGGCGAGAGACTTGGGTGCTTGTGCGTAGCGGATGACCAGGGCTGAGCCGAGCACGGGAATCGCCAGATATCTTCGGAAGCTGTCCTGGCCAGTGAATGTGAAGAGCGAAGCCAGTATGAGACTCAGGCCCAAAAGAGCCAGGATGTTCTGACCCCTTCCCGCCACGCTCGAAGCGCGGATTGCTGGAGCCAGGGCTAGCAAACAACCCGTGGCAAGTTCCCAGGCACGCGCTGGCAGCAGGTAGAAAGTGGCCGTATCCGCGGCTGCATTTTTCTGGATGGTAAGCAAGTACGAGGCGGCAATGACCAGGATCAGTACGATTGCGGCGCATCGTTTTCCGAAACGAAGCGCGGTGATCAGGATGAGTGGGTAGAAGAGATAAAACTGTTCTTCGACAGAGAGTGACCAGGTGTGCAGAAAGGGCGTTTTCTGGGCGGTGGTCGACCAGTAATCCAGATTTTGATTCCACAATGCGAGATTGGCGGCAGAGAGTGCGGCTGCGGCTCCTTGCGTGCCGTAATAGATGGTATCCGGCTTGAAGGTCCAGAATATGCTGACGATCGAGGTGATCAGCAACATGGTCAGAAGCGCGGGCAAGATCCGGCGAAATCTGCGGCTCCAGAATCTTGGGAGAGAAAAGGTGCCCTGCTCGAATTCGTGAACAATGATCGAACTGATCAGAAAACCGGAGATGACAAAAAAGACATCAACTCCAAGATAGCCGCCAGGAATCCACGAGACGCCCATGTGGAAGAGGATGACTGGGACGATGGCAAGGGCTCGCAAGCCATCAATCTCTGGGCGGTAGGGGATAGCAGTTATGGGATTCAGGGCGGAAGGATCAGGCATATTCATTCCTCTGTCATCGCTGATTGGAGTGCCGTCCGAATTCGATCTCCAGCCTCTTCCGCGCCCGCCTGGCTGAGATGGTCATCGTCAAGGTAAAGCAGTTTGTTACCGTTCAGTACCCAGACCTGATGACCGGGTGCCTCAAATAGATCGGCGATCGGTATCAACCGGCAGAATGGATACCGCTGACACAGGTCCCGGACGACGGCGCGGCCTCGATCATAGTCCTTCCAATTCAGAGCCCGAATAGATTGGCGCTGGTTCTCTTTGGGCCACAAGTGCAGGTAAGCAAGGTACTGGGCAGTCTTTCGGTCTCCAAAAAAGAGCATGGGAGGTTGTTCGATTAGCAACACCTTGGACCCAACCCGTCCACAGGCCTCAATCAGATCTTTTGCCTGCGCAACGGTGTATCGTTCCCAGCGGGCAACCAGCACAACCGCCTTAGGTCTCCAGTTTTCCAGGAATTCTAAACGTTTTTGGTCGTAAATTAGAAGTTGGTCGGGCGTGAATCGGTTGGTCATTCGAGTGGAGCGAGTTAGCGGAAGCGTAAGGAATGGATTGGTTCCTCCGGCCGCGTAAAACGAAACAGAGACACCCTGTTGTTTTGCGAACTGGTCGATCAGGCTGGACCACATTGCGGCGTGAGAGTCGCCAAGTACTATGATTTCCGGGGTGGAAGTCCCATATAGCTTCAGAATGCCACCGGTTTCGAAAGAGTTGAGAGTCAGTTTTGGGTTGGAGGTGGTTTCGGGCTTCACATCATAACCCCGTCCTTTGTATTCAACCTTGAACATGTTATCGACATATCCGGTAGACCTGAAGTTAAGATAGGCACTCACTGCAAGAGTGGCTATCAAAAGCGTCAGACACACCCGCAGTGCTGCCGATTCCTTTATTTGATAACGAACCGGTGTTTCGACGTATTGATAGGACGCCAAAGCCATGAAAAGCATGAGCACAACGGTAAATAATTGATCGATCGGAAGATTTTCGTCGAGCCCAAGTATTCTTCCCAGAACGATCACCGGCCAGTGCCAGAGGTAGAGCGAGTAAGAGAGTGTGCCGGTGAGGACGAGCGGCCTGCATGAGAGAAGCGTGCCAACGAACGAATGCGTGTTGTTCGCCATCGCGATCACGAGGGCGGATCCAAGTACCGGCATGGCCACGGAACCTGCGAAGTTGGATTCCTCTCCCACCAGAATGAACGAAGCGACCACGATAGCCAATCCCAGGCATGCTAGAAGTTCGCTAACGATGCGCCCCATTACCGGTTTCTGGTTCCCGGTGAGTACAGCCAGAATACAGCCTGTGGCAAGTTCCCAGGCCCGAGTGGGTAGGAGGTAGAATGTCGCTGAGATCATGCTTTCCTGGTGGCGTCCGAAAATGAGCAGTCGCGGAACCAACACGGAAAGTAGGAATGAGATGATCCAAAGCAGGCCCAGGACAAGGACTGTCCGTCTTTTCCCACGTTGGAGCAGTGGGATCAGGATCAGCGGATAAATTAAGTAATACTGCTCTTCCACGGAGAGCGACCAGGTATGCAGGAATGGCGTCATTTGTGCCGTGGCCGACCAGTAATCTTTAACTTGAACCCAGAGCGCGACGTTGGCAAGGGAGAGCGCGGCCGCACTGCCTTGTAGTCCATAATTCGTGGTGTCCGGCCTGAAACAGAACACCGCACTCACCAGCGAGGTGATCAGAATCATGGTCAAGAGTGCCGGCAAGATCCGGCGCACTCGCCGACTCCAGAATCTTGGAAGTGAAAAGGTTCCTTGCTCAAAATCTTTGACGATGATCGAGGTGATCAGAAATCCGGAAATCACAAAAAAGACATCAACGCCCAGAAAGCCACCTGGAATCCATGAGAAGTTCATGTGGAAAAGAATCACCGGCACAATGGCAACCGCCCGTAGTCCATCAAGTTCGGGTCGATATTTGAGACTGGCCATACGAAGTGATTTCTGATTGCCTGTGGGAACGGCATATTCGTAGGTTCACCAACTGGACAGCCCAATCCTATCGCTGGGCCTGCATGACATCTGTCTCTAAAATACAGGATCAGCGTGCTAACTTCGATTCGAATTTGATCGCCAACCCCACGCGTTCTATCTGACAGTGAGAATTCCGCAATCCGCAATCCTTGCTATGGACGGGATTGCCTTGGATGAATGGGTGGCTATGGTGGTTGGATCTTACACCGATCATTCGTTCTGGGGTATTGGGATAGTATCTCCTGGAAATTTTTGGAGTATGCCAGTAATTTAAGGATTGCTGCTCCGCGAATGGAATTACTAGACCTGTTGCTCAAGACCCGCAATTGGTCTGATCTACGCACCAGAAACCTGGATTTTAAAAAGCAACGTTATGAGTGACTGGAAGTATCGCCCCGATATTGATGGCCTGAGAGCGGTGGCAGTGGTACTCGTCTTACTTTTTCATGGAAAGCTTGGTTTTCAAGGTGGATTTGTAGGGGTTGATGTTTTTTTTGTGATCTCGGGGTTTGTGATCACGGGTCTGTTCCTCAAAGAACATCATGCCCGGGAATTTTGTCTGTATGACTTCTGGTTGCGCCGGGTTCGGCGAATTTTGCCAGCCTGTGCGGTGATGGTGGTTGCAAGTCTGACGGTTGGCTATTTTATCCTTTTCCCAGACGATTATCAGGAACTGGCACTTTCCGCGATCGCGGTTCAAACCCTTTCTGCTAACCATTTTTTTCTCAAGAATACCGGTTATTTTTCAGGCAATGGGGAGCTCAAGCCGTTACTACATACCTGGTCGCTTGCGGTTGAAGAGCAGTTCTATCTGGTTTACCCTCTGGTACTGATGTTGCTGGGTCGGCTCTCCAGGCGAATCATGGTTGCCGTGCTGGTCATTCTGGCGTTGGGTTCGTTGATTTTTAGTGAATGGCTTCTGCGGGGACAGCCTGCTTCTTCGTTTTACCTCATGCCTGCTCGGGCCTGGGAATTGCTGCTGGGCGGCCTGGTTTGCCTTGTCTCCCCGCAGGGCAGGCTTCATCATTGGTTGGCGAATTTGCTGGGCGTTGCTGGCCTTGCTGGAATATTGGTCTCGGCCTGGTTATTTGATGCGAACACGATCTTCCCAGGCATTTCGGCGGCTTTGCCCTGTGTATCGGCCGCCCTGGTGCTGTATGCAAATTCACAAAACTCGACCTGGAGCGGCAAACTGCTATCCTTCAAGCCCATCGTTTTCGTGGGCCTGATATCCTACTCGCTGTACCTGTGGCACTGGCCGATTCTCAGCTTTGCCCGCTATTTGAACGGCGGTCGGAAACTTGAAACTAGTTCGGTGTTTTACGGACTGGCTGCCAGTTTGGTTATGGCGTCACTTTCCTGGAAATACCTGGAAACTCCCTTCAGAACCGGCAGATATCTTGCCAGCCCACGCCGTTTGCTCTTGGTGTCGGCCGTGTCTGTACTGGCGATTGTGGCTAGTTCAAAGGCGATCCTTTTTCGATATGGGCTTCCAGATCGTTTTGATGCCCGGTCTCAAGCCTATGCGGCCGCGATTCGCAGTAAGGTTCATGCACACAGCCTGTCGCTGCAAGATCTAACCGCAGGCCGAGTTCCCACATTTGGATCTGAGACCGGCAAACTTCAATGCTTGATTTGGGGAGACAGTCATGCCATGTCGCTTGTGGCTGGACTGGACTTGGCGTGCAAGACGTATGACATCAAGGGCTTCCAGGTCACCCATTCGGGTCGGCCACCGATTCTTGATTTTATACCGAGGAAGTCCGAGTTTCTGAATCGGGAAGCGCAAGAGTTCAATCGGGCGGCACTCCAGTTTGCCATCAAGAAGCGAGTGGATTTTGTGGTACTTGGAGGGCTATGGTCAAGTTCTGTAACCACCCCCAGATTCGAAGAGTGTTTTCAATCGACTGTTAATCAACTTATCGAGGCTGGTATTCGAGTGGCGATCGTTCGAGATGTTGCTGTTTTCAAGGCTCCTGTTCCGCTTCAGCTTGCCACGGCAGTCATGACAAAACGTAATCCAGAACAAATCGGAATCTCGAAGCGGATTTACGGTGTTGTAAACAATAAGGCAAATGAGTTCTTTGATCCGCTGGCGACGGATCGGGTCACGATCCTTGATCCCGCGCACCGTTTGGTCGATGAGAAGGGGCTCTGGCGTGCCGAGTATGCTGGCGTTTCTATGTATCGTGATCACTCACACCTGTCGAAAGAGGGAAGTCTGCGCCTCGAGCCAATCTTCGCAAGGTGGTTTGATTTGGGTGTAACTACCGGTCCCGCTTTATCCGGTTTTCCCAAGTCTCCCATATAGACGGTCGTTTTCCTGAACGATGTGGTAGCCCCAAAACCTGTCCCACTCCTCGTTCAGGTACGTGGCTCTTAGGTTGAGCATTGCTT
>CAIYJE010000027.1 GCA_903926465.1 uncultured Planctomycetales bacterium
ACCGTTTGTAACTCAGCGCGTTCTTCATCCGACAATCGCACGATATACTTCTTCTGCATGGTGCACCTCCTTGTGCAGAGCACCATGCACCAGCGACAAAAAAAACACAACCCCAAACCCTAGCGGTGACTAAGCACTAGGTCTTGAATTCCGGATCTCCTTCTATTGGAACCGCGTCATGTCCACAAACTCCACGTATCGTCTTGAAGCGGTTGGGCCGGTCACCTTCGCACGGTTCCAAAGCTACCGGGTGGGCGACCAGCCCCCCACCCAGCTCTATCAACTTACCGAAGGGGATGAAGTACCCAGGGTTGTGATCGATTTGCAGGAGGTTGGCCTGCTCACCAGCAACGCCATTGGCGTCTTTGTCACCTTGAACCGAAAAATCATATTGAAGGGCGGAAAACTGGCTTTCTGTGGACTTGATGATAACCTGCGTTCCCTTTTCAAAATCACCATGCTTGAACGAATTTTTAACCTCTGTCATTCCGAGGAAGCCGCCATCCAGGCTGTCTCATAAACCCCACCGGCACTCAAGCCACTGGCAACGGAGCCAGCTCAACCGCCGGTGTCCGTTGTCTGGTCATCTGCCTCGGGTTCGCAAGATCGAGAGAAGGAAACTCAGCCCACAACCCTACGACCAAGATCCCCAAGATCGGCTTGTCAGGCTCAAGCAATCCGACCAAGATGAAAAGCTGAAAGATCCGGCCAGGTGCACCCGTCTTGGCCTCGGTTGACGGAGCAACGCATCTGATGTCTGCAGAGCCCGACCCGATTTACAGCCTGGAAGATGTTGGCCCGGCCACGGTCATTCATTTCACCACCGACCACCTGGCCAACCAGCCACGGCTGTACCAGCTCTATGAGATTGTGGACTCCGACGGGAAAAACCGGCTGGTGCTCGATTTTTCAACCGTGACCATGATCACCAGCCTGGCCCTGGTTGTGTTTGTGTCCCTGCGCCGCAAGGTGATTGATAAGGGGGGCAAGCTCTCCATTTATGGGCTTGAAGAGAACCTTGTCGATCTGTTTCACCGCAGCCGGCTCCAGAACTTCTTTCCCATCTGCCAGACCCAGCAGGAAGCACTCAGCATGGTGCTGGCCTCAAGCCGTTGATCGACCCGTTTGGACCTGGGTGTAGTAATGCCACCACCCCGGTATACAAACCGAAACTGGCCGGGCCTCTGTATCTTGGGGTAGGCAGCAGGATCGAAAATGCTCATCAACGGCTACAAAGGGGGGTGGATAACCGGCCCTCAAAGTCCCACCAATCGCACTGGCCGCTACCCTTGGTGGATTCGCTCTGGAACCGTGCGTCCCAGGCTTGAATGATCGACGTCCACACGCCATGATCAGGGTTTGAAGCCTTTCCACGTCGACTGCGCGGGAGTTCAGAGATTATGGCCAGGAAGAAGTCGGCCTCGCGTACCAGCGCAGGGCTGTTGCTTTACCGCCGTACAGCCGTAGGCCGGCTTGAGGTGTTCCTGGCGCATCCTGGGGGCCCTTACTGGGCCAAAAAAGACGCCGGTCACTGGACCATTCCCAAAGGAATGGCCGAGCCTGGAGAAGAGCTGCTCCAGACGGCCATCCGCGAGTTCATGGAAGAGACCGGGCTACCCGCCCCCACCGAGCCGTTCCATGAGCTGGGTTCCATTGTCCAGAAGGGGGGCAAGGTGGTCCACGCCTGGGCAAGCCAGGGAGACGCCGATCCCGCCCAGGTGCGTAGCAATACCACGATCATCGAATGGCCACCCCGATCGGGCCGAGAACTGGTGATTCCCGAGGTGGACCGCTGCAACTGGTTCGCAATGGCGGCGGCCCGGGTGACCATCAAGGCCACCCAGGTGCCACTGCTTGACCGGCTGGAGTTACTGGCCGGTTAATTCTCCGGCCCAAAATGGGGCAGGCCCCTCACAGGCTCGGAGCTAGTCACCATTTGGGACATCCCGTCAGGGCGGATCGGAAGCCGAGCGCCTCTGACGGTCTGCTGGGTTTCCACACCTCAATCATGAGCCCTTTTTGGCTTCCCAGTCACGGGTGTTCGTCTCGCCGTTGCGATCGACCTCAATATTCCCCTTGATGGTGTCTGCGCCGACCTTGCCCTTGTACTTCTGGGTCATTTTGTTGCCGTTGAATTCGCGAACGACCTTGAACGAGATCTCGTCACCGGTCACCTTGGCGTCTTCAATGGCGGTCTCATTCTGCCTACCAGCCATGGTGCCAGACAGCTTGTCCCCGTCCTGCTTGAGCTTGAGAGTCCATTCCATTTTTTGGCCGTTCCGTTCCGAGGTCCACTTCCAGGTTCCGGTGGCGTCGGCCGCTTGCACGGTGGTGGAACCAAGGCCCAGCAGAATCCCCAGAATCGCCAATCCAATGATCCGCTTCATGGCAAAACTCCGTCTGTAGTACCAAAAATGGGAGAGGAAGCACCCAATGGGCAGGCAAAGCCCCTTGAGTTCATGCACATCATGAGCATACCAAGGAAGATGCGTCAAAAATGCCCGCCCGGCCGGGCCCAGTCCATTTCTCCAGCAAGTTTTTAACTTTCAGGAACGGGAGCACCCAAGCCGCCACACCAATCCACACAGTCCCACCAACCGCTTCAACTTCCACTTGCGTGGATTGCGGATTTCTTTGGTACGCGAGATCGTGTGATAGTTTTGGAATTATGGAGACTCAGAAGAAAACCTGGCACGGACGTCAGACCCATCATGCTCCGTTGCTCACGATTAAACCATCCGTGAATTCCAAACCCGTGCAGCCGGCAGATTGGTCCCATACTGCGGTTGTTGAACCGTCCCCGCCTCAAGGTGCAATTGGGCTTGAGCCGTTGCGGGCTGAGTTTTTGCGCAAGACGGACCTCCCCCGGCTTGGTAGCGCACTGATGGCCGTGGGCTGGATCCACTTCGGCTGCTTCCTGGTGTGCCAGATCATTTACACCAGCGGCAACCGAGACGCCTGGCCCATTCTGGCAGTGTGGGCCACGGAACTGGTGGCCGTGCTGGGCGCCATGCGCTGGATTTTGGGGGTGGGCTGGCGGTTCCAGTCCACACTCATGGGCATGATCTTCAAGATCTGGGTCACGTTTCTGATCTTGTCGTTCAACATGGCCTCGCTCAACCAGTTCACCGGCTTTGGCATCGAGTGGTTCAAGCCGGCCTGGGTCACGCTCAGCACGTTCGTGTTCATGATGCTGACGTTCTTGTTCTCGCCCTGGTTCTTCCTGGGCGCGGCTCAGATGTACTTCACCGGGCTCCTGATGATCTTGCTGCCGGCCTGGACCTTTGGGCTCTACGGCCTGGCCTGGTGCGTCTCTTTGAACACCATTGGCGGGGTGCTGATCTACCGCTTCAGCGGTGCCGGTCGGAAGCCTGGCGACGAATCGGCCGGACGATAACAGACCGGTACCGATCTCCGGGCCACCCGCTTGGAAGCTGCGCAGCTGGGGCGGGCCGGGGCAGCAACTGCGGTGGTCTTTTCTGCCTCAGCAGCTTACATCGGCCACGTCGGCTGGTATCAGGAATGAGCTGGGCGTTGTAAGATAGCCTAGCATCAGGCGTTCCGTTGCGGTTCTGAACCGATCCGCACGCACCCTTGCCCAGGGTCAGAGCCATGCCGAGTCACTCGTATTGGAACCGGCGTGACGTGTTGCGAGCGGGGATGCTGCCTGCGCTCGGGCTAAGCCTGCCCCGGTTACTGGCGGCCGATCAGGGTGCAGCGGCCAGCCCACGCGGCCGTTCCTGCATTGTGATCTACCAGTACGGCGGCCTGAGCCAGCTCGATTCCTGGGACCCCAAGCCCGAGGGGCCGAGTGAAATTCGAGGCCCGTACCGGCCCATTGCCACCACGGTGCCTGGCCTGCATGTGGGCGAGCTGATGCCCAGGCTGGCGCAACAGGCGCATCGGTATGCGGTGATCCGCTCCATGAGCCACCACGTGCCGGTGCATGATGTGGCCAACACCATGTTGCTGGCCGGCCGGTCTCAGCCCGGCCCCGACGCCCCTTCACTAGGTTCGATTGTCAGCCGACTGCGGCCCACCACCGCGGGCCTGCCGGCCCAGGTCTGGTTGCAGAAGTTTGGCGGCGGTGCCATGCCGCCTGAGAAGGCCTACCTCTCGGGCGGCTTCCTGGGAATGTCTCAGGCCCCGCTTTTGATTGGCGCTGGACCCGATGATCATCCGGCCAACCCGGCGTTTCGGGTCGATGCGTTTGACCTGGAGCAGGGGGTTACGCCTGGGCGGGCGCGGCAACGGCTAGACCTGCTACAGGCGGGCGAACCCCAGGCATCGGCCTTGCCGCTGGCCCGGTTCCGCGCACAGGCAGTGGATCTGCTGACGGGGTCGGCGGCCCGCACCGCGTTTGATATCGATCGTGAAGATCCCCGGCTCCGCGACCGCTACGGCCGGCACCCGCTGGGTCAGAACTTGTTACTGGCGCGCCGGCTGATTGAGGCCGGGGTCCGGCTGGTGAACGTGGTGGGCTGGTGTGGCCTGGCCCCCGGCGATTCCAAGTTCATGAGCGTAGAGACCTGGGACATGCACGGCAACGCCGGTGTTGATATCTTTGGGAATGGATGGAACGGCTTGGGCTGGGCCTTACCCTGCTGCGATCAGGCCGTCTCAGCGCTCCTGGACGACCTCCACCAGCGCGGCCTGCTGGACGAAACCCTGGTAGTACTGGTGGGCGAGTTTGGACGCACGCCCAGGATTAGCCGAGGAGCGTCGGCCATTGGTCGCGACCACTGGCCCAACTGCTACTCAGCCATGCTCGCCGGTGCAGGGGTTCGCGGTGGCGCGGTGTATGGCTCATCCGACCGTCAGGCGGCCTACGTCCAGAGCCGGCCGGTCTCGCCCGAAGACTTCGCCGCCACCGTACTGCATGCGCTAGGGATCGACCCCCGGACTCCCATTCACCCCGATGGTTTCTCGGTTCGCGCCAGTGACGGCCAGCCGATCCTGGACCTGTTCTGATATGAACGAAATGAAGTACCGGCCCGAGATCCACGGCCTACGCGCCTTGGCCGTGGCACTGGTGGTCTTGTTTCACGCTGGCCTGGGCGTACCCGGCGGCTTCGTGGGCGTTGATGTCTTCTTCGTGATCTCAGGGTACCTGATCACCGGCCTGATCCTTGCCCAGCAGCACGCAGGAACCTTCCGGCTGAGTACGTTCTATGCTCGGCGGATCCGGCGAATTGTTCCCGCCTTGGTCCCGGTGGTGGCCTGCTGCCTGATCGCCGGGTACTTTGTGCTGTTTCCAGCCGACTATGTCGAGCTGGCTCAATCGGTCATTTATCAACAATTGATGATCTCGAATCTGTTTTTCTGGCAGACTGTCAATTATTTCAATCCTGGCACAGAACTCAAGCCGCTGTTGCACACCTGGTCTCTGGCCGTTGAGGAACAGTTTTACCTGGTTTATCCCCTGTTGCTGGTGGCCCTGGCACGTTGCTCGCACCGTACCAAGGGAATTGTTCTGAGCGCGCTCCTGGTAACTTCCCTGGCGCTGGGCGAATGGGGTACACGAACCCACCCCCGGCTGACTTTCTATCTGTTGCCCACGCGGGCCTGGGAGTTATTACTGGGTGGTCTGCTTTGGTTCCTACCCACGCCCCAGACGCACAGACCCCGCTTCGCTCTGGCCCTGAGCCTGGCCGGGCTCACGTTGATCCTGGTAGCCACCTTCCACTTCGAGAAGAGCGGGCGATTCCCCGGCCTGGCCGCGCTCCTGCCCTGCGGTGGCGCAGCGCTCCTGATCTTCAGCAACACCCAGCAACTGACCCTGGTCGGACGCATCCTGGCCTGCAAGCCCCTGGTCTGTCTGGGGCTCAGCTCCTACTCACTCTACCTCTGGCACTGGCCGCTCTTGGCGTTCGCTCGGTACTGGTATCTCAAACCTTTACCAAACGCCCCCATCGCCATCATCCTGGCGATGAGCCTGATTCTGGCCTGGATCTCCTGGCGGTATATCGAAACGCCGTTCCGACGCATTCGTACGTTCAAGCGCTCGGCCTGCTCTTTGGCCGGCATTGCGGCCAGTGTGCCGGTGGTGCTCGTTTGTGCCCGGCTGATTGTCAGTGGGCAGGGAGTACCAGGGCGGTTCCCGCAGAAAAGCCTCGCCATTCTGACGGAGAAGTACCGTGACAAACAGCCCAGCGATTTCAGGATTAGCCTGACGGCAAGTCAGGTCCGCGCGGGCGAGTTACCCAGCTTTGGAGCACCCGATGCAACCTTGAGGTGCCTGATCTGGGGGGATAGCCATGCCATGGTGCTCGTGCCCGGGATGAAAGCCGCCTGTCTGTCCAGGAATGTGCGGGGATACCAAGCCACACATACCGCGACCGCGCCCCTGCTGAATTTTGTGACCCAAGGACTGTTTGGACTGAATGAAAAGACCCCCGAGTTCAGTCGGGCGGTCATAGATCTGGCCCTGGCCAGCTCGGTGGATGTGGTGATTCTGAATGGCGTGTGGGCTGCGTATGCGAAGTACCCCACGTTCGAGGCATGTTTGCAACAAACCATCGACGAGCAGCGCGCAGCGGGAATCACAGTGGTGATCGTCCTTGACGTTGCAAAACATCAGGAGGACATACCCAAGCGACTGGCACGCAATGCCTGGTCAGGGCTTCCTACCAGCCAGGTGGGGGTCACACTCAAGGACCACCGGTCCCAGAATCAGACATGCGATGCCATGATCCAGCGCGTGGCCCAAGGGAAAGCGATCGTTCTGGATCCCACGCCCTATTTCGTACAAGAGCCTGGCTTCTTGCCGGGCGAGATTGATGGAACAGTTCTTTACAGAGATCAATCCCATTTATCGGTGGGGGGCAGCCGCCGCCTGACGCCGATGTTCGAAAACCTGTTCGACTCGATCGCTCCCCAGAAAACCGCGTCTGGACCCTGAATTTGGACTGTTACGGTCACAAAGCCAGACCGAATCGCCGGGGTGGGCTTTACCACCCGCGACGGTTTGCGGTTGGCAAGCGTTCCATCAGGCTCGCCCAATGTAACGCTCGGTGATCTGGCCGTAGGCGTCAATCCGGCGATCTCGCAAGAACGGCCAGTGCTGGCGGGTGGTTTCCATGAGCGCGGGATCGCAGGGGACGACCAGCACATCGTCACGATCATGCGGGGCGCGGGCAATGATCCGACCGAAAGGGTCGGCCACGAACGAGCCGCCCCAGAACTCGATGCCGCCGCCGCTTGGCCCTTCATGGCCCCAGCGATTCACGGCCGCCACGTAAATGCCGTTGGAAATGGCGTGGGCCCGCTGCATGGTTTGCCAGGCGTCATACTGGTCGGGGCCGAATTCGGCCTTCTCGGCCGGGTGCCAGCCAATGGCCGTGGGGTAAAACAGCACGTCGGCCCCCTTGAGAGCGGTCAGGCGGGCCGCTTCTGGGTACCACTGGTCCCAGCAGACCAGGGTGCCCACGTTGCATTGCTTGGTCTCAAACGACTGGAACCCCAGATCGCCGGGCGTGAAGTAGAACTTCTCGTAGTACAGCGGGTCGTCCGGAATGTGCATCTTGCGGTATATGCCCACCTGCCGGCCATCCGAGTCAAACACCACGGCCGTATTGTGGTACACGCCGGCCGCCCTGCGCTCAAAGAGCGAGCCAACCACCGTCATCCTGGTCTCACGCGCCACGTCGGCCAGCGCCTCGCAACTCGGCCCAGGGATCGGCTCGGCCAGGCTGAAAAAGGCGTGATCCTCGGTCTGGCAGAAATAATGCCCCAGAAACAGTTCGGGCAGGCAGGCCACCGTGGCGCCCCGGTGCGCAGCCTCTCGCAGCAGTTCACACGCGCGATTGAGATTGGTGGCGGCGTCTGGGGCACAACGCATCTGGATCAGGCCCAGCGTGAACGGTTTACGACGGTGAGGCATGGCGGCTTGCTGACCTTCCGAGGAACCAGAGAAACAGGATGCGGGCCACTGAGTTTACGGACTGAATGACCAGTCGCTTGGTTGAGGGGTCTGATTCTACCGAAACACAGGGACGGGATGAACCAGGAATTCTTGATTCCATCCGGTCCATTCCGTCCCTCTCGTTCAGGATTTCCAGGAATTTCAAGACTTCAGCACGGTCAGAACGCCGGTCTTGCTCAGACTGGCCAGGAACGTGGGCACAGCGCGGCCGTGGCTATCTTTGAGGCCCGTCACCTGGAACTGCATCACCCCGGTGGGAACCACGCCTTTGGCCGTGTTCAGGGTGATTACGTTGCGGCTGGCGTCATAAGTCACGGTCTTGAAGGCCGTTTTAACGTCGTCTTTGGTGCCAAACTTCTTGTCCTTGCCAGCCGCCACCAGGCTATAGTTCAACAAGCTGGTCACAGTGGTCGGATCAATGGGGCCGGTGGCCGTCAGCGTGAAACCGACCACGGCTTTCTTCAACACCCGGGCGGTGGCCGTCAGGCGCACCAGCGGAGCAGGGGCCACGGTCACGCCCAAAGTGCTGGTTCCAACCAGTCCGCCGGCACTGGCCACCCGCACCAGCACCGTGTACGTACCGCCGGCAAGGTACGTATGGCTCAGGGCAAACGTCTTGGCGGCGGTCAGGGCCAGCGGCTTGGCACCCGTGCCATCGCCATAATCCACGGTGGCCGTCCAGGGGCCGGCCCCCGGATCGCTGAACTTGCCAGCAGCGGTCAACGTGTCAAACTGGCGCACACTCAAGGCCGACCCCAGGGCCACGGTTGGGGCCACGGGTGCCTCGGTGACGTTCACCAAGAAGGTCTGGCTGGCCGAAAGGGCCGGGCTCCCGGAATCTGTGGCTACCACAGTGAAGCTGGCCGTGCTGGGCCCCTGGGCGGGCAGCCAGCTAATCACTCCGGTCGCGGAATTGATCGATGCTCCCGCCGGTGCGCCCGCCGCCAAGGCGTAAGACACCGTCTGGCCGGCGTCTGGCTCGTGGGCCACGGCCGTGAGCTTCAACGTGGTACCTGCGACTACCGTTTGCGGCCCGATGGCGTCAAGCGTGGGCGGCCGGTTGGCCACCGTGAGCGTGCCCGAAGCTGTGGTGACCGTGGCCCCCTGATTGGCCAGCGTGATCACCACCGACTGCGCCCCAAGCGCGGCGTACAAATGCATTCCGCTCACCGAGAGCGAGCCGTCGGCCTCTCGCACCAAGGTTCCAGGCGTGGTCGTGGCATCTCCCCAGGCAATGGTGGCCGTGAGATTGGTGAGCGGAACCGCCGCGTCGACCCCCGTGAAGCTGGCGAGCGTGCCAGAGAAAACGCCCGTGCCGGGAGTCTGGGTCAGGCCCAGGAACGTTCCCTTGGAGGTGGGTGGCGGGGCGGTGACCGTGGCCAAAACGTCTACGGAGCTTGTGGCTTTGGACAGCGTGTCCGTGAGGGTGGCGTGGATGGTGAATGTTTGGGCGGCCGTAAACGTATGGGCCCCAGAGACCAGGTACGAACCACCGGGCTGGGCCGTGATTGTGCCCGGACTCGGGCTGGTGCCGTCCCCCCAGTCAATAGAGGCCGTGAAGCTGGCGGCCGCGTAGGGAACAGCCGCCGTGAATGAGGCAACGGCCCCGGAAACCGCCACGCCGGTGGTGGCGGTCACGGGGATCGCCGTGGGCGTGAGCGTCTGATCCTTCACCGTGAGCGTGATCTGCTGGGTATCCCAGGCGGATACGGTCGGGCTGGTTTGCCGCACCCCTACGGCCATATGAATAACCCCGGTGTAACCGGCCGTGGGCGTGACCGTGACCACGTTGCCAATCACCGCCACCTTGGCCGGGGCATTGGGTTCCAGCCCATAGCCATAGGTCACCGGATCTCCCTCCAGATCGGTGGACGAGAGCGGGAACGAGAGCGGTGTCGAGGTCGCTGTGATCTGGTTGCCAATTGGGCCAAAGAATGGCGGGTCGTTGGTGGTATCGGTCACCGAGGCGGCCGTAAACGACTTCGTATCCGTGCCCCCCTTACCGTCGCTGACCGTCACGGACACCGTGGAGGGACCAACGGCCGCCGCATCGAGCAGCAACACCGTGTCGGTGGTGTTCGGAACCACGGTCATCGACGTGATCGTCACCGGCGTCAGGGGCTTGTTGGACTTGTCGGTCGTGTTGGTGGGCACAACCCTGATCTTCTGAAGCACGTCAAATCCACGCACCAACTGGCCCCAGATCGAATGGTTGAAATCCAGGTACCTCGGCGAATTGACCGTGACAAAGAACTGAGACCCATTGGTGTCTTTGCCCGAGTTGGCCATGGCAAGCTGGCCGGTGCCGCTGAAGATCGCCTCGGGATTGAACTCATCATCAAACTGGAAGCCAGGACCGCCGGTGCCATCCCCCTTGGGATCGCCCCCCTGAATCATGAAGTCCGAAATCACCCGGTGGAAGGTCAGGCCGTCAAAGTAGCCTTTGTTGGCCAGCCCCACCATGGTCGACACCGTGTTGGGCGCGAACTCCGGGAGAAGCTGGAACACCATGTCTCCGAAGCCGGCCACCGAAATCTTGAGATCGGGCCCGGCCGTCAAAATCCGCCCGCTCACCGTGCCCGAGGAACTACTCACCGTATAGCTCAGCGGGTTCCCGTCAGCGTCGCTAGCCGTCAGCGGAACCATCAAAGACTTGTGCGCAGGCACCGACACGGCCGAAATGGGGTCCAGCACCGGCGCGGCCAACAACTGCCGCTCTTCCAGCGCTTCGAGTTGCAAAAACCGGGCGTTCAAGCGGCGACGATTTTTCATCGGAAGTCTGACCCCATGGCAAGCAGACGGCAGCGTCTGGTTCTCAAGAGCATGCCCATTATTGCATCCATGCACCCACAAGGCAACAGTTGAGTTGAGGGCGTTGATTTTCTGGTGCATGGTCCCTGCCACCGGTCTGGCGAAACCATCCGCGGAGTCTGGAGAGACCAATTTCGCCTGGGTTTCTCTGAGCCATCGGCTTGGAACTCCAGCGGCTGGTCTATGGGCAGATGGGCAGATTTTCGTACAATCCAGCGATTGAGCGGTATAAAAGCCGAAACACCTTTTTAGATCGACGCTCGTTGAGGGGCAATCGACCCGTTTCTGGACCCAAGCTGGCTGGTAGGCCATCTTTTCCATACGGTCGCAATGAACCGGATGATCGTTGCACCCAACCTGAAAACTGGTAGTGCGTAGATTCCTTTCCATCGGAAACCAGAAAACTTGGAACTCCCAGGCTAAGGCCTGCTCCATTCCCTATCGCTATCGTCCTCAGCTCTTGAGACTACGCGAAGAATGAAGCCCTTACTTTCAGTTCGCAATTTCGGATTTCTGATCTTACTGGTCTATGTCGTGCTTTCCACGGTCTGGGGCCGGTTTTCAGTAACCGACGAAGTCTTCTTCAAGTCGGCGGGCCGAGAGTGGGCGCTTCATGGCAAATTTGCCGCCCCGGAATTAGCCAATTCCGACTGGTATCCGGCCGGTTACCAGCCGTCTGTTGCTCCAGAGACCGCGTTTTTTGCCTTTCCACCCGTGTACCCTTTCGGGTTTGGGCTGCTGGTCAAACTTGTCGGGTTCGGCTGGCGGTCGTGTGTATTCTACGACGCCTCCCAAGAACCACGAAGTAAAAGAAACAACGGTTCGTAAGACGGAAAGCGAACAATGGACGCAATGGACGGAATGGACCAGAATCCATGGATGCCTGGCGGTATTCCCGGTCCATAACTCCTGTCCATTTCCAAACTGACGTGTGGTGGCCAAGGTCCTGCTTCCAGAAAAGCCGATAAGACCTGTGTCAATCAACGACGACTGCACCCTGGGCTGCCATGAACGGCCCTTTCGGGGCTCCAGACAATCTGCCCGAAGGATTTCACGGAATTCAGCCGAATGATTACCAAAATCGCCGAATCGCCAGCCGTTCTGGCGATTATGCAACGTCCAGAAATTGCGTTAATCCGCAGGTTCGGGCATTGAAATTGACCCAGATCCGATCTTCAAGGAAGCGAAACGCCTGGCCATCCGGACTACACTCATGCTACAGGATTCCAGGGATCACTCGTTTCGAGATCCGGTTTGCTGGGCCGCCCAAGGTAATCCTGACGCTGATCTCAGATGGGTGATTGCTCTTGTTGCCCCATAAGGTGAACGCATGCTGCGGACTTGGAACCGGTTGAGACGCCAAGGCAAGATCCAGCCGATCGGTCGATTCGCGTTCCCGCTGGCCGCCGGCCTGATTGGCTGGACTGGCGGCGAACGGCCGGCAATGGCCGCCCAGGAGCCAGCGCTGCCGGCAGCCGCAGGGGCAGCCCAAGAGAACCTGGTTGAGCCAATCATCGAGCAGTACTGCTATGGTTGCCACGGCCTGGGGGCCAAGAAGGGAGGCGTGGCCCTGGACGGGATTGTTGAGCTTGAGGCCGCCCGCAACGCACCAACGGTCTGGCTGGCCGTGCTCAAAAACGTGCGGTCGGGGATCATGCCGCCGGCCGATAAGCCCCAGCTTTCTACCCAAGAGAAGGGGATTCTGGAGCAGTGGATCAAGCGCGATGCGTTCCAGATTGACCCCGCCAACCCCGACCCCGGGCACGTCACCGTTAGACGCCTGAACCGTACCGAGTACCGGAACACGGTGCGTGACCTGATTGGTGTAGAGTTTGACACCGCCGGCGAGTTTCCGCCCGACGACACCGGCCACGGCTTTGATAACAACGGCGATGTGCTGACCCTGTCTCCCTTGCTCCTGGAAAAGTACCTGGCCGCCGCCAATACCATCATTTCCCAGACGGTGCCCCGAACCGCCCGGGTGATGGCCGAAAAGCAGGTGCCCGGCCGCCGGTTCCAGCCGCCCGACGATCCCAACGCCTCGAAACCGGACGAGTCCAAACCGAAACCGGTGAATCCGCCCCTGGTCAGCCTGTCTTACTACAAGCCGGCCACCATCTCGGCCACCGAGCCGGTTGAACACGATGGCGACTACCACCTGGTGCTGGACCTGACCGCCAACGAGCGGTATGTGGATGGCCAGAATGACGCCAACCGCTGCCTGTTGATCGTACGGATCGACGGCGAAGAACAGCTCAAATACGAGTTCAGCCGCCAAGACAACAAGCTGTTCCGGTTCGAATTTGACCGGGCCTGGACGGCCGGTGACCACACGGTGTCGCTGGAGGTGCAGCCGCTGACCCCGGATGAACCCCAGAAGCGAGACCTGGCCCTGAGGGTGCAATCACTCAGCATCCGTGGGCCGAAGGCCGAACAGTTCTGGGTGCAACCGGCCAACTACGAACATCACTTTCCCGGCCCTGTGCCTACCGATGCGGCGGGCCGACGGGCCTACGCACGCACCCGGCTGGCCGCGTTTGCCGAACGCGCGTTCCGCCGCCCCGTGGATGAGACCACCAAGGATCGCCTGGCCGACCTGGCCGAATCGTTCTACTGCCAGCCTGGCCAGACGTTTGAGGCCGGCGTGGCCCAGGGGATGGTGGCCATCCTGACCTCGCCCCGGTTCCTCTTCCGCGAAGAAGAGCCGGAACCGGGCTCGGCCGGGCCGTACCCACTGGTCGATGAGTACAGCCTGGCCTCCCGGCTGTCGTACTTCCTCTGGTCCACCATGCCCGACGCCGAGCTGATGGGCCTGGCAGCCAGGCACGAACTGCGTGCCAACCTGCCCGCGCAGGTCACCCGGATGCTGGAAGACAAGCGATCGGCCGAGTTCTTCAAGCACTTTGTGGGCCAGTGGCTGCAAGCACGCGATATTGAGACGGTCATCAGCAACACCACGGCCATTCTGGCCGGCGACGTGGTGGCCGAAGTCGATTATGAGTCCCGCCGACAACGGTTCCGAGAACTGAACCGGAAACCGCCGGCGGAACTGACCGAGGAAGAAAAGGCCGAAATGAAGGCCGCCCGTGAGGCGTTCCAGGCGGCCAACCAGCGGGCCGGCAACCTTGAGCTTTCCGGCCCACTCCGGCGCGCCATGCGCCGGGAAAGCGAGATGCTGTTTGAGCATGTGCTGCGGAATGATTTGCCGCTGGTGGAGCTGCTGGATAGCCGGTACACCTTCCTGAACGACCGCCTGGCCCGCCAGTACGGAATTCAGGGGGTTATTGGGGATGAAATGCGGCTGGTGGAGCTACCCGTAGATAGTCCGCGGGGCGGAATCTTGACGCAGGGGACCGTGCTGGCCGTAACCTCCAACCCCGACCGGACCTCGCCGGTGAAGCGGGGCCTGTACATCCTGGACAATCTCCTGGGCTCTCCGCCGGCCCCGCCGCCACCCAACATTCCCTCGCTGGAAGAGGCGGGCAAGAAGGTCGAAGGCCGGACCCCGACCGTGCGGGAAAGCATGGAACTGCACCGGAGCGAGCCGTCGTGCGCCGGCTGTCACTCCCGCATGGACCCGCTGGGGCTGGCGCTTGAAAATTACAACGCGCTCGGGCGATGGCGGGTGAATGAACGGGGAGGCGCCATTGACGCCTCTGGCAGCCTGATCACCGGCGAACCGTTCCAGGAGCTGGGTTCCTTGAAAAAAATTCTGGTCCAGAACCATCGCCAGGAGTTTTATCGCTGCCTGACCGAAAAATTAATGACCTACGCACTTGGGCGTGGGCTGGATTATCATGACGTTGAAGTGACCGACCAGATTGTGACCCGCCTCAATGCCGGCGACGGCCACGCTGCCGCCCTCTTGAGCGCGATCATTGAGTCTGCCCCCTTCCAGAAAAGCCGCCGCTTCACCGATCCGCAGGCCCACAACCCACCCGTCCACGGTTCAACCCGCCTTGCCGACCAAGCCCCCAGGGGAGCCGACCATGAGCGTTGATCATTCGATCCAGACCGGGCAGGGGACCAGCCGCCGTCACTTTTTGCGCGGCCTGGGCGCCGCCGTGGCCCTGCCGGCCTTCAGCTCACTGGGCTTGCCTCGGGCAATGGCCGCACGCGAGGGAGCGGCACTGGCTACCACCGCCACCGGGGCTCCCCTGCGAACCGCGTTCCTGTACTTCCCCAACGGGGCCATTCCTGAAGCTTGGTGGCCCACCGGCGAGGGGACCAGCTTCCAGCTTAACAAAACCCTGGAACCACTCCAGCCGCTCCGCGACAAGATTCAGATCCTGGGCGGGCTCGACCACAAGACGGCCGAAGGGGGCCCCGACGGCCCTGGCGACCACGCCCGAGGCAACGGCACCTTCCTGACCGGCGTTCGCCTGCGAAAAAGCGCCACCGATATCCGGGCCGGCGTGTCCATTGACCAGATCCTGGCCCGCCAGGTCGGCCACCTGACCCGGTTCCCCTCACTGGAACTGGCCTGCGATGCCGGCCGCAAGTCCGGCTCTTGTGACTCTGGCTACTCATGCGCCTACCAGTTCAACCTGGCCTGGAGTTCACCCACCACCCCGGTGGCCCCCGAGGTTAACCCCCGGCTCGCCTTCGAACGCCTGTTCGGATCTGGCAAACCGGGCGATCGTCACGCCAGCCTCCAACGTCGCCGTCAAGAACAACGCTCCATCCTGGACTTCGTGATCGAAGATGCCCGCACCATGCAGCGCAGACTGGGAGCGGACGACTCCAAAAAGCTCGATCAGTACCTGACCAGCGTCCGAGAAATCGAGACCCGGATCGAGCGAGCCGAACAGCTTGGCGACGGACCCGACCCCGCGATGGAAACCCCCGGCGGCGTCCCGTTCGAATACTCGGACCACATCCAGCTCATGTACGACATGCTGGTCCTGGCCTTCCAGACCGACTCCACCCGGGTGGCCACACTGCTGCTGGCCCACGACGGTAGCAACCGCTCATTCAACCAGATTGGCATCACCGAGGGGCACCACGACCTCAGCCACCACGCCAATCGGGCCGACTGGGTGCAGAAGGTCGCCGAGATCGACCTCTGGTACAGCCGCCAGTTCGCCCGGTTCCTCCAGAAACTGGACGCCACCCAGGATGTAGATGGCCAGTCTCTGCTCCACAACTCCATGATTGTCTACGGCAGCGGTAACGCCGACGGCAACCGCCACACCCATGAGAACCTACCGATTGTGCTGGCGGGCGCGGGTGGCGGCCGACTGGACACCGGCCGGTACGTGCAGCACGGCACCAAGCCGCTCTCCAACCTGTTCTTGACCATGGCCGACCACCTCGGCGTGCAGAACCTGGAACGGTTTGGAGACTCCAACGGCCGCC
>CAIYJE010000028.1 GCA_903926465.1 uncultured Planctomycetales bacterium
GCGGGCGCGGGTGGCGGCCGACTGGACACCGGCCGGTACGTGCAGCACGGCACCAAGCCGCTCTCCAACCTGTTCTTGACCATGGCCGACCACCTCGGCGTGCAGAACCTGGAACGGTTTGGAGACTCCAACGGCCGCCTGGGCAACGTGTGAGCGATAGTGCAGCACCTGCGCACAAGGGCTTTGCCCACAAGGGGTGAAACCGTGGCACACGGATTCCATCACGCGAAGTCCAAGAAACAACGGACCATAAGACCCTGAGAAAAGCAGGGACGACATGGGCCTGAATCCATGAAGACTGGCGGTGTTCCGGGTCCATCACGCCTGTCCATTCCGTCCACCGGGTCCAGTCCGATCCTCTGACTTGGAGTCTCATTTTGTTTTGCGCTGAACACGTAAGCGATCATTGGGGATCAGGTTGGCCTGGCTTGTATACACGTTAAGGTTCCCTTGATGGTTTCGGCTTATCCAGATTGACCACTAAAACCCCGCGGGCGCACCACAAACGTCGCTGCTCACGGTTTCGAGTGACGGAAGCCTAGTCGCCTTTGAGTCTGCGTAAGCGGCCTGAACGCAGCTCCAGGCCGCCTTACAATCAAGGCGTTTTCCTGAGGCCGCATTTGAAAAAGACCACTCCTTTAGCGACCGCAGGGCGTGGTGGTTGGACCTGCAGGAAGTACGAGCTTGCACGCTTGCTTGATCGAACAGAGCAACTGGCCAAGCCCAAAGATCGGCCAACCAGGTTATTGCCAGGAATCCCGAACTCGTGATAGAAAAATGAACGGGCTGATTGCGGAATTGGAGCTAGTCGAAAAATTACCAATTCCGATGAGCATGTTTGCCTTTTACCGTTAATGCATGTGTGTGCCGGATAGACCACAGACTTTGTTTTAACTTTACTGTGACGGGCTATTTTGGCAGCCGCAGGCAACTCTAGCATTGAGATATCGCGATGCCGATGCAAAAAGTTCTGAGTGCCAAGACCTCAGCCCGGCTTCCGCTCTCGCTCAGGGCCACTCAACGAATCGGCCTCAGAGGCGAGGTCTTGGAACTCGACCTCTGGTGGACGACAAGGCGTTTCTGGGAACGATTTGGGCCCATCAATGATGGATGGATGATTTGGCCAATCGGGCCGTTCGTGGTGGCGTACAGACTGCGTTGAGGTTTCGACTCGCCCCAGGTCACGGCCCCATTCGTCGGCCAGACCAAGCCCCTGAAGGCGCGCCAGGAGAAACAAGGGACCATGGCCGGTCAACGCCCGCGTGAAAGACCGAAAAGCTTGCACTTCCAGTTCACTTCCGTTGGCGTCACACTCTGAAAAAAGAGAACCAACCTCAATGTCAAGCTCTTTGCATATTCTCACAAGCATGTCATAGCGTGGCTCTTTTTTACCCCGCGTCCAATCGCTAATCGAAGACGTGCCAACACCGAGCCGGTCAGCTAACTGAGTGCCGGTCATGTCCCTGATTTTCATGACTTTTCGAAGTCTGGCATGCCACGACATCAAGATATTATAGGGACGGTTCCGTCTAGTTTCCATATTTTTTGCTTTTTGTCGCATTATTTTCCCGAATTGCATTGACTATCCCCGGTTTGGGGATTTACCATACTCTTCATTCCTAGTAAATACGCCACGCGTGGAAGCAACACCGAAGCAACACCAGTGACTTCAATCCCCAATGGATCGACCAGAGCGGCTGAAACATGACCGCCAAGGCAGTAACAGAAGCCTGAAGCCGTCTGAAAACTCAGCACCATGGCAGGCAACACCAAGCCTGAACGTTAACAGGTTATGGCACCTGCGACCTTTTGAATGCAGGAGAGACCCAGATTGAGTTGACGACTCTCTTCTCAGAGAAAGACCCAAGGTAAAGGCTCTGCACCCCGTACTAAGTTCGTGCAGGCCACCAGTGGTATCGTGATTATCTAAGATATAGATTTTGAAGCGACGCAGCGGATCTCCCCAATCTGATCGCGTTTTTTTTAATTCGCACCCATCTTTCAGCCACACGAAAATCCCGGAAAACGAGGAAATTAACCGTTGAACCGCAGTACAACACGGTTAATTTTGCTATAGCTCTTGGAAAACGTGGCTTAATCAAGAATCGCTCTGGTTTTTAGACACAGGGCTTCTTTCCGCCACGGTTTTCTTCAAATCTCAAGGTTTATGTTGAACATTTGCTATATCAACACAGTTGGAACGCTTGGCGGGGCGGAGCAAGTCTTACTTGCGTCCATCAAGTCGGTTCGTGAACGCGTGCCTGATAGTCAAATTAGCGTTATCTTATTCTCTGATGGACCGTTAAAAAGGAAAATCGAGGATTTGGGAGGGAAGGTGGTGGTTCTTCCATTACCTCGAAACTTGCATGCGATGGGAGACAGCCAGTTTCGGAGTAGATCGCCCTGGCGATCAAGACTGAGCCTGGTCACAGCCGTCCTTCGTTCGACGCCCAAGGCGCTTGGTTTCGTGATAAGACTGCAGCAGACTCTGGCCAAATTGTCACCTCATCTGATCCATTCGAATGGGTTCAAAGCCCACACCCTGTCCATTCTTGCCCAGCCACGTGGGGTGCCAGTCTTATGGCACCTTCATGACTTCTGTTCCCAGCGCCCGGCGATGGCAAGGATTTTAAAATTCCTGAAAGGTCGAGCCGCTGGGGGAATTGCCATTTCCAAGGCTGTCCAAACCGATGCCTCACTCATGCTCAAAGGATTACCCATCCGGGTGGTTCTGAACGCGGTGGATACCGATCACTTCCAACCACTTCCCCAAGATGCGAGTCTGCTGGACACGCTCGCAGGTCTACCTTCCAGCTCAATGGATCCAGTTCGCATTGGAATAGTGGCGACATACGCGAACTGGAAGGGTCAAGATGTCTTTCTAGAAGCGGCTGCATTGATCCTGACTCAACGGAATTTACCATCCATTCGATTCTACATTATTGGAGGACCGATTTATTCCACAGCAGGTTCACAATTCTCTGAGGAAGAGTTAGTAGCCAAAGCCCGAGATTTAAAGATTTCTGAATTTGTGCGCTTTATCCCGTTTCAAGACGATCCAGCACCAATTTACCGTTCGCTGGATATTGTGGTGCACGCGAGCACAAGCCCCGAGCCATTTGGATTGACGGTGGTAGAGGCGATGAGCTGCGGCCGAGCTGTCATTGTATCTGAGGCTGGGGGAGCTCTGGAATTATTTACGGACGGCTATGATGGCTTGGGGCATCCACCTGGTAACGCCACGCAGCTTGCGAATTCGATGCTCCAACTGATCACTGACCCGAGACTTCGCACCCAGCTCGGAACCAATGCTCGTGAGACAGTGATTCAGAAATTTGCGTTGAAACGGTATGGTGACGAACTCGTTGCCACCTACCGCGACATGGTCAGTCCCTTGTAATTTATCGTGGTTCAAGAAGGGTTGCACACGCAAACAACCCCAAGAGACAGCCGAGGGCGGCGGTCCTACGCCTACACCCAATATCGAATCACCCTAAAAAGTAATCCCGCACAAAGCATCCCTCGCTGCCACACTTTAAAGTTGCGCTTCCTGGGTTTTGCTGGGCAGGACGCCTGTAAGATGAGCCCGACGCGTGAGCTTAAGCGTTGCGCTTTTCTGGGGCCTACTCACGCACTACCTTTGAAAACGAGATATCACACACTACTGTCCGGCTAATCGCTCGCAAATCGGCCATAATGTCTTTTTATAAAATAGGTTAGGATGCAAAATGGGCGTGCACGATATCTCGTCGGGTCGTCAAAATCCGCCTCCGGGGCTGTTCCCCCGACGGTGGAGGACGATTCATGGAATCCGGTCGACTCGTATTTGCTCAGCTTATGGACTTCTTGCCCCGGCATGAGTTCGATCTCTGCGTTCGCAGGTATGCCGGTAATCGTCGCTCTCGCGGATTCTCGTGTCGGGATCAATACCTCTGTCTGGCCTTTGCTCAACTGACATTCCGCAAAAGCCTGCGTGACATCGAAACTTGTTTACGAGCCTTCGAGGCAAAGCTTTACCACGCGGGCTTCCGTGGCAATATCTCTCGCAGTACCTTGGCCGACGCTAACCGTGCGCACGACTGGCGTATCTACGCCGATTTCGCTCAGGTGTTAATCAACCGTGCGCGAAAGATGTACGCGAATGAACCGATTGGTGTCGAACTCGAACAAACCGTATATGCACTGGACAGTACAACGATCGACCTTTGCCTGAGCCTGTTCCCTTGGGCACAGTTTCGACAGCACAAGGGGGCGATCAAGCTCCACACGCTTGTGGACCTACGTGGCAACATTCCCTGTTTTATACGGATTTCCAACGGTAAAACCCACGACGTTAACGTTCTGGATCAACTGCCCAATGAACCCGGATCGTTCTACGTAATGGATCGCGGCCATGTTGATTTCAGATGTCTTTACAGATTTACGACGAACTCGGCGTACTTTGTTACACGTGCCAGGCGTGGCCTTGACTATAAGCGACGCAATCGAAAAGAGGTGGATAAGGCTACTGGTCTTCGAAGTGACCAGACGATCGTGTTGGCGGGCGCGGGTGGCGGCCGACTGGACACCGGCCGGTACGTGCAGCACGGCACCAAGCCGCTCTCCAACCTGTTCTTGACCATGGCCGACCACCTCGGCGTGCAGAACCTGGAACGGTTTGGAGACTCCAACGGCCGCC
>CAIYJE010000029.1 GCA_903926465.1 uncultured Planctomycetales bacterium
GCGGTCATCTGCGGACCAAGAATGTCCAGCAGAGAAGTCAGATCATGGGTGTCCGTACCCAGTGGTGCCATGCAAAGAGTTGAATGCCACGAAAGGCAAAATGCAAGGGGTTACTGAATTCGGCTGAATGCTTACAAATAATTCAAGTTCGCGCCTGAGGTTTTTGACCAAACGCCTGTATCTGAAGGCGGGAATTATCGGCGCACCGATTTAGCCCCATCCGAATCACCGACCTCGTGCTATTTGTCCTGCACTTTCTGGACCTTGCCCGCTTCATTCCCAGGAGTCTCGCAACATGCCGTTCCGAACCTTCGCCGCGCTCCGCAAGATGTTCGCCCGCTTCAGCGCCACCCAGAAGGTCCGCCGCCGCAAGGTCCGGTTCTTCAAGCGGGGCGAGTTCTTTGAGGGGCTGGAAGACCGCCAGCTGCTCAGCACCTTCACCGTCACCAACACGCTGGATAACACCAACGCCGGCAGCCTGCGCTGGGCCATTGGTCAGGCCAATTCGAACGCGGGTGCAGACACCATTAATTTTGACTCCACGGTGTTCAGCACCGCCCAGACAATCACCCTGGGTGGTACGCAGCTTGAACTGAGTGACACCACAGGCGCCACCACCATCACCGGTTCGGCCGCCGGCGTGACGATCAGCGGCAATAATGTCAGTAGGGTGTTTGCGATTAATGCCAATGCCTCGGCCACGATTTCCAGCCTGACCATCACAGGGGGGAAATCGACAGTGGGCGGCGGCGTGTACAACGCCGGCGAAGTCACCATCAACAATAGCACGTTAAGCGGAAACACTGCCGGTAACGGCGGTGGCGTGGCCAACTATGGTGCAGTCATGCTCACCAACTTCACCATCAGCGGAAATACCGTTACTAATGGTGGCGGCATATTCAACCGTGGTACAGCCTCTCTCACCAGTTGTACCATCACGCGTAATTTGGCGACAAGTACTGGCGGTGGCATAGATGGCAACGGCACCACTTCTACCGTCTACATATCCAACACAATTGTGGCTAAGAACCAGGGCGGTCAGTACGGATCTGATGTGGCTGGACCAGTACGGTCCCAGGGTTACAATCTGAGTGGCGAAACCGACGCTTCTTATGGTTGGGTAGCAACGGACTTGATCGGTACTGCTCAGTATCCCGTAGATCCAAAATTAGGCGCACTGGCTTGGAATGACGGCCCTACCCAGACCATGGCTCTGCTGGCCGGCAGTCCGGCGATCAACGCCGGAACCAGTACGGAAGCCCCTGCCACCGACCAGCGTGGCTATGGGCGTTTAGGTGCCTATGACATAGGTGCTTATGAATACGGCTCAACCCGCAGAACCATCACCACCACGCGGGCCAGTTCGTTTAACCCCAGCAAGATTGGACAAAGCGTTACGTTCACGGCCACGTTGGCTGGGTTTAATCCCAACCCCACGGGCACGGTTACGTTCAAGGATGGATCCAGCACCCTGGGTACCGGGACATGGAGTAATGGCAGCGTGACGCTTACGACGTCGCTGTCGGCCGGCAGTCACAACATCTCGGCCGTGTATAGCGGCGATAGTGACCATGACGCCAGCACGAGTTTGATTTTGACTCAACTGGTAGGGCTTCCCGATATCACCACACAGCCCTCCAGCGTGACGGTGAACGGGGTCGGTGACACGGCGACGTTTACGGCGGCGGCTATTGGTGCTCCCGACCCTACGGTAAAGTGGCAGGTGAGCACTAACAGTGGCTCCACCTGGACCGATATTTCAGGCGCCACCAGCACCTCGTACACAACGCCCACACTCACCAAGGCTTATAACGGATACCAGTACCGCGCGGTGTTCACGAATTCAGTGGGCACGGCGACGTCGAGTGCCGCGACGCTCGTGGTCCCCTTTGTCCCAACTATCACCACACAACCCACAAGTCAATCGTTACTCGAAGGATCCACAGCCAGTTTTACGGCCGCGTCCGATGCTTCCCCCACTGCCGCAGTTCAGTGGCAAATAAGCACCAATGGCACCACCTGGACCGATATCGGCGGTGCCACCAACCTGACCTATAGCCTCACTACGACTCTCAATGACAGCGGTAAGCAATATCGCGCAGTATTCACAACTTTGCTTGGCTCTGCTACCACCAATGCGGCCACTTTGACGGTGGGTGTGGCCCCGGTAGTTACCACACAGCCCTCCAGCGTGACGGTGAACGGGTCCGGTCAAACGGCAACGTTCACGGCGGCGGCCACTGGCTCGCCCACACCTTCCGTTCAGTGGCAGGTCACGAAACCCACGGCCACATCAGGGACGTTTCTAGGAAAAGATACTACCACCCTGGGGACCTGGAAGGGAGTCTATGGTGAAGACGGATACTATATTGCCAATGATTCGTTCCAGAAACCGTCGTATGCCAATGTATCCTTCGTCAATAACGGCGAGTATACGTGGAACGGCAGTACAACCGATTCACGGGCACTGCAAAAGGGGGCAGTGGGAAGCACGGATCGACTGGCATCGTGTTATTACACGTACGGAAATTTGTTTTCCTCGGACAGCAATTTCACGATCCATGTTGACTTCACGGATGGCCAGACACACAAGCTCTCGCTGTATGCGCTGGATTGGGATAGCTTTGGCCGTTCTAACAAGTTCGAAGTCTTCAACTCTGCGAATAACCAGCTTCTTGATACACAGTCGTTGCCGTCTTACACCGGTGGTTCCTGGTTTAGCTGGTGGCTCAGTGGCTCGGTGGATATCAAGGTCACGACTCTGACTCAAGGCGCAACCGTAAGCGGTGTGTTCTTTGATACCTTTACCAATATCCCAGGAGCCACCAGCACCACCTACACCACGCCCGCCCTGAATGGGTCGAATGATGGATACAAGTACCGTGCAGTGTTCACCAATTCATGGGGCGTCACGAATTCTAGCCTCGCCACGCTGACACTCGCCTATGCCCCAAGTATCATCACGCAACCCGCAAGTACATCGGCCTTTACGGGTGCCACGGCCAGCTTCACGGCTGCGTCTGATTTTCCCACCACTGCCACCGTGCAGTGGCAAAGCAGCTCCAGCGGTACCACCTGGACGAACATCACCAACGCCACCAGCTCCACCTACAGCTTCACAGCGACTCCTGGTGACAGCGGCAAGCAATATCGCGCCGTGTTCACGAATGCAGGAGGCTCTACCACCACCAATGCGGCCACGTTTACGTTGGTTACCTTACCAGCAGTTACAACACAGCCCGCAAATACCGGGACGTATGCTGGTGGCACAGCCACGTTCACGGCGGCGGCCAGTGGCGCGCCTACGCCCACCGTGCAGTGGCAAAAGGCCACAAAGCCAAGCAGCAACATTTCCTACTTGGGCAAGGATACCACTACCTTGGGGACCTGGAAGGGGGTGTATGGTGCAGAGGGTTACTACATTGCCAATGACTCGTTCCAGAAACCGTCGTATGCCAATGTATCCTTCGTCAATAACCTTCTCTGGACCTGGAACGACAGTACAACGGATACACGTGCCCTGCAAAAGGGGGCGACCGGAAGCACCGATCGGCTCGCATCGTGTTATTACTCGGACAGCAATTTCACGATCCATGTTGACTTCACGGATGGCCAGACACACAAGCTCTCGCTGTATGTGCTGGATTGGGATAGCATTGGCCGTTCTAACAAGTTCCAAGTGTTTAACTCGGCAAACAACCAGCTTCTTGATACTCAGTCGTTGCCGTCTTACACCGGTGGTGCCTGGCTGAGCTGGGTGCTCAAAGGCTCGGTGGATATCAAGGTCACGACTCTAACTCAAAGCGCAACGATAAGCGGTGTGTTCTTTGACTCTGCAACGACCTTTACCAATATTCCAGGTGCCACCAGCACCACGTACACTACCCCCGCAGTCTCGTTGGCTGACAATGGCAACCAGTACCGCGCTGTGTTCACAAATGTGGGTGGCTTTGTCTCTACTAATGCCGCCGCGCTCACGGTTGACCCCAATGGGTACTCAGCCAACGGTACCACGCTCAATTTGCAGGTATCTACGACAAATACGAGTGTGACCAGCACGGCGCTAGGTTCCTCGTACACGTTCGCGCTCAACACAAGCACATGGGCTGGCTCGGCACCCGGTGTCACCAACAGCAACGGTACGCTGACGGTCGATGCCGCAACGTACTCCACCATCAACGTCACCACTGTTGGCACCGGTGATAGTTATACCTTTGCGAACAGTGGTTCCAACAAATATAGCAGCAGTATCAATGTGTCGATGGCCAACACCAATAATGTGGTCACCTTCATGGGGAGTAACGCATTCACTGGTTCAAATGGCCTGAGTGTCACAGACTCTGGGGCAATTGCCTTCCAAGGGGGCGCCAGCCTGAAAACCGTGGATGGCTCGATCTCGCTGGTTGGCAACCTTTCTGGCGTAACAACCGGTAACAATATTGGTGTCAATGTTAACAACAGCACGATCCAGGCGACTGGGTCTGGGAGTATTGTGCTGAACGGAACCGGCAGTGCCGATGGTGCCAATTCCAATACTCTGAACGGTATTTTTCTGAATTCCAGCGTCGTGAACACCAATACTGGCAATATCAGCATCACCGGCAAGGGGGGTGGTTCCAACGGCAACACCGGCTATGACAAGGGTATGAACATTGTAAATAGCCAGGTGACCTCGTCTGGCGGAGGCGCAGTGACGCTCGTGGGAACCGGCAATGCGTTCGGCAGTTCCGGCTATAACTCGGGTGTTGCGATAGGTGGCACGTCCAAGGTTTCTTCGGCCGGTGGACCCGTTTCGGTGACGGGTCAAGGTGCTGGCCCGAATGGGAGCAATTATGGTGTCTGGGTGGTTGATACTGCGTCCATCTCCGCAACGGCGGGTGGTTCGATCACGGTGGTGGGGACCGGCGGCGGTAGCGGCGGCGCCCAATCAAATATCGGGATCTTTCAAGAGAGTTCTGGGGCTTCCATTTCTGCTGCCGGATCTGGCACTGTTTCGCTCACGGGCCGGGGTGGTGCCTCGTCTGGTTCCTGGGATGATGGTGTGACTCTTCGCGGCACAGTTTCCACTGTGGATGGTGCTCTCACGATCACCGGCACCGGGGTGGGGTCTGGAGCCGCAACAGACGTTCGAGGAGTTGTGGTTCATGCTGGTGCGCAGGTGGGTGCCACCGGTTCGGGCAATGTCACGGTGACCGGCCAGGGTGGAAACACCACCGGTCACTGGAATCTGGGCGTTTATGTGACGGATGCCAACACCAGGGTGTTCAGCAACAGTGGGGCACTCAACGTCACGGGTATCGGTGGCGGTGGCGGAACGTCTCAGGGGGGATATGGAGTTGGGGTGCAGAGCGGTGCTCAAATTCTTTCAACGGGCGCCGGTAATGTGAACGTGGTGGGGACCGGCGGTACTGGCACCGGTGGTATCAACTGGGGTGTCGTAGTTGTTCATGCCAACTCGACGATCAAGTCGACCGGCGGCAATGTGACGGTGACGGGCAAGGAAGGGGTTGGCAGCACGAGCTACGGGTTCAGGCTGGGTGCGCTGAGTACCGTGAGTGCACCAGCCGGCAGCATCTCGTTGAATATCGACAGCCTGGAGTCGGATGGTACGGGTGTGATGACAACCAACGCCACAACGGGCACCATCAGCCTGGCGCAGTACACCAACGGGGTTGGCATCAACCTGGGTTCCAGCAGCACTGCGAATGGCGGCCCACTGCCGATTGACAACGCGAAGCTGGGCCGGATGACGGCCGGCACGATCACCCTGGGGAATGCGAATTCCGGGGCAGTCAGCGTTTCGGCGGCCGTGACAAGCCCCAGCAACCTGGTTGTGGCGGCCGCGGGTGGCATTACCCCGTCGGGTACCACCCAGGTGACTGCGACCGGCAAAACGCTGAGCTTCCAGTCTGGATCCGCGCTTAATATTGGGATCAGCGGCACCACCTTGGGCAGCGGTTACAACCAGCTCAATGTGGCGGGCACCGTGAACCTGACGAATGCCGACCTGAAACTGACCGGCAGTTACAAGGCAGCAAACGGCACGGTATTCACCATCGTGTCGGCCACCAGCCGCACTGGCACCTTCAATAACCTGCCTGAAGGGGCGAGTTTTGCCTATAACGGGCTTGGGTACCGGGTGAACTACACGGCAACCTCAGCCACGCTGACGGTGGTGGCATCGGTTGCACCCAGCATCACCACCCAACCGGTCGGCACCACGGTAAACGCCGGAGACACGGCCACGTTCACGGCGGCGGCCAGTGGCACGCCTACCCCCACGGTACAGTGGCAGAGCAGCACCAATGGTACCGACTGGTCCGATATCAACGGTGCTTCCAGCACCACGTACAGCTTCACCACGGTGGCCGGTGATAACGCCAGGCAGTATCGCGCGGTGTTCACGAATTCCGTTGGCTCTGTGACCACCAGTGCGGCCACGCTCACGGTGAATTCGGCACCGGCGGTCATCACGCAGCCGGCCAGCACCACGGTGGTCGCTGGGGCCACGGCCACGTTCACAGCGGCGGCCAGCGGTACGCCAACCCCCACCGTGCAGTGGCAGAGCAGCCCCAACGGCACCACCTGGAATGATATCGGTAGTGCCACCAGCTCCTCCTACAGCTTCACCGCGGCCGCCGGTGACAGCGGCAAGCAATATCGCGCGGTGTTCACGAATTCGGTTGGCTCTGCGACCACCAGTGCCGCCACACTGACGGTGAATGCGGCACCGGCGATTACCAGTCAGCCGGCCAGCACCACGGTGGTAGCCGGTGCCACGGCCACGTTCACGGCGGCAGCCACAGGCACACCGGCCCCCACCGTGCAGTGGCAGAGCAGCCCCAACGGCCTCAACTGGTCCGATATCGGCGGTGCCACCAACGCCAGCTACAGCTTCACCACGGCCGCCGGTGACAATGCCAGGCACTTCCGGGCGGTGTTCACCAACGTGGTTGGAACTGTGACCACCACTGCTGCCACATTGACGGTGAATACAGCGCCGTTTATTACTCATTCGCCAACCAGTAAGTCGGTCATCGAAGGGGAGACGGTGGAGTTCATGGCGGTGGCCACGGGTGCACCCACTCCCACGGTGCAATGGCAGAAGAGCACCAATAGCGGCTTAAGCTGGGTTGATATCAATGGCGCCACCAGCACCACGTACAGCTTCACCAGTACCCTGGCTGACGATGGTGTGCAGTACCACGCCGTGTTCAGCAACGGCATTGGCAGCCCTGCCACCACGAACGTGGCCACCCTTTCCGTGCAATCTGCCGGTTACACCGTTACCACCGAACCTACTGACCAGACGGTGAACGCCGGTGCCACGGCCTCGTTCACGGCAGTCGCCGATGGTACGCCTACCCCGAATGTTCAGTGGCAGGTAAGCACCGACAAGGGTGAAACCTGGACCAACATTGATGGTGCCACCAGCACCACTTACAGCTTCACCACCGCGGCTGGCGACAATGGTAAGCAGTTCCAGGCGGTGTTCACGGGATCAAGCGGCACGGCGGTAAGCACGCTCGCTACGCTCACCGTGAACTATGCCCCAAGCGTCACCAGCAACCCCGCGGATGATACGGTGGAAAGCGGCAGCACGGCCGAGTTCATCGCAAGCTGTGATGCCAACCCCACCGCCAGCGTGCAGTGGCAGGTGAAGAGCGGTTCAGGAAGCTGGACGGATATTGCCGGTGCCACCAGCAACATCTACAGATTCATCGCGTCCAATGCTGACAATGGCAGCATGTACCAGGCGGTGTTCACCAATACGCTTGGTACACTAACCAGCACGGCGGCCACCCTGACGGTGACCTATGCCCCAAGCATCACCACTGAGCCCAGCAGCACCACGGTGAACGCCGGAGACGTGATCACGCTGACGGCGGCGTCTGACGCCAGCCCCACCGCCAGCGTGCAGTGGCAGGTCAGCACCGACGACTGCGTGACCTGGAGCGATCTCCAGGGCGCAACCAGCGTCACCTACAGCTTCACGGCGAGCGCCGCCGATAACGGCAAGTGCTACCAGGCGATCTTCACCAACAGCGAGGGCGAGGCAATTACCACGGCCGCCGTGGTCACTGTGAACGACGCACCCAGCGTGGTGACCAACCCGGTCACCCAGGCGGTCACGGTGGGCAGCACGGTGGAGTTCACGGCGGCGGCCACGGGTAACCCCGCACCGTCGGTGCAGTGGCAGGTGAAGAGTGGTGCCGGAAGCTGGACCAACATCGTTGGTGCCACCGGCACCACGTACAGCCTGACCACGACCAGCGGTGATACTGGCAGCCAGTACCGTGCAGTCTTCACAAACAGCGTGGGAACGGCCAGAACCACGGCCGCCACGCTGACGGTGGGCACGGCCCCGGTGGTTACCAGCAGCCCGGCCGATACCGCAGCGAATGCGGGCCAGACGGCCACGTTCACGGCGTCGTGCACTGGCAGCCCCGCCCCCACAGTACAGTGGCAGTCGAAGACAGGTGCCGGAACCTGGACCAGCATCAACGGCGCGACCAGCACCTCGTATACCACGGGTGTGCTGAGCGCAAGCGATACTGGCACGCAGTACCGCGCGGTGTTCACCAACGTGCTGGGAACGCAGACCACGCAGGCCGCCACGCTGAGCGTGAATTACCTGAGCGTGACCAGCCAGCCGAGCAGCCTCACGGTGAACGCACCGGCCTCGGCCTCATTCACCGCGATTGTGGTGGGGAATCCTGCCCCTAGCATTCAGTGGCAGAAGAGTACCAACGGCGGTAGCACCTGGAGCAACATTGCCGGCGCCATCGACGAGTCTTATACGATCTCGACCACGGCGGGCACCGATAACGGCAGCCAGTTCCGCGCGGTGGTCAGCAACGCGGCCGGCACAATCACCACCAACGTGGCCACGCTCACGGTGCGATACGCCCCCGTGGTTACCAGCAACCCAGCCAGCACGGCCGTGAACGCCGGCCAGACGGCCACCTTCACGGCGGCCGCCAATGCCAACCCGGCCCCCACTGTGCAGTGGCAGACTAGCACCAATGGCGGCACCACCTGGACCAACATCACAGGCGCCACGGGCGTGAGCTACACCACGGGCGTGCTGACCACGGCCAATGGTGGTACGCAGTACCGGGCCTCATTCGTGAACAGTGTGGGATCGGCCCTCAGCAGCGTGGCTGTGCTCGGCGTGAACCAGGCCCCCACCATCACCAGCCAGCCGGCGAGGGTGACGGCAAACACTGGCACCACCGCCACGTTCACGGCGGCGGCCACGGGCATACCGGCCCCCACCGTACAGTGGCAGGTGAGCACCAACAGTGGCACCACCTGGAGCAATATCAACGGCGCCACCGGTACCAGCTACTCGGTGGTGGCCACGGGTAACACCGGTAGCCAGTACCGCGCGGTGTTCACCAACACGGTGGGTACGGTCACCAGTAATGCCGCCACGCTGACCATTGCCACGGTGGCCCAGGTCACTGGTACGTCCATGGGCTGGGGCACCCAAACCGCCAATCTGATGACCAATGCCGATGGCCTGCGGTTGCTGCCTGTCGGCCGCGTCAACACTATTCCCTGGCTGGGCGTGAACAAGATCACGCTCACGCTGGACAACCCAATTGCCAGCCTTGCGGCCGGCGATATCAGCTTCAAGAGCGCGGCGAACCTCAGCTACAGCGTGCAGAGCATCAGCGGCTCGGGCACAAGCTGGACAATCACCCTGGCCAACAACGGCATGGTGAGCCCCGACAAGCTGACGGTAACCGTTGCCAACAGCAGCCTGGCCAGCTTTACCCGCCGGCTCGACGTGCTGCCGGGCGACGTGAATGACGACGGCATGGTGAGCTCGCTGGATATGAATCTGGTCCAGAAGCAGCTCACGCTGGGTTACGTCGCGTTCTTCGACGTGGATGGAACCGGAACGATCACCACGGCCGACGTCACGGCTGTCAAGGCCCGCATCGGCAACAAGCTGCCCGCCTGATCAAGACTGGTAGCCCTTCTGTCAATTTGCCCACTCTTTCTCACTGGGCGGGAAAGAGTGGGCGATCCTGCATCCTGGTCGAACCTACGGCTGGTGCGTTCTGGTGCAATGAGTTCGATTGATCTTTCAAACATTCTGAGGAGAGTAGCGGATGAGACAGCAACGATTTCTGAGTCTGGTTGTGGTGGCGGCGGTACTCGGGCTCATGGCACCCGCAGCCACGCATGCAGACCTGCTGGTTTATGCCACCAATTCCAGTACTCCAGTGGGGGAAACTGGCTCGTTTGAAGTGGTGGTTCACAACACGGGCAGCACCAGTTACAACATCACGTCTTTTAACACGCTGGTTGAGGTGGTCAATGGTACGGGGCTGACCTTCACCGGTGCCGATGGGTTAACGACGAGCTTTGGGTATATCTTCGGCTCGGTTCAGTTTTCCCCACTGGGGGTGGTTGATGGAGACACGATCACGCTTGCCGATTTTGAAGCCACGGGATGGGTGACGTTGGCGGCGGGTGCTTCTCTGAGTTTGGGGAATGTGACTTACAGTCTGGACGCTGGTGCGCCACTGAATGGCACCAACCCAATTGCCATCAATTTTGGCCTGACCCAGATTTATGACGATTCGGATCCCGCGCTGGAAATTACCTTGACCACACAGGGCGGAGCGGTGACCGTGACCGGTATTCCCGAACCTGGCACGCTGGTGCTGGCTGGGCTGGTCAGCGGCCTGGGCGGTGTGTGCGTTTACAAGCGCAGGCGGGCAGGCCAGGCCGTCGCCTGAAAAATCAATCGAGTTCCTGATGATGCACTTTATAGATAGAACCACGGTGCGGTGGTTTTATCTACGTGCCAAGCATGAACAGCCGGGCGAAGTTTGCCCGGCTGTTTTTATGCGCTGAAAGTGTGGCACACGCTCAGGACTTGTTCTTCACAGACTTTTGGCATGGATGACGTGAAACAGATCATCCATGGAAAAAGCCAAGCAAAGGCAAGAGGTTCCAAAACGGTGGGTAGTCTTCGTAAACTTAAGATCACTCACTTTCTGAACCTGTTTCCCAATGACCTACGGCCGTTCACTTGAAACCGACCTGGCGGACCCTGCTCACGGTTTACCTCACTGTCCTCGTGTCATCCATCAGTCTGGCTGGCGATCCACCACCACTTTTTGAAGACATGACTGCCCAGTCAGGCATTCAGTTCCAGTTCCATTCGGGAACGCGTGGCAAACACGACCTTCCAGAGATCATGGCCGGCGGCCTGGCCTTGTTCGATGCCAATGGCGACGGCCGGCTTGACCTCTACCTTTGCAATGGCGGGCCGATCCAAGCCGACGCAGGCGCGGACGATCCTCCCTCTCGGTTGTTCCTGAACCGTGGTCACTGGCAGTTTGAAGATGTGACCAACACGGCAGGGGCACCTGGCCCCAGCTATGCCATGGGTACCGCCGTGGGCGACGTGGATGGCGATGGCCTTGATGACCTATTTGTCACCGGCTGGGGCGGCCAGCGGTTGTACCGCAACCTGGGCAACGCTCGGTTTGAGGATATCACCGAGAAGGCCGGCCTGACAGACTTGGGCTGGAGCACCTCGGCCGCGTTTGCCGACCTCGACGCCGATGGCGACCTGGACCTCTACGTCTGCCACTACGTGAACTATGATGCCGCTCGCCCGCCCTTTTGCGCAGCTCCAGACGGGAAGCGTGACTACTGCGGGCCCGAAGTGTTTGCCGCTCAACCCCATCGCCTGTATCGCAATGATGGACACGGGATCTTCCAGGATGTAAGCCGGGAGGCTGGAATTCTTGGCCTCGAAGGGCGGGGGCTGGGCGTGCTGGTGGCCGATCTCACGGGTGATGGCCGGCTCGACCTGTTTGTGGCCAACGATGGCTCGGCCTGCTGGTTGCTGGAGAATGAAGGGGCCTTGAAATTCAAGGAGATCGGCACCGATGCCGGGGTGGCCTACAACGGCCAAGGAGAAGCACTCGCCGGCATGGGGGTGGCGCTCGGAGACCTGGACGGCGACCTAAGGCCAGACCTGCTGGCGACCAATTTTTATGAACGTGGCACCGTGGCCTGGCGCTGCCTGAAACCGGGCCTGTTTCGCGATGACTCGGATCAAATCGGCCTGCGTGCGGCCACCCGCAACGTTGTTGGGTTTGGAATCGCCCTCGCAGATTTTGATGGCGACGGCGACCTGGACCTCTTGCAGGCCAATGGCCACGTGCTCGATCGCGAGCGTCTGAAAGTTCCACTGGCCATGCGTCCGCTGTACCTCACGAACGAGCGCGGGCGGTTCAAAGACGCCTCAACCCAAGCGGGTCCAGCCTTCACTCGTAAGATGCTGGGCCGAGGCGTGGCGGTGGGCGACCTGGATGACGACGGCCGTCCAGACGCCGTGGTTGCCACCCTCGATGGCCCGGTCTTGCTGTTACGAAACCAGGCTCCACAAGCCGGCGTAACTCTTGATCTGCGAACCCGCACAGGTCGCGGACAGGTACCGATCGGAGTCCAGGTTCGAACCGAGTTCGCCACGCAAACGGTTAAGCACGCACTCGTGGCAGGCGGGAGCTACCTTGCCACCTCCGCGCAAGAGATTCATCTGCCGGTGGGAATCTCTGGCAAGCTCGACCGCGTTGAAATTGAATGGCCGTCTGGTACCAGAGAAACCTGGCAGAATCTTGGTGCCGGCCAGCGGTACATCCTGATGGAAGGGACAGGAGATTTGCAGCGGAAACGGTGACAGTGGCGGTCGCGGGGTCGTCTATCTACCGCCCAGGGCTCACCGGTTGGTTGGGAACGTACGCCGGGAATGAGGCCATACTCTTGGAAAGTTGCCCGATCAGTTCCGAGGCCGCGTCATTGAAGAAAAGCCGTTCGCTTTCCAGGTCTCTGGTGGTGCGAATGGCCAGCACTCCGGCAAGCCGAGCGGGAATCATGGGACAGGGCTGCCGAGTTCGTCCCTGGAGCTTGTTCTTCCACTCCACCGCGCCCGTGCGCATGAACTGTAGTTCCGCGCTGAGCACAAATGTATCAAGAACCGAACTCATGTACTTAGCAGCACGTGTTTCGTTCAGTTCAATCGCCATTTTGAAGGGTGCCGATTGATTCCAGAGCGGTGTCAGCGGAGAGTTCTCACGAACCGGCAAATAACCCCGGCCAACCAGGATGAAATTCAGGGCCTTATCCAGGCCAGCCTGGCGATAAACCGTGTCTGGCTCATAAACAAAAACGCCACGCGGCGGTTCCACCACAATGCCCCGTTGTTCGATGATCCGCCCGGCCAGGTTTTCGACTTTCTGCCGGGCCGCCAAGGCGCGCGGGGTGTGAAGTGGTTGAACGGCCCGCAGCACGCGTTCACAGAGGTCTAACAGTGGTGCAGGATCAGCCTGGGCTCCGGGCACCAGTGTGCCGGCCACCACCAGGTCGGCCTCAACGCGTTCCAGCACCTGCTTCTCAGAACGTTCCGCCTGCTCTGTGGCCAACCGGGTCCGTTTGGCCTGAAGTTCTTCCACATGGCCGGGGCTGGTAAGGCCGGGCTCGGCAGCCAGTTGCAAGGCGGCGTCCAGGCGTCGAACGGCGGCATCGGTGCGGCCAGTCCGTTCATCTTCCTCCACCAGAAGCAGAATCTGCTTCAAGGTGTTCTGGCGTTCGCCTTTCACCCGGCTCCGCACCATCTGGAACGTGATGTAAGCCAGCAACACAGACAGGCAACCGGTAACCACCACGGCCGCCCAACCCGGCAACGGTCGTCGTTTCCGGGGCTTGACCAGGCGGGTCAGGTAGGGCAACTCCACCACGGTCTGGCACTGCGGACAGTTCATCCTCTGCCCGCGCGCATACGGGGGCAAGATGATTGGCACACCGCACTCAGGGCAAGCAAAGCTATCAGGCATGCCCGTGGCTTCCTGCATGGCGTTGAGAATTCACCAGCGGGAAACCGTTTCCCCTCGACGAATCCGAACTCACGTCATGCATTTCCAGGTCCCTTTAGCATGACGCATTGGATACCCGCGTGACCAGAGGATTGGAATTGGCCACAACACACCTCAGATTGTCAGGGCGTGCGGATAAATCCCAGATTCCTGGACCGCCAGCGATACCGATTCGCCGTCGGCCAGTTCCGCCCCGGATGCAAACGCCACAAGCAGCGCCAGATCTGCCAACCGGTTCAACCGTCTGGGCAGTCCTTCGGAGGCTTGCTGTAACTGAGCCACCGCGTCGGGCGTGAACAAGGGCCGATTCCCACCAGCAATCCGCATGCGACCCATCAGATAGGCTTCGGTCTCGGGCAACTCCAGCGGCCCAACCAGCCCGCAGGCCGAAAGCCGGTCGGCCAGGGCCGGAGAGAGCCTGAGCAGCAGGTCGGTAGCGCCCACCAGCAACAGGCACAGATCCGGCGGGCCAGCCGAACTGAAGTTGAGCAGTAACCTGAGACATTCGAAGGTGGCTGGGTCATCAATCACATGAGCGTCATCGACCAGCAGCAGGGGACGCTGACCCTGAGCCCGGGCTGTTGCCAAAAATCCCCGCAAGGTTTTCAGTGAACTCGCCAGATCGGGCGGTTGAGCGGCAATTGGGGCAATGCCGAATTCATCGGCAATCACGGCCAGAAGTGACTCGGGCCGGAGCGCTGGGTAGGGTAGATGGGCGGTTGGACCTTCGAGAACGGCCGAGAGCCGACGGGCGAGTATTGTCTTGCCGGCCCCTGGGGGACCGTGCAGAACCACCACCCCCGATCCTTGGTCTACGCCGTACCGGAGTCTACGGAGTACCGCTTCTCGACCAGGCAGGGGAACATAGGCCTCGGTTTCGAGGGTCTCGTCGAAGGGTCGGCGATCGAGATCGAAGTGCGAACAGTACAAGCGGGTCCCTCCGCTGCGAGAAATTCGGGCTACAGATCGGTCTCGCCGTTGAGGTTAGATCCCGACGTCGCCAGAGCTTGGGAGGCAAAGGTTTCTGCGATGCCACGTACCGGCAGGCCACCTGCCTCAAGCACTTCGCGGGCACGTTCGATCGAGGTATCCGTGGTCAGGCCCCGGTGGACCACCAGAACGGCGGCATCCACCGAGCGATGCAACAGTGCCGCACTCAATCCCGCAAACAGTGGACTGCCATCAAGCAAGACCAGGTCATACTCACGCCGGGCGCGGGCCATCAGGCAGGTCCACCCACCCGATGCCAGAAACTCTTTGGGCTGCAAAACTGGCGATCGCAGTGGTAACAGGTCCAGGCCGCCCACACCCGTCGGAATCACGGCATCCATCAGCGAGCATCGAGATTCCACCACATCCTGAAGACCAAGCAAACCAGGCGCTCGGAGCCATCGAGCCAGTGAGGGGCTGGTCAGGTCCGCATCCATCAGCAGGGTCTTGCCAGGCCGGTGGGCCAGAATTCGGGCCAGCGTCAGAACCAGGGTCGATCGACCTTCGGCACGATGGCAGCTTGTGAACAGGATCACCCGATCTGGGCGATGTTGCTCATCTTGAGCCAACCGGTTGGCCATCACCTGGAACCTGGGTCCATGGGCCTGCTCCAGAGCAAGCACTGTGCTGGGCCAGGCTAGAGACATTTCCGAAGGCCCAACCGTAGGCGGAGGAACAGCCACATGGGGCTTGGGCGGCGTAGCACCACGTGCCTCATGCACACGATTCTGCCCACCGTAAAGCCGTTCCAACGCGCGATCAACCTCCCGCATGGGTCGAGTCCTCCGACCCGTCGTCCGGAATAAGGTAACCGGCCGGTTTGACATCCAGTGTCACTCGCGGGCCGGGGCGATCTTCAACGTGGGCGGAAACCGCCGGCGTCAACGGATCGGAACTGGAGCGATCCAGGGAACTTTGGGGCGAACCATACTCAGTCAGCAACGCGTGCGTGGGAACCGCAAAGCGAATGATGATTCCGACCAGAAATAGGACGATGAACGCCAAACCGGTGATCCTGACGCTGCGCTTGAGCCGCCGACGTGGCCGAGGCAGGGTGGTACCTATGCGTGAGGGTCGCCAGCCGTGGGGGGCTCGCGACGTTCCCCTGGTGACCCGAGTGGGGCCACCAGCAGCGTCCAGCGGCGTTGTGACTTCAGATTGCAAGATCAACATGGACCATAGCCTCCCTCTCCTGAGGCAGGTGCCAGACACAAGCACAAAAATTCCCAGTTCGAATCCGTAGGCTATCCTGGTCACCAAGTACCCAGGAATCCCTTGACTCTCTCCATGAGATCGGCGCGGACACCGGGAAACTTGAACGAAAGTAACGAAAAGAGGGATCAGGAAAAACAGACCGCCAACTCCTGATGAAATGGGAAGCCATTGCCAGGCCGAACCGGCTTGCAAGAGATGGTCTGGCTACCCCAAATCGGCCCAAGTTGCCAATGATCAGCCCACCCAAGTCCGTACCGGACTCAACCATGGCGAGGAAGATCAACACATTCGGTGTGGTGCCCAAGTTGGAGGAGAGTTCTTTTGATCAAATCGTTAAGATGAGGCAACAGTTAACAATCAAGGATCGCGCCCCTGGATTTGCGGTGGCGCGAGAATTGGTTCTGGCAAAACCATGGGAATCGGAAATCACGAACATCATCCTTGTTTGCACCTCTAAACGACCTTTGCCAAACAGAAGCTGGAGAATCGCCCACCAGGCTCCGTTTTAGATTTGGCGTTCTGAGATTGGACTTTTCCTGGAAAGGGTCCGCTGGTATCTCCAAAAACTTCGCAGGAATTTGAACGATTACGAGGGCGTGATCCGCGTCTCGGGTCTTGGCAGCTCGACAGGGCATTGTGAACCATACGGTCCGGCAGTCCTGGTCCGTGTCTCTCGACTACACTCCTGGGGGGGAAAGTGTAGCGGGAGTGCGGGCCAGGACTCCCTGACCGTAAAATTTAGAGACCAGAGTGCGGGGCACCGCAACGGATACCCCCTGGGGCAAATCCAAACGAGGCTGCACAGCCAAGCCCGGCCGACGGGGGATCGTCCAGCACGCCTTCGGCTTTCAAGACAGCCCGCCCGCCGAACCACCGGCCATAAACATCAACGCGAGTCAGCTGCTTGCAACCGGCCCAGTTCAGTAAGCGCAGCCACTGGTGATGCGAATATTGGCGTACTGGGTGAACTCCGCCGTTCTGATGATTCCCTTGGTGCTTTCGGACTGCTCCCGAAATTCGTGGTGGGGAACCTCATCAACGTCCACATCGCCCACAATTTTGAGTAGTTCCTGGTAGAGCTTGGGACTGACCTCACTGGTCTCAGACGCCAAGCTCACGCTTTCGATCACAAGTTCCTCCGCAACCGCTCGCAACACATCGAGGAATCGGGGAATTCCAGGAATCAACGTCAGGTCAATCACGTGGCTCTCGGGAGGGATTGCGTAGCCAGCATTCACAATGAGCAGCTCATCGCCATGTCCCAGTTCGGCCAGCAGCGAACAGATCGCTGGATTGAGAATGCCACCTTTTTTCATCACGACCTCAGAGAATCAGGGCTGAACGGCTGAGACACTATATCCTTGAGAAACGATGATCTCGCCGCACCCAGCCAAAAAGCAGATTATAGTTGTTTGGGAGGGCGGCTCCAAGAGTAGGTACGTAAGTTGCGGCTCCCCGGTGAGCAGCAAGTCGAGCAAATTTCGCCTCCGAGACTCCTGAAATGCGTCTGGTTCCTGTGATTCTTGGACTCCTGCTGCTGCTAACCTCAATTTCTGGGGCGCCCCCCTTACCCAAGATTCCCGCGCCGCCACCCATTCTAAAACTCGACGATCCTCGGTTGGCCAGCCTCAGCACGGCACGTGCTCACTGGAAAGAGCAGACCGTCAGGCACCGATCGGTAGGGGATCTGGTCGTACTCGTCTCCAATGTCGACACCTTTCTGGTCGCCATGAGCTACTGGACGCCCGACCTCTTCTTCCCCATTCTGATCGAAGAGCCCGAAACCACGCTCAGGTTCATCCGCGCATTCCAACCAGCCCAGATCATCCGGCTTCCGGGGGCCGGCCCGGAAGCCCCCAGTCGATGGCGGGGGGCACAAAAGGCACTCGCAGCGGCCAGCTACAACCTCCCCCCCTCGCTCCTGTTAGGGAACGTGCTCCAGGATGCGAGAGCGACACTCCGAAGCGATGGCCTGGTGCTGACGAGCCCAGACAGCCCCTCGTTCCCTGGCGCAATTGCACTGGCTGCAGGCCGATTCCAGTCGGTGGCCAGATTCACCTCAAAAATCGCTGCCGAAGAGATTCTGACCCAGGACGAGGCCTACAGCCTGGCCACACAGGTTGGGCAAGCGGTGAACCTGCTGTATAGCCATTTTGATACCCTGGGCGACGAGCTTGATTTTCTGACCATCGCCTTACCCTGGCCAGATCGCTATCTGGGGACCGAGAACGGGCGAAAAACGCCGTTCGCCCTCGACGACCTGATCGGCAGGGTTGGATCCAGTGCCAACCGATACGCATTCGTGGGCCGATTATCGAATTCCGAGCCAGACTCGGTTTACCAGGCGATGTGCAGCCTGTTCCTCCAGCCCCAAAAGGCGTTGCTGTTCAACTCTTACGACACCAAAATCCCTCCCTGGAGCGAGTATGAGATGTCGTCCGCGGCGGCGAGCCTGAATCCATTCTGCCAGACCGAGTTGTTCGAAGGGCCAGACCAAGGAAGCCGGGCAGACTGGCTTCACGCCGCCAAGCGGTTCTCGGCACACGACCTGGTGATGGTGAACACCAGTGGAAGCCCAACCTCGTTCAACCTCCAGGAGGGTAATAAAGCCACCACCCAGGATATCCCCTGGAGTGTGCCTGCCGCGGTGTTCTTTATTCACAGTTTCTCGGCCGCTCGACCATGGGATGACTCCACCCTGGCGGGGCGCTGGCTTACCAACGGGGCGTTCCTCTACTTCGGGGCCCTGGAGGAACCGTACTTGCAGTCATTCCGAACGCCCCGAATTCTCACGGAGCTACTGGCAGAAGGGGTTCCTGTGGCCGCAGCCGTGCACAAAGTTATTGGCGAGGATTCGTTTGGCCAGCCCTGGAGACTGCACTTGATTGGTGACCCCATGTATCGATTGGAACCAGCCTCAATACGTGAACGGCCCAGAATCCACGAAGGAATCCGGCTTCCCGATGGGAGCGTTCCCGTAGCGGCTTCTGCCGCCAGCCATGAAACGGCCAACTCTTCCAGCAGGATGCAAACCTGCTGGGACACCACCCTTAGCCAGACCGCCTCACAACCTGGGCAAGACCCAGGCTTGCCTCAACAGCTTGCCGCCATTGCAGCCACCAACCTCAACAGCACCGAGCAAGCCAGATACCAGACGCTGCTGGCCGAACTGGTGGTTGAGTCTCAAGAAAGCACCTGGAAGCCACTGGTGGACGCAATTCCCGATCCCCAGCGAACCGGAACGCTGAAGCGGGCGCTCGAAGTCCGAGCCACTTACGGCGATCTGCAATAGCCAGATCGCAACGGGTTTCCGGATTCACGCTCCCGGTTTCAAGCTCAGCGAGACACCGAGTTGAGCCGGGTTGATCTCAACTTGTGGTGGCTGGCGAACCCGGTGACCACATTGGTCAAGGCGCTCAGGTGCAGGTGCACCAAACTGCCAATCGCTTCCGACCGAAAGACGATGTCTGGCTCGGTGGACAGGAAGCCAAACCGCGATGGACAATCGTGAGGATTGGGGGCGGGCAACAAGTTCCAGCGCCCGGATCGGTAGCCCCGGACAACCGTACCCGATCGCGCCAGCCAGCTATCGCTGGTCAGTTGCCGCTCAACCGGTTGTGGCCAGCCAGTCTCATCCACTAGCCTGGCATCAATGGGCAAGATTCCCGCCCCTGGGAAGACCTGAGCTCCAATCTGCATTGATCGACCCAGGTAGGCAGCCCCGCCGCCTTCGGCATAGATCCGTTGCCCTTTGCAAACATGCGCCTGAAGCTCGGCCATCATGCTGATATTGGCAGAGAGCTGGGCGGCATGATGATCAGGAAATCCACATCCGATCATCACCAGATCCACACCCCTGGGTAAAGCTTCCGAGCGTAGGGGAGAGAACTCTACCAGTTCGGCTCCCAGTAGCTCCAATGCTTCCAAGGTGTCTGGGAAATAGCCGCCAAATGCCTCATCCTGGGCGTAAGCCACGCGAAATCGACGCTCGCCGGATGTCAGCAGCCACGCCGGCACCTCCAGGCCAGCTTGATCGGGAGCTGGAAACTCTCGACTTTTGGCCAACCGGGATACCAGTCCCCAATCCACGGTGTTCAGAAAACTCCGAATCAAGGGTTCGAGCAGGTCACGCGGAACCGGTCGGCCGGCGGGCCAGCCAGCCAATCCCGCACGAACGGCCGGTAAGGCTTCCAGGCCAGCGACCACCGGAGCGCCGGAACGCTGCTCAATCAACTGTTTTAACTGCTCAAAATGATGCCGATCCCTGACCCCATCCAGCAGCACGGCATCCGCCTGCCGAGGGATCAACGGAAGCGAAAGCGGCTCGTTGGCCAGGCAATCCAGCACGGCGATCGCAGGCAAATCCAGAATTTCTAGCAATGGCGCAATCGGTCCCGGAATCTCCCCGGAGCGACCGCAGGCTAATCCAGCCGCCTGGTCATTAACACGGGCAATGGGTGCGAATTCAAGAGATCCCTCGACCAGGGCCAGGTCGGTCTGTCGAGCGCCCCGAGTGAACACCGATCGACAAACACTGGGGGACATCAGCCACGCATCCAGATGCCGACCCGGTAAACCCGTGATTGGACCAATCGGTCGGCTGGTAAGCGGACAGGCCCACGATCGAAAATGCTGGACCTTCCAACCGGTCGCCCCCAGCGCACCCAAAAACGCCAAGCTGGCCACGGACGGATCGGGATCTGTTGGCGATGTTAAAAGTGCCAGGCGGGGCATGTGACCCATGAGGCGATCCTTTGCACGTGCCGACACTGGCAACCAAGTACAGCGGCGACCTTACGGTTCGTATGATGGTTCAAAACACCGAACCACCGGGTCAGCCTCTCATCCTCTGGATGATCGTCATAACCTATGGCCTTCACGTAGGGAATCATTAGGAAGGGACCCCCTGGCGTCAAGATCAGACGCTCATCAACCAGCCGCTGGACGGCTGAGCTCAGCACCTACGTTACTGCAACCATTATGAAGGAAATACCCTGTCCAACAACCAATAAAAAAAGCCCAGGGAAGTCTTTCAACTCCGGCTGGGCTTCGGAAAGCATCGGCAATGGAATGAGGCGATTTCGGTCATTCCTCTTTCATTACCACCGCTCATAGATCCATTCTGGCACAACTCTCTGAGACGTGTTCTTTAAGCCTTGACCAGCGTAAAGACTGGACCCGGAAAGTTGAGCGACATGGAATAATTCTCGGCTGCAATGAATCTGACCTCGCCCGTTGAATCAGGATTCAACCGTGGGGCTGGCCTTGGGAACTTCGCCCGTGAGCAAGGCCCGCTTCACCTGGGAAATGGCCTTGGTCACCTGGATCCCACGTGGGCAGGCCTCGGTGCAGTTGAAAACGGTCCGGCACCGCCAGACTCCCTCGGCATCGTTAAGAATTTCCAACCGCTCAGACGCCCCCCGGTCACGGCTATCAAAGATGAAACGGTGTGCGTTCACAATGGCGGCAGGGCCCACATACTTCCGGTCGCCCCAGAACGGAGGACAGGCCGTGGTGCAGCAAGCGCACAGAATGCACTTGGTGGTCTCATCGTAAACTTCACGTTCCGCCTGAGACTGCAAGCGTTCGGTAGTGGGTGCCGGATCATCGTTCACCAGGAACGGCATGACCGACTTGTAGTGGTCAAAGAACGGCTTCATGTCCACGATCAGATCTTTGATCACCGGCAGGCCCAAGATCGGCTCAACGGTGATCGTGTCACTGGTCAGTGATTTCACCAGAACTTTGCAAGCAAGCTGGTTACGTCCATTAATTCGCATAGCGTCAGAGCCACACACTCCGTGCGCACAGCTGCGGCGCAACCCCAGGGTATCGTCGTGATACCACTTAATATTCTGGATCACGTCCAGAACGCGATCCCAGGGTTCGGCATCCATGGGATACTGTTCCCAGTGCGGGCGCTCATCGGCTTCCGGGTTGAAGCGCATGATCCGAACAGTCAGATGTCGAACCTCCGAAGAGGCGGTCGGGCTGGTCGCGGATTGAGCCATGGTCGAGAAATCCTGCTAGTCATCGGATCAAGCATGGGCGGGCAGATCAAGATCGGAACGCGAGACACTCGCGTTGATCGGATAGAAGATCAGTACTTCCGAATTTCCAGGGGATACTTGGGAACCTTCTGGCCATCCTTCTCGGTCCACAGAATGTCCACGGGACGGTAATCCACCTTGGCGCTGTTTTCGCCGTCTTTAGATGCAAAGGTGTGACTGAAGAACTGTTCGTCATTCCGATCCACGAAATCTTCACGCGAGTGGGCCCCGCGGCTTTCCTTGCGGGCCACGGCTCCGGCCACGGTGGCTTCCGCCAGTTCAAGCAAGTTCCCCAGCTCAAGAACTTCCAGCAGGCCAGTGTTGAACACGCTGCCCTTATCCTGGACCCCAACCTGGAGAAATTGCTCTTTGAGACGGGCAATCGTGGTTTGTGCGCGCTCCAGCGTTTCTGCCGTGCGGTACACACCACAATCGTCCATCATCACCCGCTGCATCTCATCTCGCAGCTTGACCCAGGGGAAACGGACGGGCTGAGACAGCAGTCGAGAAATCAGCTCTTTACTGTGTGTCTCAGGCTTGGCAGGCAACGCCTGGAACGGAGTCTCATGAGCATGCCTGGCCATATCGCGACCAGCCCGCCGACCATACACAACCAGGTCAACCAGGCTGTTCGTCCCCAGCCGGTTAGCCCCGTGCACGGAGACACAGGCCGATTCGCCAGCCGAGTAGAGGCCCGGAACCTGATCGCCCTGCACGTTACGCAGAACACGGCCCCAGATATCGGTGGGAATTCCACCCATGCCGTAGTGGGCTGTGGGCTGAATTGGCACCGGCTCGTGGATGGGGTCAACACCCAGGTAAGTCCGTGCGAATTCGATGATGTCAGGAAGCCGAGATTCGACCCAGCGGCTATCAACCTTGCTGCCGGTCGGGCTTGTCCCGTAACGGTTGATCGTATCGGCCCGGATGTCCAGGTACACAAAGTCCCGGCCACCCACACCCCGGCCCGCACGAACTTCCTGATAAATGGAGCGACTGCAGACGTCGCGGCTGGCGAGGTCTTTCAGGTTGGGGGCATAACGCTCCATGAAGCGTTCACCCTTATCATTGATCATCACGCCGCCGTCACCCCGGCAAGCTTCGGACAGGAGAATTCCCAGCCTGTAAATCCCCGTGGGATGGAACTGGTAAAACTCCATATCTTCAAGCGGCAGGCCATGACGGTAGGCCAAGGCCGGGCCGTCGCCCGTCAAGGCGTAGGCATTGGAAGAAACCTTGAAGATACGGCCGTAGCCGCCGGTCGCCAGCATCACGCTTTTAGCATGAAAGGTATGCAACTGACCGGTTGCAATCTCGATGGCGATGATGCCCCGGCACTCACCATCCTCCATGATCAGATCGACCATGTGGAATTCGTCGAAGAACGTCACACCCTGCTTGATACACTGCTGATACAGCGTTTGCAGGATCATGTGACCGGTGCGGTCGGCCGAATGGCAGGCTCGCATTACCGGAATACGAGGCCGGGCATTGGGCGTGCCAGGAGCGGCCGAGGGGTCATACTCAGGGTTGGGCTTGGTATGACCGCCGAACCGCCGCTGAGAAATCTTGCCGGCCGGCGTGCGGTCGAATGGCAGACCCATGTGTTCCAGGTCATAGATGCATTCCACGGCATCTTTGGCCAGAATTTCCGCAGCCGTCTGATCGACCAGGTAATCGCCACCCTTGATCGTGTCGTAGGCGTGGTTTTCCCAGGAATCTTCTTCCAGATTAGACAAAGCCGCAGCAATGCCACCCTGGGCCGCTCCCGTGTGGGAACGGGTTGGATAAAGTTTGGTGACAACCGCGGTCCCGGCCAGCTTGCTGGACTCGAGCGCAGCCATCAGGCCGGCACCGCCGGCACCAACGATCAAGCAATCGAAGCGGTGGTAGTTATTCATCTCTTATCGTTCGACCACGATCGGGGCAGTGTGGGCGGGGTATAAAGCTTCGTTTTCAGCGCGAAGTTGTGGGTTGGCATCGTAGAAATCACGCAGGTACTTCTCATCCTTCTGGAAGTTGAGAATTGCGTAAGATCCTAACGCGATCAACGAAATGCAAGAGATCCAGAGCAGCGTGGAAACCAGCTTGCGGCGACCCGGGCTTTCAATCCACTCAGCCAAGATCTGACGCAACCCATTAAAGCCGTGCAGCACGGCCAGGTTGATCATCGACAAATCCCAGAGACGCCAGATCACACCGGTCTTGGGATTGGCCCAGCGATTGGCCACGAATGCGTAATTGATGTTCTCAACGTTATTGAGGATGTGGGTAATGCACAGGTGGCCCAGCGCCAGCACCACCAACAGCAACCCCGAAACCCGCATGAAATACCACCACCAGAGTTCAAATCCTGCTGATGGTCTCAGGTTACGCCTCGCCATGAGAGCCTGCTTTTCCCTTGAAAATCGGTGTAAGGTTCGTGTGTGCCAGGTTCAAGAAGTCCCACCAATTAGTGGGTACCGGGGAAGTTCCAGAATTCCGGCGCCTTCAAAAGCGGCACGAAGACAAAATAGCTGGTAACCAGCATGATGACCAGGAAGACGAGCCCCACCACGCGGAACATTATCTTCTGGTGCGCGGCCCCTTCGGCCCAAAGATCGACCAGTGCCACCCGGACACCGTTGATCGCATGGAAAACCACACACGCAATCAGGCCAAACTCCGAAAGCCGAAAGACCCAGCGAAGAAACGGCAAGTAGAGGGGTTTACCTTCACTATCCGAAATCCAGCTCAGACGACCGCCGTAAATCCCTACGGTGTGGTCATAAAGCCCCGGATAGGCGACCACGAAAAACGTGTCGATGATGTGGATAATCAGAAACAGCAAGATCCCCATGCCGGTCACACGATGCAGCAACCAGGACCACTGGCCCACACCGTACTGAGAACCAAGCCCATCCGCGAGTCGTTTCCAGAGACCGGGGCGATACACATGCGGTTGCCGGATCGACGTGGACATGAGATTGCTTGATCCAAAATCACGAGGGCGGAAAGAACGACCGTAGTTTCAAAACGATCAAGTAGATTCACCACGGAGAGCGGATGAATCTCTTTTAGGAGTCTCACGGGTCAGGGTCAAGAGGGGACCTCAAGAGACGTGACCCAATGTTGCAGTCAGGAGCTAGGTCACACCTGAAGACGCGGCAAACAGATCTGGTTCCCCAGTCTGCCACCTCATGCGTAATTGAATATCGTGTTCAGTTTACCACCCAAGATGCAAGCCGAAGGTGAAAGTTTAACCGCCGATGAACACCAAGATTGCAACCTCAATACCTCTATTCGAGTTATGAACGGTTCACAAGCCAAAGAATATGGAGCCACCCTAAGAGGGCAACCCTGGGCTAGGAACAGACGTTCATCCATTGAGTTCAGATAGAGTACCATGCAACCATGAGTGCATTATAACTCCTACCGCATTTCGATGTTTCGTTTGTATCCTGAAAATGAAAACACGCAGGAGATAACGCAGCCTGCATCCTCGAATCCGGCAGACCAATTTAGAAAATATTTCTGAGTTTCTAAGCGTCTACATAGTAATGGTTTAAAACACTTCTAGGCGGTATTTCACGCGAATTTCTTCGTCCGCTTCCACGGTTTTCAGACGGCTCACTCATCTATCCCTATGAGGGGCCAGTTTTTTTTGAGGACGGAGTCTGCATTTCATTTCGAGGCATGCACCACAGCACCGATCTGACTCCCTCTTCGATCACGAATCATACAGCTTCGCTTCAATCTCACGTTCAGACACGCACCGTCGTTTCTCACCAGGATTCCCAGCCATGTCGATCTCCAAGACTCTGCAGCGGCTTTTCGGTTCTCGCCTGGTCCGAAAACCAAGATGGAAATCACATGCCAGACTCCTGGCCGGACTGGAGGGGCTGGAAGAGTTGTTACTCTCCAGATTGCCTCGCTGGGTTACTGGTCGTCGATTCCGTCATTGCCGAACCCAGCAAAGACGCAGTTTGAGCCTTGCTTTGTGGGTCCATGCACTTGAGGATCGCGTGGTCCCCGCGACCATCACGGTCAACTCCCTTCTGGACGGCGCAACTTCAGCGGGGCAGATCACTCTGAGACAGGCGATCGAGGCGGCGAACACCGACGCCTCTGTCAACGGTTCTGTAGCGGGATTGGGCGCGGATACGATTGTATTCGACCCCGCATTATTCAATGGTGGTGCGCAATCCATATCGCTCACCAGCTTCTCAGCCAGCACAGCCGGTTCACGCGCGCTCTTTATCACGTCGGACGTCACAATTCAGGGACCGACAGGCAGTGCGGGACTGACCATCCACGTGGATAACACCAACTATACCGGCGGTATCTTCGAAGTGAGTGCGGCGGCAAGTCTCAACCTTAAGAACCTGACCCTTTCGGGCGGCACGGCGCGGGGTGGAGACGGCTCCTCGGGTGGTGGTGGTGGTGGCGGCATGGGAGGAGCGATCTTCAATCAAGGATCTTTGGTTGTCGATAGTTGCACATTTAACCAGAACCAGGCCATCGGCGGCAATGGCGGTGCGGCTGGTGCCACCGGTGGATCAGGTGGTGGTTATTACTATTGGTACAACAACATTTATTACTCCAGCGACTATAGCATTAAATATGTCGAAAATTACTTTTATGGACTCTATGGTTCGAGCGGCTACAACGGCGGCTCTGGGGGTGGGACAAACGGCGGACTTCTCGGTTCCGGAGGGTATATCGTTGGAGCTGCTGGGGCTGGTGGTTTTGGTGGTGGTGGCGGCGGTGGAGGAGGCGGTGGCGGAGGTTCTGGTTCCGGTGGCACCGCAGAAGATGTTTACGTCTACCACAATTATTTTTTGGGGTCTGGATATTATTACGACCATACAAATTACTATGGCTCGAATGGCAGTCCAGGTTACGCAGGTGGTCAGGGCGGTGCCGGCGGCTTTGGCGGCGGCGGGGGCGGTGGTGGCGGCGGTGGTTTCGGTGGTACCGCGTATCATGGTTCAGCAGGCTCAGGTGGGGTCGGAGGTGCTGCTGGTGCCAGTGGATTTGCAGGTGGCACAGGAGGGGTGGGTGCTTCGCCTGGCTCGGGTGGACAGGGGGGCGGCGGGGCCAGCCTGGGTGGTGCCATTTTCAACAATGCGGGCTCCGTTACTCTGCGCAATAGCACGTTCAGCGGAAACAGCTCGACGGGTGGGACCGGCTACACCCCAGGCCAGGCGCTTGGCGGCGCCGTGTTCAGCCGCAACGGCTCACTTACCGTTCTGAACTCGACAATCACAAATAACACGGCCGGAAATGGCGGACGTGGGATTTATGTACTGGGAGATGCTGATACCGCCACGGTGAGCCTGAACAATACGTTGATCGGTCAATCAGACACCTCTGTCAGCGACTATGGCGCTACGACCAATGCTGGCGGCACAGTGACGTCCTCAGGAACCAACAACCTGGTTCGCACTTATGTCGGCCAGGCTGCCCCCGGCGTGATTTCCATCGGCGATCCCTTGCTGGGCGTGCTTGGTAATAACGGCGGTCCGACCGCCACGGCGGCACTCAAGTTGGGTTCGCCGGCGATCGATTCGGGCAGCAACGTTGCAGCAGGCTCCCTGAGTACCGATCAGCGAGGTCTCTCTCGCACCTTCAACAGCATCACCGACATCGGTGCCTTTGAGTATCGCTTCGTATCGGCGACCACTACCGTCCTAACCAAGTCCATGGCTTCGGCCCTTTATGGTCAAGCCGTCACACTGTCGGCAACCATCACCGCTGTAACAGGGAGCAGTGGCACGCCCACGGGCTCGGTGCAGTTCCTGGTCGATGGTTCGAACTACGGTAGTCCTGTTGCCCTCTCAGGTGGCGTGGCCACGCTTGCGGCTGCCACCATTCCGGCGGGCGATCACCAGATATCTGCACAGTACCTGGGGCGAGATTCCTTTTACGCAAGCTCCTCAGCGTTTATTCAGACGATTGCTGGCACGGGCACCGCCGGCTTCAGCGGAGACGGCGGCCCTGCCACCAGCGCCACCCTGCACTCACCAGGTGACGTGGTGATCGACAGCGATGGGAACCTGTTCTTTGCGGATGTGGATAATCAAAGAATTCGCGAGGTCGTCAAGGCCACCGGAAACATCATTACGATTGCCGGGACTGGGACGGCCGGGTATAGCGGTGATGGTGGACCTGCCACGGCCGCGAAATTGAACACCCCGGTCGGCTTGGCTTTCGATAGCGCCGGCAACCTGTTCATTGCCGACCACAACAACAACCGAATCCGTGAGATCGTCAAGGCGACCGGAAACATCATCACCGTGGCAGGCAATGGAACCGGTGCCTACTCTGGCGATGGGAGCGCCGCGAGCGCAGCCTCGCTCTTCGGCCCGAATGGTGTTGCCTTTGACGCCAGTGGCAATTTGTTTATTGCTGACCAGGCCAACAACCGCATTCGCGAGATTGTCAAGGCGACTGGAAACATTGTGACCGTTGCGGGTAATGGCACCGCCGGCTTCAGCGGCGATGGCGCTGCTGCCACCGCCGCAAAGTTGTCTGTCCCAATTGGCCTGACGATCGATAGCGCCGGCAACCTGTTCATTGCCGACCTGGCCAATAACCGGATCCGTGAGATCGTCAAGGCGACCGGAAATATCATCACCGTGGCAGGCAATGGACCCGCGAGCTTTAACGGAGATGGCGGTGCAGCCACCAGCGCGTCATTGAATAGTCCGTATAGGGTGATTACCGATGGAACAGGCAACCTGTTCATTGTTGACCAGAACAACAACCGGGTTCGCAAGGTCGATCAGGCGACCGGCGTGATCACGACCGTGGCTGGTAACGGAACCGCCGGTTACACAGGCGATGGCGGCCCGGCCGGAAATGCGACACTGTACATTCCTCTGGGTATGTGCTTCGATTCTACCGGCAACCTTTACATCGGAGACTATTGTAACCAGGCCATCCGCAAAGTGACATCATCGACAACGCTGCATGTTGGCGCTGCATCCACGGTGACTAATCTTTCGCTTTCCAACGCCTCTGCAACTTATGGTCAACCGGTTACCCTCACGGCCACGGTGAACGCAGTGGCGCCAAGTACGGCCACACCTGCGGGCTCGGTGCAGTTCCAGGTGGATGGTGTGAACTTCTGGAGCCCGGTCACGGTGGTGAACGGCGTGGCGAGCCTGGCAACGGCCCAGGTTCCCGTCGGCATGCACGCGCTGTCCGCCAGCTTCACCGGTACCGATTCCCAGTTTAATAATAGTTCGGGAACATTGGTCGGCTCAACGCTTTATGTGAGCACCGTGGCCGGCGGCGGTTCTGGATCTGGAGAAAATGTCGCGGCAACATCCATTTCCTTGCAGAATCCGCAAGCGGTGGCTGTTGATGCCCAGGGTAATATTTATTTTGATGACTCGGCGCGCCATCGCGTGCGTGAAATTGTCAAGGCCACGGGCAATGTCATCACGATCGCTGGTAACGGATTGCAAGGGAGCACCGGCGATGGGGGTCAGGCGACCGCCGCAAGACTGGATTTACCCGCTGCGCTGGCGGTCGATTCTTCAGGCAATCTGTTGATCGCCGATTTCAATGCAGGGTTCGTTCGCAGGGTCGATAAAGCGACCGGCGTGATCACCACCGTGGCCGGTAACGGTCTTTCTCAAGGATCACTCGGCGATGGTGGACAAGCCACGGCCGGCATGCTGATCAATCCCACGGCATTAGCGTTGGACGCTTCGGGGAATCTGTTCATTTCTCAAAGCGGTGGTCGAGTTCGCGAGGTTCTCAAATCGACGGGTATCATCTCTACGGTGGCCGGGAATGGAACGTATGGGTTCAGTGGAGATGGCGGGCCGGCAACCGCCGCGAGCTTCAGGTCTCCGGAAGGGATCGCCGTTGACGGAGCAGGCAATATCTATATTGCAGACCTCGGTAACTATCGCGTGCGTGAAGTGGTGAAATCCACGGGGAATATCATCTCCATCGCGGGGAACGGTTCCTCGTCGTCCTCTGGCGATGGCGGGCCAGCAACAGCAGCCTCGTTCACGCCCTATTTCCTGGCTCTGGACAGTGGCGGGAACATTTTCATCACAGATGGGTCTCATCAACGCATTCGTGACATCAGCAAAGCAACCGGAAACATTTCCACGATTGCTGGAACCGGCACAGCGGGTTTCAATTCAGACGGTATTCCCGCATCAACGGCCCTGTTGAATGGTCCGAATGCGATCGCCACCGATAGCGCTGGTAATATCTACTTTACAGACAATGGCAATAATCGGATTCGGGAACTGACCACACCTGCGCTGGTTGTTCAGCAAACAGCCACATCCATGAACCTGGTCAGTTCGTCCAGCCCCATCGCTGCCGGCCAGAATGTGACGTTCATCGCAAATGTGATTGCCAGTGCACCAAGTACGGCCACTCCCTCGGGCGGCACCGTGCAGTTCCAGGTCGATGGAATGAATGTTGGCAACCCGGTTGCGCTGGTCAATGGAGTGGTCACCCTGACGACGACCACCCTGTCTCCTGGCGTTCACATTATTCTGGCTGCCTATTCGGGCGACGGCCTGAGCTTCAAGAGCAGTTCGGCTCCGGCGATCTCACAAACCGTGAATCATGCGGCCACGGTCACCACGGTTGGCAGTAATCACAACCCCAGCGTGTATCGTGACTACGTGGGATTCACTGCCACGGTCACCGCGGGCGCCACGGGTAACGTGACCTTCATGGACGGCACAAGCACACTGGGGAGCTGTCCGATCAGCAATGCCCAGGCAGGGTTGTCAACGTACACTCTGTCCGCGGGTAGCCATCTCATCACGGCCGTTTATGAAGGCGATCTTTACCATGATGGCAGCACAAGCAGCGTCTTGACCCAGATTGTGAACCAGACGCAGAGCTCGATCAGTGTGTCGAGTACTCTTAACCCCAGTCTTTACCAGGATTCCGTCACATTCTGGGCCTCGGTGTATCCAAATCCTGGCCAGACAGGCCAGGTGACCTTCTTTGACGGTACAATGGTTCTCGGCGTGGCGGATTTGAGTTCGGGTCCTGGCATGTATAACAATGTGCCATTCGTGACATCGGACCTGAGTGTTGGTGAGCACAATATCACGGCGGTCTATAGCGGTGACGCTAATTATTTAGGCAGCACGAGTGCGGTGTGGACCCAGACTGTTAGCCCGGCCGTTACAACAACCACCCTCGCGATCCCGACTGGTCCGATTGTGTTTGGCCAGCCAGCCAACATGACGGCGAAGGTTTCCACGGGTGTTTGTACCCCCACAGGTGTAGTTCAGTTCCAGGTGGATGGATCGAACTATGGTAACCCTGTGAATCTGGTTCAGGGTATTGCGACACTGTCTGTCTCGCAGATTTGGGCCGGTACCCATCAGATTTCGGCTTTCTATCTGGGAGATAGTGCCAATCTTGCAGCAAGTGCCGACACTGTTGGCGTGATCAGCACGGTTGCTGGAGATGGTAACTCGGGCTTCAGCGGTGATGGAGTTGCGGCCACCAGTACCGCCCTCTGGCATCCGCAGGGGGTTGCCGTGGATTCTTCCGGGAATCTCTATATTGCGGATACCTATAATAACCGTATTCGTGAAGTTCTGAAGGATTCGGGGACGATCATCACGGTGGCCGGCAATGGCGGGACTGGCTTTGGTGGTGATGGCGGCGCAGCGACCAGTACCGCCCTCTGGTATCCGCAGGGGGTTGCCGTGGATTCTTCCGGGAATCTCTATATTGCGGATACCCAAAATAACCGTATTCGTGAAGTTCTGAAGGATTCGGGGACGATCATCACGGTGGCCGGCAATGGCGGGACTGGCTTTGGTGGTGATGGCGGCGCAGCGACCGATGCGAACCTGAATGATGTGACTGGAATCGCCGTTGATACCGCCGGTAATCTGTTCATCGCTGATTCCTCCAACAACCGTGTTCGTGAGGTACTGAAGGATTCGGGGACGATCATCACGGTGGTCGGCAATGGCGACTGGGGTTACAGTGGTGATGGTGGTTCCGCAACGGACGCGCAGATCAGTGCTCCTCATTCGGTTGCCGTGGATCGTTCAGGAAACCTGTTCATTGCCAGTCCGTTCAATCAAGCGATTCGCGAAGTCGTGAAGGCCACGGGACAGATCATCACGGTCGCCGGTAACGGTTTGTATGGATCACAGGGCGACGGCGGGCCCGCGACAAGCGCGATGCTTCAGTTCCCGTACTCTGTCGCGGTGGACGATGCTGGAAACATTTACATTGCCGATAATGATAGTGCACGGATCCGAAAAGTGTTTGCGTCGACAGGCGTGATCACCACGGTGGCTGGCAATGGTAATTATGGAACAACGGGTGACGGTGGCCAGGCAACTGACGCCACCTTCAATGCACCGGCGGCAATAGGTCTGGATGGATCCGGCAATCTGTTTATTGCCGATGTCAACGTCATCCGAATGGTGAGCGCGGGTCAGCATCTCACGATCGATTCGGCCATAGCGGCGACCCGTATCTCTACCTCTTCGAGTTCCGTGAAGTATGGCGATAGCGTGACGTTCACGGCCACGGTCAGTGCAGATGCCCCCAGTGCCGCCACGCCCTCCGGCGGCTTGGTGCAGTTCGTGGTGGATGGAGTGAACTACAAGGATGTCGTCACTCTGGTGAACGGCGTGGCAACGCTGGATTCCAGTGACCTGAGCGTGGGGAGCCACAGCGTCACGGCCGTCTATGCCGGTGATGGGTTGAACTTCCAGGGGAGTACCGCCCCTGCAATCACCCAGACCGTGAACAAGCTGGCCAGCACGACCACACTGGCATCATCGGCCAACCCGAGCACCTATGGTAATTCCGTGACCTTCACGGCCACGGTGCCGGCTGGTGCCACGGGTACGGTGACGTTCAAGGACGGTGTGTCCACGTTGGGCACGGGCATCATCAGCGGAACCACGGCCACGTTCAGCACGGCTACCCTGACCGGTGGCAGCCACAGCATCACTGCCGTCTATGGCGGCGATACCAACTACGCTACCAGCACCAGCAGCGCCGTGAGTCAGACGGTGAACACCGCCAGTACCACCACAACGCTGGCATCATCGGCCAACCCGAGCACCTATGGTAATTCCGTGACCTTCACGGCCACGGTGCCGGCTGGTGCCACGGGTACGGTGACGTTCAAGGACGGTGTGTCCACGTTGGGGGCGGGTACGATCAGCGGCGGCCAGGCGACGTTCAGCACGTCGAGCCTGACCGGTGGCAGCCACAGCATCACTGCCGTCTATGGCGGCGATACCAACTACGCTACCAGCACCAGCAGCGCTGTGAGCCAGACGGTGTACACCGCCAGTACCACCACAACGCTGGCTAGTTCGGCCAACCCAATCACCTATGGCAACAGCGTGACCTTCACCGCCACCGTCACCAGCGGTGCAACCGGTACCGTGACCTTCAAGGATGGCTCGAACACGCTGGGCACGGGCATCATCAGCGGAACCACGGCCACGTTCAGCACGGCTACCCTGACCGGTGGCAGCCACAGCGTCACTGCCGTCTATGGCGGCGATACCAACTACGCTACCAGCACCAGCAGCGTACTGACACAAACGATGGCGGCGGCCCCAGTGGTCACAGCTAGCCCAAACTCAGTATCAGTCAACTCGGGTGCCACAGCCACGTTCACGGCAGCGGCCATTGGCAACCCGGTGCCGACCGTTCAGTGGCAAATCAGCACCACTAACGGCATATCGTGGGCCAACATCACAGGTGCCACCAACACGAGCTACACCACGACGGCTATTACTCTGGCAAATGACGGCAGCCAGTACCGCGCGGCGTTTACTAACAGCCTGGGATCGGCTATCACCAGTACGGCCACGCTGCGGTTGAATCAGGCTCCGGCTATCACCAGTCAGCCGCTCAACGTGACCATGAACACAGGTCGCATTGCCACGTTCACGGTCACGGCATCCGGGTTCCCAGTGCCCAGCGTGCAGTGGCAGGTGTTAGGCACGGCCATTGGCAGCACCTGGACCGATATTCCTGGTGCCACCAGCACCAGCTACAGCACGTTGGCCTCGGGAAATAGCGGTAACAAGTTCCGCGCAGTTTTCACCAACACGTTCGGGACAGCTACGACCAATGCTGCCACGCTGACGATTGGAGTTGTGGCCACGGTTACCGGTACCTCGGTGGGCTGGGGCACTCAAACCGCTAACCTGTTTGATGCTGGGAATGGCCGGTTACTGCCCCGCGACACCAGCACTGGTAATCTCCGGGCGATCGACATCCCCTGGCTGGGGATCAAGACGATCACGCTTACGCTTGACCAGTCGATTGCCAGCCTTGCTGCCGGCGATATCACGCTCAAAAGTGCGGGTGGCTTCATTTACAGCGTGACAAGCGTGACCGGTTCAGGGACCACCTGGACCATCAACTTGGGTGGACCTGGCTTCGTGAACGCCGACAAGGTGAATGTGACCGTGGGCAACAGTAGCCTGGCCAGTTACAGCCGGCGCCTGGATGTGTTGCCTGGCGATGTGAATGATGATGGCTTGGTCAGCGCGCTCGATCAGTTGCTTGTCTCTCGTCAGCTCACTGCGTCCTACATCGTGTTTTACGATATCGATGGAAACGGTTCCTTGACGTCGAACGACGTCAGCCTGATCAAAACTCGCATAGGTAATAAGCTACCAGGATAAGGCTTTGGTACCGCGATCGTCTTACTGGTTAAATAAGCCAGGGGTTTCGGCCATCCTTGTCCAACAACCAGTAAGGCTATGGCTTCAAACATGGCAACCGCCCGGGTCTTCGTCAATCAATTTTACCTTGAGCGGTTGCCAACGATCTCCTGCGTGTTCGATGGAGCATTCATACGGGCATATTTGCTTCAACAGCGAGCGGACCATACGGGTTTATCACCTGGCTTGGCGGATGTTGCCGGTGATCCTTGAAAAAACCAGGGCGATTGTCCAGATCAGGTGCTGGGTGCGCGGATTGTGGACCCAAATCACAACCTCGAAGTCAGGATCCGGGCAAGCCTTATCTGGAACTACGAGCACTGCCGGAATCAGGTAAGTCCTTAACTCCGAAATCCACCAGCTCAGGCGCTTCCAGCAGGCTTACTCGCCCTTTCTCATCCACCGCCACCAGCGTGGTTCCATCGGGAGAAAACGCCACACTGCGTACTTCGCCTGTTAGAACCTTGTCTCTCAGAAGCTGGCCGCCGGAGGTTGCATCCCAGACTGCCACCGAGCCATCATCGCCACACGAGGCGAGTTCCTTTCCATTGGGATGAAAAGCCAGCCCCAGCACGCCCCCGGTACCAGAATGGGCACGAAGCACACGTTTCTGCATTTCAGGCCAGCTAACCAAGGTGATTGTTCCTGAGTCATCGCCGAACGCAATCATGTCTGCTTTTGGCGAAAAGGCAACCGTTGGCACAGATTGAGACCCCTTCTTGCTGTAAACCTTCTGGTAGGTCGTAAGGTCATAAACGCTCTGTTCACCGGCATTATCCCCAATCGCCAGATACCGGCCATCGGGAGAGAAGGCCACACAGCGAACATGTTCCCCTCCATCGACCTGCTTGATCAGGCGAGACGGCCTGGCAGGATCGGCCAAATCCCAGAGCCGCGCTGTACCGTCTTTACTACCAGTTGCCAACCACCGACCGTTGGGGCTCACGTCCAAGGTGCGCACCGCATTGGTGTGGCCGCTCAGCACACGCTCAATCTGCCCATTCTTTGCGTTAATTATCGGTATATTGCCAGACGTATCCCAGCTTGCCAGGGCGAGGCGTTGCCCATTCTGAAAATACCTCAACGCGGTAATTCCGTTATCACCCAACCGGAACAACCGGCCGTCCCTCAACGAAGCCCTTGGGCCCATCCAAAGAACACCGTTCTCTCCGCCCAGCGCAATCGACTGACTATCAGGACTGACCGCTCCGCTAAAGAGTTCAAAGTTGTTCTGGAGCTCGCGAGGTAGGCTTGTTGAGAGTGGAAGGGGGGCGTTTTCTTTGGGCCTCAGCCGCCCTTCGGCATCCAGATGCCAGCACCAGATCCTGGGGTCTTTATCCGAGATGTTGTAGAGGGTCTGGCCGTCTGGGCTGAAAGCCAGCCCGTTGATGAAGAAGGCCTCTGTGTTCAAAGTTTGCCTGAGCTCGCCAGTGGCCACGTTGCGGACCTCGATGCCGCCGTTCTTGATCCCGTAAGCAAGCAACCGGCCATCGGGCGAAAAGGAAACCATTCCAGCGCCTGGGGCCTGGGCCAGAAGCCGGGTTTTTCCCGTGGCAAGCTCCACAAGTTGAACGATTCCACTTGTGGACTTATGGTCCGTCACGATCGCAATCTGACCACCATCTGGAGAGAAGGCCAAGCATCTTCTGTCGTGAAAGCCAAGGAACGAGCCGGCAACTCGGTTTAAACGATATTCGTTATCCACAGATTTCAGAAGATAAAGCGAGGCTTCTCCCGCCTTCATTTTGCCATCAGACTTATCGGATCGCAGCATGAGAGCCACGGATTGACCGTCTGGGCTGGCCAGCGTTGCAACCGGTAGGGCGTCAAGAGAAACGGAAGCAATCCGATCGAAGGTGGTCGCATCACGAATCTCGCCACGTGGCTCGTTCGCGCTGGTCACGAACAGAGTGTTTCCAAGGAAGGGGGCAACGAATGGGTGGCCGTTGCCAGATGATGGAAAAGCAAAAGTTCGATCGATCTGGAGGGTTTTGGTGTCGTAATGCTGAAGTCTTTTTTCCTGAGGCGAAGTCCCGGGCACATCAGAAAAAAACCATAAACCGGTGGGGTCGCCTTGAAACGAATGAAAACTGAGCCCAACCTGGTTGATCCAGGCAAGTCTTTGCCGGGAGATAGGGTCCCACAACGTCAATCTGTGGCCCAGGTAATCAGAAATGGCTAACCATTGCTCGTCCCCTTTGGATAAGAAGAGCAAATCCGTCAGATCATTCTGCACTTCGGTGTCGATCAACGACAATCGCCGGTCGATCCGGTGCCAGAGCACCCGAAACGCAAAGCCAAGATCGAGGCCCGGTGATAATGTCTTCCAAAGATCCTGAAGAATCTGGCTCCCACGTTCAAGATCACTCTCGGATTCCATCTTCTCAGCCTGCTGCACTGCCCCCACACTGGCGTACCATTCAAGTTTTCGTTTTTGATCCGCCAGGCTGGCAATGAAGTAAACCGTTCCACAAACGAGAGCCAGGGTGGCCAGCATCACGGTGACTACGAGTGTTGCCTCCGTTGGCCTTCGTCTCGCCCAGCGAACCGTGCGTTCCAGACCTGAGATCGGCCGCGCCGAGATCGGCCGACTTTCCAGGAACGCGTTCAGGTCGTCCTCAAGGTCCGCGGCATTCGCATAACGTCGTTCAGGATCCTTTTGCAAGCACTTCAGGCAGATGGTTTCCAGGTCTCGTGGTAGCCGTGAGCGTAGCAATCGCGGTGAGCGCGGTTCGCTATGGAGCAACTTCCGAACAATTTCCCCCTGGCTCTCTCCACGATAAGGCAGTGCCCCTGTGAGCAGCTCATAAAGAATCACACCCAGCGCGTGGATATCCACCGCGCGGCCCTGGCCCTTCCGGCCTTCCGCTTGCTCGGGTGCCATGTACGCCACCGTGCCAGCCCGGTTCAGCACGCCGCTCTCCAGATCAACGTCGATCTCGCTCGAAAGGCCGAAATCGGTGATGCGCGGCACCAACCGCTCTGGCAATCCCTCAATTCCCTTGGCTGTTGGTGAGTTGGTCTGAAGCAATACGTTGGCAGGTTTCAGGTCGCGGTGCACCACACCGCTTTCATGACAGCAATGAACACCACTGGCCAGCAATGCCACCAGGCTTGCTGCCGCTCGGAACGGAAGTACATTCTCCCGATCCCGTTGTTTCAACCAAGCGGCCAGCGACTGCCCCTCAATAAACTCCGTGACCAGGTACGGCGGATCGTTTTGCCATCCGTGATCGATGACCGGTACCACGTTCGGGTGGTGGACCCTCTGGCCGGCCCGAATTTCCTGGTTCGACCAGAAATGCGCTGGCCTGTCTTCACGGGGAATCTTGATCGCCACCGGATGTTTGGTCGCTGTGTCAATCGCACGGTAAACGTGGCCAAAACCACCCGTGCCGACACAGGGGCCAATCTTGTAGCGACCGATAACTTCGAGTAGCGGCGGTGAAGGCTGCCGCGGTCGGTTCCGGCTGACTGAACCACGCTTCAGGATTTCCTCGAATAGCCCATCAATCGCCTGGGAACTCAGGGAGAGCGGCGGCTCAGGTGCTGGCTCGTTCCAGAACTCCTCGGAATGGATGTTCAAAATGACTGAACGTGAAATCGGTTGAGAATCGCTGGTATCCGTATTCTGAGCTCGATCACCCGGCCGAGGTTCACTCGATGCCATGCAGAATCTCCAGCCGGAGCTCGAGTTCGGGCAGGACCGAGAGATTGAAACGGTTCCAGGCCGCATCACTCGAACAACCCAGCTTTGCACCCACCTCATCCCACTTCAAACCAAGTTCGCAGCGATAATAAACCAGTGTCTGGTCACGTGGGGTCATCTCTTGAATGGCCGCTCGAATCAGAGTGACGAGTTCCTTATCTCGCAGTTTTTCTGAAGGGGACCTGCTGGTGTTGATCAACTGCTCGATCAATGATTCTGGACCAGTTGCCATGATATCGTCCAGGCTCTGGTTTCCCACGCGGTTCTTGCGCAACTCCATCAATAAGAAATTGGTGGCGATCATTCGGACCCACATCAACCACTCGCCATCGATATGGCCCCGAAACTGATCATGCTTCTGAAGTACGCGCTCGCAGGCATCCTGAACGATATCGGACGCCGAGATATGCCCCCCAACCGAGGCTCGGCCAAGTTCCCATTCAATCCGGCGCTTGAGGTCAGGCCGACATTGCTGGAGCTTTGCACCCAGAATCTCTCGATCACCCTGCTTGGTTCCGTTCAACCAATCATCCTGGAGTGGATTCCGCATTGGGCAATCTCGGGTTGGTTCTGTCGATCCGGTCAGTCCAAAAAACTTACGATGACAAAAAAAACTGAAAATAACGCACGGTTTTTTGGCTATAACTGCATCTAGGACTCTAGCATAATTCGGTCGTTCAGCTTTTGCAAAAGGTTGGGGCACAGTCCACTTAAATAAGTGCAATCTGACCACGAACATTCGGCACGCCAGTGAGCTGAGTGCCTCTCCGTCTGGAAGCGAGCTGGATGGAAAGAAGCGACGTGGCAGGTTCGTAAGCCGGATTCTGTTGAAGGGTAAACCCTTCCGATGGTCATTTCTCTGGGTCACCGATTACTCGGCGCCTCAAGCGACCTACCCGGGAGTCGAAAACGGTTCAGGTCGACCCGTGAAAGCCGCCGGATCCGAAAACCCAGTGCTTTCTGCTCCCTTATTTGGCCTTGCTCCCGGTGGGGTTTGCCAAGCCAGACCGGTCACCCGGCCTGCTGGTGAGCTCTTACCTCACCGTTTCACCCTTACCACCTTGCTTGGCCTGAGCTTTGCAAGATGGCGGTCTACTCTCTGTTGCACTTTCCCTACCCTCACGAGCGGTGGGCGTTACCCACCACCGCGACCCGATGGAGTCCGGACTTTCCTCCCAGGCATGGCTCTTACCAGCAACAAAGCTGCCGGCAAAACGCCTGAGCGACCATCCTCACCCGCCACGCCACTCTTTCCAATCGCGATTATACGCAATAACCCCACAAACCACATCATCACTCTAGCCCTTCAAACCAGAACACCAGCCAAGAAAACCATCAATTTAACTTCACCAAACCTCCCATATTCACATTCAAGGTGTTAGATTTTCCCGGCATCAAAGCTGAACAGGACGTTGCGGAGTAGCACCAATGAGCATCAGAGATTACTTGCGTAACCGAAATGTGCCGTTCATGGCCCTGCTTCACCGGCCCGCCCCCTCGGCCACCAGACTCGCGCAAAGCATTCACGTCGATGGGAAGCAGGTTGCCAAAGGGGTGTTGATCCGGACCCACCATGGGTTTGTACTGGCGGTCATCCCATCCACGCATCGGGTCTCGCTCGAGCGTCTGGCCGAGTTTCTGGGCGAGACGTCTGTCTGCCTGGCAAGCGAAGCCGACCTTCATCAAGTTTTCCACGATTGCGAGTGCGGCGCCATCCCGCCGTTTGGCCGGGTCTACGGCCTGGCCACCGTCATTGATACCACGCTCGTCGGCCGATCCGAGTTGATCTTACAAGGGAACACCAGACACGAGGCGATCCGGATCCGATACCGCGACTATGAACAGGTTGAGGCACCCCGGCGTGGTCGCCTGGCCGAGCCAATTCACCCACCCAAACGCAAACTCCAGCGCCAGGCCGGCTAACCCAAACGTTCCGCCAAGCCAGAGTACTGGCGGTTTCGGGTGCCCTGGTTCAAAGGGAGTCTGCGTCTTGGCCCTCGGGTTCGGGCGCAAATCCTCGCCGCATTGTGTTCTCGGTAATGGTGCGCGGAATCAGAAATTCCCGAAGGTAATCGGGGCCGCCCGCCTTGGTGCCAATTCCTGAGAGCTTGAATCCACCGAAAGGTTGCCGGTTGACGATGGCCCCGGTGATTGACCGGTTGATGTATAGATTGCCCACACGCATCCCGCGCCTGACACGCTCAATGTGGGCCGGGCTCCGCGAGTACAGGCCGCCGGTCAACGCATATTCGGTTCCGTTGGCAATCGCAATCGCCTGGTCAAGGTCAGCCGCACGCAGGATGGAGAGTACCGGCCCGAAGATTTCCTCCTGGCCCAGCCGTGAGTCTGGCAACACGTCCGCCACAATGGTGGCACCTACGTAGTGACCGCGTGACGACAGGGAGGAAACATCGCCCTGAAGCATGACCCGGCCCTCACTCCGGGCAAGCTGCTGGTAAGACTCCACCCGCTGGCGGGCTTCGGCATCGATTACTGGTGGAATATCGGTGCCAGGATTCTCGGCAGGCCCAACCGCCAGCGCACGGGCCGCTTCCGTCAGGCGGGCCACAAAGGTGCTGTACACGCTGTCCAGAACGATGGCCCGTGAGCAGGCCGAGCACTTCTGGCCGGCATAGCCAAACGCGCTATGGAGCACCCCCAGAGTGGCCTCATCCAGGTCGGCATCGTCATCCACGATGATGGCGTTCTTCCCGCCCATCTCGGCAATCACACGCTTGACATGGTCCTGCCCCCTGGGCGTGTCTGCCGCCTGGCGATTGATCAGCAGGCCGACATTGCGGGAACCGGTGAAGGCAATGAGATCGACCCGGCGATCATTCACCAGCGCCTGGCCCACGTCTTCACCAATCCCTGGCAGATAGTTCAGGACTCCGGGCGGCAGGCCGGCCTCTTCCAGAATCGTGGTCATCAGCCAGGCCACGGCCGGTGCCTGTTCGGCCGGCTTGAGCACCACCGTGTTCCCGGTCACCAGCGCAGCCACCGTCATTCCGCACGGGATTGCCAGCGGAAAATTCCAAGGCGGAATGACCACCGCCACTCCCCGCGGCTGGAACTCCAGAAGGTTCGATTCGCCGGCCACATCGCGATGCTGGGGTTCGGCCAGCCTGACCATTTCACTCGCATAGAACTCACAGAAATCAATCGCCTCGGCCACATCGCCGTCGGCCTCTCGCCAGGGCTTGGCGCACTCGAACACCTCCCAGGCGGCCAGTTCCAACTTCCGCCGCCTCATCTCGGCCGCGGCTCTGATCAGCACGGCCGCACGCTCAGACGCCGGCGTGGAGGCCCACGGGCCGGCCGCGGCCTGGGCCTCGGTCAGCGCCTGGTCGGCATGAGCCGCCGTAGCACATGAAGACCTGGCCACCAGCCTGGCTGTTTCTGACGGATCTCGTGATTCAAGCGTGTCCACGGTCTCCACTCGCCGGCCGCCAATCAGCAGCGGAAGACTCAACCCAAGCTGGCCGCGCACCTGGTTAAGGGCGGTTTGCATCGCTTGCCGATTCTCACTCCGGCTGAAATCGGTCAGAGGCTCATTCTGGAACGGTGCCAGAGGCGCGGCCAACCGATGATCGAGCGTCTGACGGCGGGTCTTGGCCTGCATGGCACCAATCTCCTCGGGGTTCCTGAGTAATAGATCGACCGGCACATCCTCGGAATGGCTGGCGTGCAGAAACGACTCATTCGACGTGTTTTCCAGTAACCGTCGCACCAGGTAGGCCATCCCCGGCAGCATCGAACCATAGGGCGTGTAAATCCGGACCCGAATTCCCAGGCTCGCCAGCGCCTGCGCAATGGGCTCTCCCATCCCGCATAGAACCTGGCATTCAAAACCGTCTCGGGGAACTCCATTCGCCTCGGCCGCGGCCAGGCCGGCCGCCAGGCTGCGGATATTATGGCTGGCCAGAGCAGGGCGGAGCCACGCCTGATTCTCCATGAGAAACCGCGTACAACGCTCATATTGAGCATCGCTTCGCCATTTTTGCTGGAACACGGGCACCGGCCAGCCAAGCTGGCGTGCGTGCGTGACCTCGTAATCCCAATAGGCCCCTTTGACCAGCCGGATTGTGATCGGCGTGCCTCGCTGCACGGCCCAGGCCCTCAGCCTTTCCAGATCTGCGGGCGTCTCTGGCAAATAGGCCTGGCACACAATTCCAACATCGGGCCAGTCACGAAATTCAGGCTCCTGAAGCACGCGCCTGAAGATTTCAGATGTGAGGTCCTTGAAGGCATACTGCTCCATATCCACATGAACGTAAGCACCCAGATCACGGGCCGTTCTCAGGATCGGGCGGAACCGGCTGACCACACGCCTGAAGGTGGCCTCGGGATCTATGGGATCAAATTGTGAGGTCAGGCTTGTGAGCTTGAGCGAAAGGTTGACCCTGGGAATTGGCCCGTTGTGATCACGGTCAATAAGCGGGATCTCTGGCTGATCCGCCAGCGGGCGGGCCAGGCTGCGTAGAATTTCCAGGCAGGTTGCCTGGTACTGATCGGCCTCGCTCTCGCTGATCACGGCCTCACCCAGCAGGTCTGCCGTGAAGGCCAGGTGCTGGGCCCTGAGCCGGAGCACGGTCTGCAACGCTTCCCTGGGGTTGGACCCCGCAATGAACCGACGCGCCATCTGGCTGGCGCCGTTGCGAGCCGCTTCGCCGATCAATTTATCTCCAAGGGCACCCGGTGGAACCAATTTCAACGGCCCCTGAACGGCCCATGGCACGTTCGGTCCCGCTTCCTCCAGGTATTCCTGAAGATGTCGCCGTACCGAAGCGTTGGAACGCAGGGCCGGCAAGGCATCTATGAACCGGAAAAGCTGAACCTTGGTTGCCTCGTCCCCCATGGTCAGGGACATCATCTGATCGTCCCACCAGGCTCGTTGCCAGATTCGAGGGCCACGGCCAATCCGATCAAACAGCATTCGACCAATGGACCGGGTCCGAAACTCGAGCGCGTTCGGCTCATTCGCGCGCCCGGCCGGCAAAGGATCACCTGCGGAATGGGCTGGGATCAGGGCTGGCATGGCGGTGGAAACCCTCCTGGGACAATCGACCTCAACCTTGGCGAGATCGAGCGTCTCAGAAGATTCTACGATGTGGGCAGCCGATTGGACGAAGAGAACCGCGGAATCCTGGTTCTGAACAGGCCCATCCCAGGGCCAGCTCCAGGCACGAACTCAGAAATCGAACTGATCAATATTGTCTTTGTCGAACGTGAATGGGGTACCAAGCAAGATGTTGTCACCCACTATCTCGACCTGACCCAGACGGCCGGCGTCAATTTCGGTGGCGCCCGGCTTCACGTTCCCTCTGGCCAGGGCGTCGGCCGCCAGCACGGTGAGGTACCCCAGATCGGCCGTTTTCCAGAGGATGATGCAATCGGTTACCCCATCCTTCACGAACGACTTGTTCATGTTGGGGAGGCTGAGGCCCATCACCTTGACATCTTTCCGGCCAGACTGCTTCACCGCCTCGGCGGCCCCGGGCGGGGCAGGGGAGCAAATTCCCATGATAACCCCAACACCCGGGTAAGCATTGAGAATGGTGGTTGTCTCGTCGAACGCCTTCTTCTGGAGGTCATCACAGGGGCGTAACGCCACCATCTTGATGTCTGGGTACTTGGCCGCGCGGCGGATCTCAATTTCCTTCTGCCAGTCAATCATGTTGCTGGCCGTTAATGAGGCCGTGATGATGGCAAACTCCCCTTTGCCGCCCAGAATCCGCGCGGTGTTATCCATCAGGGCTTCGCCAATTCCCCGGGGCGTGGCCTGATTCACGAAAAAGCTGCGAGCATCGGGCTCGGCATCGGCATCCCAGGTAATCACCTTGATCCCCCGGCTCTGCGCCTTGCGCAGAACCGTGGAGATTCCAGCCTTGTTTTCCACGGCCACGGCAATCACATCCACCCCGCGCGTGATCCAGTTATCAATCACTTCGTTCTGCTTGGCGGGGTCGGGATCGGTGGGACCGTCCCAGATCAGCTCAACCCCAAGCGCCTTGGCCGCTTCCTCGGCCCCCTTCCGGCAGGCCACAAAATACGCGTTTCCCTTGCTCTTGGGCATCATGGCCACGGTGATTGGCTTGCCAGACTTCGGGCCAGGCGCACCGGCCACCGCCGGAACACCGGCCGCGGCCTGGCCGCCTGCCAGAATCGACCGCACCAGCACCCAGTTACTGGCCGCAATCATGGCCGCCGCCAGCAGAATCACGCCACACAGAACGGCCATCTGCGAGTTCTTCATGTTCAGACCCTCGGAATCCGCGTCAATCAAGTGCGCGGAATTGGGATGTCGAGAAAGCAGAGATGTGGCTCTGGACTGGAGTCGATCCAGGCTGAGGGCCACCAGCAAAAGCCCACCGGTTAGAATGCCCGCAAGCTCGGACGGCAGATCCGAGAGGCGAAGCCCGTTTTGAAGAATGGCAATGGCGAACAGGCCCAGCAGCGTGCCGAGAATGCTCCCCCGGCCGCCAAAGATGGAGGTGCCGCCCAGCACCACCGCCGTGATGGCCAGCAGCTCATAGCCTGTGCCGGCGTCGGCCTTGGCTTGGCCCAGATGCGCCACGTAAATCACAGCAGCCAGGCTGGCGACAACCCCGCATACCACGTAAACCAGGCCAATTCTACGCTCGACCGGAATGCCGGCGTAACGCGCCCCCTCGCCTGAAAAGCCAATGGCGAACAGCGCCCGGCCAATGGTCGTCCGATGCACCAGCAGCCAGAAACAGACCGCCACCGCCACAAACAACGGCAACTGAGCAGGCAACCAGCCCAGCAGATAACCCTGACCCAGAAACAAGAAACTCTCAGGAAATTTGGTGAAGTTATCCACCCCGCCAGTAATCCCTTCCGCCAGCCCCCGGAACAAAGAAAACGAACCGAGCGTGACAATGAGGGGCGGAATTCTGAGCCTGGTAATCAAAACCGCATTGAGCCCGCCGGCAAGCAACCCCACCACCAAGGTCAACGGAATCGCCAGCCCGATCGGCAGCCCGGCGTCTCGCCACAGCTTGCCAAACAGCACCGCCGACAGCCCCATCAGTGAACCCACCGAAAGGTCAATACCGCCCGTCAGAATGACCGGGGTCATCGCCAGTGCCAGCAGCCCAATTTCCACACTGAGCCGGGCAATCTCAAAACCGTTATTCACGGTCCAGAAGTTCGTGCCGCTTCTGGCAAACACCGCCACTTCCAGCGCCACCAGCAGAACCAGGCCAATCTGGGGCGAGGCCAAAAGCTTGAGCCAGTGTCCGGGGCTGCCCGAACGGGTCTGGGCCGGAGAATTTATCTGTTCGCTGGACATCAGCGTTTTCTCCCCCCCACGGCGTCTGACGCCACGGCTGCCAGAATGATGAGGCCTTGGACCGCCTTCTCCCACTGGGGCTCAAATCCCAGGAACACCAGGGCCGGGCCAATCGTACCCAGCAAAGCCACGCCGATCAGCGTGCCAATTAACGTGCCGCGACCACCAGAAATCGCCGTTCCACCCACCACGGCCGCGGCAATAACCTGAAGTTCCAGGCCCACCCCAGAATTTGGGTCCACCACGCCAAACTGGACCGCGTTCAAGAGCGAGGCCAGCCCCACCATCGCCCCCATCCCCACAAAGATTGCGAACACCACGGCCTGGGGCTTCAAACCGGCCAGCCGAGCAGCCTCCTGGTCAGATCCAACCGCGTAAACGGCCCGGCCACCCGCCAGATTCCGAAGGCTCCAGGCGGCTACGCAGAACACCACGCCCGCAACCGCGACAATGGCCCACTGGCCGGTTTGCTGACCCAGGCCAAACCACTGAAAGTTCGCCGGAAGGCCAAACACAAACTCCCCTTCACGCCACCACCGCAAGGTCTCTCGGAAAATGGCCATCGTCGCCAACGTGACCACAATCGACGGCAACCCCAGCAACGCCACCAGCACACCGTTGCAGGCACCCATCAGTGACCCCGCCAGCACCGTACCCAGCGCCACCAGCGGCATGGGCAACCCAGACTGGGCGAGTAAGCCGGCAATCACGCCACAGACCGAGAACTGGGAACCCACCGAGATGTCGATCTGACGGGCCACAATGACCAGCGTCATCCCCACCGCGGCAATCAAAACCGTAGACTTACTGACCAGCAGGCCACGCAGATAGTCTGGTTTGTAGAACGCAGGGGCCAGAAACGCCAGCAAGACCAGCAATACCAGATAGGCCAACGCCACCGACCACTCTCGCAGGTGACGGTTCCAGCCGCTGCCTGGGCGACTCATGGCCCCACCCCCGCGCTCTGTGCCAGCTCTTCTGGCGTGTGGCCAAGCGCCATCGCCAGCAGGTTTTCCTGGGTGGCACTCGTGCGGTCTACCAGCCCCACCACCTGGCCTGCGTGCATCACGGCAATCCGATCACTCATACCCAGAATCTCAGGCAACTCCGAAGAGATCATGATGATGGCCAACCCTCGTTCCGCAAGGTCGCACATCAGGCGGTGAATCTCGGCCTTGGCCCCCACGTCAATCCCCTGCGTGGGCTCATCCAAAATGAGCACCGAGGGCTCCGTGGCCAGCCACCGCGCCAGCGCCACCTTCTGCTGGTTGCCGCCCGATAGGCTGCCCGCCGGAGCCGCAATCGAGGCGGTTTTCACCCCCAACCGTTCCACAAACGATGCGGCAAGCGCGGCCTCTTTGCCGAAATTAAGCCAGCCCCTGTTGCTGATGCTTTTGAGGACCGCCAGCGTGGAATTATCCGCCACCGACATGTCTAGAATCACGCCGTGCCGCCGCCGATCTTCTGGCACGTAGGCAATACCGTGCGACACCGCCTCACCAGGGTTCGCAATTCGGATCGGTTTCCCGTCCAGCAGAATCTCGCCGGCATCGATCGGGCTCAGACCAAACAAGGTCCGAGCCAGCTCCGTTCGGCCCGCGCCAATTAACCCGGCCAGTCCCAGAATCTCACCCGAGCGCACGCTGAAGCTGACATCGTGAACCCCCTCAGCCTTGGATGTCATACCCCGGACTTCGAACCGGGTATCTCCCTGCGCCACCTGCCGCTTGGGGAACACGGCCGAAATCTCGCGCCCGACCATCATCCGGATCAGGTCTGATCGGTTCACCGAACCCATCGGTTGCGTGCCCACCAGCGTACCGTCCCGCAGTGCGGTCACCCGATCTGCCACCTTCGGCAATTCTTCCAGCCGGTGAGAGATGTAGATAATGCCCACCCCTTCCGACCGCAGTTCGCGGATGACCCGGAAGAGGTTATCAACCTCTTTCTCACTCAGGGAGGCCGTGGGCTCGTCCATGATCAAGATCCGAGAATCGGCCCCAAGGGCCCTGGCAATTTCCACGAGCTGCTGCTCGGGCATTGTCAGCCGCCGCACCTCGGTCTCTGGATCAATCTCCGCGCCAATCCGGTCCAGCAACGCCCGGGCCTGGGCCCGACGCCGTCCCCAGCGCACCCGGCGCCATGATCCTTCCGGCTCAAGCCCCAGTGCAATATTCTCTGTGACCGTCAGGTCCGGGAACAGCGCCGGCTGCTGATAAATGGCCCGAATGCGCAGGTTTCGGGCCGTCGAGGGATTGTTCTCGTCAATCAACTGGCCATCCACCTCAATCGTCCCCTCGTCGGGCACCACCGCCCCCGTGATCGTCTTGATCAGGGTCGATTTCCCCGCGCCATTCTCTCCCACCAAGGCATGGACCTCGCCTGCCTTCAGGTCGAACGACACCCCACGCAACGCCTGAATCCCAGCGTACGCTTTCGAGATGTTCGTCAGTTTCAGCAGAGCACGCACGGTTCCCGCCTCATCCATCGCTCTGGACCCGCTCCGAGAGTACGCTGCGTTCATACTGCCGCACGTGCTCCAGCCAGGCCCGACCCACTGGAACATTCATCCGCTCGCACCAGGCGTCCCACACCGCGCCAAATGGCAACGTCTTGACCTCTTCCAGGCAAGCCAGCCGGCCCGTGAAGTCTCCGTCGGCCTCCAATTGCCTCAGCATCGCCGTGGGTTCAAGCAACGCCAGTAGTAGCGCCTTCAGCATGGCGCGGGTGCCAATGACCCAGGCCGCCACCCGGTTGATACTGGCATCAAAGAAGTCGAGCCCAATATGAACCCGGTGCAAATAATCGCCCCGGACCAGCTCCTGGGCTATCGCCTCCAGCTCATCACCCAAAATCACCACATGGTCGCTATCCCAGCGCACCCCGCGGCTCACATGCAGCAGCACCCGGTCCAAATACTGCAACACCGCCGACAGCTTGTCTGAAACCACCTCCGTAGGGTGGTAATGCCCCGTATCCAGGCAAAGCAATTTCTCTCGCGAAAGGGCATACCCCAGATAGAACTCCTGAGACCCCACCACATAGCTCTCTGACCCGAGCCCGAATAACTTCCCCTCAACCGCGTCCAGGTGGAACCGAGAATCCAACGGCTCCGAAAAGATCGTATCAAGCGATTCGGCCAGCAGCAGCCGTGGCCCCTTACGGTCGATTGGCGTGTCTTTCATACCGTCAGGAACCCAGAAATTGGTCACGCACGGCGTTCCCAGTGCCCGGCCAATCTCGACCCCAATCTTCCGGCAGGCAACTCCATGGTCAATCCAGAACTTGCGGATCGATGCATCGGGGTGGGCCAGCGTCAGGCCGTCACTCGCCTTGGCGTGGGCAAAGTACGTTGGGTTGAAGTCGATGCCAATTTGCCGGGCCTTGGCCCAAGAGATCCAGTTGCCGAACAGGTCGGGGGTCAGTTGATCTCGCTCAATCCGCCGCCCGCTCAGCTCGGCATAGCTGGCGTGCAGGTTCAGCCGGTGCGTGCCTGGAATGAGCGAGAACGCCAGATCCAGGTCAGCCCTCAGCTCGTTGGCCGTTCGAGCCTTGCCAGGGTAGTTTCCCGTAACGGCCAGACCGCCACCAATCTCTTGCCCGGAATTCTCGAAGCCACCAACATCGTCACCCTGCCAGCAATGCAGCGAAATCGCAACCAGGCCCAACCGTTTCAAGGCTTTTTCAACATCCACCCCCCACTCGGCGTACCGCTCTTGCGCACAGACGAAGTCTCGCTCAACCGTCTGCCGGTTCTGGGAACGGGGTGAAGTCATGAATCGACCCGTGGGCAAGTGGGTGCCTGAAGCAGGGAGAATTTGAGAGTAGTCCGAGATGACCAACGAAACCACTCTTTTTTCCCACAATCGAGCAGAGACTGTCGCTTCCAGGCAATCGGCGTGATAATGAGCACCAGAAATCGTTCATTGAAGCGCAGAGAGGATCACGGTCATGAATCTGAAAAACTGGGCCTGCGGGCTTGTGACGCTTGCCGGGCTGGGGCTGGCGGCCCCGGCGTTGACCCACGGGGGAGAACCTGGCCCCGGCTGGGTCCAAGGGAAAGGGTATGGCTGGATCTGGGGCAAAGACGACGAAGTTGGCAGCCTGAACGCCATGACCGACGCCACCCGGGCAGCGGCGCTGGCTACCGTCAAACAAGGCGAGACGTTTGATCTGGGCCTGAATTACAGCCGGCGTTCGTATCGCTGGCCCGGCCATAATCCCGGCGAGATCATGAGCTTTCGCTCACCCGAGGGAATCGACCGCATGGGTGATCCCGACGCTCCACCACGTGAAGGGAACCCCGACCGGGTGTTCTGGCACTCTGGCGCCCTGTTCATTAGCGATAACGTGGCCACCCAGATTGACGGCCTGGCGCACATTACCGCTGGCGACGATTACCACTGGTACAACGGCTTCAAAGAGGCCGACTGGGGTGGCGACTTCGGACCGCGAAAGTGCGATGCCTCCACCATTCCACCGATTGTTGCTCGCGGTGTGATGATTGACGTGGCCGCCTACAAAGGTGTGGATGCCTTGCCCAAACACACAGCCATTTCCCCCAGCGACCTGAAGGGGGCCCTCAAGGCGCAGGGGACCGAGCTGAAACCGGGCGATGTGGTACTGATCCGTACCGGAACCGCACGCTACTGGGAGGGTGAGGGGGCCAATCACACCAAGATCGCCGAACACGACAGCGCGGGGATTACCCTTGAGACCGCGAAATGGCTGGTTGAAGAGCAGGGGGCCATGCTCATTGCCTCTGACACAAGCGGCCTGGAAGTGAATCCGCCCGCGCCTGGCGCAGGCAGCGGCATTCCAGTCCACAAGTACTTGCTGGTGGACCAGGGAGTGCACATTGGTGAATTTCACAACTGTGAAGGCCTGAGCCTGGCCAAGGTCTACACGTTCTGTTACATCGCCAGCACCAACAAGATCAAGGGCACAGCCGCGGGATTTGCGATGCGGCCACTCGGGCTGAGGTGAGAAACGGAACACCATGGAGTGAATCAGGCCGCTTCCACAGATGTTTTCAGAAGGAGGGCTCACGCATTCGATTAGCACCAAACTCGGAAAACTTGACATCTCCACGGTTTTAGGTATAAGTTGAATAGGCTTTTGATCTATTTCAGCATCTTTGGCCTGTTGATGTGATTTTTATGAATGCCCAACCATTACCCATTTGGAAGTTCATTGCCTGTATTACAAGTACGGCATTGGCGGTGCCGGCATTGCACTTGTTAGGTTGGAAAGGATCAACCGAGGCCATCACGCTCACTGTGGGTGCTCTTTCGATTGCCTTCTTATTCACACGTCACTTTCTACGTGACAACCTTAGGGTTTGTTACCGCAACGTGTCTCCAATACCCCTTGCACTATTTACGATTTTGGCATGGATTCCGTTTGGGTTTGTTATTGCTCCTGGAATCTACACAGCAATTTTGATAGACAGGCAGATCGATAAAGCTGTGATCGTTCTTGAAGAGAAGATAAATGGGACCATTGAAATAGAACACAAAGAAATACTGAAGATAATCAGCGAGGACGCGGGACGATGGTACTGGCCACCAAGTTGGGGAACATTCGTAGAACGAAAGGTTATTGAGACGATTGATGAGACAATCTACCATCCAGCGAAACTGTCGGTCCTTTTTCTCTTTATCGCGGTCTCGTGGGTAATGCTTGCATTTCAATTTATTTTCTATGCGAGCTTGGTGTTCATCCTTGTAAAATCACTAATGCTTATAGGGGCACGCTGCGCAATAAAGAACGGTGCCGAGATTGAGTTTACCCTACCTTAGAAAGAGGCAGTTTATGATATCTGTCTTACGCTCGGGCGGCACGACAATGGTCCCCTGCACCCGAAAACAACGGATCTACATTCGTCATGATAAAGAGATCCACTCTGATCCGACCATTCTGGTCACCACGGGAGTTCCAAGACCCGGACAGGCGACGTTTTCGAGGATCATCAAGAATTCCTTCCTGATGCAAGAGGTCTCCATAAAATCTTCCGAAATCCACGGCACTTTCGAGATCAAATGCCTTGGAGGTAAGGAACTTATCCTTCTTGAACTGGAAGCGAATGACAGATTAACAGTCAACTTCACGCATCTGATCGGGTTCTCGGAAAGCCTGAAATTCAAAAGCTGCGCCAATCTCTCGGTTACTGCGTTTGCCTGTGATCGCAACTTCGTCAGCATTGCACAAGGGCCAGGCTTCGCGATTCTGGAAACTCACGGTAATTACACGATCCATCGAGATTCAACGATCGTCATCGATCCTGAATTGTTAATTGCATGGGACCCTCGAACTCGGTTTAGACTGTCTGGTGTCCATAGGTGGCGGGACATCTACTTCAATCGGCTTAGAGTATCTTGCAACCTGACACCCGGCTTATCTCCACTTATCATCGACTCAAAATCGATCAATCCGCGAACCTCAGCGAATCCACTCCTTCGTATGATCAAATCCGTGTATCTGCCTCGTCTGAATTGAGGAAGAACCCGAACGCGGCTAACCGCTTGCGAGAGGGGGAAAACCGAGCCCCCTGATGACGTGCATGGAGAGGAACAGATGTTTTGGATCATCCAATAGTGGCTTGAAACCGAACCTCTGGTAGAACCGGCATGCAGCGTCGTCGATCGCATCGACTTCCACAGCCCTGACCCCTACATGCTGGGCAAGGTGCTGGGCTCTACGAAGAGCATCGATGAGGAGCAGCGATCCCACCCCTTGGCCTTGGGCGGAGCGATCCACGGCAAGGCGTCCAAGCAGCACCACGGGCACATCCAGACGCGGTAATCCCTTTGCCTCCGCCGTAGGGAGCACCGCGTGCAAAACGCGGTGGTTAGCGATTGCGTAGTGCCCCAGGACAAGCTGGGCTGTGCCCTTTGTAGCCACATAAGTACGGGCCAGATCACGCTTCTCAAACTGGCTTGCTCTCAGGTTGAGCCAACTGTTGAGAAGATCGTTCCCGCAGTCAAAGACCGTGCGGTCGTGCCTCGGTCGCAACCGCTCAATGGCCCAGCCATCCTGATAGGAAGGATTATCCAATTTGCTTCCTATAGTTATTCGCCGCCTTGAGTAGGGCCGCGTTTGGCTTGGCATCCGTGTCGTCAAGGATCTGGATGAACCGTTCTCGATCGCGATCACTCAAGAAGGTTGCGTCACGCTGTTCAATGACCGTACGGGCTTGCTGTACGAGCGTACTGACCGCGAAGTCACTGACCGACTGGCCAAGCGAAGTGGCCGCTTCTTCAATTACTTCTTTGAGTTCGGCTGAGAGCCGAAAATTAAGGCGAGCCTCAACAGCGTCAGTTGGCATAGCAGTTCTCCTTGATTGTAGCTAACCAGGGTTGTCCACCATAAACCTATCCTATCTCCTCTTGTGGCAGATTGCCACATGTCGGGTTTTTGCACCTATACTCTGCGCAATACCTCTATTCCGGGGAATTCGCTCACACGACTCAGTGCCAATTCGCCCTAATCCACCCCGTTTCTGGCAACCAGGCGAGGGGCCGTGTAGGCTAGAGTCATCGAGATCTCGCGGGCTGGCCGGTGCGGTCGCTGGGCGATTTCCAGATTTCCAAGGGAGTTTTGTCGTGTCTTTTCATCCTCTGCGTCTGGCAACGCCCGCGATTCTGGCCTGGCTCATCTGTTCCGTAGCAATTCAGGCCGACGACAAGTCCTACCAGATCCACTCCTTCAGCCGCCAGCAGCTCACCGATGAGTACCTGTCTGAAGGGATCGCGGCCGGCGACCTGAACCGTGACGGCCAGATTGACATGATCTACGGCCCGTACTGGTTCGCCGGTCCCAAGTTCACCGAAAAACATGAGCTTTATCCCCCCAAGCCCCAGAACAAAGAAGGGTACGCCGATCACTTCTTCGCCTGGGTGCATGACTTCAACGGCGACGGCTGGAACGACATCCTGACCGCCGGGTTCCCCGGTACCCCCGGCTTTGTTTACGAGAACCCAGGGGCGGCCGGACACGGCAAGCACTGGCCCAAGCACCAGGTTCTGAACTCGGTCGGCAATGAGTCGCCCCAGTTCCTCAACATCGTGGGTGACGAAACGCCCGAACTCGTCTGCTCCAATGATGGCTTCAACGGCTACGCCACGTTTGATCCCAAGCGACCGTTCGAACCCTGGACCTTCCACGCCATCTCGGAACAGGTCGCACCCAAACCGTTTGGCCATGGGCTGGGCTTGGGAGACGTGAACGGCGACAAACGGATGGACGTGCTCGTCAATAACGGTTGGTTCGAGCAACCTGCCGAACTCGCCGCAGGCAAGACCTGGGCCTACCACGCGGTTCCCTTTGCCGCCGGTGGCGCCGACATGTTTGCCTACGACGTGGATGGCGACGGCGACAACGACGTGATCACCAGCCTCAACGCTCACGAGTTCGGCCTGGCCTGGTATGAACAAGCCGCTGACGGCAGCTTCAAGCGCCACCTGATCATGGGCGACCGGCCGGCCGACAATCGTTACGGTGTGCTGTTCACAGAGCCACACTCGGTTCAACTGGCCGATATCGACGGCGACGGCCTCAAGGACATCATCACCGGCAAGACGTACTACTCACACCACAAGGGAAGCCCACTCTGGGACGCCGGCGCCGTGGTGTACTGGTTCAAGCTGGTCCGTACTCCCGAGGGGGTCGATTTCGTGCCGTTCCAGGCCGACGGTGAGGCAGGCATCGGCCGTCAGCTTGTGGTTCACGATATCAACAAGGACGGGCTGCCCGACCTGGCCTCTGGTGGCATGAAAGGGGCACACGTGCTGATCCACCAGCGCGAGGCGGTCGACAAAGCCCGCTGGCAGGCGCATCAGCCCAAGGTTTTGCACACGGAACCTGCCCCAGAACCAGTCAAAGGAACGCCCGCCAAGCTCGACGACCAGACCGGCCGAGTGCTGGGCGCCATCGAGGCCGAAGCACTGACCGTACTGGCAACCAGCGGTGGTAAGGCCGGCATCCAGGAGATGGCCGGTTTTGCCCCCAAAACCTGGAGCGGCGATACCCAGCTCTTCTGGGGTGGGGCCAAGCCCGGTGACCGGCTGGAACTTGAGTTCCAGGCACCCTCAGCCGGTGAGTTTGACGTTCTGGCCGCGTTCACCATGGCGCGTGATTACGCCATGGTTCAGGTTCTGGTTGATGGCGAACCGATCGGCAAGCCGCTCGACCTGTACAACTCGCCCGATGTGATCTCATCGGGCGAGTTCCAACTGGGTCCCAAGAAGCTGATGGCCGGCAAGCACAAGCTGGCGCTAGAGATCAAAGGGGCAAACCCATCGGCCGCCCAGGCTTTCATGGTCGGCCTGGACTATCTGCGGCTGGCACCCAAGTGAACCACGGTGTCACCGGGCCCCACGGCAACGTGGGGCCGGTCTTCTACGGGTAAGCCCAGGGTTTTAAGCTCCAAAAAGAGCCACTTGACGACGCACGGGGGGTGCGGCATACTCAAAGCTCATAATTCGGCACGCATCTTATCCAGAGTGGTTGAGGGACAGGCCCGACGACGCCACAGCAACCGGTTCACCCCAGAGGTGAGCGCTGGTGCTAACTCCTTCCCTGCTTGGCTGATTTTTTTCAGTCCAAGTTGTGGGACAGATGAGATGGTTCGCGAGAAGCGGGGACAACATATCCCCACAGACTGCGGTTTTCCGCGCAACCAGCCAATCAAAAGTGAGTTTGCCTGTCTCCGCCGACCCAATCGAGCGACTGTTGTCGCTTGAATCAGGTCTGTTCCAGTGAGATGCGTGCCTGCTGTCCAGGTTTGAACAGACCTGGGCCGGCTCCCTCTCGCTGGAGATTTCGCGGTGTCGCACGCCGATCACGATACGCGGGTTCGTGGCCTGAAATGCCGCCTGTGCGGGAAACTTTACCCCAAACAGGCGTTGAATTTTTGCACCGACGATTTTGGCCCACTCGAAGTGGATTATGACTACGAGGCTGTAGCCCGATCCCTCGACCGGGCCACCATCGAACGACGCCCACGCACCATGTGGCGCTATCGTGAACTGCTGCCCGTGGATGGTGAACCAACCGTGGGGCGACACGTCGGCTGCACGCCGCTGGTCAAGGCAGACCGGCTCGCCAAGGCCATTGGTCATACCGGTCCGCTCTACCTCAAGAACGACGCGGTCAACCACCCCACGCTCTCGTTCAAAGATCGGGTGGTGGCCGTGGCACTCTCCAAGGCCGTGGAGCTCGGCTTCAAAACCGTTGGGTGCGCCTCTACCGGCAACCTGGCCGGCAGCGTGGCAGCCAACGCCGCAGCCGCAGGCCTTGAAGCCTACATCCTGATCCCAGACAACCTGGAACAGGGGAAGGTGCTCGGCTGCACCGTATATGGCGCAAAAGTGGTGGCTATCCACGGCAACTACGACCAGGTCAACCGACTCTGCTCCCAGATTGCCTTCCGCTACGGCTGGGGCTTCGTGAACGTCAACCTGCGGCCGTTCTACGCCGAAGGTTCCAAGACCATGGGGTTTGAGATTGCCGAAGACCTGGGATGGGTTGCTCCCAACCAGGTTGTGGCCCCCATGGCCGGCGGCAGCCTGATCGGCAAACTCCACAAGGCGTTTGGCGAACTCCAGAAACTTGGCCTGATCCCCAAAACGCACACCCGGATGTTTGGTGCCCAGGCCACCGGCTGCAACCCAATCACCAACAGCGTCAAGACCGACGCCCTCAAGGTCCGTCCCATCCGTAACCCCCAAACCATCGCCAAGAGCCTTGCTATTGGCGACCCCGCCGATGGCTACTTTGCCTCGCTCATGCTCAGAGACTCGGGGGGCTGGGGCGAAGATGTTACCGACGATGAGATTGTGCAGGGCATGACCTTACTGGCCGAAACCGAGGGGATTTTCTCAGAGACGGCTGGCGGCGTTACCCTGGCCGTGGCCCGCAAACTGATCGCGCAAGGCAAACTCGACCCCACCGCTTCCACCGTGCTCTGCATCACCGGGAACGGACTGAAGACCCAGGAAGCGCTCCTCGACCACATCCCTCGCCCCAAAGTGATTGATCCCAAGCTCGAACAGTTTGAAGCCTTGGTAGGTGCGGCACCCGCCGAGTTCGCAACCGTCGGGGCCTGAGCCTCAGGCCTGCAAACCCCGCTCGTCTCGTCAGCGTTCACCCTCTCCTGCATGTTTCTCAAGCACAAGATTTCAAGGCCAGGTCCGGCAGCTCGCGAACTCGAAGCCAATTCCGGTCTTGAAACCGCTCTCCCAAAAAGGCGTTCCACCCATGCCCAGTGTTTTAATTCCCACTCCGCTCCGGCCGCACGCCAGCGGCCTCGACAACGTGACCGGGCAGGGAGATACCGTGGGCGCAGTACTGCTGGATGTGGTGACGCAGCATCCTGCGCTTCTGGAACGCCTGTTCGATGGCGACGATCTCCGTCGCTTCGTGAATGTTTATGTGAACAATGAAGATATTCGGTTTCTCGACGATCTTCAAACGGCGGTCACCGCAACCGACGAGATCAGCATCATCCCCGCCATTGCCGGCGGCTGATCCCGCTTGCGGCAGCCACCATCTTGTGCTTCTCCAAGTCTCTCTCTAATGAAACTGGGTTGGAACCATGGCTTTTGCAGACGACGGCCGCGATCCACTTGAGCGTTACAGCCGCCAGATGCGGTTCCCTCCCCTGGGTGAAGATGGGCAGCGCAAGCTGGCAACCAGCCGCGTAACCATTTGCGGCTGTGGTGCGCTCGGAACCGTGCTGGCCAACCATCTGGTTCGCGCCGGAGTGGGCCATGTGCGAATTGTGGATCGCGACTTTATTGAAACGCACAACCTCCAGCGCCAGATTTTATTCGATGAAACCGATGTGGCGGAGAATTTGCCCAAGGCTGAGGCCGCCGCACGCAAGCTGCGGCTGATCAACAGCCAGGTCCAGATCGAAGCGGTTGTCACCGATATCGACCACGCCAACATTCTGGATCTGGTCTCTGATGCCGACCTGATCCTGGACGGGACCGACAACTTTGAAACCCGCTACCTGATCAACGATGCGGCGGTGAAGCTGGGCAAACCGTGGATCTTTGGCGGAGTGATTGGCAGCGAGGGGCAGTCGATGACGATCAGGCCGGGGATTACCCCTTGCCTGCGCTGCGTGATTGAAAGCAGCCCGCCACCGGGGATGACCCCCACCTGTGAGACGGCCGGCGTGCTTGGGCCGGCCGTGTCGGTGATTGCCAGTTTTGAGGCCGTTGAAGCCATCAAATTGCTGGCCGGCAAGCTGGATGCCCTGAACACCGAACTGATCATGGTGGATATCTGGAACTGGTCGTTCCGGCGTCTGAAGATTGCGGGCCTGAAGGGGAAGGTGGACTGTCCCACCTGTGTACGCGGCGAGTTTTCCTGGCTTGAAGGAGAATTTGGCACGCACACCACCACACTTTGCGGACGCAATGCCGTTCAGGTAGCGGTTCGCAGGGGAGAGCCGCTCAATTTTGGCGAACTCGCGGGCCGACTGCGGGCGCTGGGCGAGGTTAAACAGAATGCCTTTATGCTCAAGTTTTCAACCGAAGGATATGAGTTCACCATTTTCCCGGATGGTCGTGCCATCATCAAAGGGACGAATGACATTGCCCGGGCCCGCTCTTTGTATGCCCAGTTCGTGGGCAACTGATCCAGATTTCCAACGCCCCAGATACGGCCACTCGCAGAGGACCAGGCATGAGTACGACGGCTGTTCCGATTTACCTTGATAACGCGGCCACTTCGTTCCCCAAACCGGAGCCCGTGTATCTGGCGCTCGACCAGTTCGCGCGGACGAGCCTGGCCAACCCAGGGCGTTCTGGGCACCGCATGGCCAAAGAGGCCGAGCGCACCATCGAGCTGGCTCGAAGTGCGCTCAACCGGTTCTTCCAGGGCGAGTCTGCAAACCGCTGGATTTTCACCCTGAACTGCACCGATGCCCTCAACATCGCCATCAAGGGGTCCATTCAACCCGGCGACCACGTGATCACCTCGGACCTGGAACACAACTCGGTTAGCCGGCCGTTGCGCCGGCTTGAGAAAGACGGTGTGATCACCCTCACCCGGCTGGAATCCAGTGAAGGCTATCTAGACGCCGACCAGGTTCGCCTTGCCCTTACACCCCAGACCCGGCTGGTGGCCCTTACGCATGCCGTCAATGTGCTGGGCACGGTCCAACCCATTGAGGCGATTGCGGCAATTGTCAGAGAGGCCGGCGCTCTGCTGCTGGTGGATGCCGCACAGTCTGCGGGCGTGGTCCCTATCAACCTCAAATCCACACCCATTGACCTGCTAGCGTTTCCCGGCCACAAGGCGCTTTATGGCCCTACGGGGACCGGGGTCCTGTATGTAGGGCGTCGGGCCAAGCTCAGACCCTGGCGAGAAGGCGGCACGGGGGGAGACTCCAAGAGCGTGCTTCAACCGGAGGAGTTGCCCTTTGCGCTGGAAGGCGGCACTCCAAACGCGCTGGGGATTGCCGGCCTGGCGGCAGGGATTGAGTGGGTCACCCGGCAGGGGGTCGAGCAGAACCGGCTGCATGAAGTGGCCCTGCTTCAGAGGGTTGTAGACTGGGTAGAGGCCGAGGGAAGCGGCTATGGGTGGAACGTGGCCGGCCGCTGGGATGCGGCAAGCCATGTTGGGGCACTGTCCCTGATCACACCCAACCTGGATGACTTTCACCCCCAGGTCATTTCAGACATTCTGGATACCAGCTTTGGGATTGCCGTGCGTTCGGGGCTGCACTGTTCGCCTTACATTCATCAGCGAATCGGCTCATTCCCAGACGGAACCGTACGACTGAGCCCTGGTCCGTTCAATACCGAGGCACACATCGACGCGTTTCTGGAGGCCCTGCAAGCGATCTCGGTGGGAATCCTTTGAGATTTGCGCGCCAGAGCTTGAACTTTCAGGCGGGTTGATGCATCGTAAATTGCAATCACTCTGCTTCAATTCCCCCCTTCACGATCTTTCTGGGGGCTTGAGTTCATGCCCATTTCCATTGCGTGCCCCGGCTGTGATACACGGTACACACTCTCCAACTCGGTGGCCGGCAAAACAGCCCGCTGCAACAAGTGCGATCAGGTGTTTCGTGTACCGGTTCCCGTTCCCACGGATGGCGAATCGACCGATGCCACGGCTGGGCTCACCATTCCAGCCCCAGCCAACACAAACCAGACGTGGACCGACCGGTCCCACAATTCGTTCGATCATTTTGGATCGGATGAGATTGTGGATGAGCGGCCAGAATCAACGACCCCGTGGAACACCAGGCCTGCCGGTAACAGGAAACGAGCGGCGACCACAGCAGAGGTGAAGGTCAAGAAGCCATTCTGGTCCAGATCACTGCCATCCGCATTCTCAGGGATTTCGGCTCTGATCGCGGTTGCGTTCATCGGACTGAGGCTTTTCAAGGCCTACACGCAAATCATGGGCGCAGCGAACGGGCTCCCGGATAACCCGTTGCCTGTGGCAAAACCCCAGGTGTTCAACGGTGAACGGTTCCCGGTCTTACCCGAGCCCGCCAGGCTGAATCCAGGCGATCCCGTGCCAGGCAGTGGGCCGCGCGCCACCTTGCCACCACCGGCCCGAGGGCTTTATCCGGCCGGAACCGCACCACCAAACGTTAGCTTCACCCCCCTGGGCCGTCCAGGAATGATGACTCGGCACAGTGTCGAACACGATTTCGGCCTGGAAGAGATCGACAGGCTAACAACGCTCCTGGAACGCATCAGCGACGAAGCCAGCCTTGAGCAAGTGCGGCCCGACCTGAACCGCCTGACGCAGGACCAGCCCGATATTTACAACCGGATCGTCGCAAGCCTGCCACGGCTTCAGCCTGAGGAAACAGACCAGTTGGCCCGCCGATTCTCGGCACCGGCTCAGAAAACGCTCGATGCGCTCCACCAACAGCTCCAAAGAATCCAGGCGATACCCACGCTCAGGGCCCAAGGCGCGGAAATCGAATCGGCGATCTCCAAGCTGACCAAGGGCTATCAGGACTTGATCAAACACGCGGGCCAGCTTGAGCCCGAATCTGATCCTTATGTCGAAGTCTTTATCAGTGACGTCCCCGACGCGGAGACCTGTTCTGAAATTGCCCAGATCTTGCTGAATGAAAGCTCTGCTCCCGCACTCGGTGGCCAGGTTTCGGTTTGGGGCAATGGAAAAGACTCGGCGTTTCGGATCTGGAGCATTTTACGCACCACAGATTTCGCGACCCGACTCTTCCCACCACCCGCACACTTTGTTGTCAAGAACCACCAGATCTTCGTCAACAATTACCGACGCAACCCGGCAAGTTCTACTGGGCTGGAGTTCCCGAACCCCAACCCAGAACAACCGTTCAAGCCTGAAAGTACGCCCGAAGAATCTCACCAGGAACCCGCCCAGGCTGATGGCGAACCGGTTCCTGACAAAGATTGATTGCCAGACATGGGTGAACTCCGGACAGGTTAAAAACCGATGCATCCTGGTTCGCGCGGGCGTGAATTGGTTTTATGATTGTAAGATCCTGTCTGACGGAAGAGCCGCTTGATGCCTGACCGGCATTGACCCAGATCGTTTTGACCTTGCACGTGCTGGAGATTCGCACGATGCCCATCACCATTGCCTGCCCTGGCTGTTCCACGCGTTATTCGCTGCCCGATGCCACGGCCGGCAAAACGGCGAAGTGCAAGAAGTGCGACCAGGTGTTCCGGGTTCCCGTGCCACGTCAAACGGGAAACGCTGGTTCCGAAAGCTCGCCCAATACCGAGCGGCCCGGGCTCGCAGATCGGGATGACGATATTCCGCCACAAGCCCCGCCCCGGCCATCAACCAGCCACCGGCCGGTGCCACCACCGGTCGCCGCTCCGGCGGAATTCCGCCATGAGGATGCGCCGCCCGAGCCCCCCAGACGCTTCATCAAAGCCGCGAACATGCCACCAGAACCGTCAAGGCGGGCCGCAGAACCTGCACTCGACGACTTTGGCGCCCATGAGGTCCTCGACGATTTCCCAGAAGTTGAAGCCGACCTGCCGCCATCGCCCGCCTGGTCCATGCAGAAACCCAAAGGATCCAGGTCCAAGAATTCAGGGCAGGGGATTCTGGGCAAACTTCAGGGTGCCCCACTGCCGGCGCTGATCTTTGTTGGCGGCAGCGCAGCCCTTTGGCTGTTCTTGCTCACCGTGGTTGTCCCCTCAATGGCTGGACAGGGGGCCGCCGCCGATGCCGCCCAGGCCGTGGTCGCCGTTCCAGCCCCAGTTCCCGCCCAGGCCGTGGTCGCCGTTCCAAACGTACCCGGCGCGGCCGCAACCGGACTGCCAAACCCATCAACCCTTGCCCAGACCAACCCACCCATGCCTGGTGGGGCCCCCTCAGGATTTGGTGGGCCTGGCAACCCCACTCCGGGCGGGCTCCCAGCCGCCATGGAAGGGTTTTACGCCGCTGGCACCAATCCGGCCAGCCTGCCAAAACCGCCCATCCGCCAGGATCTGATCACACGGCACATGCAAGTGCTCCGGGGTGGACTCAAAGCCGTGAACGACCTCACCGCCATCCTTCGCACCATTAGCGACGTGAACACCTTTCAGCAGGCCGGCCCCAGGGTTCAACAGGTCATTCAGACTCAGGCGACCAGTTTTGCACAGCAACTGCCCACGCTTCCACCACTCTCAGCAGCCGAAGATCGAGAGATGGCCAGGCAACTAGTGAACGAGGCTCTCGCGACCAACCAAGGGTTCAAGGCCGAGGTCGAACGGCTGCAACGGATCCCCGCCCTGAGTGCCAACGCCGCCCAGATGAGCATCGGGCTCGCAAAGATGACCTCCGGCTTCAACGAGCTGGTCACTGTCGCCAACCAACCGGAACCCGGCCCTATACCCTACATTGAAGTTCTGATGAACGACGTACCCGACGGCGAAACCAATGCCGCGATTCTGGAAATGGTGATAAAAACCGTGAGTGGCTCTGGCGGACAGATGAGTCTCTGGAATCGCGGTTCGGTGTCAACGTTCAGGATCTGGCCTGTGGCAGATCCAGCGGCCTTCGCCGCCAAGGCGTTTCCGGCACCAGCCAGGGTCGAGGTCAGAGGGTACCAGATTTTCGTCACCGGGCATCAGCCAGACCCCGCACAAGTGGCCGCCATTAAAGTTAAACGGGCTGAGGAAGAAAAAGCCCGCGCCATCGCTAACGCCCCCGATCCCTCGGTTGCACCCGGCACACCACCCATTGATGCCGCCCTCATCAAACTCAAGAGCGGCAAAAACCACCTTGTTCAGCAGGCCGCCCAGGAACTGGCCAGGGTCGTGCCCGAAGATGCACGCAAGGCCGAGGTAACCAAAGCGCTCATTCCACTGGTCGCAAGCTCTGATAACGGCTCGGCCAAAGAGGCCATCAACGCGCTTGGGAACTGGAAAGCCCAGGAAGGTGAGGCGGCCATTCAGCATATCCTCACGGCCACCACCGATGGCGGTGTCCGCGAGGCTTCCATCAAGAGTCTGCTCGCTTTCGATACACCAGAAAGCCTCAAAGTACTCGCCCAGTTCATGCTGGAAACCACCGACGGCTTCAAGTCAAAGGATGTCCTCACCGCCCTGATCAAGAAGGGCACACCCTCCGTTGTCCCCTACCTGATCCAGTACCTGGAGAAGTCGCAGGATGGTTTCGGTCGGGCTGAAGCCATCAAAGCCTTGGGCCGGATGAAGGCCGTGGAAGCCGCGCCCGCAATCGTCGCCCGCATCAAGGACAACCTGTTTGAGGTCCCCGATGCCCTCCGCGCCCTCGGCCCGGAAGCCGAACCGGCCGTGATCCCCTTGCTCAAGAATTCCGACTCCCAGATCCGGAAACTTGCTTGCGAGGTGTTGCGTGATATTGGCGGCCAGGAAACTTTGGACGTGATGAAAAAACTCCCGGCTGACCCCGACGTGTTCGTCAAGCAGGAAGCTGCCAACGCCATGCAGGCCATCAAGGCCCGGCTCAAGAGCCAGAAACCAGACTCCGCGCCAGCCAAAGAGGGTGAGAATCCGTTTGGAAACCGGCCGGTGAAGGCCCGCGGTTGATGCCCACCGATGAACCAAGACCGGGCCTCAGGCCCTTCGACCTTGAGAAGCGGGCTAGCGATTGCCTATGCTGACAAGGTTCTTCCAACCTTGACAACCACCCAGGGAGCAGGCCGTGCCAGGCCCTGAGCCAACCTCCAGGGGGCCAATCTGGTCCCATCGCCAGTGCGTGATACTGGCAGCGGTTGTGGCTGCGCTGGCCATTGGCCTGCTGGTGCAGGCTGCAAGGTTTTCAACCGCCCGGCTGGCTGATGAAGCGCGGGTGTTCCGGATCGACCCCAACACCGCCCCGTACGAGTTGATCCAGACCCTGCCCAGAATTGGTTCGAGCCGGGCCAGAGACTGGGTCAAGGCCCGGCAAAAACGACCATTTCGATCACTGCGTGATCTCGAAGCACGCGTGGCGGGCATTGGACCCGCCACCATTCAGGCCATTGCCCCGTTCCTAGAATTTGAAGAGCCCGCAAAACCCAGGGCCAGGCCCCGACCGCGATCGGTGCCCAGCAACCGTCAGACCACACTGGCCAACGCCCCGGCTGCCCCCTGAACTGCTTCTGGAGATTCTGTCCGCATGCCGACCTTCCAGCTTGAGGCTCCCTTCGAACCGGCCGGTGACCAGCCCCAGGCAATCGACGCCCTGGTTCGCGGCCTTGAAGAGCACAAGAAACACCAGGTGCTTCTGGGTGTGACCGGCTCCGGCAAAACGTTCACCATGGCCAATGTGATCGCACGGATGAACCGGCCCGCACTCATTCTCTCCCACAACAAAACCCTGGCCGCCCAGCTCTACGGCGAGTTTCGTGAATTCTTTCCCCACAACGCCGTCCGCTACTTCGTAAGCTATTACGACTATTACCAGCCAGAAGCCTACATCCCCCAGCGCGATATTTACATTGAAAAAGACTCGGCCGTCAACCAAGAAATTGAACGGCTCCGCCTGGCCTGCACCAGCGCACTGGTGAGCCGCCGAGACGTGATTGTGGTTGCCAGCGTTTCCTGCATCTACGGCCTCGGTTCACCAGACGACTACAAGAAAATGATGGTCCCTTTGCAAATCGGTCAAATGATCGATCGCGATGAGATGCTCTTGCGGTTCGTCGATATCCAGTACGACCGCAACGACGTGAGCTTTGAACGCGGCAAGTTCCGCGTTCGTGGCGACGTGGTGGAACTCTGGCCCGCCTATGAAGAAGTGGGCGTGCGCATTGAACTGTTTGGAGATGAGATCGAGGCCCTGGCCGTTATCGATCCGCTGACCGGCTCGGTGATCGAACGCAAGCAAGACCTGTTCGTTTATCCCGCCAAGCACTTTGTACTGCCCGAAGAACGAATTGAGGGGGCCGTCAAGGCGATCAAGGAAGAACTGGAAGCCCGGCTAACCCAGCTCAAAGAACACGGCAAGCTGCTTGAAGCCCAGCGGCTGGCCGCACGCACGCGCTATGACATTGAGATGCTGCTGGAAGTAGGCTACTGCCAGGGCATTGAAAACTACAGCCGGCACCTGAGCGGGCGCAAGTCCGGAGATACCCCCAACACGTTGCTAGACTTCTTCCCAGACGACGCCGTGCTGTTCATTGATGAATCGCATGTCACCATTCCGCAGGTGCGTGGCATGTTCGCCGGCGATTTTAGCCGCAAGGGAACGCTAGTCGAACACGGCTTCAGGCTCCCGAGCGCGCTTGATAACAGGCCGCTACGCTTCGATGAGTGGGAGAAAAAGCTGGGGGCGCGGATCTATGTATCGGCCACTCCCAACGATTACGAAACCGGGGTGGCTGGCGGCGAGGTGGTGGAACAGCTCATCCGGCCAACCGGTTTGGTAGACCCCGTGGTGCGTGTGGAACCGGCGCGTGGTCAGGTACCGGCCCTGATCCAGGAAACCAAGCGCAGGGCAGCCGCCGGCGAACGGGTGATTATCACCGCGCTCACCAAGCGTCTAGCCGAAGATCTTTCACGCTACATGACCGAGCAGGGGGTCCGTTGCAGATGGCTGCACTCGGAACTGGACGCCATTGAACGCATGACCATTTTACGCGAGCTGCGTGAGGGTGCGTTTGACGCCGTGGTGGGCGTGAATCTGCTGCGTGAGGGGATCGACCTTCCCGAAGTTTCGCTGGTCTGCATTCTGGACGCGGACAAGGAAGGATTCTTGCGAAGCGAGACTTCACTCATCCAGACCATCGGTCGTTGCGCCCGTAACGTGAACGCCGAAGTTGTGCTGTATGCAGACAAGGTCACCCGGTCCATGCAGCGCGCCATCGAGGAAACGTCTCGCCGCCGCGCGCTCCAGCTAGAATACAACGAAATCCACGGGATCACCCCAGAGACTATCCGCAAGGCGATCCGCCGGGGTATCGAAGAAGAATCTCAGGCCAAGACCGTGGCACGTGAGGCGGCCGGCCGCGACGAGGTGACCGACTTCAACGAAGATTACCTCAACGAGCTGGAAGCCCAGATGCTTCAGGCAGCCGAGGCGCTCGAGTTTGAGCGCGCGGCCGGCCTGCGCGACCGGATCTTGGAAGTGAAGAACCAGATGCAAGGCGGCCCGAGCCGCCCCAAAGCCTCTCCCCAGGGGACCTCCGCGCGGGCAAAAGCGAAAGCGAATAAGAGCCAACGCGGGAAGGGAAAGCCAAAATCTTGAGCTTTGAAGCTGTAGTTTTTTTGCGGCAGAGCCTGCAAAACCAGCGGCGAATCCTTGCTCAAGATCGTGCGTCGCATGAGCGAGGAAACTTACGCGGATAGACGACCCGGATGGGCCAGACGGACATGATACTTATCAGGCGAGGTGATCTGTGATTCCAGAGGAAGCGTTTGGCATCAGAAACTCGTACTCTGAGTCACTGATTCCTGCCTGCTGAGCAATCCATTTTACATAGGTACGCAGCGTCTTGGCAGAGCCGTGAAGTTGTACGTACATAGTTCCAATTTGACCCCGCGACCGCGCAAACCTGTTTGGGTCTACCGATAATACACTCGTGATCACCTGTTTTTTTTCCAGTTCAACGAGTAAGCCAGGTGCCGCATTCTCGAACAACTCGATCAACTTCAGAGCGCCCTGCTTCCAGGACGAAACCGGCTCTTCTTGTTTCCGAAATCTCACTGCAACTGGTTTCCGCTCAAACCGCAAACCCGCCGGTTGCGGCGCATCAGGTTTTGCCAGCGCAGGCCAAACGTGTAAAGCCTGCTGAGCAAGCATTTGACCACGCTTTTCAATTGCTCCGGCCGTCCATCGGTCGACGTGCATAAAGTAACGATTGAGTTCGAAGTGACTTCGGACCAAAGACTTTCGCTTTTCGCTATACAGCCGGTTGCCCATGTCTGGATTATAGCCGCTTAAGGTAAGATTTCCGAGAGTATGGAGCAATTTAGCCCACTGCTCACGGGCCTGTTGTCCAAGTTCTTGTTCCCATTCTGGTGTTAAGGTTTGCGGCATGACATGCTCGATCTGCACATCGGAAAGGCTCGCAGGCTCCTTATGTCCAAACGAATCTTCTAATCGCTCGAGAATTACTCTCAGACGCGCATTTTTCTTGGCTGACGCGTAAAGCGGTTGAACAAGCAATGCTGCTACAAACTCTTCATCAGACGGGCAACGATTCCCACCAAGGTGTACACGCAATAATTCAACAAACGCGTTTCCCGCTCCCCCAACAGCATCAAATACAGGGGGCAACATTCGTCGAAGTTGATTCGTAGGCATGCCGCAGACCGATCGACGTATCAGAAACGATTCAAGTACCTCGAGAGCCTCCACTACTTGATCGTAGGTCAGTTGCCCCTGATCCAACGCATCAAACACCCGAAGCAACAACGGATAAGCAACAGTAGATTCAACTCGATGCAAACGACCCAGGGCGGCATCGATCTTATCGTTTGTATCGTATTTCACGTTGATAAACCGCGAGTACAAGAGACCATGTCGATGGAGATCAGCCAAAAACGCCTCGGCGGTTTGCGCATCAGCGTTGATCAACCGATCTTTTAATTCGAAGTAAATATCCGACTGCGCGAGAATCTTCCCACCCTTCATCAAATAGTGCCGAACGAACTCGGTTAGGTGTTCACCCAAAGCCTGCTGAATTGGGAGCCACATTTGTGTGAAAACACGCTGCTGGTCCTTCACATGGACGCGCATCAGCAAAAAATTACGAATCAAATCGGCAGGCGTGAGCTTTTCGCCCTTTGCGTTAAGACTCTCAAAGATAAGGTGCGGGTTGTCGTGTTCGTCACATGTAATACTGACAAGCGACAGCCGATCCGTGATCGCACTGAGTAGTCGTTCCAACCGCTCGGGATCATTCTTGGACGATCCCAGCTTACTGTGAAAGTAGCGGTAGGCATCAGCGATCCGTGAAGCAGGAATCTTTTCACCACGAATAATTGACCGAAAGGCTGGTCGGTCATCTTGTGTTGGAAGAACTTTGAGTTGTTCATCATCCTCTTCAAAACTATTCAAAAGGAACTTACCATTGACCTTATCATGCAACCTTTCATGTCCACTCACGCCCGCCACATCCCTAAGTGCCGCCAGCAAAATCTGCGTTGTGGTCAGTCGCTGCTGCCCGTCAATCAAGAGATACTTTCCAACACCCTGTGGTACTGATTTCGCCGGAGCAGTTACGATCGAACCAAAGAAGTGAGGTCGCTCATCCTCGTGATCAGCCTGTTCGCAAACATCTTCCCATAGTGTTTTCCACTGCTTCTCGGCCCAGCTATAGGGCCTTTGAAATAGGGGTACGACATACTGTGTGGTTCCCTCGACCAACTTCCGAAGGCGTGCCTCTTGAGCTTGCATACAGATATCCAGGGTAGGTACGATTTGGCAGGAGCGAGAAGTCCAAGTAACTTATCGCCAAACTCGGCAAGATGGCCGTGTAGCAACCAATTGCATTCCAACACATACCACCTTCCTAATTTGGCTAATTTCAGTATATTGAATGGCCATGGATTTAAGCTAGGTTCTACCGCAACTACCTATAGCGGTTGACATTTTGGCCAGTATTCCCATCGCAAAGACAACCCAAGAGAAGACGTCATGAGCTAGGTTGTACTGCCGTTGCTTCTCTCTCGCTATGTCTATAAGAGATTGATGGACGATAGAAGGCAGGAAAATCTCTTTGAGACCAGCTTATCAAACTGAAATCCGCTCCGACTTTTCGGTCAGTAGCGTGAACTATCCTCGTGGCATGCGAATCATGGCCTTCTTACGACTTGGGGCCTAAGAAAGCCCAAGGTTAGAGAAGGTCGTTAATTACGCATATTTCAAAGTAAAGCTTGAGCTATTCATAAAATAGCCCTATCCAGGGCTCAAGAGATCCATTGTACAACGCAGTCGCGAGCCGCTGTGGAGCCATGCAACAGAATTTCCAGGGCACATTTTCTGTGTGCCCTGGAATTTGTGGTTCAATCAACCTGGACAGATTCCTGCTTCTACTTCAAATCACTTCACGCGCAGCAGCTTCATGATGCGGCCCGCAACGTTCCAATCCTGCACGTACAGGTTGCCGTCATGGTCCCACGATGAACCGTGGGTGCCGCTGAAGATCCCTTCAATCCACTGATCTTGCGGCACGTTGTAGTTGCCTCCTTTGGCAGGGTCTGGGTTGTGCCCAAGTACGGCCATGATGATGTTGTTCTTGTCCAAAATCACCAGGCGGCCCTGCAAGTCTGGCACGGAAACGAAGTCACCCTGCACCTGCGCAGAGGTGGGCATTCCCAGGCCGGTCACCACTTCGTCAATGAACTCGCCGTCCAGGCTGTAGTGGACCAGGCGGCCCTTGGGCTGGTGGTTACGGTCGCAGATCAGGAGTCGGGCTGGGTCATAGCGGGTGTCGAGCGTCATACCGTGCGCGGTGTTGAACTCTTTGAGGCCGTTCCCCTTGGTGCCGAAGTGTGACAGGTACTTGCCGGTCTGGTCGAACCGGAAGATGTGGTTGCTGGCGTATCCGTCAGACAGGTAAATATCGCCATTGGGTGCCACGGTGATGGCCGTGGGGCTGAAGGCGGTCAGCTTGAGGCCAGACGCCTCAGGGAACGGCAACTTCAGCACAATCTCACCGGTCTGGGCGTTGAACTTGAACCCCTCGGCGTTGGCGTTACGCGCGCCATAAATGAATTCGGTACCGTCTTCATCACGGATCTTCATGTCGTGGATGTCGGAGTACTTGTCGCCCAGGAAGCTCCGGACCGGCTTACCATCGGGAGAGAATACGTAAACGCCCGCGTGAGCGCTCGTGTAAATGTTGCCCGCCTTATCAACCACCACGCTGCCGTGGCAGGGACCGATGACCGATTTCCCCTCGGGGCTCAGGCCCCAGCCTGGCACGGTGTCAAACGTCATGTGTCCACATCCCATGCGGACCGGCTTCGTCTTTTCCTTCTCTTGCGCACATACCGGCAGCGCTAAACCTAACGTAAGCAGAACGGCGGCGGACATTGATCGGTTCATGGCCGGAAGGAATCCTGATTGCTGGGCGTTTATCACGGAACGGCGAAAAAGGTTCGCAATACCCCATGATAAACCACGACCGGGGATCGGTAGGCAGGACACGCATTATCCTACGGCCGGTTTGGCAGTTCAACCGGCCGACCCCATCCTTTCCGGATCCAGGCCGACCAAATTCTCCTGGCCGCTGGCTCGAAACCGGCTGGCCCACTGCACATTTCGAACGAAATCGGGATAGACTAGGTGAGATAGACTCCAGCAACCTCCAAGGATCGATCTCGGGAACCACGGCTCATGAACCATCAGGAAAGAGACCCCTTCCCTGGATACGAGTCCAGCTTTGGTCCAGCAGAGCAAACAAACGCCCAGGCCTTGATGGCCATGGCCTTGGAGGAAGATCTGGGGACCACGGGCGACCTCACGGCGCTGGTCACCATTCCGCCAGAGGCCCTGGGCCGTGCCAATTTTGTGGCGCGGGCCCAGGGAGTGCTGTGCGGCTTACCAGTTGCAGAACGGCTGGCCGAGCGGTTCCAACTCAATTTCAAGCGCGGGCCGGGGGTTCGAGACGGCAAGCAGCTTTCTCGCGGGCTGGTGATTGCCACCGTGGTCGGGCCGATGCGAAATTTGCTGGCCTATGAGCGAACGGCTCTGAATTTCCTCCAGCACCTCAGTGGGGTTTCCACCCAAACGCACCGGTTCGTTGAAACCGTGCAGGGAACTGACGCCAAGATCCTGGATACCCGCAAGACGACCCCTGGCTGGCGTATGCTGGAAAAGTACGCGGTTCGCTGTGGCGGCGGCCATAATCACCGGATTGGCCTGTATGACGCGGTTCTGATCAAAGACAATCACCTGGCGTGGCTGATGCATCCCCAGGGCTTGAAGGCCGCTGATGCACAAGTGGCCCGCAGTTCGGCTGCCGATCCCGTGGGCACGGCCGTGGCGGCCGCACGGTCGAGCGTACCGGCCGGAACCATCGTCGAGGTGGAGGTGGATTCGCTGGCACAGTTTGAGCGGTCCTTGGAGTGTGCCCCCGATATCGTGCTGCTCGATAATTTCACACTGGCAGACCTGGGCGAGGCCGTACGTTTGCGCAACTTGCAACAGCCCAGAATCTTGCTCGAAGCCTCTGGCGGGGTGAATCTGACCACGGTCCGAAACATTGCAGAGACGGGGGTCGACCGGATCAGCGTGGGTGCGCTCACACACTCGGCACCCGCCCTTGATATCGCCCTTGATTACCATTCCGAGTAAACGGCGCCACGCGTGAATATTGCCCTGCTAACCAGGATCCGCGAATCGGGTGGATACACGCCCCTGGATCTCCTTCGTCTGGAGTGGCCAGAGACGGAGCGCGAGCTTGCGGAACTGGAGTCGTTTGGGTTCCAGTTCTCCAGGCATCCCTACCTGGGTATTGCCTATGCGGGTCCGGCCGCCCGGCTTTGCCCAGACCAGATTGAGTATGAGCTTGGTACGCGCTGGGTGGGCCAGCGGATTGCGGTCTGGGATCGGGTTTCGAGTACCAATGACCTGGCGGCCCGGGCGGCTCGGGCGCAGGCCAATGGGGGGCTGGTGATTTTGGCGGAAAGTCAGACGGCCGGACGTGGCCGCCGCGGGCGAAGCTGGTCGGCCCCGGCCGAGTCCGCAATTCTGGCCTCCGTGCTGGTGTTTCCGCCGGGGCCCATTGCCGATGTAAGCTGGTTGACCGCGCTCGGGGCCGTGGCCGTGGCGGAGGCTGTGGAAGCCGAACTAGGAATGACGCTCCAGATCAAGTGGCCCAACGATGTCCGGCATCGGGGCCGCAAGGTTGCGGGAATCCTGGTAGAGCGGCGTGGCCCGGCCGCCATCATCGGGATTGGTGTGAACGTGAATATGCCACAGGCCGCTTTCCCTCCTGAGCTCAGGGAAGTGGCTACCTCGCTGCAGGCCATTACCGGACGCCCCATTGATCGCTCAGAATTGGCCCGCCGGCTCATCCAGCGGCTCGATTGTCATTATGGGGAGGCCGTCTCCAGGAATTCGAATCTGGCGCTCAGTCAGGGCTGGCGGAACCGCCTTGAACCGCTGGGCCGCATGGTCCGGTTACAACTAACGACCGAGGTTCTGGAAGGCAGGCTCCTGGACGCGGACCTGGAACTGGGAGTTGCCGTGCTGGATGCCAGTGGCGTGACTCACAGGCTTGGTCATGACAAAATTCTGGCCTTTGAAGAGACCTCCAGCACCCACTTTGAATTGCTCGAAGATCCAACCTGATCCCGCCCAGGTGCCTGAGCATGGGCTGGCCGGCAAACCCCAGCCGCCACATTCCACCAAGGCAACCCAGACCTCCAGGCAGCGATGAATTGCCACCCGCGCGGTGGACTCTGGTATTCGTGTTCACGGTGCATGCTCTGGAATTTCGACAACGAACTCGTCAGACGCGACCGGGAAACCACGGAAACGGAATCCTAGCTTGGAGGATGCCCGTCGTGTTATTACTGTTGTGCTGTGGGTAAGGGTCAAAGGGCTCGGATGTACCCGCGGTCTTTGCTGTTGGGCCTATGCGGTCCAACAGGGATGGCCGGCACCACGCAAGGAGCTATTGCCATGTCCGATCGCTACCGATCCTGTCTTGGTCGGTTGTCGAAACTGGCTCTCATGATGTGCGTGTGGTTTACTGCGAAAGCCGAGGCCGATAATCGAACGGGAACCGTTTCCATGCCCGCTGCGTCATCCTTGCTAATTGGTTACTTTGAAGAGTTTCTCCAGGACCGTGACGTGGAGCAATTCCGGGCCAGAGTGCTGGCTCGGTACAATGAGGGAACATTGAGCCGGCTGGTACAGTCGGGTGAAAATCCAGATCGTCGGGCGGCCGTACTGGCGCTCGGGTTAATTGGCAGTTACGAATCCAATCCCGTGGTGGCCCGGGCTCTTCGGGATAAAGATCCGGTGGTCCGCCAGCTTGCACAGAACGCACTCTGGACCATCTGGTCCAGGGCCGATACCCCAGAAAACAACGCGGAACTTGAACGAATTCGTGGGCTGCTAAGTGAAGGGCAGGCCAACGACGCCATTCACCGGTCAACCACCCTGATTGACCGCTCGCCACGCTTTGCCGAGGCTTACAACCAAAGAGCTATCGCGTTTTATGGGCTCAAGCGGTTCCAGGATAGTGCGGCCGATTGTCGCAGGGTGCTGGAACGGAATCCGTTTCATATTGGTGCGCTCGGCGGGCTGGCGAAATGCTACCTGGAGCTGGGCCTTCATGATGAAGCACTCACCACCTTTCGGCGTGCTTACGAACTGCAACCGTTTGACGATGACCTGAAATCCACGATCCAGGTCCTCGAAGCCTCGGGACGCTGAAACCAATCTCCGCTCAGGATTCTGACACCGAACAACCCTCGACCCGAGACCGGCCATGTGTTATTCGGTGGATCAGCGAACCACAGCTCATGGGTCCACGGTTTACTCACTCCACGATCATCTTGATGGCTCGTCGGCCTCAATCCTTCCCGCCGCCGGTTTTAACCTGTTCGATCTCCGGCTTCCTCTGGCCGGCAAGGTTCGACCGCTCATTGCCACCAGCCCAGGCTGGGAGGAAGCCCCAGAGCGATCGATCCGCCAAGGGATACCGGTTCTATTCCCGTTCCCGAACCGGATTGACCTGGGCCGGTACTCCTGGAACGGCCAGGCCTATCAATTGCCCTGCAACAAGCCACCCCACGCCATCCACGGTTTTGCCGTCGAGGCCGCCTGGGGAGACGTGAGCCCAAACGCCGACGCCCAGGGGGCCTCACTGGCGGGGCGATTCTGGCTCGGGCGTGATGCTGCCACCGAACGTTCGCTCTGGCCCGCCGATGCCGTTTTGATCCTCAGGTACATTCTGGCCAATGGCACCCTCACGCTTGAGGCCGACATCCAGAACCCAGACCGGGTTCCCCTTCCCTGGGGCCTTGGACTTCACTCCTATTTCCACCTCCCCTTTGATGACGCTGGAGACCCCGCGCGCACCCGAATCGTGATCCCGGCCCGATCGTTCTGGGAACTTGACCAAGCCATGCCCACCGGTCGAAACTTGCCAATCGAGAAACTGGGCGACTTCCGCCAGGGCCTGGCTCGCAAGGATCTGGTTGCCGACGACCTACTGACCGACCTGGTGCCTGATGCCGACGGCTGGTCCACCAGTCGCCTGATTGATGACAACCTGGGGGCCGAGGTCCGGTTGCGTTGCGACTCCAAAACACGGGAACTGGTGGTCTTCACACCGCCCGCCAACCCCCGGGTGATTGCCGTGGAGCCTTACACTCAGGCAACCAACGCCATCAATCTTGCCGCTCGCGGAATTGACGCAGGCCTGCAAGTGCTGGAACCTGGCCGAACCACAGTGCTGCGGTATCGCATCGAAACCACTGGTTAAATCAGCACCTGTTCAAGCACACCCTTGCCGGCAGACCGCTCCGCCCCGAATGATGAAAGAAGGGGCCGCATATGTGTTCCTCCGAACCAGCAAGGCTCGGCTGCCGCCCAGTCTCGCCAGGCCAAAGGGAACCTGTTCCATGGCAACCCCAGGCAAACTCGCCCATCAAAGAGATCTGGGCCTTGATGACCTCTGGCAGGCTATTCATCTTTACATGAACCTTGCCTATCCAGAAGGAAAATGGCCAGAGCCCGTCGCGCGACGGCTAAACTTCGCCAAAGCGGGCTCGCTTCTACAAATTCTGAATCAACGCCCGTTTGAGAAATCGCCAAACATGGCGCCCGGCAATGGACCCATCTTTTCCCTACGGCTGGGTAATCACTTCTACCCCTGCATGAAACTTCAGATCCAACCCTGGCCCAACCCGTCCAAATATCTGCTATCCGTCAATGCACATGACCAGATCTCATCGCTGGAACCATGCGGCGCAGACTCCGAAGCGTTCCGAGCCCTGCAATGCCGGAACCAAAAGCTCAAAGAGGCCATCGAGCATGCCTGGGCAGAGGCTGGCTTACCAACCTTTGTTCGCTTTCTACGCAACTATCTTGCGGCATCCCCCTGTATGCCAGAGCCTGACGCAGCCAGGGGACCAGGCACACCCTCCGGCACAGGCTGAACACCAACGCCCGCAGGAACCAAATGCCCGGCATGCGGATCAAAGGTTCGGGGCAAGACCATAGAAAAGGTGGAGCCATGCCCCAGTTCACTTTCCACAGACACGGTGCCACCATGCATCTCGACGAACCGCTTGACCAGATTCAAGCCAAGCCCAATTCCGCGCTTGCCAAACTGGTAATCTCCTGAAGAATGGTGGCGTGAGTCATAACCGGTGAAAAACGGTTGAAACAGGAACGGAACCTCTTCCGCAGCGATCCCAATTCCCGTGTCGGAAACCTCAACCTTGACCCGATCTGGACCATCAGGACCCGCAGCCACGCGAATCGTTCCTTCATCAGGTGTGAATTTGATTGCGTTGAGAACCAGGTTCATCAGGGCATCACCAATCTTGTCGGCATCCAGGTTCGCTTGCCCAAGGTCAGGCGCAAGAGCGACTTGCAGAACTTGCCGGCGAGCCTGTAGAAACGGCTGAAGCTCACCCGTGACTTGCTCCAGCAACAATCCCAGATTGGTCGGTTTCACTTGCAGGGTTTCGCTCAAGCGATCGGTGTTGAGCAGGTGGATCATTCGCTCAACGGTAATTGCCAACCGCCGGCCCGCCTGACGGATTCGATCGACCCAGAACCGCTCCTTGGGCGACGCCGTTTCTCCAATGCTCATCCCCCAAAGTTCCGCCATCCCCAGAATCACACCAACCGGTGTATTCAGCTCATGGCTGGCAACCTCAATAAACTGTTCCTTCAGGCGGTTAGACTCCGCCAGTCTTGTATTCGCCAGGTGAAGATCGGCAATCAACTGGCGACGTTCCACCAGAAGTGCGTTCTGCTCAAACGCCTGACGAACCACGGTGGCCAGCTCCTGAGCATCCCAGGGCTTGGCAATGTAACGGTAAATTTGGCCTTCGTTGACCGCGGCAATCACGGTTTCCAGATCCGAATACCCCGTGAACAGCAAGCGTGTTGCATCTGGCAACCTGAGCCGGACCGCACTCAGAAATTCCACCCCCGTCATGCCCGGCATGCGCTGGTCGGACATCACCACCGGGGGATTGAGCCCGGTCAATGCTCCCAGCGCATCCTCGGCCCGCTCAAAGGTCTCCACCTGGTAGCGACTTCGAAACAGGTCATAAAGTGAGCGAAGCACCTGGGGTTCGTCATCGATCACCATCAGGATCGGACGAACACGTTCTGTGCCGGGTTGGCCTGGAACCGAGGTTGAGCCAGTCAAGGTGACGGTAGCC
>CAIYJE010000030.1 GCA_903926465.1 uncultured Planctomycetales bacterium
GACTTCGTGCGCCTGCCAACAACCTGGTGTTCTTGGCCCCGAATGGTTTTGCCTGAGAGGGTCGCTCACTCACGTTCGCGGCTCTGAAAGACGGACTTCGTCCGTCTGCCAACAACCTGGTGTTCTTGGTCCAGAGGGGTCTGGATTGAGAGGGTCGCTCACTTCCGTTCGCGACTCTGAAAGACGGACTTCGTCCGTCTGCCAACAACCTGGTGTTCTTGGTTTCCCACAGACACCTGCAACTCTATACCCGTTCACCTGAACAACCCCTGGCGGTTCACCATCGGATTGCACACAAAAACAACCACAAGAGATAGCCAAGGCGGGCTGTCCTACTCGGGCAACCCAATCATAAACCGCTACAAATCCAACCAGCCCGAACAGGCTCACCTTGCTCTGGGGCGTCGGGCGTAGCAAGCCACACGCACCCACACGAATCGCTATCCGTCCAGCCAACGCAAACAAAATAACACGATTAACAAGATTACTCAAGAAATCTCAATTTCCACCTTCAGGCTTTCCGCTCCAAGCAACGCGAGAATCGACCCACACTTGAAGTCCTACCGAAATTGGCCCAAAATAGCAGAAACGATCCAAACCGTACCCGATGGAACGGGAACAGCTTGAAAAGCCATGAAAAAGACCCAACACAAAGCCGCGGCCCCATCTGAACCCGCCCCGGCAGCCGCCTCGCAACCAATCGGCAAGAAAGCGCGGCGGCCACCTTCTCCGCACTCGGCGCACGCCAAACGGGTGGCCCGCCAGAGCGAGAAGATGCGAGCCAGCATCATCAAGGCCGCCAGGGAACTCATCAACGAGTTCGGTTGCGAGCTTGTCACACTGCGGCAGATCGCCGAGCAGGTGGGCTGCTCGGCCCCCGCGCTTTTGAACCACGACCCCAACAAGCAGATCTTGCTGCTGGCCGTGCAGGCCCATGATGTGCTGGCCATGCAGGCCGCCTTTCAGAAAATGACCGCCGGCGTTTCGGATCCGGTCGAAAAGTTGAGAGTCCTCAGCAAGGCACTTGTGGCCCTCGCGCAGAACGAGCCCAATCAGTACCGACTCCTTCACATGACCCAGCTACCGGTGGTGGCTCCCATCGAATTACACGTCCACGGCATGGAGCACGGCAACCCGGATCGCGATCCTTACTTCTTTGCTCGCGCCATATGCAACGAGCTGGTTGCCGCCGGCAGAGTGCGTCCTGAATACACAGACCCAGACCTGATCACCCAGGCGTTCTGGGGCGCGATTCACGGGGTGATTAGCCTCTTCCTGGTCAAACAGCAGGAACCATGGTTCGACTGGAAGCCGGTGCCAGACCTGGTCGAATTTGTCTTTTCCAACCTTCTGAAAAGCTTGCTCCTCGAACAACCTCCGCAGGCCAGACCCCGCAAGAAAACCTGAGCACGGTTTTTGAAGCTGGCCTTTGGGAGCAAGTAGCGGCATGGCGAGAAGCAGTCACGGCCGGCTGGCAATGGTCCAACTGGCCCGTTTCCCATGCTCGCAGAGCCGGTTAAGATGCGATCATGCGTCCAAGACGTTTCTGATTCATTCCACTGGCGGTACCCCCCCGGTATCGCGGTTCATTCCCTGGAGCCCATTCATGCACCGTTTGCAGACATTCAGCCGGCTCGCCCTGGCGGCGGCCTTCACCTGTACCGCCGCAGGCAGTACCGCCAGCGCCCAAGCCACGAAAACCGATCCCGCCCAGACCGTGGTCTTCAAGGGCAAAGACGGCCCGGGGCTGGGCAAGAAGGTGGTGCTTATCAGCGGTGATGAGGAATACCGATCCGAGGAAGCCCTGACCCAGCTCGCCAAGATTTTGGCCGACCACCACGGCTTCGATTGCACGGTGCTGTACGCCATTGATCCCAAAGACGGCACCATCAACCCAGAGGTGGGCGATAATATCCCCGGCCTCGAAGCCCTGCGCACGGCCGACCTGATGATCATCGCCACCCGGTTCCGCGACCTACCAGACAACCAGATGAAGGAAGTGGTCGATTACGTGGAGTCTGGCCGGCCCGTCATCGGCATGCGCACCGCCACACACGCCTTTAACCTGACCAAAAGCCCCACCTACAAGGCTTACACCTGGAACGGTCCAGACGGCGGCTTTGGGCGCAAAGTGCTGGGCGAAACCTGGATCAGCCACCACGGCGACCACGGCTCGCAGAGTACCCGCGGACTGGTCGCGGAGGGCAAGAAAGATCACCCGATCACCCGCGGCATCAAAGATGGAGACGTGTGGGGCCCCACCGACGTCTACGGCGTGCGCCTGCCGCTCCCCGAAGGATGTCAGCCGGTGATCTTCGGTCAGATCCTGACCGGCATGAAATTCAATGACACCCCACTTGAAGGGGCCAAGAACAACCCGATGATGCCCGTGGCCTGGATCAACACCTACACAGGCTCTGCCGGCAAACCGGCCCGCGTATTCACCACCACCATGGGGGCCGCTAACGACCTTCAGAATGAAGGGCTCCGCCGGTTGTTGATCAACGCAACCTACTGGGCCGTGGGCCTGGAAGACAAGATTACCGCCAATAGAAACGTGGACCTGGTAGGCACCTATGAGCCCAGCCCGTTCAAGTTCAGCGGCCACAAGCGCGGCGTAAAGCCGGCCGACCTGCAGAAGTAAAACCCGGTTCCTCCGTTGAACCTTGCTCCTTACACCTCCACTCGAGCCTCGGGTGGAGGTGTTCGCGTTTCATGATCCTGCAAACTCGCGGGGCGTTGGGATCTTGACTCAGCTGGCTAAGTCTGTTGAGACTGATCGAGGAACGGGAATGCGAAGTATTCCCCAGCGTCCCCAGCCAGGGACTGAACGGCCTCGATTTTGACCCTTGAGGGCAATCCAGCCACGGCCGTCTTGATCCTGCTCCTCCCAGGTCCGTCCGCCAAGATTCTAGGACCTGCTTCTGCGCCGATCTTTGCGAATCCATCTCACCGCAAAAATCGGTCCATTCTTCGATGTTTGTCATCACCTCTGGAATCGAACCACATCATGAATCATTTGCACATGCTCCGTGGCCGCAAAGTGACGAACCGCACCTCAACCACTCGACGCAAGCGTCGCTGGAAACTGGAATCGCTGGAAGAGCGCTGCATGCTGAGCATTGCCTGGGGTGGCTACGGTAATGATTCCCAGCATGCTGCCCAGGCCACGGCCGCAGCGCAGTCGCTTCAGCAAATTCACTGGCAGGCGACCATCGATGAGGCTTCTCACCAGGCGGGCGGAACGATCCTGACCCATTTTGGATCGCCTGTGATCACCGGTGCAAACACGGTGATTGTGCCGATCACGGGGCAGGGAACCGGCATGTTCGATGTTAAAGCCTACAACGGAACAACCGGGGCGCTGCTCTGGACCGTACCCAGCGATTACACCCTGCCGCCCCATAACTGGGTTCCCTCGTTTTCACCCGCGCTCGTCACCATTCCGGGTGGCAACACGCGGCTGTACTTTCCAGCCGCAGACGGGACCGTGAAGTATCTGGATAATCCAGACTCTCCCACCCTCAACCCTAACGGCACGCCCGTGGTGGGTCGCTATGCGTTCTACGGCCTGAACCATTTCAATACCGATGTCGCCAGCAGCCAGGCCAATATCAAGATCAATACGCCGCTCACGGGTGACGCCAGCGGTAACCTTTATTTCGGCTACCAGATCACCGGCACGAATGCCGCCAACCTGACCAACGGCATCGCACGGCTGGCCCCCGATGGAACCGGCACCTTTGTCTCCGTGGCCGCAGTGTCGCAGGTTGCCAATTTCAACAAGGTTTCTACCAACTGCGCACCGGCAATCACCAATGACGGCAGCAAGTTGTACATCGGCGTTTGTTCAAGCACGCGAGACGGAGTCGTTCCGGATGCACACTTTGGTGAACTGCTCGAACTGAACACGTCAGACCTTTCCTATGTGGCCAAGGTGGCGCTCCTGGAACCCCCGGCCTCGCCAGACGCCGGCAAACCGGCGATCCTCGACGGCGATAGCTCCGCCAGCCCTACCATTGGCCCAGACGGTGACGTTTACTACGGCGTGCTTGAGCACGGCTTTGCTACCAACAATGACCGCGGCTGGCTGCTGCACTACTCGGCCGACCTGTCTCAGACCAAGACACCGGGCGACTTCGGCTGGGATGTCACGCCCTCGATCGTCCCCCGATCCCTTGTTCCGTCTTATCAGGGAACGTCCCCCTACCTCATCTTTGTGAAATACAATGATTACGCGGGGCTCGGCGGGTCCGGCATCAACAAAATTGCCGTGCTCGACCCCAATTCGGCAGACGGTCGGGGCATGATGAGCGTGGTGGCCTCAATCGCCGGCCCAACACCCGACCAAGAATATATTGCAAGCTACCCGAACGCCGTCCGGGAATGGTGTATCAACACCACGGCCGTAGATATCAACCCGGCCACGCATAGCATTTACGCCAACAGCGAAGACGGAAAGCTGTATCGCTGGGATCTGTACTCCCCAGGCGCATTCTCGGAAGTGATCACCCTCACCGCGGGCATTGGCGAAGCCTACACCCCCACGGCGGTTGGACCAGACGGTACCGTTTACGCCATCAATGACGCGGTTCTCTTCGCGGTGGGGGCCAATCATTCCTCGGCCACCTTCCTCAAACAAGACACCACCACCCAGGGGACCTGGAAAAACGCCTATGGGGCCGATGGCTTCAACATCAGCCAGGACTCCAGCGCCAACAATCCCAGCATTCCCGCATACGCCAGCGTGAATATCACCAACGCCAGCGGAACCGTTTGGAGCCAGTCCACCACCGACGTCCGTGCGCTTCAGAAAGCGGCCGCCGGCTCCCTGGATCGCATTGCCGCCACCTGGTTCGGAAACAGCTTTTCTATCGACGTGACCATCAACGATGGCAAAGCCCACCAGATCGCGCTTTATGGCCTGGACTGGGACAGCACCACGCGAGCCGAGACGATCCAGGTGATCGACACCGCCACGGGCGCAGTGCTAGACACGCAGTCGCTGACCAATTTCCACAATGGCAACTATCTGGTGTGGAATGTGGCGGGAAGCGTGACCTTCAGGGTGACCAACACCGGCAGTTCCAACGCGGTGATTAGCGGCCTGTTCTTCGGCGGTGCCCCGGTCATTGCCGGCCAGGCCACCTTCCTGAAGACAGATACCACCACCCAGGGGAACTGGAAGGCCGCTTACGGTGCCGAGGGGTTTGATATCAGCCAGGACCCCAGCGCGAACAACCCAAGCTTCCCTGCGTATGCCAGCGTGAGCTTCAGTAATAACTCCAACGCCGTCTGGAGTTCCTCAACCAGCGACGTCCGTGCGCTCCAGAAGGCGGCCCCCGGTTCCACCGACCGCATTGCCGCCACCTGGTTCAGCGGCAGCAACTTTTCCGTGGATGTGAAGCTGCATGACGGCAACACGCACCAGGTGGCGCTTTACGGGCTAGACTGGGATAGCAGCACGCGTACCGAAACCATTCAGGTGATCGACGACGCCTCTGGCACCGTGCTGGATACTCGGTCTCTGGCAGGCTTCCACAACGGCAGCTACCTGGTCTGGAACATCCAGGGAAGCGTGACCTTCAAGGTCACCAATACCAACCCAAGCTCCAACGCGGTGATCAGCGGCCTGTTCTTTGGCAGTGCGCCTGGCGCGGCCAGTTTTGTGAAGCAAGACACCACCACGCAGGGGAACTGGAAAACCGCCTATGGAGCCGATGGCTACAACATCAGCCAGGACCCGAGCGCCAACAATCCCAGTATTCCCGCGTACGCCAGTGTGAATTTCTCGAACGCGGCGGGCTACACCTGGACTGGAACCACCGCCGACGTGCGTGCGCTCCAGAAAGCGGCCACCGGCTCCGTGGGTCGCATTGCCGCAGCCTGGTACAGCGGCACCAGCTACTCCATTGACGTGAAGATCAATGACGGCAAAGTTCACCAGGTGGCCCTGTACGCGCTCGACTGGGACAACTCGGCCCGCACCGAGACCATTCAGGTAATCGACGACGCCACGGGCGCCATCCTGGATACCAGGTCGCTGGCCAGCTTCCAGAACGGCGTCTACCTGGCCTGGAACATTCAGGGGAACGTCACCTTCAAGGTCACCAACACCGGCAGTTCCAATGCGGTGCTCAGTGGGCTGTTCTTTGGCGGGGCTCCCGTGGTGGCCGGCCAGGCCGCTTTCGTGAAGCAAGACAGTTCCACGGAAGGAACCTGGAAAGGAACCTATGGCGTTGATGGCTTTGACGTCAGCCAGGACCCCAGCCTGAATAACCCCTCGTTCCCGGCCTATGCAACCGTGAATTTGCATAACACGGCGAACGCAGTTTGGGCCTCATCCACGACCAATCTTCGTGCGCTGCAAAAGACGGCCGCGGGATCGACGGACCGGATTGCAGCCACCTGGTACAGCCCAGACAGCTTCTCGGTTGATGTGCATATCAGCGATGGCAAGACCCACCAGATTGCGCTTTATGCGCTGGATTGGGACAATTCCGGGCGCACAGAGACCATCCAGGTTCTGGACGCCGCCACCGGGGCCGTGCTGGATACACGCGCACTGGCCAGCTTCCAGAACGGCGTCTACCTGGTCTGGACTATTGCCGGCGATGTGACCTTCAAGCTTACCAACGCTAGCAGTGCCAACGCCGTGCTCAGCGGAATCTTTCTGGGCTGAGCCGGTGTGAGTTTTTTTCAAGAATCTTTGAGCCTTCACGTTGGCTTAAGGTTGGTCTCCTTAGAATCAGGTTCAGAAGGTTGGGGGTAGAGTTGAAGTTTTCTGCTCTTCCCCAACATCTTCCGGGCTGAATTCCCGTGAGTGCGGACCCCGATTCCCAAGGGAGACGACCGATGAAGATTTTTGATAAGGCACGCGGCCTGGTTTTTGGTGCCGCCATGATGGCCCCTGCTATGGCATTTGCCCAGGAGGGGCCAGAAGACGGACCACCGCCACTTTCACCCGCCATGGAGGCGCTTGATACCAACAGAGACGGCCAGGTCTCTGCTGATGAACTCAAGAACGCTGCCGAGTCCCTTGGCAAACTCGACCACAACAAAGATGGCATTCTGGACCGCTCGGAACTGGAAGGCCCTCCCGAAGGGCGTGCAGGTGGACCGCCACCGCCACCAAGAGGACCAGGCGGACCACCGCCAGAAGGACGGGCCGGCGGTCCACCTCGACGTGGGCCCGGCGGACCACCGGAAGGGCGCGGTCCAGGACGGGCCGGTGGCCAACGTGGAGGGCCAGGCGGGCCGCCCCGTGGAGCCGCTCAGCCGCAGGGCGGACCAGCGATTGGTCGCGTGCTGCCTCCGTTCGCACGCAACACTCTCTCGCTAAATGCGGACCAGATTGAGAAGGTTGATGCGCTTGAGAAAGAGGTCAAAGGCAAACTCGAATCGATTTTGACCCACGAGCAAATGAAACAGCTTCAGGATGAAATGGAGGCCAGACGCGGCGCAGGGCCGGGCGGCCCTGGCGGACGGCGTGGACCCGGTGGACCACCTCCTGAAGATGAGGACGGCCCACCAAGAGGCGGTCGACCGGGTGGCCCACCGCCACGCCGATAAATCCTATGGTGAAAATGGACGAGATCGACAGAAATCATGGACCAGAAAACCCCTGACCTCGGCTTCTTCTGGTCCATACCGTCCATCCCGTCCATGTTTCACGTCAATTCCATTCAGAGATTCCAAGCCCATGCGCGTCCTTGTGGTGGAAGATGAGCCCGATCTGCTAAGCGCACTGGTGCAAACTTTGCAAGAAGAGGGGTACGCCGCCGACCAAGCGGCCGATGGCCATGAAGGGCTCTTCAAGGCGGAATCGTCAGACTATGAGGCGATTATTCTGGACCTGATGCTGCCGGGCATTGATGGTCTGGAAATTCTCCGCAGGTTGCGTCAGCAGCGTCGCAAAACCCCGGTTCTGATTTTGACCGCCCGAGACAGCGTGAACGATCGCGTGACCGGGTTAGACACCGGCGCTGATGATTACCTGATCAAGCCATTCGCACTCTCTGAGCTACTGGCTCGTTTGCGGGCCCTGATCCGCAGAAACGCAGGCCAGGTGGATCCGCTCATCCAGATTAGCGATGTGGTAATCAACACCACCACCCATACCGTATGCCGCAACGGGACTGAGGTCCCCCTGACCGCCCGCGAGTACGCCCTGCTAGAGCTACTGACCCTTTACCGGGGCAAACTGATCACCCGATCGATGATCTACGAACAGCTCTTTGGTGATGACGACGATACGCTCTCCAACGTGGTAGAGGTACACGTCTCACACCTGCGCAAGAAACTCGGCAAAGACTTCATCCAGACCAGACGCGGCCAGGGCTACCAAGTTGACGGAAGCGAGACCGACGATGTTTAGGTCGCTCCAGTGGCGGCTTCAAGGCTGGTACGCGCTCATCTTGCTCGTGGTGGTCACCAGTTTTGGTGCGGTCTTCTTTACCGCTGCGCGCAAGGCGCGGTTCGATGAGATTGATGCCGAGCTGCTCTCGGCAGCACGGGTTCTGGAAGGGGTTTTGCGAACGGTGCCCCAGCAGCGCCGGCTGCTACCGCCTGGACCGCCGCCCGACGATCGACCGCCGGGCGAAGCTTCGCCGCCACCCTTTGCCAGGCCCAACGAGTTTGAGCCACGGAACGCTCAACCGCCCGGTGGTCCGGATGGCCCGCCCCCCAGACGCTTGCCGCCACGCCCCAATGATCCGCCTGGTCGGCGCCCGCTTTTAGATCGTCAAACTCGCATTCTGGCCCCCGATATCTTCAGCCTGCCAAACTCATTCCGAGACCGGTACCAGGAAGACGGCGATGAACCGTACTTTGTGGTGCGCACCTCGGCTGGCGAACTGATTCGTGCCAACCCGCGTGACGCCGCAACCTCGGTTCCGATCGACCACACCGTCGGCCGCTGGTATGAATCTCACTCACGCAATCGGGGCGACTTGCGGGAGGTCTCGCTGCTGGGCCCTTCCGACACCAACATCCTGGTCGGCCGCTCGATCCGGCACGAACTTGACGGCCTCCACCGCCTGGCCTGGCAACTGGCACTGACCGGCCTGGGGGTTTTCTCAGCCGGCCTGCTTGGTGGCTGGTGGCTCTCTTCACGCGCAGTCAGGCCGGTTGTCGTTATGAGCCAGACCATCTCCGAGATCAACGCCAGCAACCTCTCTCGCAGGCTCAACCTGGCGGGGGTTGATACCGAACTCAGCCAGCTCGGTTTGCTGGTCAACCAGATGCTCGATCGGCTCGAAAACTCCTTCGACCAGCAGGCCCGGTTCACGGCCGACGCCTCTCACGAACTCCGCACGCCGCTGGCCATCATTCTGTCTCAGGTGGAACTGGCGCTCGCCCGTACTCGTGAACCGCAGGCGTATCGAGACGCGCTCGAAGCCTGCGGCCGCGCAGCGGGTCGGATGAAATCTCTGGTTGAGAATTTACTCACCCTGGCCCGCGCAGACTCAGACAAACTGGAGCTACGCAAAGATCCAGTCGATCTTGCCAAAATTGCATCCGAGAACATTCTGATGCTTGAACCGCTGGCCAAAGAGCGCGATGTGAACGTGCGGATTGACGCAGGGCCCGCACGCGTGGTGGGAGACGCCGGCCGGCTCTCTCAGGTGATCATGAACCTGCTCAGCAACGCCATTCAGTACAACAAACCTGGGGGACAGGTCCTTATCACCACGGCCACAGACCAAGACCAGGCTATCCTCACCGTGTCTGACACCGGCGCGGGAATTCCCGAGGCAGACCTTCCACGCCTCTTCAGCCGCTTCCACCGGGTCGATTCGGCACGCTCACGCACCACAGGAGGAAGCGGGCTAGGCCTGGCCATCTGTCGTAGCATTGTTGAAGGGCACGGCGGCACCATCAGCGTGACGAGTTCCTTGGATCAGGGAACCGAATTCGTGGTCCGCTTACCAATGGTGGCTAGCGTCTGAGCAGCTACTCACACGGACATTTCTTCATGCAACACCAATGTCCGAGCGCGGTTCATCGCCGCGCATTAGCGCCGGCGTCGATTGAACTCAGTGTCCCAGGAAACCGCCCGGGTTTCGGGGGCCGTGCGATCAAACACCAGCACGCGAGACTGGTTGGGCTTGGCCACCGTTGGGAACACGGCCACCGGCTCTCGCTTACCCACCAGTTCTCGGTTGACCTGGCAGTACCACCACGGCCCAACCAGATGCGATTCCCGGACCACAATCCAGCGAACGGCTTCATCGGCAGGGGCGGATTTGAGCGTGGCAAACGTGTAGCCAGCGCGCTGGCCATAGAACAGGCTCCAGCCTGTGGCGTCCGCAACCCGGCTGGCGGCCTGGGTTTGATCGGCAAGCCAGTCTCCAGCCTGACGGTAGCCCACCATCGACGCGTTCAAGGGACGCAACAGCGTGGGTAGTGAGGCCGCACAATAAGCCACCAGCAATAGCGCCCAGACCGCCGGACCCGCCGTATATTGGCCCTGGCCAAGCCCCAGGCGACGTCCAGACACAGAGATCAACCCGATAATCCGGTGAATGCAAAAGCCGGCAGCGCCCACAAGCAGAACAGCCGCCGCAATCGCGTGCCTGGGCGTGCAGTACCCGCCCGTTACATATAAACGCAAGAGGGCGAATAGCGACGCACTGAGCAAAATGGAGAGCATGAGCGCCACCCGTGCGCGTGGGGCCAGCGGGCGAAACGCCTTGAAGAAGCCCAGGAACGCAAACGGAAGCAGCCAGGGTGTGGCCATCTCCGCGACCGAACCGGCTACTGCCTTGATGCCATGGCCGTAGGTTTGCAGCTCGGTTTCACCCGGCTCAATCGGCCTGGCCCGCTCCACGGAATCACTGGGAGAACGTGCCACCAGGCCCAAGACCCGGCCAATGCCTGGCTTGGTCGCCAGCCCGCCCTTGGCCATCATGTAGGGGGTAACAATCAGCAGCGGACCCACAACCAGAATGCCAACGGCTTTCCACCACCTGGGCCAGCAGAGCCTGGTTGAGCGAAGCAACGGAGTGAGCAGCAACGTAAGCACCGTGGCCGCCGGTAGCAGTAACCCCTCGGGCCTTGTCATGTAGGCCAGCCCACTGAACAGAATCACCAAGGGCAGGAAAACGAACGACCCCTCACGCAGGAACCGGAGCGCAGCATAAAGGCCCCAGAGCCAAAAGAGCAGGAAGGTTCCCTCACTCAGAACGTCGGCCAGAATGGGACCGGTCTGGGGCGCAAGCAAGAAGAGAAATGATCCTAGCCAGGCACACTGCGGCCCAAACAGTTCCGCGCACACCAGGTACAACGGAACCACCAGCAGAATTCCAGCCAGCACGGAAACAGCCTGAGCGGCTCCCTGCCAGGCAAGCGGCCCATCGCCGCCGCGTAGCCAGTGAGACCCCGCAATGGCCAGCGGGTAGATGGGGTGATCGATCGATTTCTGAACGCCGTCTTGCCACTGACCGCTAGCAAACCGTTGCGCCTGAGCGATGTACCGAAGTCCATCGGCAAACAGCACATCGGTGTGGGTACGTAACCAGCTCAGCAACACCAGCGTGAGCAGCATCAGCAGGCCAATGCGACGAACATGCACATTCCAGCCGATGTTCGGTCGACTCACGAGATTTCCGTCCATCCCTGGATCTCCGGTATCAGCCATGCGGCATCCTTGCCGCATCATGCTCAGTGTCTTTGTCTTTGGCCACGGTCCGCACCCAAGACTCAAAGTGCGGTGAATTTGTTACAGCAGACGCAAACCCAGAGGCGGAAAAGGCGATGTCACGCACCATTCGCCCGTCAATCTGAGTCCCGCTCCCCATGTCTTTGGCAATGGCTCGGATCTGTCCCCATGCCCGGCACTCTTCACACCGGCCACGAAGCGCAGCCCACGCGGCACGAATGGTTCCTTCCAGCCGCGTCAACCACACCATGCTCTGAAACTGCCATGCCGGCTGATGTTTTTGGAAAAAGACCAGCCGGCTGTGTCTTGTGACCACCCGGATCGCAGGCGAAACCGGCCGGTTCTGAAGTGGACGCAGGTGAACCACCCCAATTGTGGGATCAAACTCCACCCGCCGCCCCAGTCGCCTGGTGGATCGACACAGGGCGACTTCTTCGTAATACAAAAAGAAGTCTTCGTCCATACCGCCCACAGAATCAAGGATCTGGCGGTCCACCAGCATGCAGGCCCCGGTTACCCAGGGAACCGGGCCGGCTTGCACCCGATCCACGTTCAGATACTTCCGCCTTGCGCGGGCGAAAAATGGCTCGATCAGGGTTCTCAGCAACCCGATCTCGGCCCCCACGGAAGCTTGCGGGGTTCCATCCGGGTTCTGGAGCGCAAATCCCGTAATACCAGACGGTTGCACACCGGCCGACTCCCTGGCCTGAATTCGTTCCAGCACCTGGTCCACCAGTTCTGGTCCGGCCACCACATCAGGATTCAACAGCAGCAGCCAGCGGCCACTGGAAACCCGCCAGCCGATGTTGACCCCCGCCGAGAATCCCCCATTTTCCTCCGAAAGCACCAGGCGAACACCGGCCCACCCTCGCCGAAGTTCCGCAGGCGGTGACTCCATGGATGCATTATCCACAATCACCAGTTCAGCCTCGCCCGACGCAAAACCAGGGGATTTCCCCAGCGACTCCGCCAGGGTTCCAACGTCTGGCCAGCTCTTGTAATTGACCACGATGATCGAAAGCGCACAGCTTTGCCGATCACTCAATTTTTGGTCTCGCGGTCTCTGGAACACCAAGTCGCCCTCGACACGTTTCGCCAAGGCGGTATAAACCGTCTGATCGGTTTAAGTGGACTCTATCGTCGACTCGTCCGATCGTAAACCTTAAGACCAAGTTGAAGTGGTCCGCCAGGGAAGGTGGGCCGCAAGGCGTTGGACTCTCTCTGGGCACAGGTGCCTCTTGCCCACGAGAACCAGGACAACGCTCTCCCCAGGACCGATGGAACGGTGACTTGCCATGCTCGAACCTCCGGAATACGACCGGGTTCCATCTGAAGACGGTTCGAAACCCGGCGATCGGGTCCTCCTGGTGGGGAGCCGCCGTCACGTCCGAGACCTGGCGCGGAACTGTTCGAGCAGACCCTGGGCAAGAATGCCCATCATCGGAATTGTGGGTTCTTCAAGCCGGGGCCGACAGTTAGTCGTTCACCCACGCAGTGAACCGGTCCCCATTCTGGGCCGGCTGGAACGGCTCCAAGAACTGGTGAATCGGTCAGGGGCCACAGACCTGGTGGTTGCCGTGGAAGACGGCCGGGCCCGCCGGTTGCGGTCCCAGATTGAACGGCTCTCGCAGTCTGGCTCTCCGGTTCGCGTGCACTGGGTTGGAGACCTCTCGGGCGGCGTTTCCGCACCCGTGGCCACCCCTGGCCAGCCCAGAGCGTCGGCTGCCCCCTGGACCTTGCGGCTCCAACGCGCGGCCAAACGCGCGGTCGATATCCTGGGCGCCATCGCCGGCATGCTGGTGCTGAGCCCGCTCCTGATTGGCGTGGCACTGGCCATTTTGTTCACCACGGGCCGACCGATCTTCTACAGTCAGGAACGGATCGGGCAGGGGGGACGCCGGTTCCGGATCATCAAGTTCCGGAGCATGCGGCTCGATGCCGAAGATTCCACCGGCCCCATCTGGGCCGAGAACCGCGACCAGCGCTGCACGCGTATTGGTGACTGGCTCCGCCACACCAACATCGACGAACTGCCCCAGCTCTTCAACGTGCTCAAGGGAGACATGAGCCTGGTGGGTCCACGCCCGGAACGGCCCTGCTTTGTGGCTCAGTTCCAGGAAGAAATGCACGATTACGAACTGCGGCACGCGGTTCCCTGCGGTATGACCGGCTGGGCCCAGGTGCATGGCTGGCGCGGCCGAACCAGTTTGCGCAAACGGCTTCAGTATGACCTCGACTACATTGGCCGCTGGACCTTCTGGCTCGATTTCCGGATCCTGCTCATGACCGTGGAACACGTGATTCACGGACGCACCCAGTGGAACGACAGGTCTCCACGGGCCGAAGTGGCCCAGCAGCCGCTGCCCGTGCAGGTTGGAATGGACTGAATGGACGGGATAGACACAGACCGTTGAAACGAAAACAGCCCGGATCGCTCCGGGCTATTTCTGTTCAGAATGTCTGACCAAGATTGCAGAGGCTCAGGCCTTTTTGGCCCGGAAGGCCGCACGAGTGGCCTGGGCCACGCGATCGGCGGTCAGGCCGTACTTTTCAAGCAGGCCTTCTGGGGTTCCGCTCTCACCGAACTGGTCACCCACGTTGACGTAGCGGATGGGCACGGGGTGAATTTCGGCAACTGCCATGGCCACCACGCTGCCAAGTCCACCATGAGCCAGGTGCTCTTCGGCAATCACCAGAGCGCCGGTTTCGCGAGCAGCGGCTTCCAGGGTGGCCCGGTCCAACGGCTTGACGGTGTGCATGTCAACCACGCGTGCGTCAATCCCCTCGGCGGCCAGGGTGTCGGCCGCATCGAGGGCCGATCCCACCATCAGGCCATTGGCGATAATCGTCACGTCCTTACCCGGACGGACCACATTCGCCTTGCCGATGGTGAGCTGGGTTCCTTCGGGGTAGATCCGGGGAACGTCAGGCCGACCCACTCGCAGGTAAACCGGGCCGATGTGCTTGAACATGCCCTGGGTCAGCGAGATGGCCGACGTATCATCGGCCGGCACCAGCACCACGAAGTCTGGCAGGGCGCAGGCCAAGGCCACGTCTTCGATCCCCATCTGGCTGGCGCCATCTTCGCCAATGGAGATTCCTGCGTGGCTGCCCACCACCTTCACGTCGAGGCCTGGATAGGCCACAGACATCCGGAGCTGGTCATAGGCGTTGCAAATGATGAACGCTGCGAAGCTAGACACCAGAGCGGTCTTGCCGCTGGATGCCAGGCCGGCGGCAACGCCCACCAGATTGCTCTCAGCAATCCCCACGTTGAAGAACCGGTCTGGGTACTTCTTGCCGAACCATTCAGTCCGGGTTGAGTTGGAAACGTCGGCATCCACCACAACCAGGTTTGGATAGTCGGCACCCAGGGCTTCGAGTGCTCGTCCAAAGGCGTCACGTGTTGCCTTGCCTGCGGGTCGCTTGGATTGCAGTGCGGAAGATCCTCCAGCCATCGCCATCCCTTTCCGGTCGCTCGAGAAGTGCTTTATCAAATAATCAGGTTTGTTGAATAACGGGCAAGGCAGGCTGGCTTACTTGACCAGCGCCAGGGCTTCTTCCAGGTACTTCTCTGGCAGCGGCTTGCCGTGGAAGTTGGTATCGCCCAGTTTCTCAAGCAGCGGCAAGATTCCCTGTCCCTTGTGGGTCAGGCTCACAATGCACGTGGGCTGTCCTTTGAATTCCTGGGCACGCTGAAACGCCTGCACCACTTCGCCCATGTCATTGCCGTTAATCGTGATTGTGTGCCAGCCGAAGGCGGCAAATTTGCCGTCGATCGGGTCCATGTTCAGCACATCTTCGGCGGCGCCGGTCTGCTGGAAGTGGTTCCGGTCCACAATACAAACCAGGTTATCCAGCTTGTACTTGCCGGCCGTGGCCGCGGCTTCCCAGATCTGGCCTTCGCCCAGCTCGCCATCTCCGGTCATCACGAAAACGCGAAAATCTTTCTTATCCACGCGGGCCGCCAGCGCCTGGCCCACGCCAATAGAAAGCCCCTGGCCCAGCGAGCCGGTTGAGGCTTCCACGCCGCCCAGTCGCTTGTAGTTAGGGTGCCCTTCAAGCGGGCTACCCAGCTTTCTCAAGGTCAGCAAGTCGGCCTTGGGGAAATAGCCAGACTCTGCCAATGCGGCATAAAGCACAGGGGCGGCATGCCCCTTGGAGAGGATGAATCGGTCGCGATCTGGCCACCGGGGATTCTTGGCGTCATGCTTCATGAAGCCGCCAAAATACAGGGCCGTCACAACTTCCGTGGCCGAGAGCGAACTCGACGGATGACCAGATCCGGCTGCGGTGGTGCTCCGGAGAATGTCGGCACGGATGATCTTGGCAGTCACTTTTAATTGATCGAGATTGGCACTCACGAAGCCGCCTCGCACGCTGGTTTCTGAGGGTGGGACATGTTCCAGGGAAAGTACTCGATGCGGCACAGCTAAACAAGAGGGTGACGACCACGGCGCGGGAGGCCGCCAGATCGTTCCTGTTCGGTCAGTTCCACCCAGCCAATTCGCGTACACCCATCGCTGGCCGCCAGGCTGGGACCCGTCTCAGAAAAATTTCAGGATTACATGAGCGAGCCGCAGCGTCTTTACGGGCTTTGAAACCGGCCAAAATCTTGGAACCCCGTCCCGATAAACTTTGCAGGTTTCCACACGCTAAAGTCCGCCATTGAAGACCAGCGTCAGCCCCCAGCAGGCAAAGGAAAGCATGGGGATACCCAGCAGTGCCCCGCAAGCGATGAAGACAACGCCTGTTTTGATAGGCAAGCCACTGGTAAGCCCATTGGAAGTTGAGGGACGTTTCCACGAGGCCAGTCCACCCCCCACGACCTTGGCTCCCAAGATCACCATTGCCAGGCTACTGAGTGCCCAGAACAGCGAGATCAAAACCATGAGCAGGAAGAAGAGCCGATACACAGAGAATTCGCCCTCGGAACAAACCCATCTCGGATCAGGGCCATTTTGATTCAGGGACCGCCAAGCGATCCTTGAAATCGAATCCGGTCAAATGCTCATCATCGAAGCATTTTTGAAAGGGACCGCCCCACTACAATGAAGCCCAGAACTGGTTCAGGCAAGGACGGTGCCCGGAATCGACATGACCGAACGGCCGGATGTGTTGACTGGCAGCGTTTTTGCGTTGGGGCTGGCACGAAGCTGGACAACAAACAACGTTCTGCAACGGAAGCCAGGAAAACGCAGCCCGCTCTTGCATTGTTGCTTATGATGCTCTGGCAAGGTGAACTCGTGCTTGACGTGAGTGAGGCCGGCCATAGTATTGGAACGATCGACAGGGAGGCGGTGCCGTGGCAAAAGACCAAGGGTTTGAAGACAGTCCAGAGTTTCGGTGCCTGCTTGCCGGAGATTCCCAGGTCGACCTCACGAAAATTGGGCTCGAAATTGCCATGGATGCCTATCCAGACCTCAATCCGGAGGCCTGGCTGGAACAGATCAGTAACCTGGCCGACCGGGTTCGAGACCGGTGCGCTCCCCAGGCCAAACCACGTCAGATTCTGGGCCAGATCAACTGGGTCCTGTTCGTTGAAGAACAATTCAAAGGCAACTCCGACGACTATTACGACCCCAGAAATAGCTACCTGAACGACGTTCTGGAACGAAAACTGGGAATTCCCCTCAGCCTGTCCATGCTTTATCTGGCCGTTGCCCAGCGTGTTGGCCTTGAAATGGCCGGCGTTAACTTACCCGGCCACTTTGTGGTCCGCACCGGCTGGGGAAACACCGCGCTCTTTGTCGACCCGTTCCACGAGGGCGAATTCCTGGACCGCACCGGCTGCATGCGAAGAGTTGAAGAGGTGACCGGCGAAGAGATCGAGCTGGACGAGGAACAACTTTCCCCGTGCTCACCCATTCTGATGGTGGCCCGGATGCTGCGTAACCTCAAGGCGGTCTACCTCAACGAGGGAGACTTCAATGCCTCATTACCCGTGATGAGACGCCTGGTTGCACTCACGGGAGGGGAACCTCTGGAACGCAGAGACCTTGGGGTCGCTTGCCTCCACAGCCAGCGTGCCGGTGAAGCCATTGATCACTTGCAAGCCTACTTGCAGGCGGCTCCTACCGCGGAAGATGCGCGTGACATTGCCACCCTGCTACGGGCCGCCAAGCGCGATGTGGCCGCCTGGAACTGAGCGAAATATAAGCCCGAAACGCCAGCTTCGGGCTTGTATCGAATCCCCAAACGCACCGGAACCGGGAACCGCACCAAGCAGGATGCGGTGATCACCGGGGGTTGCCATTGGAAAAAATCGGTTCTGGAAACTTTTCCGGTTATGCCGCATGTTCGCTCAAGAACCAGGCGCACGTTGCCGATTGATCCAGACTGTGGAGTGACAGCGATGAGCACCAGGCTCACTCAGGACCGGGAACCGTAAGTAGCCGGTCTGGTCGAACGGAAACGTCGGACGCAACGGGAAGGCGGGCGGGATGGTCTGTTCGCCGGTGCGAGCACTGATGACGGGAATCAGCCTGCTGGCCCTGATGAACGGCTGCGCAGCCAAGCCCACGCGTGCGCCAGAAATTCGCACCATCACCTCGGTTGGTGCATCGCCGGAAGCCGTAGTTGCCGGCGTCCCCGGGGCTTCCCGGAATTCACTCTCGTTGCAAGATGATCGCCCGGTGCGGAGCCAGGAACGGATCAGCGGACGGGTGGTTGATGACCGTGGCCGGCCCATGCCCAATATCCAGGTTCGGCTCGCGGATGGATCGGCCAACGTGGGACGAGACGTTCTTGCCACAACCGATGACGCCGGTGGGTTCACACTGAGTGGGGTCCGGCCAGGCCGGCGATACACGCTGATCGCGGAAAGCGACCAGGGGAAACACTGGTACTTCGGGCGTCTGCGCGATGTGGAGGCTCCGGAGCGGTCGGTCGAGATCGAGGTTCATGACCAGACCCCAAGCCGATCGTCCAAGCGGGTAGGACACGTGACGGAAGCCAACCCCGAGGAAGAATCGGAACCGGCCAGCCCGGCTCCAACCCAGGCTTCCACCAAGCGGTCCAAGGCAAACGAGGAAGACCTTCCGCCTGCTCGACCGGCCGACGATCTCCGCTCTCCGAACCCTCTACCTGTTCGGGTGTATCCAGGCAACGGCGGCTGGCAGTCGGCGGGTGGCCAGGCGAGTTTCTCACCTCCACCACAGAAGTACTCGGACTTCGGCTCGGAGACAGTTCTGACCGGGGCCGAGGCCCCCCTCCGCGATATCGAGCAAGAGAACCCTTTGCCGCCCGCCCGTGAAGCTCCGGTAGGCACCAAAGCCGCGCAATCTTCTAACAGCTCGAACTCGGACCAGCCGCACAAGTCTGAACTTAGCCCGGCTGGAACCACCGTGGATGAACCGTTCACCTCGGGAAGCGGCCCCTTGATCACCGAATTTGGCGCCCCAGCAGCAGATCACAGCGGTACCATCGCCTCTGAACCCACCCCAGCCGGGCCCGTGATTGAGTCCACCAAGCCCCAAACCGAAATGCCAGCCAGTCCGGTTAATCCCGGGTCGCCAAGCCAGGACTTTGCAACTCCTGCTCCTGTTCAGCCCACTCCCATCAACGCGCCGCCCGATATCCCAGCCAGCCCGCTCGGATTCCCAGCTTCCAGTTCGCCTGCACCCCAGCCACCGACAACAGCGCAGGGGCCCGAAATTTTGCCGGAGGCGGAACAGGAACGTTCGGAACCAGCCTCTCGTACCACCTGGAGCGATCTAGCGCTGGCGATTGAGCCCGAGAGCACGGCCACCCTGGTCGAAGTTCCACTGGCCTCCGGATCCGGGTATCCGCGTTCCACCCGCAGAACGGGCCAGCACTTTACCCACGCCGACCTTACTCCTGAACAAAAAGAACCGGCCACGTCACCCGCAATTGTCGACCGATCCGAAGCAAGGGCACCGCTCCGCGATCCTGCCACCGTGACCGCCAGTTGCAACTTTGATAGCCGCCGCAAACGTCTGGTGGATTTCGAGATTCCGAATCTTGAGGGGCAGCCAATCAAGTTCTCGGAGATAGACGCGGATTACATTTTGCTCGACTTTTGGGGGAGCTGGTGCGGCCCTTGTATCAAAACCATTCCACACCTGGTTGAACTGCAAAAGCAGTATGATCCGAGCCGATTCCGAGTTGTGGGAATCTCATACGAGACCGGACCGATGGAAGATCGCCTGCCTGCCGTGCTCGCCGCAACCAAGTCACTCGGTATCAATTACCCAGTGCTGATGGGCGAGGCTAATGGCAGGCCCTGTCCACTGGCAGAAGCGCTTCATGTCGGATCTTACCCGACCATGGTACTGGTCGATCGCCATGGCCGAATTCTCTGGCGAGATACAGGCGCCAGTCCACCCACGTTACAGCGACTCGATCGAGTTGTCGCCTCTAGGGTTCGCAACCCGACAAGTGGTGAGACGGTCAGGCGTTGAACCCAACAGACATTAACCCATGGCGGTCACAAACCGCAGATCCTGGACTTGAACCAAGAAATCCACGGGGATTCGGACAACCAATACCACCACCAGTCCTCAGGCGTGAGATCGGGCATGATCAACACCGCTGCTCAACGATACTGGTGAGGATTGAAACTGACGCGCATGCTATTGGAGGTCTCGGTTGCCTGAGTCTGAGGATTGATGCTTGTCGTGGTGGTCAGGGTCATCATCATCACGCCAGAACCCACGGCATTGGCAAAATTGCCCGTCCCGCTCTTAATCTGATAATGACCGCCTGTGTAGTCGGTAAGCGTCAGAATTGCAGTTTCTAGTTGTCCATCCGCCGTGCTGATAATTAGCCGACCAGTCTGAGAAGCCGTATCGTAGGTGCCAGAAATCTGGGCCGCCGGATAGATGGTGCGATTGATGGTGATGCTGCTTTGAAAATTCCACGACCACGGTGCATTATCCAGCACTGGGGCAACTAGCGGACCAGAAACCGTTCCATTCAGTCGCGTGGTTGCGGTGACGGACGGTGCAACATGCCCAGGCCGATGGGGGGCAATATGTGCAGGCAGATGTTTCATTGCATGCTTCACAGGCCGAAGCGCCGAAAGCAGCACAATAGATTCGAACTGTTCCAGAATAGGTGCGGTGCTTCGCATTCTTTTCATCACTTATTCCTTGTCAACAAACGGCCATCTAACCCAAGAACCGGAGTACAGAAGATCACGCCGAGGTGATCCGTCTGATTCATGAGGACCACTACAATGTTCCTCACTGGTACTACACGAAAAACGCATACAAGCTTCAAGACCCGTTACAAAAACAGGATAACCACTGCATGTTTCTTGTAATGAATAGACCCCATTGCCCTATCTTTTTGTGGCAAATAAGAACGAACAGCAACAATCGACACAATTGCTACAACCCACACACTCTATACAGTTGACACAACTGGACTCTACGTCATGCGATCGATCTCTGAAGACCTGACATGCCTGGGACCGATTCCAGGCAAACCGTTTGGGTGTGGCCGGAAGCCTTGGCTTTCAGCGTGTCCTGCTGCAGCGGTTGAGCGGAAATACGCTTCTCAAGCGCCAGCCCGTGGATCTTATAGGGCTTTTCCTGAGAGTCCATTAAAAAACGAGACCTCGAATCTCAGGATAGGAATCGACGGGAATGGACCGAAGTGATGAACACGACACAGCCACCCAGGCTTCGTTCTGTGAGCGCTTCGTAGAAACGGTGGCGCAATGTAAGGAGGGCCTCTGATGATTGATGGTGAGGCTTATTGCCACCACCGTCTCTCGGAGAAAACAACCGGGCCGACCGGGAATCCGTTTACAAATCACAACATTAGCCTGCACTTACGACTCAACACCGGTTTCAAATCAGGGAATTGAGCAAGTGGGCGAAGCGGTGAATATACCAGGCTTCGTTTTGGTCCATTCCGTCCATACTTCGCGTCCGCTCGTAAGATCCGTGGCTTCCTTTCGCCAACGTTTCTTAAAACCCGAAGCGCCAGCTTTGAAATTGCGATCCCTGGGGTTTTGCTGGGCAAGATGCCCGAAATATATGCCCGACACCTGAGCGTGTGTTTATTCTCCGAATACGATCCTCAAGCGCGAGCGAGTGGATCTCTTGGGGCTTGCCCAAGTAGGGCGATGCGGGGAACGAGGCTGAATTCGTCACGAGCCGGTTATTCCATAAGAAATCCGCTCGCCGGCGCTTCGGGCTTGTATTTCCGGTCAACCGCTTGGCCAGGTCATACGTAACGCAACGCGAAACCATATTCAGCAGCGTCCGCTAAAATTTTGCGGGCTATAGTCCAAAATCGCAACTACAAAAGACGCCAGCCCGTGAATCTCTTGGGCTTTTCGTCATACGGACAAAGGTCCGCTTCGCGATCGGCCAAGGCTCCACGGCACGGATGATCGAAAGCCGATCATCCGTGCCACAGAAGAACACAAAAAACGGCTGCTTAGCTCAGACCGCGGATGATCCCCTGCTCATCAACCGAGATCCGTTCCGCGGCCGGCCGTTCTGGCAGGCCAGGCATACGAACCAGTTCGCCGGTCAGCACCACCACAAAGCCGGCCCCGGTCGCAATCTCAGCGTCTCGCACGGCCAGGGTGAAACCGCGAGGGCGGCCACGAAGTTTGGGGTTATCGCTTAGCGAATCCTGAGTCTTCGCCATGCAAATGGGCAAGTCGCCGTAACCCAGGCGGGTAAACTTGGCGAGCTTAGCCTCGGCCTCTGGCGAAAGCTTGATCCCATCGGCACCATACATCGCCCGCGCAACCTGATCGATCTTCTGTGCCAGCGGTAGATCCAGCGAATAAAGCGACCGGTAGGGAGTGGCCGGTCGGTCGGTCAGGTGCACCACTTGCTCGGCTAGATTGATAGCCCCTGCGCCCCCGTGCGCGTACACATTGGCCGTCGAACAGGCCACGCCACGCGCCTTGCAGAACTCATGGATAACCGCCAGCTCAGACTCGGTATCTTCGCCACGCTGGTTGATGGCCACAATGACCGGCTTATCAAACCGGGCCGCGGCATCAAGATGGGCCGCCAGGTTCTCCAGGCCACGTTCAACCGACGTGGGATCGGCGCTGGTGAGTTCGTCGAGGTTGCGGCCGCCGTGCATCTTGAGGGCACGGACGGTGGCTACAATCACAATGGCGGCCGGGTTCAGGTTCGCAGCCCGGCACTTGATGTCAAAGAACTTCTCGGCACCCAGGTCAAACGCAAACCCCGCCTCGGTCACCGCGTAGTCACCAAATGCAAGGGCCATGCGGGTGGCCAGCACGCTGTTGCAACCGTGGGCGATATTGGCAAACGGGCCGCCATGAACAAACGCTGGTACTCCCTCACGGGTTTGCACCAGGTTCGGCATGATCGCCTCGTTCAAGATGGCGGCCATGGCCCCGGTTACGCCCAGTTCCGCCGCCAGAACCGGCTCACGCCCCTTGGCGGTGTAACCCACCAGAATCCGATCAATCCGGGCCTTCAGGTCGGCCCTGGATTCGGCCAGGCACAAGATCGCCATGATCTCACTGGCGGCCGTGATATCAAAACCGGTCTGCCGGGGAACCCCCTGAGCCGGTCCGCCCAGGCCAATCACCACGTTCCGCAGGGCCCGGTCGTTCATGTCCATGACCCGCTTCCAGAGCACCTGGCGGGCATCGAGCCGGGTGTCTCCAAAATGCAGGCGGTTATCGATGGCGGCCGAAAGCAAGTTGTGGGCAGCGGTAATGGCGTGGAAGTCGCCGGTGAACTGGAGGTTGATCTTATCTGAAGGCTCCAACCGACAGGCACCGCCGCCAGTGGCACCCCCCTTGCGACCGAACACCGGACCCATCGATGGCTGCCGAAGCGCCAGGTTGGCCCGCCTGCCAATTTGCTGCAGGCCCTGCGCCAGCCCAATAGATGTGGTGGTTTTCCCCTCACCGGCGGGCGTGGGGGTGATTGCCGAGACCAGGATCAGCTTGCCTTCCCGGCCACCACTCTGGCGGACCCGGTCAAGCGCTTCTAGCTGCACCTTCGTCTTATCCTGACCAAACGGTTCGAGTTCGTTCGCCTTCAGACCAATTCGTTCGGCAACCTCAAGTATCGGACGCAGCCCAGGTACAGCGGTCATCGGAGCAAGCCTCGGTCATGAATGAATTTCTTAGTCGTGCGACCATGGAGGAACCCCAGTTTAGCCAAAGATTCACCATGCGCCATCGGTTGAGCCAAGAGGCAACATCACAGGCGGTCAGAACGTGCGGGTTTTACCAGCGTTAGCGGTTGCGCAAGCGGAAGAAGGCCGACCGTTGCCGGCCGACCTCCATTCCCTTTCCCATCACGTTTACTTGAGGTACTTGGCCAGCCAGCCGTGCATCTCGGTCCACCAGGTCACGCGGTTGGCCGGCTTTGAGATCCAGTGCCCCTCGTCTGGGAACCACAGGTAGCGGCTCGGTACGCTCTGGGTTTGCAGCGCAGTGAACATGCCCAGCCCCTGGGAATCTGGCACCCGGAAGTCCAGCGCACCGTGAATGACCAGGGTTGGTGTCTTGAAGTTCTTGGCGAAGCTGGAAGGGGACTGAGCCTGATACTTCGCGGGATTATCCCAGCCCATGCCGCCAAACTCCCAGTTCACAAACCAGAGTTCCTCGGTGGTGGCGTTCATGCCCACCAGGTCAAAAATGCCGGCATGCGAGATCAGAGCCTTGAACCGATCGCTATGCCCGGCCAGCCAGTTGACCATGTAACCGCCGTACGAACCGCCGGCCGCCGCCATCCGGCCCTTGTCCAAGAACGGGTAGGCTACCAGCGCATGATCTAGCCCCTTGTTCAGGTCTTCAACCACCTTGCCGTTCCAGTCGCCGCTGATCTGGTCGGTAAACTCCTGGCCGTAACCGGTGGAACCGCGTGGGTTCACCGCCACCACGCAGTAACCGGGCGAGGCGAACAGGCCGGCGTTCCAGCGGTTATGCCACTCGTTGTGCCAGGCCCCCTGCGGGCCGCCGTGGATCAGGAATAGAACCGGGTACTTCTTGGCCGGATCAAAACCGGGAGGCTTCTGCAACCAGCCAGAAACCGAGTCACCGCCGGCCCCCTTGAAGGTGAATCCCTCCAGAGCGGGCAGATCCAGCCGGGCCACCAGCTCGTCGTTATGGTGCGTGAGCGCCACCGGCTCACCGCCGCCGGCAACCTTGTAGATTTCAGGCGGCTGGTTGGAAAGATGGCGCAGGAAGACCAGTGTGCCGTCTTTGGTCATGCTGGCCGCGCCATGGGTTGCCTTTTCCACCAGGGTCATCGGAGCACGCCGGGCCAGGGTGGGCAGGAGCATGATCGGCTCATACCCCTCAGAATCGACCACAGCCACCAGGTCTGGAGAACCGGCCGCCCAGGAAAAAGACTGGACCGGCCGATCGAGCCCCTTGGTCACGGCAACCGGCGGGACGGTCCCCACTTTGTCGGCCATCGCAAAGTTCAACACCCACTGATCGGCCTCAAACCCCGCGCGGGCCTGGCTCACCCAGGCTAGCAACCGGCCATCGGCCGAGAACGCCGGCTGAGCATCGGCCCCTGGGTTACCCGCGGTCACGTTGCGTGGTTCGCCACCGGCCACCGATACCAGCCAGATATCACTGTTAGTGCTCTTGGCCTGATCCTGGATGGGCTCCGATGTGAACGCCAGCACACTGCCGTCATGATTCCAGGCGTAATCATTCGAGCCGCCGAACGGGCCAGGCGGCACGTTAGCTTTCCAGGCGGGAATCAGGTCTTTGGCCTCGCCTGTGGCGGCGTCGGCCACGAACAGGTGCGATTGCTTGCCATCATTCCAGCTCTGCCAGTGGCGAACCATCAGCGAGTCAAACACGCGAGCCTTGCTCTTCTGCTCGGCTTTTTCTTTGTCTTTTGCAGCGGTTTCCGCGGGACTGGTGCCCGGGTAAACCTCGGCCGCAAAGGCCAGCTTATCACCGGCCGGCGACCAGATTGGCCCGCTGACGTCGATTGGCAGTTTGGTGACCTGCCTGGGCTCGCCACCATCCAGCGGCAACAGCCAAATCTGGCTCGATCCGGAGCGGTCCGACGTGAAGGCGATCGCCTTGCCGTCTGGCCGCCAGCGCGGGTGATTGTTGGCCCCGGCGGTGGTGGTCAGTCGTCTGGGCTCGCCGCCGGCCAGCGGCACCAGCCAGAGACTGGTCTGAGCCTTGTTCAGGCCACGATCGATCTCTGAAACCACGTAAACAATCAGAGTGCCGTCGGGCGAGACCTGGGGGTCACTTACCCCCCTGACCGCCAGCAGATCATCCACCGTGATCGCTCGACCGCCGGCCAGCCCAGGCGCGGCCGCCATTAACGGCCGGGCCGCCAGTACCAAGATCATCAAACTCAGAAGCAATCGCATCGGGATATGAGCCTTTCTTTCAAAGATTCTGAGGCATGAAAGAATGAAGAGGAAAACGCCCTGTTCTTTCCATGGGGTCCATTCCGTCCATGAAGTCCATTGGTTCTTCAAAAGGTGGAAATCATGGACCGAATGGACGGAATCGACTTAAAAAACGCTGGCCCCACCTTACGCCTTGCCGTGAGACATCTTGAGCAACACCGGCGTGATCACCAGCATCAGCAGCCCAGGAACGGCCGCCATGACGCCCAGGAACAGCCAGAGGTTCAGGTGGTAGGGCTCAATGGTGTGCTCCATGATGCCGGCCAGGTAATTGGCGGCGGCCGTGCACAGGAACCAGAACGCCATCATCAGCGACGCCAGCTTGGGAGGCGCCAGCTTGTTCACCAGCGAAAGCCCAATAGGCGACAGGAACAGCTCGGCCACCGTGAAGATGAAGTACACGACGATGAGCCACATCATCGAGACTTTGCCATCCTTGGAGGCCTCATTCGCGAAGTACATCACGATGAATGACAAACCGAGCAGCAACAGCCCCAGACCCATCTTGGCGAACGATGGGAAAGAGATCCCCTTGGCCCCCAGATACAGCCAGAGCCCGGCGAACACAGGCGCCATCAGAATGATGAACAGCGGGTTAACCGACTGAAGGGCAGAGGACGCAATCTCCAAGCCACCCACGTTAAGGTTCGTTTTCTCATCAGCAAACAGGTTGAGGGTACCACCCGACTGCTCGAATCCCATCCAGAAGACGATTGAGAACAGGCTGATGATCACGATCACAGCAATCTGGGCCCAGTCTTTACCGGTGAGCGGCTGGTACAGGGCGGGGTCAACCTTGGAAGCCTTGGGCTCTGTGAGGTAGATGAACAGCGACAGGCCGCCCACCAGCAGAGCCCCCTTGTAAAGGACCGCCGCCACGTTGAACAGCTTTGGGTCTTCTGGCGCGAATTGGTTTAGCCACTGGGGAGACCAGAGCGGCTGCATGTAAGGCCAAAACGTGATCGCGCCATACACACCCACCGCAGTAAGCGCGGCAATTAGCAGCACATGCACATAATCTGTGGCTTTGAGCGAATCATAAAAGCCGGCCTCGCGGCCGGGCGGCAGGCCGATCCCCTGCAGGTACCGCTGCGTGAACATGAAGGTTCCGATACCAAGCAGCATCCCGATGCCGGCCGTCATGAAGCCGGGCCACCAGTCATACCGCTGGCCAATGGTGCCGCAAATCCAGGGGGCCAGAAACGCGCCCAGGTTAATACCCATGTAGAACAGGGTGTAGGCACTGTCTCGCCTGGCATCGCCGGCCGGGTATAAACCGCCCACCATGGTGGAGATGTTCGGCTTGAAGAACCCATTCCCCACAATCAACAGACCCAGGCCCAGGTACAGCAACTCGGGCTTGATCAGCACAAACTGCCCGAGCGCCATCAGCAGGCCGCCAATGAAGATCGCTTTGCGCTGACCCAGGTACCGGTCGGCCAGTCGGCCGCCAATGAGCGGAGTCAGGTACACCAACCCGGTATAAACCGCATAGAGCCCGAGCGCATCTTTGCGGTCCATGCCCAGCTTGTTCACCAGGTACAGCACGAGCAAGGCCCGCATGCCGTAATAACTGAGCCGCTCCCACATCTCGGCGGCAAACAAGGCGTACAAACCGGGCGGATGCTTGAGATGAGCTTCTTCAGTGCTGGTGGCCATGGCGGGGTCCGTCTCCAAAGGGATGGGCACAATTGGGACCGCAGGTGGGAAGACCTACCGGATGGGACCAGAGCTTAACCGATAGACGGCCAGAGTTTAAGAGGGGCCAAAACCGGGACCAGCCGCAAGTTTGCGAGCAGCCTGCCCCAGGTTCTGCTCAGGAACAGCCAACCCTTCGCTTACACCCTCTGCCGCGGTTCACGCTTGGGTTGCACACGGGGGACAGCCGCCCTCGGCTGTCTTTTGAGGTTATTTGTAAGCATTCAGCCGAATTCAGTAACCCCTTGCATTTTGCCTTTCGTGGCATTCAACTCTTTGCATGGCACCACTGGGTACGGACACCCATGATCTGACTTCTCTGCTGGACATTCTTGGTCCGCAGATGACCGC
>CAIYJE010000031.1 GCA_903926465.1 uncultured Planctomycetales bacterium
GAAACGATCGAACGCGGCTTGCCTGGCACGGGATTGCTTGCTCACGTGGCAGTTAGCAAATACATCGATCATCTGCCGCTCTACAGGCTGGAACGGATCTTTGCCCGCGAGGGCGTGATGCTCTCACGCTCGACCATGTGCGACTGGATGGCTTCGATCGGCGGCCTGATGGAGCCGATCTGGAAAGCCATGAAGGACCGGATCTTGCTCTCCAAGGCGATCCAGACAGATGATACCTCGGTGCCGGCCCTGGATTTGCTCCTTCCCGGAAAGAATCGCACGGGCCGATTCTGGGCCTATCTCGGTGATCGTCGAAATTCATTTGTGGTTTATGATTACACGCGGGACCGCAGTCGCGATGGCCCGGATCTATTCCTGAGTGGCTTCTCGACCGGCTATTTGCAATCCGACGCATACACGGTGTACGACTCGCTGCACAATCGAGGCATTCTTGAGGTTGCCTGCTGGGCGCATGCGCGGCGAAAGTTCTATGACTGCCGGTCGACCTGTCCTAACTATGCCCATCCGGCCCTGGCGTGGATTGGCAGACTTTATGACGTGGAGAAGGCCGCCACCGCGGCGATCCAGGGACGGCTGGTCGAGGAAAAGGATATCGAGAATGAGCAACGCTGGGCGATCGAGGACGAAATCCGGGGTCAGTTCCGGAAAGAGCAGTCTCACCCTCTGATGGAATCGTTTGGCGAATGGCTGAAAACGGTGGCGGGTCAGGTTCTGCCCAAAAGCCCCATGGGCCAGGCTGTCGCCTATAGTCAGACGAATTGGGAGGCGTTGAATCGCTACCTGGACGTTCCTTTCCTGGCGATCGACAACAACGCGAGCGAGAATGCGTTACGGTCGATTGCCCTAGGTCGCAAGAACTGGCTGCATATTGGCAGTGATGCCGGCGGACGCACGGCGGCGATTTTGATGACCGTGCTTCAGAGTTGCAAGCATTTCAAGGTCGAACCGTTTGCATATCTCAAAGATGTCCTCGACCGGGTGAGTACGCATCCGCATAGTCGAATTGCGGAGCTGCTTCCGGATGCCTGGAAGCCGGCACCAGCCAAGTCGGAATGATCTTGCGAATGGAACCGCAAACAGGGTGATCCTTGTACCGCGGACGGTTCAAGGATCACCCTGGTCGATAAGAGCAAGATGCGGTCCATCGGACGCTTACAAAAACAGAGCCGAGAACGGAAGTGAGCGACCAGATCAGCAAGACGCCAAAGGGCCGTGAACGCCAGGTTCTTGGTCTGAAAACAGAGCCGGGAGCGCAAGCGACCGACCCTCTTAGTAAGAAACTTCGGGACCGCGAACACCAGGTTGTTGGGCTCTGATCCAAAAGAATAAAACGCGAATGCGCTGAACTTTGTGTTGCTGGCCCCAATCAAGCATGGTGAGTGGGTCGGTCGCTTGCGCTCCCGGCTCTGTATGATCCTTATGCGTCTATAATAAAGTGGATCTTCGCTTCACTTAACTCGGAAAACGCAACCTCATAAGCAAGCCACCGACCATCTCAGCAGGACCATTCGGGACCGCGAACACCAGGTTGTTGGGCACTCATCCGCAAGAATAGCACGCGAATTCGCTGAACCTGGTGTTGCTGGCCCCGATCAAGCATTGTGAGTGGGTCGGTCGCTTGCGCTCCCGGCTCTGTTCGGAGTATACATGCCCACGCTACCCCAAAGATGTGAGTAATTGACAGGGTGGAACCTCGCCCCACCGCAGGCATGAATCCTTTGGCACAACCCACTCGGGTCGATTCAATACGCAACCTCGCTGATCAGAACACGCCTGTCTCCAGGGATTGCCCAGTCATGCTTTGCGTCTCTCTCCATGACAAAAGCGCAACTGCTAAGCTTACGCGCCGGGCTAATAGGAATACGGTTTCACGGCTTCAGGCTCCAAAATCGCAAGTTCAAAAGGATCTGGCCAGGGCACGTGAACCCAGCAAGGCGAGGCCACGCCACGTCCCCCAAGAACCGAGTAGCCTCAGACGGAGCCAGAAGGTAGATTTATTATCAAACAATTCACCAGCAAAGGTGCGACACGAGGGATGAAAGATGCCAAGGACTCAGCATCGGTGCTCTGGTCCGGTCTCCCGGCGCGGATTTCTTCAGGCGGGAACACTTGGCTCCCTCGCACTCAGTGATCTGCTCCGCTTTCGTGCGCAGGCCGACACAAAACTTCAGCCGGCAGAGCCAGACCCGGCTGTGATCCTGGTCTGGCTGCCGGGCGGCCCGCCGCACACGGAAACCTACGACCTCAAGCCCAACGCACCCAGCGAATATCGCGGGCTGTTCAAACCGATTCCAACCGTGGTTCCAGGCCTGGACCTCTGCGAGCATTTACCGCTCCACGCCGCCCTGGCCGACAAGTTCAACATCATACGGTCGGTGGCTCACGAATTCGCAGATCACGGTGGCGGGCACAAGAGATTTCTCACGGGTCGGCTGCCGGCCACGCCCACCGAGTTTGTGAACGACGCTCCCATGGTTGGCTCAATTGTCACCAAACTGCGTCCAGCTCAGGTATCTGGGATTCCAAGTTACGTTGCGGGCGTTGACGAAGGTCGAGCCGGCGTTGATACGTTCAGCTTTGGTGCGGCGTATCTGGGACAGGCCACCACGCCCCTGATTGTGCCCGGCGATCCCAATTCCTCAAAGTTCAAGGTGGATTACCTGGCAATGCCAGACGAACTCCAGGGCCGGCTGGCAGACCGGGGCCGGATGCTGGCCGAGTTTGATAAAACCCGGCGGTTCGTTGAGGAATCCAGCTCCATGGCGGCTCGTGACCAGTTCAATCAGAAGGCGCTTGAACTGCTGACAAGCTCAAAGACACGGACGGCCTTTGATCTCTCCCAGGAAGATCCCAGGCTCAGAGATCGGTATGGCCGGCACCCCTGGGGGCAGCGGGCCATCCTGGCGCGTCGATTGGTGGAAGCCGGTTGCACCTTCGTGACCATGGTCATGGAAAACCCCATTCCGCCCGGTGAACCGGTACCAACAGGTGTGATTTACAACTGGGATTCCCACGCCGTCAACGGGCATATCTTTGATGATGCACGGGTGCGGCTACCCCATTACGATCAGGCAATCACGGCGCTGGTGGAAGACTTGACCCAGCGCGGGCTTACCAGGCGTGTCCTTCTAATCGTCACCGGCGAGTTCGGACGTTCGCCTCGGCTAGATTACAGTAACGGCCGACCGGGCCGAGACCACTGGCCCAGGGCCATGTCTATGCTGGTGGCCGGCGGCGGAATGCAAACCGGGCAGGTGATCGGTTCCACCAACGGGCGTGGAGAACACCCCCACGATCGCCCACTCACACCCAACGACCTCTGGGCCACCATGTACAGGCACATGGGAATCGATCCATCGCACAGCTTTACGGACCAGATCGGCCGACCGATGCCCATTCTCCCGTTCGGCGAGCCAATCCGCGAACTCTTGCCGGCCCAGGCATGAGCCGCCCACGTCAGGGTTTTTATGGCGGGCACCTTTGCATGCCACATGCCGTGGCCAAGCAGATGAGCAAAACCCCAAGAAGCGCAACTTCAAAGCTGGCGCTTCGGGCTTGGATCAATAAGCAGTAAGTCACACAAAGGTGATCCAATTAAGCGGATTGCCGGTTTGCTCAAAGGCGCGGTTCACAGCCAAGACGCCCTGAGATATGATTCGGCTCCTGATCGCGTGGATAGGGACGTCCCGCGGTTCATGGCACACAAGGAGGGTGTGATGCGAGCACGTATAGATGGCCAGGCTTTGCCATTGTCACCGCATCCCCACCTCTCGATGCTCCCCACGGAGCCACGGCATGAAACTCCAGCCGTGACTGAGCTCTTTATAGCCGTATTCCGGCGCGATTTGCAGGCCTTCTTCCCACGGATTGCCATTGAAGAGCTGCCAGGGCCAAGCGAACGCCCTTCAAGCCAGTCCCCTGATTTTGAGCTGGAAGCAGGCCCGGTGGACGGGGCGATCCGGTTCAGACTGTTTGGCCACAGGCTCCGGCTCTGGCTCCGCAATCGTACCGAGATCTGCCCTCATGAATTGCGGATGATCCAAGCGGTGGCCACCGTGCTCACCCAGCGGTACGAATATCTTTTCAAAACCCATAATCCGTCTCGCTTGGACCTGTATCGCGGCGGGCCTGAAGATCACTACGTTGCGGCATTCATTCATCCGGAACCGTACATTCCAGGCTCGGTCCGCAACAGCCGGATTGCGGCCACGGTTCAAACGCTACGCACCGCAGCGCTCAGTACTTATGAAAACCATAGAGTCTCCACAGGTGCCCTGTTGCTTGGGGATGGAATCGACCCGAATTCCGAACCGGTGACCACCCCAACCGACGCCATTCCTTACGGCGTGGAACTCACGGCCGTACGCAGCATTCACAGGCTTTGCGACGGTCGTCGGACCCTGTTCCTGGTCGATCAGGCGGGGCAACTGGTCGATATCATTGATGTTGCCCGCTGGGCCAGCCGGGCCCAAGTGGCGTCACCCCCGGCTGAACCCCAGGATACGCTTTGCGCTCGGGCTTATCAGCCGCACGCCATTTCAACCCGGCACAATGGGCATGTGTGCCTGGTTTTAAGCCCCAATCAGGAAATCAAGCTGTTTGCAGAAGGACGGCAGGCGTTCGTCTTCAGCCACGGACGCTGGCGCATCCTGGACCCAGTTCGGTGGTATGGGGCATGGTCAGCGGCCGTTGCAGACCCAGATCTGGCTCGCACGTTGTTTCAGGCGGCCCTGGATATGGCTGAGAACCGTCAGGGTGGGCTGTTTGTAGTGGTCCGGAATCCGGAAGAAGCAATTGGGCGGCTGGTTGCTCGCCATGATCTGGTCAACCATGAAGACCAGGAAAATGATCCCGGACAGGAACTGCCGGAAATCACGCTGGCAGACCGGAACCCGCTGGCACGGCGAGCACTTCATTACCTGGCAAGAGGACGGGTGGTCACCGCGCTGGATCCACCAGTGCTTGAAGCAATCGCCAGCCTGGACGGCGCACTGGTAGTTGATCGAAAAGGACTGATCCTGGCGTTTGGGGCCATTTTACGCCATCACGACGCCCCAGAGCGACTGGGGTTAGATCGGGCCGAGGGGGCCCGCACCACGGCTGCGCTGGTGGCCAGTTTGCAAGGGCCGGTGCTGAAGGTGAGTGAAGACGGGGTTGTCTCGTTCTTCCTTGATGGAACGAGGATCTGGGATCTTTGACCCAGGGACCTTGCCTTCCCTGTGGACTGATTGGAAGCTATCTGGGTAGGATCATCACTCATGACCTCATCTGGGGCTGGTGCCAGGCACCAATTCGCACCCAGGTTTCATTTTATGCGAGAGTGGCGGAACTGGCAGACGCGCCAGACTTAGGATCTGGTGGGGCAACCCGTGGGGGTTCGACTCCCCCCTCTCGCATTTTCTGATTGCTGGGGTCAGAGGGGATCTGGAAAACTAAAAAAGGACTGAGTGGAAGCGAGTTCGCTTCCCTCAGTCCTTCATGTTTGACCGATGGTTCGTTGGGCCAAAGCTCACTTCACCCGGGTCAGGGTAATAGTGCCGCGTCCGGTATCTTCGTTTGGAAAGAACTCGGTTGGGCGGTCGTTATTGGGCCCACCCGTGCAGATCTTGAGGGTATCGCCCGTGAGGTCGTAAATACCCTTGTTATCACCCAGTGAGCCGCCATCTGGGGAACTGATGTTCAGAAGATCAATGGACTTGGGCTTGGCGGTGTCATCAATCTTGAATTCGCCTTTCAGGTTGATGTCCTGACCGTCACCGGTCATCACAGCGATCTCGATCGCCTTTTCCTTGAATTCGATGACAATCGGAATGTCTTGGTTGGGGCCAACCTTGGCGGTCCACTTGCCTTTGAGCTTGGCGAGATCAGCCTGAGACTGGGCAAAAGCCGGGGTCGCCACCAGCAGGAACGCAAAAACCATCATCCATCGTGTCTTCATCAGAAACATCCTTTCACCTGGAAGAATGAAGATTCCATCAACAGGATGGTGATCCTACTCAACTGTTCAGAGCGTGACTACCGGGAATTGGGCTGAGTTCCAGGCAAACTGACCTCGGTGGCCAGCCATTGATCAAGCGCAGACTTCAGCTCCTTGACGCGGTCGGGGTACTGAGCCGCGGCATTTCGACGCTCGGCGGGGTCGGTCACCACGTTGAACAGCTCGGGGCTTCCCTTGCTGGTGATTACCACTTTCCAGGGCCCCCGCATGGCGGCCACCTGGTCCACTCCCTCGGTTCGCCATTCCCAGAACAGGACCCGGTCTGGAACGCTCTGCTGTCCGGTCCAAACGGGAAGCAGGTTCGTTCCGTCGGTTTTCAGCTCGGGCTTGGGGGGTGCTCCGGCCACAGCCAGCAAGGTGGGCCAAAGATCAATGGAGTGCATTGGCTCCTCGGAAACGGTGCCGGCTTCAATCTGGCCGGGCCAGCGAACACAGGCGGGAACCCGGACCCCACCTTCCCACAGCGTTCGTTTCTGACCACGCATTGGCGCATTGCTGTCGTGAAAATTGCTGGTTCCCAGGTTCCCAGATTCAAACGTGGCACCGTGATCACTGGTAAAAACCACCAGGGTGTTGGCATCCAGGTCGGCGGCAGTCAGTGCGGCCAGCAGTCGGCCCACGTTGCAGTCGAACCGGGTAATCATGGCCGCGTAGGTGGCGTTCAGAGGAAACTCAGGATCGACCTCGGGAAACTTCCCTTTGTGTAACTCCACCTCGTCGGCCGGAGCCTCAATGTTGAAGTGAGCCGAAATGTAGGGAAGGTACAGAAAAAACGGCCGGTCCCGGTGCTGTTCAATAAAGCTAATCGCACGATCCGTGAACAGATCATCGGCGTGACCAGAAACGGGAACCTTGGCACGTCCGTCCCAGAGTTCTTCGGGAAACTTTTCCCAGGCATGCTCGGCGTTGGTGAAGCCAAAGAACTGCTCAAACCCCTGATCCATGGGATGGGTGTAAGTTTCTTGCCCCTGCGGGGGAGCGCCATGGTGCCATTTCCCGAAAAGGGCCGTGGAGTAGCCGGCATCCTTCAGGGCCTCGGCCACGGTCACTTCCGCGGCTGGTAGATCCTGGTAATTCTGGGTCACCCCATTGTGAATAGAGTACCGGCCAGTCAGAAGCACCGCTCGACTGGGTGCGCATGTCACACTACCAGCGTAGAAGCGGTTCAACTTTCGGCCCTGAGACGCAAGCCGGTCCAGATTGGGGGTGGCCCAGGACGTTCGTCCGTTGAACGAGACATCACCCCATCCGAGGTCATCGGCAAAGATCACCACAATATTGGGCCGGTTCTTGGGCTCTTCGGCCATGACCGACGCACTCAGTAGCAGAACCCAGCCGCAAAACCAAGGACGTCGGAAAGTCATGGCCATCGCTCCCCAGGAAACCAGACGGAAATCGAACTGATGCTAGCGGTTCGCTGGAGCCAGTGCCACCGCGGTCTGCCGGTCACTGCCCTTCACACGTTCGAAGGTGACAACGTCGGAAAGCAGTCCCTCTCCGCGCAAGAACTCGTGGGGCCGGCCTTTGTTCAGGCCACCACTGCACACCACGAATGACTCCCCTTCCAGCCGGTAGATCGCGGGAATCTCTGGCAGTTCATGCGAGTCTGGGCCTACAAACTTGATCCAGTCCATGGCCTTGGGGCTCGCGCTCTCATCCAGCTTCACCAGCCCTTCGGCCTGGAGCTTCAGCCCGGTTGGCATTTTGATCGTGAACCGCGCCTGGGTGCCGGTCAGCTCAAGGGTGACATGAATATTCTTCTTGGGCCCGGTTCGGGCTACCCAGGTTCCCTGAAGCCGACCCAGGTCGGTAGCGGGGTCTGGTTCGGCGGTATCGGCAGGCAGACTGAGAATCGCAGAGGTCAGCAAGGCAAAGAAGGCCGTGGTCATGACATTGCTCCAACCTGCTTGAGTCACTGATGATGGGAATGAAATCCAACAATTGAAGACGAAATCCGCCAGAGAAAACGGGCCCACGCCGTGCGTGAACCGTGAGGGCAAAAACTCAACTTCGAGCCAAGGACAATACCATACTAAATCACTAGAGTATGATATTCAACAAGTACAACCGCTCGACACTACAGCATCTATTCCTTAACACACCATCATAATACGCTCAATTTTGACCATGAAAGGCCTCGCCAACTGTGTGAGGCAATCTCTTCAACGGCCCTATTGTCTACTAAGTCAATATAGTAATGCAAGATGACACCTCAGCAATTTATTGCGGAGGGTCCAAAGGCTTTGGGGCCCACCCTTGCCGGGAGCTTGAAACGGGCGATGGAGGGCGGAGAAAACCCATGGATTGAGTGATCGGGCGGTCGGTCATTTTTGCGTCTGTTTGCCGCCCGGCCTGGCACGGATTATCATGGTGCTTTGTTGAGGTTCGGACTCCATTCCGAGCCTTGGGTCGGTGGTCTGAGTAGGCCAGACCGGCCCAGTGAATCATCCAAAAGCCGGGCAATGCAGAGGGCCTCGCATGCGTGAAATCAAAATCGCCCAGATTGGCGAAGGGTTCATGGGCCGCACCCATTCCAATGGGTGGTCTCAGGTGAGTCGGTTCTGCAATCCGCCGGTCAGGCCGATCATGCACACAACCTGTGGTCGGCGAGACGAGGCCTCTCGTGCCTTTGCCAAGCACTGGGGTTGGCAGCATTCCTCCACCCACTGGGAGCAGGTGATCCAGTCTCCGGAGATCGACCTGGTTGATATCTTGACGCCTAACAAACTGCATGCCCCCATGGCCATGGCGGCCATTGCGGCCGGCAAGCATGTGGCGTGTGAGAAGCCAATTGCCAGCACGCTTACCGAAGCGCGTGAAATGGTGCAAGCCGCACGGTCGTCCAAGGTCAAAACGTTCGTCTGGTACAACTACCGACGCTGCCCCGCCGTGGCCATGGCCCATCGCCTGGTCAAGGAAGGGAAGATCGGCAAGATCCGTCACGTGCGGGCCGTGTATCTGCAAGACTGGGCAGACGAGTCGATCCCGCTGATCTGGCGTTTTGATAAGAACCAGTCTGGCACCGGCTCGCATGGCGACCTGAACGCCCACATTATTGACATGACCCGGTTCGTGACCGGTGAGGAAATTACCGAGATTGCCGGCGCCATTGTGGAAACCTTCATCAAGAAGCGAAAAGTTGCCTCGGCAGGCGCAGCCGGCGGAATTGCGGCCGGAATTGAGGCCGGCTCTGAAGAAATGGGCGACGTGACGGTGGACGATGCCGTGCTATTTCTGGCCCGCTTCTCTGGCGGCGCAGTTGCCAGTTTTGAGGCGGCACGCCAGGCAACCGGCAACCAGAACCACAATGGGTTTGAGATCAACGGTACCAAGGGAGCCATCAAGTTCAACTTCGAGCGCATGAACGAACTTGAATATTATGATGCAACCCGCCCCAGAGCCGTTCAGGGCTGGACCAACATCATTTGCACCCACGGTGGTGACCACCCTTACGCCGAGCATTGGTGGCCAGACGCCCATTGCATTGGTTACGAACATGGTTTCACCAACCAGGCGCTGGATATCTTGCTGGCTCTGGCCGGCAAAGAACCCACGGTTCCGCTGCCAGACTTTGAAGATGCCTACCAAACTCAGCGCATTCTGGAAGCGGTTCTTGTTTGTGCCAAGGAAGACCGAACCGTGAAGGTGGATGAGATCCAGTAAGGCTCTCGGATTGCTCCGGGATGAAATCACACTCGTCCCGGGGCTTTTTTCAAACACGGGTCCCCTGCAGCACTGCAAACAAAGAGGATCATCTCCCTTGAGTGCGAAAGACGATCCTCTGATTCGGTTCAGTGTGGCGATTGGCGGCGAACTGCTCCAGCGGTTTGATCAGTACCGGGAAGAGCACCAGTACCCAAACCGATCAGAGGCTGTGCGCGGCCTGATGCGGGCAGCCCTGATTGAAGACGCAATTGAGCATGAAGACGTAGAGGCGGTTGGCGTAGTCACGTTGATCTATGACCATCACGCCAGTCGAATCTCGGACCGGCTGACCGAACTCCAGCATGAGCATTTAGATCGCGTGGTAACCAGCACCCATATGCACCTGGATAGCACTCGTTGTCTGGAGGTTATTCTGCTGCGCGGGCCAACCCGGGTTATCCGTGAATTGGCCAACGGCCTGATTGGCACCAAAGGGGTTGAAACGGGGCGGCTCGTTCTGGCCTCTGCGCATCCGGTTGGTTCAGCGGATGCAGAAGCCCACGGCCATCCGCATCCGCATCCGCATTCTGGCTAAAACAAAAAAGGATTTGTGTGTCATTTGCCGCGTGCGGCGAATGCATTGTCTTGGGGCCGGTAGCCGAGCTTGGCGGTGGTTTCGTCCACTGGCCAGTGACCGCCCTGATTGGCGGACATGGCGTTAAGCACCACGTGTGAGCCTGGTTCCAGGTCGGCCTCAACGGCGCGCGTGAAAAGGTCGATCAGGTCTGCATTTGAGAGCCAGAGCTGCCGTTTTGCGTCATCGGGCAGGCTCTCTGCCTGGTTCTCGCCGCGCTGAACGTAGCCAATGCGGAGTCCGACGAAGGTGAGTCCTTGCGCCTTTGCGAGGGCAATTCCTAGCCGTTCACCCATCAGCTTGGAGGCACCAGAGGCCCCCTCGGGCTGGGGAGATAGATCGGGCGTGATCGGCCGATCGCGATCATGGTGCCCCCCCATCACGCGATGAGAGCTGGCAAAGACTAGCCGATCAATTCCCGCAAACGCCGTGGCCAGAAACACGTGGTTCAAGGCATCGAGATTGGACTGAACCATGTCTGGCCAGGCGGCCGTGGGGTCGGCATGGGCCGCCAGATGCACCACCACGTCGGCCTCGTCAAAGTGAGAGAGCCATTCTTCATCCCACTGAGAGAGATCGGCCTCTTCGATTCTGGAATTCGGCAGCGGGTTAGAGTCCAGCAAGATCAGTTCGTAGCGGTCGGCCCAGGCTGCGGTGAGGATCTTGCCAATGGTCCCGGAGGCGCCGGTGATCAGCACGGTTTGCGGCAGATCTTGCGCCTCGGGCGCAGGGGCGGGTTGGCCCAGCACCGGCAACAGGGGGAAGCTTCGTAACCCGGACTCACGTAGATGATCATTCATGACTGGTCGTTCCGGGGATCGCACGCGGCGTTCTGAGGTTGGCCGTTGCGTATGGTTGCAAGAACCTTGCAAACGGCTTCAAGAAAGAAGAAATCACCCCACATGACCGACTCATCTACACCCAGTCCTCGATGGTAATGGTAAACCCCGTGTTTCAGGGTCCCTTCCCAATCAGGATTGGCGCAGGCGAGGAACTGATCATGGCAAAGGGCGTCCAACAGGTTCCAGGCGGCAAGCTGGTACTGCTGAGATCGGTCAGGTGAAGCGCTGGCTGTTAACTGGGCCAGTTGCAGCAAGCCCGATGCGGCAATGGCTCCAGCCGAGGAATCGGCAATTCTCAGCGCCCCAGCCGGTGCATCAAAATCCCAAGGGGGAATAAATGAGTCTGGCAGCCGATTCAAAAAGTGGTCGGCATTGCGGCATGCCACATCGAGATCGCTGAGGTTTTGGGTATAGGTGTAAACGGTTCCATAGCCGTACAGCGACCAGGCCAGCCCGCGAGTCCAGTCACTTTCTGCGTTCAAGCCCTGGTGGGTGGACTGGTGCAAGAACTGACCGGTCTCTGGATTGAATGTGCCCTCATGCGCAGTGCCTCCATTGGGCCGCACCAGAAACCGCTCGGTGGTCCGGCAATGGGCGTCGGCGATGGCGCGAAGCGCCGGGTCGTTGGTCTCACGCGCGGCGTAGTAGATAATTGGAACGTTCATCATGATATCGATGAACAGGCTCTGGGTTCCAATGAACGAGCAGAGGTACTGGCCCTTGGGGTGAAAGCGTATGGCAAGGGTTTGGCCGGCCGTGATCAAGACCTGATGCAGGTGGGGATCGGCCGTCTGTTGATACCAGGGCAGATAGGTGTTCAGAAAAATGAAGCCAAGGTCATGAACTTCGCGATCGTGCTGCTTGTATTCGAGCAACCGCGAGTAGTGCTCGGCCGTAGATCGCCACCAGCGATCGCCTGTCCGTTCAGCGATCAGCCACATCTGCCCAGCAAGAAAGCCCGCGCACCAGTCGGTCCACAGCGCTCCGCCATGATTCCAGCGCCCCTGGCTGGTATACATGGGGAAGAAGTCGGGCGATGCTTCGACCAGATTCCGCACCTTGATCTGGGCGGTCGCAAAGGCCCGCTCCAGCCTTGGTTTCAGGGTTTCCAGCACTAGCGGTTGAGGAACAGCCACACCAAGCACTCCAGAGACTGATAACCGGCGATGGACCGAATTTCCGTGATCGAGACCGATGGAACCTACTCATGGGGAATGCTGAGGATTTGCCGAAGCTGCTCGGCCGTGATATTTGCCCCGCTGAGCATGATACCAACGCAGTGACCTGCCAGTCTTTCACGCAGCGCCATGGCGGCCGCCACACCGGCAGCCCCTGCCCCCTCGGCCACCTGGCGTGAGGTCTCGATTAGCAGCCGAATTGCCGCAACAATCGCGGGATCGGAAACCAGCATCATCTCATCGACCAGCCTGGGCAACAGTTCAAGCGTCAAGGGGAACGGCTCACGAGTAGCCAGCCCTTCCGCAAAGGTCTGAGCCGTTTCGGTGACAATTCGCCGCCCCTCTTTCCACGACCGGTAGATCGCCGGGGCCCCCTCGGCCTGTACACCAATCACGCAAATTCCCGGATTGACGGCCCTGGCCACAACCCCAGCACCAAGCACACCACTCCCGCCGCCCACCGGCACGATGATGGTATCAACCTCGGGAACCGCCTCCAGCAATTCCAGCGCACCCACCGCCACCCCAGAGATCAGCAGCGGCTCAATCGACCGGACCATCCGCAGCCCATCCCGTTCAGCCCGCGCTTCGGCGGCATGCCGGGCCTCGTCAAAGTCGGCCCCTTCCAGAATAACCTCGGCCCCCAGAGACCGGGTGGCAGCCGCCTTCAGGGCGTTGGCATTCTCAGGCATGTAAATCACAGCCGGAACTTGAAACAGCCTGGCCGCGTAGGCCACCGATTGCGCATGGTTGCCGGTTGAAGCGGCAATCACCCCTCGGGCTCGCTCAGTGGCCGACATCGCGGCCAGCAAATTCACACCACCCCGCACCTTGAAGGCACCGGTGGGATTGAGGTGTTCACACTTCAGCACCGCCCGGAAACCAAGCGCTTCGGACAGCGCCTCGGATTCAAGTGTCGGTGTTGGCCTCAAATAGCTACCAATTCGATGCCGCGCCTGAAACACATCGGCCAGGGTCAAACCGGTATCGCGTAGAGGTGGTGCTTCCGTTGGTCGGCCACCCAAGTTGTCATCAACCATGTGAAACCGCTCCCAGACTCCGGTCCAAGCAGAAACCATCAAATGACGCTAGCGGGCCACATCGAGCGTCTACGTGTAGGAGACCTGGACTAACGGACCCAGTTCACAAGTTAAACCGTTCGGCTTGATATCGCATTGGGGCCGAAGGAGCTGCTCTGAAAGTCGGCCTTGGTCAAGATGATGTTATCAAGGAGCAAGGCCTTAGCTGGCACGAACCCGAGCAAACCCGAAACGGGCCTGGAGAAACTAGGCGTTGTCTGGGCTGGGCAATTCTGGTGTTGCCTTCTCAATTTCCACCGGATTCTCTGCGCCCAGCAAAACTTCGAGTCCACGAATCGACGCGGCCTCGTAAATGGGAACCAGAGAATCCAGAAACGGGGTCTCCCCGCGCCAGAAAGGAAACCCGCCAAGCTGGCGGGCTTGCGGTGCGGAGGTCCTGGGAATTTCCACCTCACCCGAGGATTCCTCAAAATGCAGGCCGGCCCTGCCCCAGAACCGATTATGCTCTCCGGTCAGGGGCTCTGGAGGAGCCACCGGTTTAACCGTTTCCGCGCTATGCGGACAGACCGCGCCCAGGCCGGCCATCAACTCGTCTCGCTTCAGGCCCCGAAGCATGAAAAGCAGAAACGGGTCACGGTCAAATTCTTCGCCCAGTAAGTAATAAATGGCCGCTGTATGCTTGCATGGGTTTGACCAGTCATCACAGGAACAGCTCGTGGTCAGGTCCCAGAGTTTCGTCGGAAACAAAGAGATTCCAGCGTCTTGAAACAACTGTTCGATATCACGAGGCATCTCGCCAGCCAGTAGCTTGGCCGCAAAAAGAACCTGGCGACCGAGCGCCCGGAAGATCTTGGCCCAGTCTGTTGGGGACAGAGTTTTGACCTTGATGGTCACTTCGTACGGCTTGGTTCTGGAGCCCTGAACCCGTGCGTTGACAATTCCTGTCTCGACCTGGATTGACAGCACTTGCCCATTACGTGCGTACGATTGCCCGCGAGAAAGCCGCGCTCCAATATCAAAACGTTCGAGAACTTCAATCCAGCGCCTGGCCCACCAGGTATCGCCAAAATCCTGCTTAGACTGCGAACGGATTCCCCCCTTCGCCGGCCGAGGCCTGGAAGGCTCAAAATCCGCATCGTTCCAAATCCCTCGGCCTGCCATTCCGATGCCCCCTGGACCGTGAACCCATCCCCACCATGCCGACTGATTTCTGAACTGGACTAGCCCGCCAGCGCTTCTTCACGCAGCGCGAACAGGGCTTTTAGCTCTGTGTTTGAGAGCTTGGTGAGCCAGGCTTCGCTGCTATCCACAATGGTGCCAGCCACTTCGGTTTTCTCTTCGATCATGGCATCGATTCGCTCTTCCAATGTGCCCGCGCACACGAATTTATGAACCTGAACCCGCCGCGTCTGCCCAATCCGGAAGGCCCGGTCTGTGGCCTGATTTTCCACCGCCGGGTTCCACCAGCGGTCAAAGTGGAACACATGATTCGCGGCCGTAAGGTTCAAGCCGGTACCACCCGCCTTGAGCGAAAGAATGAAAACCGGCGGCGCGTCACTGGCCGGATTCTGGAACAACTCAACCATCCGGTCTCGATCGGTCTTGGGCGTTGCGCCATGGAGAAACAGAATCTCGCGGCCGAACGTCTCCTGGAGATGGCTTTTCAGCAAGAACCCCATCTCGGCGAACTGGGTAAAGACCAGGGCCCGGTCACCGGCATAAAGGGCTTCTTCAAGCATCTCGGTCAATCGAGACAGCTTGCCAGAGCGACCGGCCAGTGGCGATTGATCTCGTAAGAAGTGCGCGGGGTGGTTGCACACCTGCTTGAGCTTCATGAGGGTGGCCAGCACAATCCCCTTGCGCTGGATACCGGTAGCCGATTCGATCAGCTCTGCGGTTCGATCAACCACTGCGGCATAAAGTGAGGCTTGCTCTCTGGTCAGCGTACAGAACACCTTCGTTTCTAGCTTGTCAGGCAGGTCGGCGATAATCGCCTTATCGGTCTTCACCCGTCTGAGGATGAACGGCCCGGTAAGCCGACGCAGTTGCTGACCCATGATCGGATCACGCTGCGCCTGGATGGGAATCTGAAAGGTGCGTTTGAATTCGGCCTGAGTTCCCAACCAGCCGGGATTCAGAAACTCCATGATCGACCAGAGATCGCCCACGTGGTTTTCCACGGGCGTACCGGTAAGGGCAATCCGATGGGCCACTTTCAAGCCTCTGGCAGCCTGGGCTTGCTTGGTTTGGGGATTCTTGACGTTTTGGGCCTCGTCCAGAATCATGCTTGTCCAGGGAATATGCTTGAACTGGTGAAAATCTCGATGTAGGAGAGCATAGCTGGAAAGGACGATGGCGTGCTTGGACGCTCGTTTCTTGAATTCAGCGTCTCGGGACCGCTCCAAGCCGTGATGGATCATCACCGGCAGGTCGGGCGTGAACCGGGCCGCTTCTTTTTTCCAGTTCCCCACCACCGACATCGGGCAGATCAGCAGGGTCGGGTTTCGCTCACGGGGCGGAGTGCTTTCCCACATGTGCTGGATCAGAGCCAAAGTCTGAACCGTCTTGCCTAGCCCCATGTCATCGGCCAAACAGGCACCTAGCCCCCACCTGCGCAGAAAGTCCATCCATGAGTAGCCCCGCTCCTGGTAGGGCCTGAGCGCGCCATGAAACCCCTGCGGCGGCTGGAGCGTTTCAAATCCGGCGGCCCCTTCCAGTTGATTCAGCAGGTCTGCCAGCCAGCCAGAGGCCTCAACTCCCGCAAAGTCGAGCTTTCCGGGCGGTTTTGCGACTCCGAGCGCCATCTGTACGGCGTCTCGGGCCCGAATTGCCGTATCTCCCTTGGATTTCCAGAAGGCGATGGCCGCCTGAATCTCTGCCGGGTCAAGTTCCACCCACTGGCCCTTGACCTGCACCAGCGGGGTCTTGATCTTGCTAAGCGCCTTCAACTCTTGAAGCGTTAGAACGTGGTCACCCAGGGCAACCTGCCAGTGGAAGTTCAGGAGTTCATCCAGCGAGAGGCCGGACTTGTTGGGGGCTTTGGGGGCAGTGACCACAGCCCTGGCCGATAGCCGGAGCGAGGTCCCCTTCCGGGTCCACCAGGCTGGCAAGAAGACGCCAAACCCAGCCTGTTCCAGGCTGTTGGCACGCTGGGTCAGAAACTCGTGGGCCCCCGTGGCGTTGAGTTCGAAACCGGTGGGGGCTGTGGACTTGAGGCTAGACTCGATGCGGGGGCAGATGGATGCAGCTTGCCCCAGCGCCGAAAGCAGGTACTCACGCGGTCGGAAACCGTCGCGAGCCAGCAGTTCAGCCTCTGGCCCTTTGCCGGTCCAGGCCGCCTCTGCGGGAATTAACAGGCTGGGATCATCCACCGCCTGCAGCAAGTAATGCATCTGCCAGCGATCGGAATCTTTACCAGACGGGCTATCTTTACCAGACGTGCTGCTGGGTTCGTCTAGCCGCAGACAGAGCCGGAACGGAGCAGAGGCCGCCAGTTCCAGCGGCCGCCGCCACTTGCCAATTTGTTCGGCAAGTCCCGACAACTCCTGAGAGTCGCCGGTCATCCGGCCATCCTGGGTCCGCAGGGCATGCAGCCATTGATCATGGGTGCTGGCAAACCGCTTGGGATTCTTACCAACCACCGCACGAGATGAGCGCACCAGATGATCGACAAGCGTCGTCAGAACGCCAGCCAGAATCGCGGATGCAGCGGTGGAAGGTGCCTGAGACGGGTCAATACTGAGCGCCCGGCAGGCGTCGGGCATTGCACGCCCGAGCTGTTCGGAACGGATTCGGTCTTCACCGGTCAGCACTGGCTCCCAGCATGCGCGAAACCCACTCCCGCCTGCGTCTGGCCTCATGCCGGGAATGTATTTCTGGCGAGCCAAGATCGACCCTGCCCAGCGGAGAACTTCGGCCCAGTAGGCCAGGGTCGGGCCAATCACTACGCCAGGGCCCCAGGTAGTCCGGCCTGTACAGGCCAGCAAAATGTCCACGGTCTGAGCCGGCGTTGGAAGCAGAACCGGAATCGTCCAGGGAGCCAGCTGGACGTCGCCAGGATCGCTGGATTCATCGGCAAGTAATGAGCTGGAAGGAAGTGCCCCACTCGCATTCGACGGCAACCAAGCAAGCCAGCTTCGGTTCTTATCGCCGGGCGGCTTGCAGTGCGCAATCTCAGCCACAATAACCTGAGCAAGCACCTGAGACTCGGCCGCGAACCGAGATCGCTCAACCGCAACCGGACGGCTCTCCTGCTTGGTTTTCCCAGTAGTTTTTTTGGCAACGACCGAGCGTTTGCTGGGATTGGCGTTTGCGGTTGGCGGGGTTGAGGTTTCACCCCACAAGAGAAGCTGGTTTTCCGATGCCGAGGCTTGGAGAATCAACATGATGCGAAACAGTGCCCCGAATCGAATCTGAAGTAGCCCATGCTCTACCGATCAGTCTGGTTTCTGAAGGGAACCGAAGGCGAAGCCCACTGCCCACTCTTGAGAAACCACCATTATGGTTGCTCGGGGGCACTTTCTGGAAGCACGCCCCAAAATCTTGTGGCCAGAACGATCCAGGATGAGCCACGGATTTTCTCTGGAAAACGACCACGTTTTACCGTTTTTGTGTCCACTTTCTAAATCTCTATTCCAGCGATCGGGCGGACCGTAGTCGAGCCTGAGCCCATCCGCCAGTGCCTGACCAGGCCCGCGTTCGACGCCATCTCACAATTTGCTTCGCCCTCTTGGCTCTTCGTAATCTGGACCCCACAATGACCAGGCTGACCCGGTCCAAATCCTGGGACGGGTGGCTGATGGGGGGCCTGCTTGTGTCTAGTACGGTTTCAAAATACCCGTTCCTTACTCTGCCCGTGACCGGCATGACCTGTGGCCATTGCGTCCAGAGCGTGAAGAACGCCCTGGAGGCGGTTCCAGGAGTTCGCTCGGCCGAGGTCAGCCTGGCAAGTTCAGCCGCCAAGATCGAGTTCGTCGGGGCCGAGTCGATTCCCCAAGAGATTCTGAAGGCCGCCGTGGAGGCCGCCGGCTATCAGGTTCCAGACCCCAACGCCAGCCCCCAACGCCAGCCCCAGGCGGTTCCTGACAACCAGGAACCAGGCCCTGCCAAGCTCGTTTCGATTGGCCTGCCGGCCTCACGCCCCCAAAGCCCTGCCCCCGCTCCCATGGACCTGATTTCGATTGGCCTGCCGGTTCGTGGCCCATCACCGCAACCAAGCTCAACCCGTTCGCCCCAGCCTGAAACCGCCAAGCTCGACCAGAAACCGACCCAGGAACTGGAACTGGCCATCACCGGCATGCACTGCGCCAGTTGTGTGGCTCGTGTGGAACAGGCCTTGGAATCGGTCCCTGGTGTGCGGGATGCCCGCGTGAATCTGGCCACCCATCGGGCCTGGGTTGAGATTGCCGACGGTGCAGCCGACCTGGAAGAGCGATTGAACTCGGCCGTGGGCCGGGCCGGGTATGGAGCGACCCGGGTGAGTGATTCGGAAGACCCAGCCCAGGCGGTTGCCTTGCTCAGGGCCGAGCGCGCTGCGGAAGTTGCCGGCTGGCGATGGCGATTGATTCTGGGGAGCGTCTTCAGTATTCCCCTGGTGGTGCTGGGACTGGGCTCCATGCTGGCCCCCTGGGCATTTCCGCATGGCCGTAACCTGGCACTGCTGATGGCCGGGCTCGCAACCCCGGTTCAAGTCTGGCTCGGCTGGCCCTACCTTCAAGGGGCCTGGCAGCGGCTCAGGCAAGGGTCGGCGAACATGGACACCCTGATCGCGCTTGGCTCGTTCACCGCCTATGGGTTCAGTTTATATCACCTGGTGATTGGCCAGTATCACGCCGCTCACTTCTTCATGGACTCGGCCGTCATCCTGACTCTGATCACGCTGGGCAAGTGGCTAGAGACCCGGTCACGCGGCGTGGCGGGCGAGGCCATTGAACGGTTGCTTGATCTTTCGCCCAGGTTTGCCCTGGTGGAACGTGACGGTGAGTTCCGCGAATTGGCCCTGAGTGAGGTCCACCAGGGCGACCGACTGCGTGTACGGCCCGGTGAGGCGGTACCGGTGGATGGCAGCGTGATCGAAGGGCACTCATCGGTGGATGAGTCCATGTTGACCGGTGAGCCAATCCCGGTGGAAAAGGGCCCCGGCGCCCGTGTCACCGGCGGCACTGTGAACGGCGATGGATTGCTCACCGTGGTGGCCGAGCGCCTGGGCCGCGACTCCGTATTGCAAAACCTGGTCCGGCTGGTGCGCACGGCGCAGGGGTCAAAAGCCTCGGTCCAGCGGCTGGCCGATCGGGTTTCGGCCGTCTTCGTACCAATTGTGCTGCTGATCGCCCTGGCCACACTGCTGGGTTGGGGGCTCCTCGGCCATTGGCAAGCGGGGTTCTTGAACGCGGCAGCCGTGCTCATCATCGCATGCCCGTGCGCACTCGGGTTAGCCACGCCCATGGCCGTGGCCGTGGCCACGGGGCGAGGCGCGCGCGCTGGCATTCTGGTTCGAGACGCCAGCGCGTTCGAACGAATGGACCGACTGGGCGCCATCGTTTTTGACAAAACCGGCACACTCACCCTAGGCCAACCCACCGTGACCAGCACCTGGGCCAGCCCACACTTTGGAAGCACAGACGACCTGCTCAAGATGGCCGGCGCAGCCGAAGCCGGCAGCGAACACCCCCTGGCCCGCGCGCTGGCAGCCCACGCCGGCAGCCTTAAGAACGAACGATTCCGCGCCATTCGTGGACGTGGTGTCTCTGCCACGGTCAATGGCCACGCGGTGCTCGTAGGATCGGCAGCGCTGCTGACTACGGAAGGCATTGATCTGGCGGAAACGTGTGACGTTGGGCTGCGCTGGGAAACCGCTGGGCAGTCGGTCCTGTATGTGGCGATTGATGGCCAGGCGGTGGGGGTGATTGGTGTTTCTGATCCGGTCAAACCGAACGCCAGCGAGGTGATTGAAACGCTGAAACGGGCAAACCAGCAGGTGTTCTTGCTCACCGGAGACCAGCATCCCACTGCGCTCAGTGTCGCAGAAACGGTAGGAATTGACGCCAACTGTGTCTACTCAGGCGTCCTTCCTGACCAGAAGGCAACCACGCTGGCAACAATTCGCAACATGAAACCCGGCCTGAAGGTTGCCATGGTGGGGGACGGCCTGAACGACGCTCCGGCGCTGGCGGAATCTGACCTGGGCATTGCGCTCGGCACCGGAACCGATCTGGCCAAGTCCAGTTCCGATGTGGTGATTGTGGCCGGCGATCTGAGGACGATTCCACGCGCCTTGAAACTGGGCCGCGCTACCCTGAACGCCATTCGACAGAATCTGGCCTGGGCCATGCTCTACAACCTGATCGGAATTCCGGTGGCGGCCCTGGGATTGTTTGGCCAGTACGGACCCATGGTTGCAGCCCTGGCCATGTCTCTGAGTTCCGTCAGTGTGGTCCTACGCTCTGGCCTGCTCGCACGCACGAACCTGGATGCCTGACGGTGCTGAAAGCATCTAAAACGGCACGCTTGGCATTCAGACCCGACCAACTCGGCCAGCGATCCCAGACATTTTGATCGTAATGGCAAGATACAGGTGGGGAAAAACCACCATTCCTGACAGCCCCTTGCTGATCCCACGGTGGGCAAGTAATTTCGTGGTAGGCTTGTGCGGTTTGAGGCCCTTACGGGTTGCTGACCTCTCCCTTCGATCCATCCATTTGGATTCGTAGCCAGACAACCTGTTTTGAAGGTAAAAAAGCATGCACTCAGAGAAACGATCTGGGCGGAAGCGATCACGTTTGCGTGGCTTGCAGCTGATGCTAGAGTCACTCGAAGAGCGATTGGTGCTCTCTAGCGTGACTACGTATCACAACGATATCGCCAGTTCCGGCCAGAATCTCTCTGAGGTGCTCCTGACCCGGGCCAACGTCAATCCCACGACGTTCGGCAAACTGTATTCCTATGCCGTGGACGGGCAGGTTTACGCCCAACCACTGGTCCAGACACAAGTGAACATCACAACAGGCCCCCAAACCGGGTTGCATGATGTGATGTTTGTGGCGACCCAGCATGACAGCCTGTATGCACTCGACGCCTCTACGGGTGATCCGCTGCTGCTCTGGAAACGGAGTTTCTTTGACACGGCACTTCCAGGTGCGACCGCGGTAACGTCCGTTCCAAACGGTGATACCGGCACCGGAGACATTACGGTCGAGGTTGGGATTACCGGTACTCCCGTGATTGACTCTGCCTCAAACACCCTTTATGTGGTGGCAAAATCCAAGGAAACCGTTGCCGGGGTCGATCATTACGTCCAGCGCCTGCATGCCGTGAATATCTCCGACGGCACAGATCGCGTGGCCCCCTTGGTTCTTGGCGATACCTCGTTCGGCAACACGAATAATACACAGATTTATGTTTATGGGACCGGAGATGGAAGCGTTACCGACCCCTATAACGGCACTGGTCAGAGCGTGGTCCAGTTCAACGCCCTTCGCGAGCACCAACGAGGCGCCTTGACGATTGTGAATGGGGTCATCTACATCCCCTGGGCTTCACATGGGGATAACGGACCGTATCACGGCTGGGTGGTGGGGGTTGATCCGGCGACACTGACCATCAAAGGGGTGTTCAATACCACACCCAATGGTGGACTCGGTGGGATCTGGCAAGCTGGCGGTGCGCTTTCGTCGGATGGAACAAACCTCTACTTCGAGACCGGGAACGGAACATTTGACGGCAGTAACGGCAACGATACCAACGTGCCACGGCCAGGTACGGTAACCGGCCTGGACGCAAACGGGTTCCCCATATCCGGAAACTATGGAGACTCGTTTGTGAAGGTGGGGCTGGACCCAACGACCAGTCCCACCAAGCAAAACATCAATGGCTGGGGCCTGAAGGTGCTGGATTACTTCACCCCGTTCGATCAACAGTACCTGAATGTGCGAGATCTGGATGTCGGTTCGGCGGCCGACCTGGTTCTGCCAGACAGCGTAGGTAGTGCCGCTCACCCGCACCTGCTGATTGGCTCTGGCAAGGAAGGGATCATCTACCTGATCGACCGCGAGAACATGGGCAAGTACGGCAGCGACGACGCTGTGGTGCAAAAAGTTGGGGGCCAGCTCAGCGGCTCGCTCGATACGGCTGCCTACTTCCAGAACCAGATCTATTACGTGGAAGGGTACGGCGGCACGGCCAAAACGTTCTCCATTGCCAGCGCCTCGATGAGTAACTCTCCCACGTCTCGCTCTGGCGATACGTTCGCATTCGCAGGATCAACGCCATCCATATCTGCGAACGGTACCCAAGATGGCATTGTCTGGGATGTGGACCGAGGCACCAACCAGCTTCGGGCCTACAGCAGTGATAGCTACGCCACCGAGTTATATAATTCTGCCCAGGCGGCTGGGAATCGTGATGCGCTCGGGGCGGCCGTGAAGTTCCAGGTTCCATCGGTTGCCAACGGGCATGTGTATGTGGCGTCGGGTACCGGCGCTCCCAACAACTTCATCAATGTTTACGGCCTGATCAAGCCGCCAGACGCGGTACCAGCGGCCCCCTCGAACCTGAAGGCCACCGCGGTTTCAGGCAGCCAGATCGACCTGACATGGACTTCCAACGACCTTTCACCCAACCGCGCGGATGGGTACCGGATTGAGCAGTCTGGTGACGGCCAGACCGGGTGGGTTCAGGTGGCCACATCGGGGGCCATGACAACCGGCTATGCCGTGGGCGGGTTGGCCCTTTCCAGCACGTACTACTTCCGCATTCGTGCGTTCAACGTGGTTGGCAATTCGACCTACTCCAGCGTGACATTGGCCACCACCACAAATCAGGCGGCCTCACTCGACTTTTCGGCAGGGTTCGGCAACCTGACCAACGGAATTCTGACGTTCAACGGCGGATCGGTTGTGAGCGGAAGCCGACTTCAAGTCACAGACACAAACGGCTGGGAAGCGCGATCGATATTCTCGACTAACGTGCAAGACGTTACCAAATTCAATACCCGGTTCCAGTTTCAAGTCTCGCCAGGTGGAAACACGGCAGACGGCTTTGCCTTTGTGATTCAAGGCGTGGCCCCCACGGCCGTGGGCGGCCTGGGCGGTGGACTTGGCTACGGTCCAGACACAGCCGGCGGCCCGCCCGGTATCGAGAAGAGCCTGGCCATCAAATTTGATATCTATGACAACGCCGGTGAAGGGTTCAACTCAACGGGCCTCTACGCAAATGGGGATTCTCCCTCAACCCCTGCAGACGACCTGACTCCCTCGGGCGTTGACCTTCATAGCGGCGACGTTATGGAAGCTGTGATCAGCTACGACGGCGCAACGCTGTTGCTGTCGATCACCGACACCATCACGCATGCTACATTCACGAAGTCTTACAACAATGTGAACATTCAAGGACTTGTCGGCGGTGGATCGGCCTACGTTGGGTTTACCGGAGGTACGGGTGGACTGGCCGCCCTTCAGGAGGTTCTCAACTGGACCTTCACACCGGTGATCGCGGCCCCGCCTGGCATTGCAACCAACCTGAACGCCACAGTCACCGGCTACACGGCGGGGTCCACCACCACGGTACCGCTGGGGGCCACAATCACATGGGATGCAGTCTCTGGAGCAATCAGTTACAAGCTCGAACGCAAGCTGGGAGCCACCGGCACCTACACGCAAATTGCGACCATCAACCAGCCGCTCAAGCAGTACCAGGATGACGGGCTGGCTACGCAGTCGACCTACGTCTACAGGGTGCGTGCCACAAACGATCTAGGCAACGGCGCATACTCGAAAGAGACCCAGGTTACCACACCAGCCCTGGCCGCCACTCCCACACAGGGAATTGCCACCAGCGTGTCTGATCATTCGATCTCACTCTCCTGGCAGGATAATGCCTCCAACGAAGATGGGTTCCAGATCTTCAGGAGTGCGAATTCTGGTCAGTTTTCGTTCCTTGCCTCATTGCCGGCCAATACCCTGCTTGCCCCTTCAATCGTGACCTATACCGATGCAACGGTTCAGCCGGGCACCAAGTATGACTACCACATCCAGGCGTTTAACCTGGCTGGATACTCGGATTTTTCGGGTATAACAGCCTACACCTCACCAGCGCAGGTCACGACCCCAGCTGTCATACTCACAGGAACTACCGCAAGCTCGACCATCGCAGTGGCACCGGGTGCCACGGTCTCTTGGAGCCCGGTACCAGGTGCCACCAGCTACAAGGTAGAACGTAAACTGGGAGCCACGGGCTCTTACGCACAGGTGGGAATTACAACGGCACCAGCCCTGAACTTTCACGAAGATGGGCTCGCGCCCGGATCCACTTACTTTTACCGCGTGCGTGCCAGCCTATCCAACATCGACGGAGCCCCCTCCGCAGACGTACCACTCAGCACTCCAGATCTACCGAAAGCGCCGGTTGGGGTTGGAGCCTTCAGCCAATCCACCAGTTCGTTGGCCGTGATCTGGCAAGATGAGTCCTCCAACGAGAACGGTTTCCAGATTTTCAGAAGCCTGAACGGGGGGCCCTTCTCACTGGTGGGTTCGGTTCAGCCAAGCACGGCCGTCGTTCCAACCGTTCTCGGGTATGTGGATACTGGGCTAACTCCCAACTCGACTTACTATTACCGAGTTCAGGCTTTCAATCTGTCCGGTTTCTCGAACTATGCCCCGCTCCGCGGAGTCACCACGCCAACCAGTCCCACACAGACCCAAAACGTGGCGGCACTTGCAACCGGCTACACTTCCAGTTCAACCGCACCCGTACCAATGGCCGCGCAGATCTCTTGGGACATGGTGCCATCCGCCAGTTCTTATCAGGTCGAACGCACGACCGCCGGTTCCAGTAACTTCGTGAAACTTGCACAAGTTGCAGCACCGGCGATTGCCTTCAACGATCAAACCATCCAGGCCGGTAGTTCCTACAGCTATCGGGTAATCTCGCAAAATTCCGCCGGCCAGGGCCCTGCCTCCACACTGGCCTCCGTCTCAATTTCAACCCCTGCCGCTGCACCCACACTGGGACTGGCCACCGTGGTCAACCCCACTACCGTCACCGTTTCCTGGCAAGACAACGCCTCGAACGAAGATGGGTTCCAGATCTTCCGCAGCGTCAATTCTCAGGAATTCAAACTGCTGGCTTCACGACCGGCGAACACCGACGCAGCTCACTCGATGCTGAGTTACTCAGACGCCAACCTCACGCCCGGCACCAGCTATGCCTATCGGATCCAGGCGTTTAATCTTGCTGGTGCCAGTGGTCAGACCACCGCAAGCGCGATCCCTGGTTCTGCGTCACCAACCGGATTTATGGCCGTATCGACTGGACAGGCCGTGCTCCTGACCTGGCAGGCCCCTGCTGGACCTGTGAGTGGTTACGCGTTATACCGTTCCACCACCAGCGGCGGTGAAACAACGGGATCAGCCACGCCTTATGCTACGGGCATCGCAACGACAACCTACACCGATTTGAATGTGAGCCCGGGGACCACATACTTCTATAAGCTCGCTGCGCTAAACGGGGCCGCGCTGTCGACCCTTACGCCAGAAGTTTCTGCGACGGTTCCGGCTCAGGCGGCTGCCATTCGAATCAATTTCTCAAACAATCAACTCCACGTTCCTGCAGGGTTTGTCAATGACATTGGTGAGGTGTACGGACCCAAGGCCAGCGGTCTGACCTTCGGCTGGACCAAGAATAACAAGGCCAACAGTCGAGATCGCAATAGTAGCCGATCGCCGGACGAGCAGCGTGATAGCTTCATACAACTGGTCAGGACCAAACATCTGAACCCATCGTGGTCCATTGCGGTCCCCAATGGGATTTACCAGGTCCACCTTGTTGCGGGCGACCCTTTGCAATCCACAACCAAGGCTTATCGCGTGAACCTGAACGGCCAGACTGCGCTCAAGGGCAAGGTCACCAAGAGCACACGCTGGCTTGGGAATACCGTGATGGTTCATGTCACCAACGGTAAGCTCACCATGACAAACGCAAACGGCAGCAATAACATCAAGATTGATTTTATCGAGATCACCAGGTTACTGGACTAGCCCGTTTGACTGGGAACTGAAACGCCAAAGGCGCGTACCTTGGACATCAAAGCATCCTTCTCACTTCGATAGTGAGAAGGATGGCTGCCACGTCGCATTCCAGCGGTTCACCATTGGGTTGCAGATAGGGAACAGCGGTCCTCGGCTGTCGCTTGGGGTTGTCTGCACGTGCAACTTCCATGTAAAACGGAATGGTTGTGGCCTGGGCCAACTGCTTCAAATGTGAATGACCATGACCCAGCCCCATTCCGTGAACGAGTTACTAACCCGTGCGCAGCAGGAGGCGGCATCGGAGATTTTGCAGGACGTAGAACCTGCGGAAGTTGCTTCCGAGCTTGCTGAAAATGCCCTGGAATTCACAGACCGGATGATTGTGCGGGGGCTTTCCCAATCTCCACGATCCGAGCAACCTGCGTGTGCCATTCACTGCACGTCTTGCTGCCACCTTCACACCACAGCCAGCGTGCCCGAGGTGATCTTGCTGGCCGAGCGGGTTCGCGTTGCCATCGTCCCGCTCGAACCGCTTCGAGAGAACCTGTCTCGCCACATCACCCAGACCACAGGCTTGAACGCCAATGAGCGTCGGCAGATGCGTTTGCCATGCCCGTTGCTCAAGGACGGAATGTGCCTGGTTTACGAGGCGCGACCGCTGGTCTGCCGAGGCTGGAACAGCCTGGAAAAGCAACGTTGCGAGGCCGACCTGGTCAGCCCCGAACGGGGAACGCAGGCGCTCCTGAACGTAAAGCAATATCGTGCGGCCAGCCACATTGCTCAGGGACTTGCCAACGCCATCCAATCGTTTGGCCTGGATGCGCGACCCCTTGATCTGGTACGCGGACTATCGATTGCACTTGAACACGCAGACGCAGCCACACACTGGCACTCGGGAGACAACCTCTTCGCGTCGGCGGTCCAGGAACTGGTATTTCCACCATCTGTGTGAGAGCCGGGAACGATGGTCGATTCGGGAAGGCAAACACCTAACCTGCCCGAGCTTTTGAAGTCACTCACAAAGATGTAGAGGTTGCAAGGCTTGGCGTTGGTGCGCATCTACCCACCCCGGCCGGTTTCAAGCAAACCAGCCTCATGCGTTTAACCCCATGTTTTCATGTGTTTTCGTACGCAACCACCTGTGATCACATGCCCGACTCAAGCACAACGCGGCTACGCATCGAGCGATGAAGAATGTGATGTCCAAGGCTCCATCCATGGTCTCTGGCCCTGAGAAAGCCACCTCAAGACTTTAACCTAGTGAACCCACTTTCGAGAACTTCTCAAATCCGTCGCTCACGTGTCAGGCTCATATTTCAGGCGTCTTGCTCAGCAAGACCCCAGGAAGTGCAACTTCAAACCGCTTCTGGGGGGCCAAGCAACGCCAGCAGTTCAGGGGCGTCCAGTCGTTCCACCACCAAGCTGGCCAGCGCAAGTGGACCGACGGGGCTATGATCATGAGGGACTCCCACCGTAAACGCACCAGCCGCCTTACCAGCCGTTACCCCCGCCGGACTATCTTCCAGAACCAGCAGGTGGGCGGGCTCGATCTCAAAACGCGCGGCCGCCTTCAGATAGATCTCCGGATTCGGCTTCCCTTCCACCACGTCTTCCGCCGTCAGCAGGTAAGAGAAGTGAGTAAGAATCCCGTGCTGACTCAACAATCGTTCAGCATACTCTCTGCGCGAAGAGGTACACACCGCCGTGGGGATCTTGAGCCGTTCCAAGGTCTGAAGCAAAACAAAAAGTCCGGCCGTGGGATGCACGGCCGTATCAATCTGCTCAAAAAAGAGACCTCGGGCCTCGGCCTGGAGTTCCTCAGGAGATTCTGTTAACTCGGCGATGCGTTTGAACGCGGGATAGGCCAGCACCGCGCGCCGGCCAATCATGGCCGACATCATCTCATGGGTAAAGACCTTACCACGCTTGCTGAGCATCTCGCTGGCAACCTTGAAGAAGAGTGCCTCGGTATCAAACATCAGGCCGTCAAGGTCAAAGGCCACCGCTTGAATCATCGGCCGCGACATGCGCTACCACCCCTGGTTCGGAACTATTGAAGAAAAACCCAGATGCCAAGACCGTTCCTGGCATTCAGTGCGGCCTTCGCCCCTGCGTGCTGTGCGGAAAGAGTTGTCGCTGGTCAATCCGTTGATCGGCCAGAACCGGAACCGGCAGAAACTCGGTCTCCTGGATCAGCGTAGAGTCGGCCGCCACATCGCCGGCAAGCGCTTCGGAAACCCAGAGCGTTTCCAGTTCCAGTGTGTTCGGAATCACAACCAGCCGAACTTCGGGCCAGGCCACACGCCAGCACGTATCCAGACACGCTTTCCACACGTCCAGATCGGTGGACAGACTGATCGGGACCCGCGCCCGGGTGAGAAAATTACTCGTGAAGCTGTTCACACGCATGGGCGTAGGGTCAATCGCACGAACCAGCCGATCCGTGGTAAGGTCCGCCAGGCCGATCCCGAGCGCATTACCCCGGGTCTCAGGCGAGAGATCCAGCACGGCTAGCCGCGTAATCCTGGGGCGTGTGAGATCGGGCATCGTTTCCACCCGCTGCCTACCAATCACGTTTGGGTCCAGTCCCGTGCCGCTGTAATTCTTACCGAGTTCGCCAACAATCAACGTGTCGATTTGATCAAATGGTAGCCGTCCCATCAGCAACCGCGCCTCATCCAGTAACTGCGGTTCGATCTTGAGCAGCTCGTCGGGCTCAATCCCAACCACCTTGGCAATCCGCTCCTGCGCATTCTCCAGCAATGCAATGCCCATGGCGACCGGTGTTTCGCGCAAGAGATGCGCACCAACCTCCGGGATCAAGGTTTTGAGACCGGAAAGTCCTAGCTTGTGAACCTGAGCGGCCCCCTGTTGCTTACCCAGGCCCACCACAAGCATCTTCAGCAACCCACTCTCGAACTCACCCGTGAACGAGGTATGGGGCTTGATCCGATTCAGAAGCAGAATGCCATCCGCGTTGAACGCAGCGCGATCAAAATGGATCGGCAGTCCAAACCGATTTGTGCCCAGTGTAACCGTGTCCATATCGGCCGAGATCGGACACCCAATCGTCGCTTCCGTCACACCAAGCTCTGCCAGCAAGGCTCGCTGACCGTCAGGGGTACCACCCCCGTGACTACCCATGGCGGCCACCACAAACGGCTTCAGGCCCAGCAATGCCAGGGTCTCGACCGCGCTCCGGGCAATCTCGGCGATCCCCTGAATGCCACGGCTACCCACCGTGAGCGCAATCCGACCACCCGCTGGAACCCGTTGCTCGATCCGGCTCCCCAGAATTGCTTCGCGAATTGCTGCTGCAACGTCACCGACCACGGGCTGGTGATCAAAGATCTGACGAATGCGGGCAAGCCTTGGAAAATCTGCACCTGAATGAAACATCATGAGCCCCTGGCCTTCCTTTGACCGTGATCCTTGTACCCCTCATGAGTCTCGAAACTCCAACCGAGCACACCGCACCAGCTTGCTCAGCAGGGCACCAACAACACCGCAGGAGCGGGCTGATCAAGCGATCGGCCTGCTCCTGCGGTTCAGTGCTGTCAATCAAACTAGGGATTCAGGAGGTCACCTCCTGGCCGGTCACTTGGCTTCGTAAAGAGAGCGGCGTGCTTTGCGCAGGTGGTCTTCGGTCTGGGTAAGGCCACCAAGGCCCATGACCTTGAAGAGCAGCCGATCGATTTCGGCCTCAAGCTCAGCCCGGCGGTTACCCGTTGGCGTTACCTTGGTGCTAACGGCCCGGACTCGCTTGGGGGCCGCAATCTTCTTAACCTCTGCCACTTCCTTGACAACCATCCGCTTGGTGCGCTTGACCTTGCGCTTCTTGGCAGCGCTGGCAGTAACCTTGGCGGGCTTCTCGGAGTGTTTCATTTTGAGCCGAATGCCGCGGACCAGGCTCGCGCTGATGCTACCTTCGAGCCCGGTTGCATCCCAAGCCTGGATCACGGCTGAGGGGGTTGAACCTGGGTGATCGGCCAGAAACTGCCTGACGAACGCGGACTTGTTGACGGGCTCTGAGGCGGACATAGGAATCCCTTGGTGCTGAAACTGTTTGAGACTCAGACCTACAAGAGACGTCACGATGACGTCTCCTGCAACAGCCATAAACGGTTGACAAGAATTGTAACGTCGAGCGCGGGACAATTGAAACCGTTTGTCGCCCCGTTTGTGTCATGAAATGGATAATGCCTCTCACAATCGTGACAAGACCGTTCAAATTGATTGCAAAATCTGAATTCGGCAGCTCCTAAAAACTGGTGCTCATCGGGACTTCAAACAGGCTGCTGGTCAAACGGTACCGGACCACACCGAACCTGAACGTTCTCCCACAGTGTGAATCCTGAAACGAATTCACGGACTAGATTCATGACCAGGCATAGAGACGTATCCGCAGGTGTCAGGACGAGCAGCCGATTGTGATCTTGGTTCCTGACGGTTGGTCTTCGATTCCTGATAACCTTTGTTCAAAAGTTAGGTGGTGCTGCCCCCCATATGATTGACCCGATGAAGGAACACCGGCGATAATTGCGACCCTGATTGCGGGGGACGAACTCTCGCTGGGTCCCAACATAGGCCTCTGGAAGCACGGCTCCTTGTTTATCGTCTCGAACTTAGATCCACAACCGGGCGCCACTCAGCGAGCCTATCTCGCGGTTGGCAATTTTGACGGTGTTCACAGAGGCCACCAGGCGCTGATGACTCGCCTTCGGGAGCGGGCGGAACAGTCCAACGCCAGGGCCATTGCGTTGTCGTTTGATCCCAGGCCCGTGGATCTTTTGCGGCCTGGACTGGCCCCGGCTCCGATAACCTGGCCAGAGCGCAAGGTTGAACTGCTCTTACAGGCGGGGGCCCACGATGTTGGGTTCTTCAAGACCGGCCCCTGGTTGCTGGGCCTGACCGCGCGTGAGTTTTTCGACCAAATTCTGGTCGGATTGTTCCATGCCCGTGGAATGGTTGAGGGGCCCACCTTCGGCTTCGGCCGCGATCGTGGCGGCGATGCGGAATTGCTTGGCGAGTGGTGCCAGCGTGCGGGCATGAACTTTGAGGTGGTTCCCCCTCTCGAAGTTGATGGCGGCCTGATTACCACAACCCGAATCCGGAATGCGCTCTCCAAAGGGGATGTGGCTTCGGCCCTGCGCTGGCTTGGCCGACCCCACCGAATTCTGGGGCGTGTCGTCCGTGGCGAAGGACGAGGCGTGGGCCTGGGGTTCCCTACTGCCAATCTGGACGAAATCCAGGGCGTTGTCCCCAATCATGGAGTTTACGCCGCATGGGCCGCTGAGGAAGGCGCTTCCATGCGCTACCCCACCGCTGTTCACGTTGGCCCCAACTCCACCTTCGGTGCTACCCAATCTACGGTTGAGGCCCATCTGCTGGATTTTTCTGCCGACCTCTACGGCCGCAAATTGAACCTGGACTTCATCGCACAGATCCGGGGTACACGCCGCTTCCAGGATGTTCCCGCGCTTCTGGCACAAATTGCGGACGATGTCCAGCAAACGCGTGCGCTACTGGCACCTGACGCTTCAGGCCGATAGCCTCCGCCAAAGCCCGCTCGCGCTGGATTCGGGCATCAGAGTGTCGATGCGCAGGTCCTGAGCAACGATACTGCTAACTGGCGGATTGCGAACGACGGTGATTTCCTCACCGCAAAACGCGTTGCTATTCCCAGAGAAAGGCTTCAGATGCGCCACAAATGCCCCCCCATGGTCGCGGCTGCCTGGCTCTTGAGTGCCGTATTTTCAGCAATCTCTTCAGCATCCGTGCGATCAGACGACCGTGTTTGCAACCTACGGGTGGCCGATCTCGAAATTCTGGAAGGAACCCTGGAAGATGAGGCTGTGCCTGATCACGAGGCTGATAACTGGACCAGGTGGGGGTTTGATCCGCTCGTGCTTGCTCGCGTTCCTTACGTGACACTCGAGGGGCAAGGAGAGGCCTTTCTGTCGTCGGGAGCGTTCGATGCTCCGAACCCGTCACAATCGCCACGGGATGCCAATTTACCTGAGCAGATCCTGTCGATTCGGGTACCCGCTGGTCAGTCCGTGGTTCGTGGCACGCTGTTTCGGCCCAACCAGAATGGCCAGGGCATGGTTGCGGTTCGGTTTCGATTCAATCCGACCGGTGCCGGCCTGGATCATTCGAATTCGCGGTTTTTGCTGGCCAAGGCGGTCCATTACCAGGCGCTGGTGAATCGGCAACTGCCGGGGGCGGCCTGGTTCCGTTACCAGCAGAAACAGGCGTTGAATCTTGCCGGGCGAGCAGGTGTTCCCCTCAATCCCGGGTTCCGTCAGGGCGGGGAAGAGGCGTTGGAAAGAAGTCTGGCGTTTTTTGGTGGCAACCGGGCCATCCGTGAGAATTTGCAGCTTGAGCGTGAGATTGTCGAGCGACCGGGCGCGGGCCCACAGGACCTGACACCCACGGTGTCTGTAGAAACGATCCCAGGGATCAGTGTTGCGGCCATCGACTGGGCATCACGAATCGCCGGTAAAACCCCAGAGCTAGATCCACTGGCGGCCGCAATTCCGGCCGATCAACATGCGGTCTTTTTCCCGCATCTGGAGGCGGTTCTCACTCTGTCCAGGGTCCAGAATTTACACGGTTCACTGCCGGCACTCCGGATACTTGCAGACGCAAGCGCAGGTCGCGACCTATTTGATCGATACACTCGGGAACTGGCGATTGGCCCTGACAGTCTGGCCGCGCTCCGCCAAATCCCCTCCATCCGTTCGCTGGCGGTCACTGGATCTGACCCATATTTCGAGGAAGGAACAGATGTTGCGATTCTCTTTGAGACAACCGACCCGGCTCCCCTCATCAACCTCCTGCGACAGCTTTACGAAACCCGCAAGGCCGACCAGCCTGATGCAATCTTCCAAGAGTCTCGGGAGGCCAATCAAACTCAACTGTTGTCACTGGTGGCACCGGCTGGTGAGGTTCAGTCCTACACAGGCGTTGCAGGTTCAACCGTCGTCCTTACTAACTCCGCAGCACAGCGCCACAGGATTCTGGAAACAATCGCCCGAACCAAACCCTGTTTGAAAGATGTTCCGGAGTACCTTTTCTTCAGGGACCGATACCGACGTGAGCCTGAATCTGAGTCGGCATTCCTGGTGCTCTCCGATGAAACCATCAGACGCTGGTGCGGACCGCGCTGGCGTATTGCCGCCTCACGTCGAAGGAGGGCGGCCACCTGGCTGGCTGAAATTCAGTCCGCGCACGCTTCCGACGTGGTTCTGGGCCGGAAAGCCGAATCGCTTGCAGCTCCAACCGGGGCCCTTCCTCTAGGCGTGCTGGACTGGTCAACCCAGGGAGTCCATTCTTCAACCTACGGGCGGACTCGTGCTCTCAAACCAATCCTTGAGATCCCGCTTGAGCAGGTTACCCTGGCAGAGGCAAACGCTTACGCCTTCTGGCGCGACGGCTACCAGCGCAACTGGCGCGGCGTGTTTGATCCGATCGCCGTTCGAGTCTCCGCCAGTGACGAGCGGCTTGAGACCGATCTGAGCGTGATGCCCCTGATCACGTCCAGCGATTACACACCCCTGATCCAGCTTGTGGGAAATTCGAAGATCTCGGCCACAGCCGGCGATCTTCACCCCGAGTCGATTTTTCACGCGATCATGGCCATTGACCAGAAGTCTCCTCTATTCCAGCAAGGGAATGTGCTCGCCGGCTCGGTTGTGCAGGGGCTAGGCACCACGGCCCTGGGATGGGTTGGGGCTACCATGTCCCTGTTTCTGGATCAGGATCCGTTCTGGGACGAGCTGGCCCAATCAAAATCCTCCGAACAATTCTTGGGCCAGAATCTCACGCGTGCACCGGTGGCACTTCATGTAGACGTGACCGATTCCGTCAGGCTAGCCCTCTTCCTGAGCGCCCTGCGATTGTTCGCCCAGCAGTCAGCCCCTGGGGCCCTGACCTGGACGAATCCAGAATATCAAGGCAAGCCTTACGTCTGCGTCTCGGCCGGCGCCAATGGCCCAGTGAGCGGACTCGAGCTCTTTTACACATCAACCCCGCGGTCGCTACTGATCAGCCTGAACGAAAACGTGATCCACCGGTTTCTGGATCGACAGGAAAAACCGGCATCCGATCAGCCAAGGGATGCATGGCTGGGAGAGAGTGTATCGGCACGGATCAACGCGGACGGAATTCGGACAATTGGGCATGCTGCCGGCAGTACGTTTACTGAGCAACTCCAGATTATGGCCTGGAACAATTTGCCCATCCTGAACGAGTGGAAACGGCTTTATCCAGACCGAGATCCGGCACAGGTCCACCACGAACTGTGGGGCGAGACCCTGCGCTGTCCTGGCAACGGCCAGTATGTCTGGAATGACCAATGGCAAACGATGGAATCAACCGTTTTCGGTTGCCCGGCCGAGCCCAAGCAAGCAGACGACATGGCGCAACCGCTGTTCGGCATTGATCAGGCGGGGATGGGGGTTTCGTTTGGCGAGGGTGGCCTAAGAGGCCGGTTGCGGCTCGACTGGACCAAAGCCCGCTGAGAGTGAGTGACTCTTGTTGGACCAGGGACAGACCTCTGCCTGGCGCAGAGCCTGCCCCTGGTTCAATGCCTGAAGATGGCCAGCAGAATCTCAAGCGCAATCAGCATGATCACAATCACTTCCAGTCCCTCTAACCTGCGGCCACTGGCCTGCTGGGTCAGCAGGTCGTACACATCTCCCACGGTGTCAAGCTTGCGCCTGATCGACTGCTGCCACTCATCCAGGTGGAAGCGGGCCGACGCCATGGCGTAAACGCGTGAGAGGTACTGATCTCCGATGAGCTTGAGGGCGTTATCGGCACGCTCGAACAGGCTGGTGGCTTCCAGCTCCAGTTCACGGACACGCCTCATGGCCTCGGCATTGGGATTGCTGAACATCTCCGTCCATTGACGCCGGCCCCCGTGGCGGATTTGCTTGTAGGCGGCCTCCAGGCGATCGTCCAGGCGATCGTCAATGTGCCGGAACTCCAGAAGTTGCACATTGGCAAATTCAATCACCTGCAAGGTGTCTCCACACTCACGGTCGGCCACCAAACCGGCGGCCCAGTCCAGCATCACCAGGTCGTTCGTCGAGTAACAGAGATGAAGCCGAGTGGCCTCCCGGACTTCCTCTGGACTGAAGGGGGAAGATTCAAGCCGAACCAGCCCAGCCAGCCAGCTCGCATGGGCTTCAAGCCAACCTGGCTCAACTTCCTCAAACTGAAAAACGATGAATTCTTCGCTCAGCTCACTGACTTCAAAATTCTCGACGAGCGATCGAATCCGCTCAAGCCAGGGGGCCAGAGTCTGCTTCGCGGCTTCGGTAAGGGGGGCAGAATCGGCGAGCTCAACCGCCAAGCGGGTAAGATCCGCAGGCGAAATCAGGATCGCGTGCTGGATCGTCAGTGAGGCGGCTCCAAAGTCAAACAGAGAAAGCTCCCCGCGCGGAGGACTGGTCGCCTGGGGAGCGCCCGGTAACTTCAGGCCCGAGACATCCACGGCAACCCGTAGCGGAGCTGGACGATAACGGATTGACTCCGGTGTTCGTCGCCGCCTGGACAACGCGGCAGATTCACCAGCCAGCAACTCCCGACCCCGCTCCAGGTCGATCTCATAACCCACGTCAAAGGCAAACGCGAGGTGAACGACGACCCGAAGTTCCGCAGTATCGAGTTCCGGCATGATCTCTAGACCTCGACCTTTGTTTTCAAGAACTCCGAACACGTCTGGCTCAGCCTATGCCAGGCCGCGAACGCTCCGGCAACCACAACACATCGGCGGCTTCTCTGAGATCTCTGTCGTTCCGGTTTGATACTCGCCATCCCCGTAAGAATCATTCTCTCAATCATCGAGCGCAGATTCGAGTAGCTGGCAACTTCGAGCCTTGATAATAAGCTGAACCTCTGCCTCTGGGTTCAGATGGAGCGATGGGATGGAGGCCGCGACCACACTGACTGTCCAGCGCACGTCTCCGGTTCGCACCACCACCTCCGCCTCACCATCATGCGGAAAGATCTGCTCAACACGGCCGGGCAAGATATTCCGCGCACTAATCCTTCCCGCCAGGCTGGTGGCCGTCTCAAGCCCGAGCAGGATCTCATCGGAACGCACAACCACGCGCAACGGCACCCCAACAGCAGCCTCCTGGTAAGGAACCGTGAGTTGCAACCCGTGATCGCCCGCCAGCCGCACCACGGTCTCTCCGTCGGCTGGGTTCTGACGTTCAACGAACGCTGGGATCAGGTTGCGCACTGGTTCTCGCCAGGCATGCCGGCCAAGGCTGGCACTGGTAAGAACCTGAAGCGGTGGCCCTTCGGCCCGGATGGTCCCACCCTCCAGATGAAAAAGGCGGTCGCCAACCGCGAGGGCCTCGGCTGGACTGTGGGTGACGAGCAAGATTGGGAGCTTCTCAACACGCTGGATCGTTCGAAGGCGGTCCAGCAATTCAAACCGCGCTGCGAAATCGAGTGCGGAAACCGGCTCATCGCAAAGCAGCAACGCCGGCCGTGGAGCCAGGGCACGCGCCAGGCCCACACGCTGGCGTTCGCCACCAGAAAGCGTTTCTGGATATCTGGTGAGCAGACGGTTGATGCCGCAAAGGTCCGCAACCTCCTGGACCCGCGCACGGGCTTGGTCTGCCGCCCAACCTTGAAGCCCAAAGCCGATGTTCCGCCGGGTATCAAGATGCGGAAACAAGGAGTCACGCTGATCGATATAACCAATCCCTCGGGCTCGCAACGGCATGTTGAGCCGCTGATCCGAATCAAACAGCGTGCGGCCAGCCAGCACAATCCGGCCAGACTCTGCAGGCATAAACCCGGCGATCAGATGCAGCAAACTAGTCTTGCCCGCGCCAGAGCGACCGAACAGAACGCCACACTCGGATCCCAGTGCCAACTGAATAGTCAGTTTCAACTGAGAATGAACCTGCTTTACCAGCGATACCTGGAGCATCTCGCGGATATCTTCCCACTCTCTCAAGGAGTTCGGGGCCGCCTTGCCCAGAGGGTTTGTGTGATTACCAGCGCAACCACGGAAACCGTAGAGACCATGGCGGTGAACACCAGGGCGGTTTTGGGATCATCACGCAGCACAGCGGCATCATAAATGGCCATGGAAACCGTACGCGTTCGTCCGGGCATGTCCCCCGCCACCATGAGGGTTGCTCCAAAATCGCCAAGCGCTCTTACAAACGCCAGGATGACGCCTGACGCCAGCCCACGCCAGGCCAATGGTAATGTTACCGAGGCGAACACCGACCAGTTCGTACGACCCAGTAACCGCGCCATCTGCTCAAGACGCGGCTCAACCCCTTCAAACGCCGACCGGGCCGGTAGCAAGAAAAGTGGGAATGCCGCCACCGCAGAGGCTATCACTCCCCCGCTCCAGTGAAAAACCACCGTCCAGCCCAACGCATGCTCCAGCAAGCCCCCCAGCCATGATCGACGACCCAGGATCAGCAACAGCACGTACCCAAGCACCGTGGGCGGCATGACCAGCGGTAGCAACACCACCCCGCTCAGAATCCCCTTCCCCACAAAGTTTCCCCGCGCCAGCACCAAGGCCAGCGGAAGCCCTGTTGCCACCACCAGAAGGGTGGCCAGGCTGGCAATGCGCAACGAGAGCCAGAATGGCGACAGGTCGAGTTCACTCAACGCCCGCTCCCTGGCTCTGGATTTCACTCGGTAGATCAGCACAGCCGATCCCTACCCAGCCGCAACTCCAGCTCCACTCCCTGTTGGCGGGCCAGATTCGGCTGCGGTTCCCCGGGATTAACGGAGTCTGGGTCATCAGAAATCGGTAGCCTTCCAGGCTCCTGGCCGGGTGGTGCATCGAAGCTTTGCGAGTATGGCAACCGATCCCCGTCCCCTGCAAGCTGCATCCCTTTGGTTCAGGGTAACTCCCACCCGTTCTGAACGAGGAGCGCTTGGGTCGCAACCTTTGAGGCAAGAGGCTGACGGATCGAGTTGGACTCAGAATTCGGTCGCTGAGATAAGTTCCGCTCCGTCCAAGGTTCCAAGCCCCTGCCAGGTTGACCGGTTCACGGAATTCTTGACGAATTGCACCCGCCCATCGCAAAACAAGCTCAAAACCCCGCCAGGGTGCCTGCTCCTGGAAGTCACATTCAAGGTCATACTCTTCCAGGGATCAGACAGATTGGTTTGATGGGGAAGTCCACCACGGCAATCCAGGTTGGGGTCATTGGGTGGACGGCGATGGTTGTAAATGGTCTGGCCTGGATCTCCATACGCCCACATCACCCCCCGAGTTGCCCGAAATCCGTTGATTTTTCCCTCAACACAAATGCTGAGGTAATCTTGGTCCGACGTGAGCGGATGACTGTTGGACGGAACCGCATAACCGGACAGGGGATCACTGGCGAAGATGTCCAGCCCACTAGAATTGCTTGGCGCGCCGCTTGAGGAGCGAACGGTTTCACTGATGGCAACGGTCTGAGTCAATCCGTCCCTGATCATCGCAACCGCAATCGTAGAGTCTTCATAAAATAACCCGTTCGGCCGCGGCATCGTTGACGGCTTTGGCTGTTTGGCCACGGTGAAGCCAGATCCCGCGCTCAGGGAATAATTGGAGCCCGCGTAAAGACTCTGGCCAACCGTAACCAGTGCCGGGCCCCCATCGGAAGGACAAAGCAAAGACGCGATCACCGTGGCGGTACCCGTCACATTCACGGTCGCAAATGAATCGGACTGGGCATCAGGCTCTGGATTCATCTGAAAGTTCAGAGAATCAAATAACGGCCCCTGCTCCAACTGCGGCAACACCTGGGAGAACGCCCCCCAGCAATGCCCATTCCCCTTCAAATACGTGCTGATTCGTCCCGGGGGATAGACCCGATGGGCATTTTCATAGGAGCTGAGTGCAATACCAATCTGCTTGAGATTGCTCGTACATTGAGCCCTACGGGCTGCTTCCCGAGCTGCCTGCACCGCCGGCAGTAATAACGCTACAAGGACACCGATGACCGAAATTACCACGAGGAGTTCGATCAGCGTGAAACCAGATCGTTTCCCGGGCAAACGTTGCAAGGTTATTCTGCGCATAGAGCACAATCACCCTTCCGCAAGCAACCGTTCTACTCGCTAAAATCGATACATCCAGCCCAATCTATCCGAACTACGCCGTTATGTGCCGAAGTTTCAGCACTGCGTTGCGAAATTTCAACATATTGCTTTTAAACCCCACAACACGCCATTGCGTGGCATTTTGTTAGCAGCTCAATCACATTTTGCTGAAGATGATCATCACAACACCGTGAGTTCTCAAGATCAAACTGATGTCCCAACAAGCCATCTTAACACACAAACTACCATTCTTTGGCCACACGCAAAATGCTTCGCTATTTAAAGCTATACAAACCCTACGATGTGCTTTGTCAATTCACAGACACGGCCGAGCGATCCACCCTGAAGGACTATGTGGATCTCCCTGGTGTGTACAGCGTGGGTCGGCTGGACCGAGACAGCGAAGGGTTGCTCTTACTGACCAACGACGGTTCGCTGGCCCATGAACTCACCGATCCGCGTTATGCGCACCCTCGTACTTACTGGGTTCAGGTGGAAGGGGTGCCAACCGAAGACGCGCTCACGGACCTGAGAAAGGGCGTTCGGCTCAACGATGGCCTCACGCTTCCCACCGAGGTACTTCGTCTGCCGGAGGAACCCAATCTGCCGCCACGATCTGTGCCTGTCCGGTTCCGGAAGACGGTTCCCACGTCCTGGATTGAGTTGACCCTTCGAGAAGGACGGAACAGGCAGGTGCGTAGGATGACGGCCGCTGTTGGGTTTCCAACGTTACGATTGGTCCGGGCGTTTATTGGACCGATCACGCTGGAATCTCTCCAGTCTGGACAGTGGCAGGATCTTTCCCCGAACGAGCTGAAAAGTTTGCGAGCGTCGATTCGTACAAATCGCACTCGTCGTGGCCCTCGCCGGTGAGTAAACTCTAGTACACTGACTTACATTGAATGGCTTCAAGAATTCCTGAGAACTCAGAGGGTTTGCCAAAACCGGGAACTGGGCAGGACTCTCAGGCCATACCACGGGTCTGCCTAACCTCTGGTTCACGGCTCCTCTTGCCACCCTGTTTTTCCTGAACTTCGCCTCAGAGTTGAGCGATCGCTGATGAGCCAGACGGCTGAAAGCGGATCTCCGGTTGCCCCACTCCGACTGTCGTTTGACGGCGGAACCGTGGTGGTTGATGGCTTGAAAGAAGGAGAAACCCGTGGGATACCGGGAATTGAATACGATGCTCGGACCGGTCGTCATCGGGCCGAGGCAATCTGGTATCGCTCCATCGTCCAGCATTTGATCGATTCCAAGATTCCCGTTGAAGATCAGGCCAGGAAGTACAAAGAAACACGGTGGCCTCTGCACATTGAGAAGGCCCCTTTTCCTCATCAAACGGAAGCGCTTGAAGCCTGGTGGAAGGTGGGCGGCCGGGGCGTGGTGGTGCTGCCTACGGGCACTGGCAAGACGCATGTGGCAAACCTGTGCATTGAGCGGGCCAAACGTCCATCGCTGGTGATCACGCCCACCATCGACCTGCTCAACCAGTGGTATGACGAACTAACGATTTGCTTCTCCACCGAAGTTGGACTGATTGGCGGCGGTTACCATGAAGTCAAACCCCTGACCGTCACCACCTATGACTCCGCGTACATGAACATGGAGCGGTTGGGGAACCTATTTGGCCTGTTGATCTTCGATGAATGCCATCACCTGCCCGGCCCCACCTACGGGCTGGCGGCAACATGCTCAATCGCTCCGTTTCGCCTGGGACTTACGGCTACTCCGGAACGCTCAGACAACGCCCATGAGCGGTTCGACCAGTTGATTGGACCGATTGTTTACCGGCGTGAGATCACCGAGTTACGTGGTCGGTTTCTGGCGGAATACAATATTGAAACCCTGCACGCTCAGCTCTCCGAGGAAGACCGAACCCGGTATGACGCCTGTCGGGAAGTTTATCGAAACTTCATCCGCGATAGCGGAATCGACATGCGTGACCAAACCGCCTGGTCAAAATTTCTGTTCCTCGCGTTTCGTTCTCCGGAAGGTCGATCTGCTTACCAGGCCTACCGCGAACAGCGCGCCCTGGCCTTGGCGGCACCCGCCAAGCTGGCCTTGCTGGAACGGCTGCTGAGTATGCACAACGGTGACCGCGTTATCATCTTCACCCATGACAACGCCACCGTTTATGAAATCGCCAGGCGCTTTCTGGTGCCCGTGATCACGCACCAAACCAAAACCAAGGAGCGGCGCGAAATCTTGCTCAAGTTCAACTCGGGCGAGTATCCCATTGTGGCCACTTCCCGCGTGCTGAATGAAGGAGTGAATGTGCCAGAGGCCAACGTGGCCATCATTCTCTCCGGTTCTGGGTCGGTCAGAGAACACGTCCAGAGATTGGGCCGAATTTTGCGTAAAAGTGGTGACAAGCAAGCCACACTCTATGAGGTTGTCACGGCAGGAACGTCGGAAGAGTACACCTCCAGCCGTCGACGAAAGCATAGCGCCTACGGAGGTTTTGCTTGAGCCAGGGAGCCTCCGCCTTCAGCATTGATCTCCCCTGGAGTACGCAAAGCCGTGGTTGCGCGGTTGTTGCTTCAATCGACGATGAGGGATTGGTGGAAATCGAAGAGATCAGTCGGGGCCTGGATCGTGATCGGCTGATCCGTAACTTGCAGTCCAGATCCGCCGCTGATCCCCTGATTGTGATGGACATTCCTGTGGACGGCTGCAACCAGCTCAGCCCCGGGGTGTACCGCCGACTGGAACTGCGCTTGAAACGGCTGCAAATGGGTGTGCTTCCCGCAGGCGATGCCGGCACGCTGGGTCCGGACCTCGCTGCCCAGATCCAAAGCGCAATCCCGGCCGCCCGGGTTGTGGAAGGCCATCCGTATGGCGTTCTCAAAGTGCTGCATGCCATGGCAGAATCTGGTGTGACGCCCGACCACATGTTTGGCCCGCTCTGTGCCGTGCTCGATGCCAAGTTTCCAGGCTCCTGGCCGCCCCGTTACAAACGGGCCAAAACCGCACAAATGCGTGCCCTGGCCTGTGAGCGTGTGCGTGAACTGATCATGGAGTTTTTCCCGGGGTGTCGTGCGGCGCTTGCTTCACCAGCGGGTCGAAGCACCGATGCGCTCGATGCCGTACTGGGCCTATATCCAGCCTGGTTGCAAAAAATGGGATCAGCCTGGACTTACCTTGCCACAGACCCGGCCGGTGGATCGATCTTGCTTCTGGCCGACCGCTGGTGGCGTGACCGTTTTGAGAGTTTGATACCAACTCATGAGTTGCCCGTCTTCCACCAGGGAGCCACTCCATGTTGACTGGTAACCTGGTGATAGTCCGAAACGCGCGTGACCGGATCATTCCGCGTTATCTTGAACCCGAGGCACCGTACTGGCTGGAGGCTGCCGAGAGCCTGTTACTGATCTTCCGCGAAGGGCTTTCCAGCGGTCGGACTCGGGGCGAGATCGAGGCTGAAGTGGAGGCCCTGATCGGCGAGGGGGGAGGTGCGGCCACACTGGTTCATCGTGGGCTGGCCAAAGTGCTTGAAGATCGCGCAGAGTTTGAGGTGGTGTCTGACGTGCCACCCGAAACACTCAGGGCACAGGTCTTCACGGCCTCCTCATTGCATCGGGCCGAACTGCGCAAACTGGGCCCCCGGCATCCATTCCAGCGCGATGAGGTTCTGGCCCAAGTGGCCCAATCATTTGGCCTGACCCCCGACCAGGTCATTGCAGCGCTCTTTGCCGACCTGAAGGATGAGAACCGGATCCTCTCATTCAAAGACCTGAGCGCGGCAGCTCTGCTCAACCGCTATAACGTTGCGCTGGCCCAGGCAGTCTTGCTGCGCTCGGTACGAATTGAGGCCGAGGTGCGAGGAGAGACGCCGGCCCGCTATCGGCACCTGTTCCGCTGGCTGAAATTCCATCGCTTACTCTATCGGGTCACTGGCTCAGCCACCCAGGGGTACCGCTTTCAGATTGATGGTCCCTTGAGCCTGTTCAGCGCCACCACTCGGTATGGCTTACAGATGGCGCTTTTTCTACCGGCGTTACTTCAGTGTCGGTCTTTTCGACTGGATGCCGAACTGCGCTGGGGACCAGGCCGAGACCCAATGACATTTCACCTTGAGAGTAATGACGGCCTGGTGCCGCACCGTGAGGCCCAGGCGCAGTACGTTCCTCAGGAAATCACCGTGTTTCTGGAGCGGTTCAAACTGCTGGCGCCAGACTGGGAAACCCACGAGGCCGGCGAACTCGTGGAGCTGCCCGGTGATGATCTCTGGGTTCCCGATTATCGGTTCCACCATCGCCCCACCAAGACCGACGTCTTTGTCGAAATCCTGGGTTTCTGGAAGAAATCAAGCGTGGAACGGCTGCTCAAGCTGCTCCCCCAGCTCAAAACCATGCGGTACGTGCTGGCTCTTTCCGAACGACTCAAAGTGGACGAAGATGCGATGGAGCTGGATGCCCTGCCCGACTCCATTCTGCGCTTCAAAGAAATTCCCAACGCGAACGAATTTCGGCTGCGCCTGGAGCAGCAACTGAATCGTTGATGTTCGTCGGCCTGGTCCGTACCGCACGCTTGCAACCTCCATCGCAGCCGGCCACCTACGTCGCACAACATCAAGACATCGTCACAAGATAAACCCCATGAATGGTAGTCACTGGACGCTGCTCGTTGTCTCACTAGACTGGGTGATCAGGCTTGGATTGATTCTGCGTGCGATCATGCGCCGGCTGCAGGTTGGAGTTTCACTGGCCTGGATGGCGGTGATTCTGGGCTTTCCCTTCTTGGGGACTGGAATTTACTTACTGTTTGGGGAACGGCGGCTAGGCCGAATGCGGGCCGACCGGGCTCGCGAACTGCATGAACCGTATGCATCCTGGCTTGCAGAGTTCCGGTCCAGATATCTCGAAGCGGAGTCCCGGCTCTTACCCACCGATCTCACGATGGCCCGCCTGGTCAACAACGGATCGGGGCAACCGGTACTCCCTGACAATGCTCTGGAACTGATTCCAGGGGCGGATCTCTTCTTTGAACGGCTTGAAGCGGATGTGAAGGCCGCCAGCCGCTCTTGCCATCTTGAATTCTATATCTGGTCTGCAGGAGGGCGGGCCGACGCGTTGCACCAGGCACTGGCGCAGGCGGCTGCGCATGGGGTGAGATGCCGTGTGCTGGTAGATGCCCTTGGATCTGCCAGCTTTCTGCGATCCCCCGAGGCCGCTGCTTTGCGCTCTTCGGGAGTGGATCTTCGGGCGGCCCTGCCCGTGAACTTGATCCAAGGCTTGTTCCGCCGCCTGGACCTGAGACTCCATCGCAAGATCGTGGTCATTGACGGGCTGGTGGGTTACACGGGAAGCCAGAATATTGCCGACCCCCGTTTCTTCAAGCAAAACTCGGGAGTCGGCGAGTGGATTGATGCCATGGTGCGGGTGACCGGGCCCGCCGTGGAAGCCTTGGCCGTTACGTTCGTGGAAGACTGGGAACTGGAGACCGATCAGGGGCTGCAATCTCTTTCAGAAACCCTGGTGGATGATATTCAGACGCGTGGAAGCTCACTCGTTCAGGTCATTCCCTCGGGACCCAACCTGCCCCGGGACCGGATGGAAACCCTGATCATTCAGTCGATTTATGATGCGACCCAGGAAATTGTGCTGACCACCCCATACTTCGTTCCCAGCGAATCGATGGTCGAAGAGCTTCTCGCTGCAGCGCTCAGAGGCGTGGTGGTAATCCTGGTTGTACCAGCCAAGATCGATTCCAAGCTGGTGAATCTGGCCAGCCGCGCGTTCCAAGGTGATCTTGCCGATGCTGGCGTAAAGCTGGCGCTCTTCGAAGGGGGACTGCTTCATACGAAGTCGATCACCATCGACGGCCGCCGCTCACTCTTCGGGTCACTGAATCTAGACCCTCGCAGCCTGCAATTGAATTTCGAGATCACCCTGGCGGTCTATGACGTCAGCTTCACAAAGTCACTGAGAGCACTCCAGCAAACTTACCTGGATCGTTCCACGCTGCTAGATCTTGATGCCTGGAAAAAGCGCCCGTTTCTTTTGCGATTCGCAGAAAACTCCGCGCGGCTGCTTGGTCCCGTGATCTGAAACCTGCAGCGCTGCCGATCTTGCGACCCGATTAGCGCCGGGTTTCCTCGGCAGAGGCCCGCGCACTTCCAGGGTCCAGGCCAAGAATGCGACCCTTGGGTTTCGCACGATCCACCAGCACGGTGGCTGTCTCTGCAACACCACGATGCCCAACGCTATCCAGAACTTCAATCTGAATTCGGAACTTGGGCGGCACACCGGGCGGCACCACCCAGACATACTGACCGGTGTTTTCCAGCGGGCCGGCAATCCTGGTCCATTCTCCATCGGTCCCCTCGGCCCGGTAAGAGAGTAACACCGGACGCGGCGCCAGATGGGGGTCACTGGCTCGCCAGGTTACAAGCACTTTGCCCGCGCTGGCACCGGTACCAATGCGCGGCGGATCGACCTGGACAAGCGGTGGCGTGCTATCGACTTCAACCCAGCTTTGGGGTTTATCTCCGGGCGCAGGTGCGGGGTCTCCAAGACCAGACCCACCCTGCACCGAAAGCCAAAGACCAAACGTCCCTTCCCCCTTCAAATCCACGGGATACGGGCTGGTCCGATCGGTATCCTCGGCCTGAGGGAACCAGGAGCGACCACCATCGTGGGTCACCCATAGTTGGACCTTGGCCACCCCGCCAGGTCCAGCCCCTTCCACCTCATACTGCAGGGGAAACTTGGGATTTCCAACCAGTAAAGTCTGTTCCCTGGGACGGGTGCTTGGCCCACCAGATCCTGCCGAGGCATCCCCAGGCCGAAATTCGTCGGCGTCGCCCTTCCGGAACTCGTCGCCCGGGTCTCGGCCGCGACTATCGGAATCGAACGAGTCGGTCTCTGCGAACGAATCGTTGGTCGATTCTCGACGCGAGGAGATGGGGGCGACCGGCGGCGGTGCATTAACGTTTTCTCGCCGGCCTGACGAACTGGGCCGCGAAGCAACCCCTTCATCCAAAACCACTTCCACCGGACGTGTGTTGCGGGCCCGATCCATCACCGAGGCACGGACTCGGATCGACTCGGAAGTTCCCGCGTCCCAGGTTTTGACCCCAGCCACGCGGAGATCATCTTCCTGCATCGGGACCGTTCGCCAGTCATTCGGCCCAGATCCTACAGACTGATACTCTAACGCGAACGTCCTGAGTACCAGATTCTCGTCCTGCAGTTCCCAGCGCACCGTCGCCTGGCTCCCCTTGCGGTTGCCCGGTTCCAGGACAATCGTTGGCGGGGCAGTATCTATAACAACCCTCAGACTCGGCTCAACCTGCCGGTCGTCGGAGGGGTAAACCTTCCCATCCAGATCCACGGTCTGGATTGCAAACCAGAATTCACCGTCACGAGAGGCCCGAAACGGAAACTCCGGGCGGTCGGGCGTGGTCTGACCAAGCGGTTTCCAGTGGCTGCCATAATCGTCGGAAACCCAGAGCCGCACCTCGCGAACCATCGAGCGTGCTTCTTCCGGTATGGTCACCGGAATCCGAAACGTCCGCGAGCGGTAGTAAATTGTTTTCGCTGAAGACTTTGCGGTGTCTTGCGAACGGGCCGCCCGTTCCTGCCCAGGGGCCGTATTCGACAGCGCAATCGGCCCGGCCAGGATTAGACCTAGCCAGAAAGTCGATCGCATTCTGCCAAGCCCTCCAGGCATCAAGCTGGCCTCCTGCCCCGATTGACCTTATCTGCCCACCCGCGCTGGAACAGTTCCAAACGCCGCCGCACTCGTCGCGCAGCCAAGACGGGTATGGTTCGTTGCTGACTTATCGACGAACGGAGGCGACCGGCTTGAATCGAATATACCGAGAATGACGACAATGCCAATCATGCCTTTGAACCTGGAGACCCAAAGGCAGATTGGCTGTCAGCGGATCACCGAAAGCCGTTCACGATTCAATTGCCCATCCAAACAACCGCAAGAGAGAGCTAGGGGCGGCTATCCCACCTGCGCAGCCCAATCATGAACCGCGATAAACTCGGCATTATTGAGGTCGCTGAGACGACTCAAGACTTGGCTTTCGCTCGCACCTGACGCACCTTCTCCACATACTGGGCCGCTCGTTCCGTGAGTGACCGATAATCCTGAGCAGCCAGGAGCTTGGGGTCAACCAGTGAAGACCCAACCCCCAGGCAGACCGCCCCCGCCTGCAGGAATGCTTCGATTGTGTTCAGGTCGACTCCACCGGTCGGCATCAGGCGGATCTGGGGAAACGGCCCCTTGAGCGCTTTGATAAAGCTCGGACCGCCAATTTCGGCCGGGAAAACTTTGACCACATCCGCGCCTGCTTCCCAGGCCGACACAATCTCGGTCGGCGTGAAGCCGCCCGGCATCATGGCCACATCATATCGGTGAGCCAGTCGGATCACGTCCTGATTCACGTTGGGTGCCACCAAGAACTGGGCACCTGCCAGAATCGCCACACGTGCGGTCTCTGGATCAAGTACGGTCCCAGCCCCCAGAATCACATCATTTCCCAGCGCGCTGCGAGCCTCACGGATCAACTCCGCTGCGCCGGGTACCGTGAAGGTGATCTCGATCGCCTTCACGCCCCCCTGAGAAAGAGCACGCACCGCCTCAATCACCTGATCGGCTCTGGGGGCACGAACCACCGCAACAAGGCCACACTCAATCATCGACTGGACCAGTGAATCTCGGCTCACGGCACTCTCCACGGCCCCGTTCAGTCGCCCGAACCAATAACGACATCAGGGGTTGAGGCAACTTCAGAAGAGGGTTCGGTCTCGATGATCTGTTTCAGGTTCAGAGCGACCTGAACTGCGGCGTCGGGACGAGCCAACCGGAGCGAGTTCTGACGCATCTGTTCCAGACGCTCGCGATCCGCAAGCAGTCGATCAATCTTGAAAGTCAGGGCTGGCATATTATTGCACCTGATCGCACAACCTTGCTCAAGAAGGTGATCACTGTTTCGCTCCTCCTGACCAGGAATCGGATTCACAATCACCCAGACCAGTCCGCTGGCCAGAGACTCGCACATTGTCATCCCGCCAGGCTTTCCAACAATCAGATCACTGGCCGCCATGTACTCATGCATGACTGAGGTGTACCCCACCACCTTGAGGTTCACCAGCGGGTGGTCCGCCGTCTCGGCGGCTATCGCTTCCAGACGCTGTTTGAGAACGGCGTTCTTTCCGCAAACGGCAATCACCTGTGCCGGATGCTCAAGCCGCATCAGCCGTGAAATGATCGTGTCTACCCGTCCCACGCCATAGCCGCCTGCCGAGGTGAGGATGGTTGGCAACTGGGGATCCAGGCCATGTTTGAGCCGCATACTCTGGCGATCGGGAAGCTGAGAAAAAGCCGGATCGATGGGAATTCCGGTAACTTTGACTCGCTCGGCCGGAATCCCAATTTCCTGGAGATGGACGCGGGTTTCTTCAAGCGCAACGAAGTATTGCTCGAAATTCTCGCAGAGCCAAAGTGCGTGGACGTCAAAATCCGTAATGATGATAGCCTGGCGGATGCGGAGCGGATTCTTCTTACGACCGTTGAGCCAGGAGATGATCTCGGCGGGAAGTGAGTGAGTGCAAAGCACCACATCTGGCCGAAGGCGCTGGATCAGGCGGATGAACGGCCCCACATGAAGCCGGTCAAACGCGAGTTTGCGTTGATTACCTTTCCAGGGTTTATCAAGCTGGTCATACAGCCAGCCCAGAACCTCTGGCATGTTGGTCATCATGTCGATGTACATCTTGGAGTACACCGTTTTGAAGAGCGGGTTGGTGTAGTCGAGAATATCGACGTGCGAGATGTCCCACTCATACCCAAGGTGACGGCACGCACGTTCGACGGCCTGGCCGCACCGGAAGTGGGCGTGTCCGGCCGAAGCCGAAAGGATCAGAAGTCGTGGCCGGCCGCCCACCTGATCGCTCACGTCATTCTCTTTCTTTGCGATGGGAACTGGAGATTTCATCGGCAAGGATTTCACGGGTCGCCAAGTCTGTCATCGCTGCCAAAACCGCAGCAGGCAGTCTCCACACTCGCTGAGCGGGTCTCCGTTTTGATCTCAGGTCCTCACTCACAGTACTCCAAGCTGGCACCAGCCGACCGCTCCAAATCTTGATCGAACCCCAGGCATTGAGATCCGTTTTCAGCACCATGACTGCGCTGGGCACGCCGTTCTGGCCCGATTCGGTAAGATGGCAAGCGGAACCCAATCCACCAGCCGACCACATCCCACCCTAACCAGTCGCCAAGTGTCCACTAAAACAAATCCGCAAGACCGAAATTCCATGGAAAATCCTGAACTGAAGGACCGAGCCCCAGCCAGTACCCGGCCCGACCGGGTTCGAGACCACCTGGCGAACGAGCGTACCTATCTGGCCTGGATCCGGACAGCACTCGCATTACTCGGGCTTGGCTTCGTACTGGCACGCATGGGCCTGTTTCTGCACGACCTGCTCGATGGCAAGGAGGGATCGACTTCCCAAGGGTATTCCGGCTCACCGTTCATGACAACCGGCATTGTCATCTGCGTACTGGGAACGGTGCTGGCTCTCTGGTCAGGCTTTCATTATCGCCGGAACCGAGTCAGCATTGACCAAACTGAGTACCGCCCGCCAGATCGCACAATCTACACGATCACCGTGATTGTCGTAATCGGGGGAATTCTGATCGTGGGCTTGTTACTGGCGCGGCATGGACTTTCGTTCTCAAGCTAATTGTTGTTCAAGCTTCGACCTTGAGCATCAGGCTGCACTGGAAGAGCAACAGAAGCGAGTGAGCGGTCCACACCACCGTTCGAAACCAGTTCGAGACCACAAGCCAGCGATGGGCAGACTCTGTGAACTCGGCACCCAACCGATCATGCAAGGGAACCTGAATCAACATGGTGGAACCCCAGACCAGGGTTACAAGCACAAGCCCGGCCCAGTTGAACACGCCTTGCTGACCAGAGCCCCGCAGGTACACCAGGGCTACCGAAGCGGCAAGCTCTACCAACATGGGCGGGGCAACCACCCAGCCGGTCCGCTCCGTATGCAAATTGTGGTACGCCCGGAACTCTGACCCGCCAACTTGGCCCATGAGCGGGTAATGCACAACCTGCACAAACCAGATGACCCCCGTCATGAACAAACTTGCTGCAAACGCACTCAACAGCAACCATCGGTAAGCCAGTAAATCCATGACTTCCTCTATAACGTCCATCAAAAAGCCTGAGGAATCCGTCCTGGTGAACGTCTACGCCTTCCCACCTTGATCGCGTGCAAGATCAGGAGTCAGCCGATTCCAGCTTGGTGGTCCGACTGCGTGGGTGGCAGTTCTTGTGCACTTGTAGCAGGCGACTCATTTCCACTCGCGTGTAAATTTGAGTGGTCGCAATGGAAGCGTGCCCCAGAATTTCTTGAACCACCCGCAGGTCTGCCCCGCCAGCCAGCATGTGGGTGGCAAAGCTATGCCTGAGCGTGTGAGGGCTCACCCCCTGGGTCAGGCCCAGGCGACTAGCGTGCTGAGTGACCACCCGCCAAAGTCCCACTCTTGAAAGGGGTAGACCACGACGGGTAACAAAAACTTTCGGACCCGCCTGAGTTTTCATCAACGCCGGTCGATCCTTCTCAAGATAACGAGTCAGAGCCGTACACGCACGATCTCCCAAAGGAACAATCCGCTGCTTGTTCCCCTTGCCAATACAGCGCAGGATTTTGTTCCGCAAATCAAAATCCGAGAGCGTTGAGCTTACAACTTCCGAGGCGCGACAGCCGGTAGCATAGAGCGTTTCGAGCAGGGCGCGGTCTCGACTCCCCAGGTGCGTCTGTGGGTCCGGAGAATCCAGCAGGCGTTCAACCGTGGCAGGATTGAGAACCGTCGGCAGTCGATCCCAAACGGCAGGGGCCGTCAGAAGACGCGCCAGGTTTTCCGTCAAAAGCCCTTCCAGCACCAGATACCGAAAAAACGTGGAAAGGCTGGCAAGATGCCGGTTAACGCTGGCCGGTGAGAGTCCACGATTGGAAAGGCTGATCACGTAGCCCGAAAGAGTATCCACGTCGAGCTGATCGATTGGTCCGATCATGACGGACTTGCGCCAGTTCGAAAATCGCAGTACATCCGAGCGGTAAGCGGCCAGCGTGTTTGGCGAAACCCCACACTCGGCCATCAGATAGTACAGAAACGGGCCAACAGGATCGGAGTTGGGTGTCGGCCTGCGCGAGAGAGGAAGCCGATGGAGAGTCATAGGGTTACCAGGTACGGAGAACAATCCGCGTAGGTTTCTATGAAGCATCGGCCAATTTTGACTTCAAACTGATCTTTTCACACAGCGGCCAGTGTGTCTTCCAGCACGCCCCCCTCCAGGGCTGCAGCACGAAGCTTGACCAGGGCACGATCCTGGATTTGGCGAACTCGTTCCTTGGAGACCGACATCACTTTTCCAACCTGGCTCAGTGACATCTTTGCTTTCCCGCTCAGCCCAAAACGGAGTTCAAGAACTTCTTGTTCCCTGGGGCGAAGGCAAGAGAGCAACTTGTTGACGGTTTCATCCATATCGACATCGTCGGTCTTGTCTCCATCCGGATCACTCATCAACTGCAGAAGACTGAAGTTCGATTCGGAATCGATGGTGGCATTCAAAGAAACCGTTGGGCGGGTGGCCGCATGAATCCGCTGGATCACTTCGGAGGAAACAGAGTCCGATTGAGAGATTCCGCGTGTTGATGGGATAACAGACCCATCGGCATCGAAGGTTTCCTGATTCTGGGCGAGCTGTCGAAGGTGCCTGGGGCTCAGACGAACTGGATAAGCTCCAGCCGCCACCGCCCGCTGAATGGCCTGGCGGATCCACCAGGTGGCGTAGGTTGCTAGCTTGGTTTCGTGCGTCAGGTTGAACCGATCAATGGCTTCAAGCAAACCACAGAACCCTTCCTGCACCAAGTCTGAGTAAGAGACGCCGCGGTCTCGAAACCGCTTGGCCACGTGGGCAACCAGTCGCATGTTGGCCAGAGCAATCCGGGTGCGAAGCTGCGTGTACTGCTGATAAACCAGCCCAAGCCGGGCTTGCGAAGCCCCCTGCTGTGCGGCTCTAGTGTAATAATTGGCAATCGACTCGCTGACAGCCTGGGGATCATCCACATCTTCTGGAGGTAAGAAACCCGGAATCTGAGAGAGCGCCTCTCCGAGTTTCGCTTTACAACCGGCGAGTTCCCTGAGGAGTTCGCGTTCTTCCTTGGCCGTCAGGAGACGAGTCTCAAGGCAATCCAGGGCGGCAAGAGACTCACGATCATCGTTTCTGCGTTGAACTTGCATCAGAAGGTCCTTGCGACAGTGGTTCAAAGCCAGAGCGCTACGAGAATTGAGGAAGATCAGGCCGTTTGAGAAATTGCGAGGGAGGGAACCGATCGCTCCACCTTGCGAGGATGAAGCAGCCGTGAGAATTGCACGAGATCACCGATCCGGTCGCCAAACGCAGCACAAGGAAGGCTTTCACGGATTGCTAATCCGAGCGCTTGCCCACCCATCACCACTGGCACATAAAACCGGGCGGCAATCTCAGCGAAGTTGAGATAGCTCTGAATGAATTGGTCTGGATTCTCCAGATGCGAGATCGTTAACCAGACCATCCGTGGTCGATACTGCTCCACCGCCCTGCCAAGGGAGTCAAGCGGTAGATTTGCGCCAAGATTGATCACATCCCAGCCATCAGCACGCAGGCAAAACTCGCAGAGTAATCCCGAGATCGTGTAAGGATCATCTTCCGGAGCACACCCGAGTGCGAGTGGACCGGCAGGAGTTCCTGTTTCACGGTTTTTTTGTTCAAACAGACGATTCTGCTCCAGCAAGATCCCTTCAAGAATTCGGCTGGCTCGGTGTTCCTGATAAATGTCCAGCGTACCTGCTCGCCAGGCCTCGCCAAGCTGCACGAGTGCAGGATGGATCAGGTGATCAGCGATTTCAATCGAATCACCAGCCCGCCCGACCAGGCCCTGAATGATCGCCCGGACCTCAGACTCAGCACCATGGGTCAAGGCGGCCAAGAGCCGCCCCACCAAGGTGGAATCCGTAACCGTGTTGGAGGCCGTTTGACCAAACTGCCGGTTGGAAGCCACCCACCGTTCGAGCTCGCCTTGCAAAGGCAAACCGCGTTCACACGCATACTGATAAACAATATCAGGGCTGACCAGACGATGCTTGCCACAGGTCCGAGCTGCCTGGATCAAGCCGCCATCAATCAGCCGCTTGACCGTGCTCACGCTCAACCCCAGTGACTCAGCCACCTGGGTTGTCTTCCACAACAGTAAACCTGGCTTGGCCACGATTCGTAGCTCCAAGAAAACGAGCAGAAGACAAAATGAACGTTTTGGACGAATTGAACGATTTAACAATATCCCAAGACTCGCCCCCATGCAAGAGATCGCCGCAATTTTCATAGAAAAAGAAGCACGGATGAACGATTACCACCAGGCCGAATGACCGTTTTGGACGTTTAAGCAGTTCACCTCATCGGTTTCCCGGGGTTCTGCGGCTTGAGATCATCTAGCGAAGAGCCTGGAAGACTGCTACTTTCGCCGGCATTCTTTCAACCTGGTCATGGGCGTGAGCCGGTTCGAACCTGGAGAACAGCACCTTGAGCGCATCATTTGATCGCAACGCACTCATTTCACTGCTCAAACGGGATTCCCTGAGGGTGGGCCAATTCACGCTCGCCAGCGGGCGAAGTTCGCATTATTACGTGGATGGCCGCCGCGTCACGCTTTCGGCCGAGGGGGCTCGGCTGATCGGTGCCGGGGTCATGGAGTTGCTGAAAAACTACCCAGACGTTCAGGCGGTTGGTGGCCTGACCATGGGAGCCGATCCCATTGTGGGGGCCACCCTGGCTCTGGCCAGCTCGTTCGGACGAAGCGAATTGCGAGGTTTTCTGGTTCGCAAGGAGGCCAAAGATCACGGCACGGGCAAGCTGGTGGAAGGCCCACTTGAGCCAGGCATGACCGTGGTTGTGGTGGATGATGTGGCCACGACCGGCGGATCGTCCTTGAAGGCCGTTGAAGCGGTCCAGGCCATGGGCTGCAAGGTTGCCTGCGTAATTGCCGTGCTCGACCGCCTGGAGGGGGCAACGGCCAACTTCGCCAAGGTAAACCTGCCACTGCATACGCTGTGCACCATCAAAGACCTGGGCGTAGAGCCGCTTGCCCCCACCACTTGAGTTTTGCCGGTCGGACTCCTCCGGGATGGCTTTGACCAAGGGATTGAACATGGCAAGGAGGCCATTCACCCATGGAGCGATCACTTCATCGTCAGATCAAACTGCATTACGGGTCAGATCCAGGCGGGCGGGTTGAGGCCTCGCTGGAGGGATATCGGATCGACGCCATTCGATCGGATGGCCTTCTGATCGAGGTCCAGTCTGGTGCGCTCAGCCCGCTCAGGGGCAAGATCAAGCGATTACTGGAACTCGGGCACCAGATCCGGGTGGTGAAACCGATCATTCTGACGCGCCGGATTGTTACGGTGGACCGCCGCTCTGGACGTACCCTGGCTTCACGTTTGAGTCCGAAACGGGGCCAGAAACTCGAAATCTTTGACGAACTTGTGGGGGTGGCCCGCTGGCTCTCTGAGCCAGGATTCAGTCTGGAGTTGCTGGAGGTGGCCATCGATGAGCATCGGATTGCGCGAAAACGACGTCCAGGGTATACGGTCAAGGACCGTAGCCTGGTCGATACCTTGGGATCGATTTTGCTAGAGACGCCCGAGGATCTCTGGGGCTTGCTGCCGGCCGCTGCGCTTCCGGGCGTGTTCACCACTCAAGACCTGGCCCTTGCGCTGGATCGCCCCCGACACTTCGCCCAAAAAGTGGCCTACTGTCTGAGAACCTCAGGTGCGGCCGAGGTCTGTGGCAAGGTCGGCAATTCTCAGTGCTATACCGCTCGAACCCACGCACCGATCAGGCACGAAGAACCGGCACACCTGGAACCGCTCGTCAGCAAATCCAGGCGCGCCGGCTAATCACGCGTTTGATCAGCGTTTTTCCTTGGGCTCCGGCGCGCCTGGCAAACGCTTGGCTGTCGGATCCTCTGGCGGCTTATCGAGCGCCAGGAACGTAAACAGATCAATCATCTCCTGAGGTGTAAGCTGGGTCTCAAGCTCCTCAGGCATCAGCGAAACACCGCTGACGCTCAGTTCTTCCACTTCACCACGCGGAATTGCTTCTTGCTTACCCCCCTGCAGGGTTAGCACCACCTGGTCTTTGCCGTCCTCGGCCAGCAAACCGGTGAGCACCCGGCCATCACGCACGGCCACATTGACCGCCTGGTAAACAGGCCCGATCACCAGGTTGGGATCGAGAACGTTTGAGATCAACTGATCAAAATCATTCCGACCGTTCAGTGTGATCTCTGGGCCAACCTCGACCCCCTCGCCATAAATCTTGTGGCATTGCGCACAGATTCTCTGGAAGACCTTACGGCCGGCAAACGGATCGCCCGACTCTCGTCGTAACAGGTTTCGGTACTGCGAAACAATGAGCTCTCGCCGCTCGTTTCTTCCCTCACGCACGGTTCCCCAGGTCTTCCGCACAAACGCCACGATCTCTGGGTCCTTGCTCTGCTGAAGCCTCCGAATCTGGTTCACGCTCAGCACCGTTGCGGGAATCTGCTTGGTTTCAATCGCCGTGAGCAGTGCTTTACTCCAAGCCGTTCGCTCCATCAGCAACACAATCGCCTGGGGCCGAACCTCGGGCTCAAGTTGCTCATAGATAGACAGCACCACATCCCCAACCCGTGGATCTTCAAGGCGTCCGAGCGCCGATAGGATCGGTCTACGCATGGTGACCGCATCGGGAGATCGGTCCTTGAGCACCGTGGCAACGGCATCCAGCAACCCAGGATCTCGTGCGGCCACCAGAACGGCCAGTACTTCCAGGCGCTCATCAGGGTTGGTTTCGTTGGATCGGAACCGCGCCCGGTACTGTTCAAGGGCCCCGGCATCTCCCCACGAAGCCGCCAGTTCAAGTGCCGCTTCGTGCAGAGACGAGGCTTCGTCTTTTAGCGCGCCATGGATCACCGGTTCCAAGATCGGGCGAACCGCTTTCAGGCGATCGCCGACCAAGCGACCTTCGCGGATCGACTCGGCCACTGCGGATATCACTGCCGCCGACGCCTCGGTGACCGCAGGATCAGGATTCACGCCTTGGAGCGCAAGGCCTGACACCAGGTCGCCTTCAACCCTGGGGTTGGATGCCGCATGCCGGACAATCCGGGACCAGAATCTCAAAAACGCCTCGTCCTTGAGCCAGTCATTCCCTTTGACCGTTTCCGAAATCGCTCGCAGGTTGCCCGGGTCTTCCAGCAACGGATAAAGCTTTTGCCAGACAAGGTGAGCAACCAGCGGATCATCCGTGTTTGCATTTTGCAAAATCAAGCCTGCAACCTGCCCGTGATCTGGCAACGCCTTGGCGGCAGCAATTGTCGCCTGAAGTCGAACCGCCGGACTGGGATCAAGAATTGCGGCGGAGATCAGGTCCCGTTCCAGTTTGGCGGCGGTTGCCGGCCGATCACCGGCCGCCCGAACACCCCAGGCCCGAAGCACCTCGTCATCCGCTTTGGCCAAAGCTTCATGGAAATAAAAATCGAGCGGACCACCACCAATCAACGCCCAGAGCGCATGGCGACGTAACACACTCTTGGACGTAGAATCCAGCACCAGTTGCTCAAGGCTTTTCCGGGTCGCTACGTCTGAACGATCCATCTGAATCCGTTCGCTCAGAATTCGCTGGGCGGTCTCACGGTCGTAAACATTCTCGCTGGCGAGTCCTTCAATCAAGGCCCTGTCGGTCGCCACGCCCAGGTCAAACCGGGCCCGACGCGGTGAGTTTTCATACCGGATCCGGTACAACCGACCCTTGAGCCGGTCAATCCCGTTCGGGTCACGGTTGGCGTCTTGGTAGCAGTGGTAGCGATCATACCAGTCTAATATGTACATACAGCCATCAGGACCGGTCTTCTGACTGACCGGCATGAACCAGGCATCATTCGCGGTCAGGAAATCAGGAACAGGTTCCGCGCGATAGGTGGACCCGGCGGGAGCTAGCTCATCCACATTGATGCTGTTTCCGTGGATATTTCCCATGTAGAGCCGCTTCCGGTACTCGGCCGGATACGCGGGGCTGTCGAACCAGGTAATGCCACAGTACGCCGCCTTCTGATGGTTGTGATCAACGATGGACCGCATCGGAACGGTATGCGCGGGGTATGGCCCCCCCTGCCGGATGTAATAGGCTCCCTCCACCAGGTGCCAAAGGTGGTCGATCACGCAAGCGCTGGCAAAGAAATCGCCAGTCTCGTTGATGGCGATACCCCAGGGGTTGCTCACCCCTTCACACCAGATCTGAAACTCTCGCGTTTTGGGGTGGATCCGCCAGATTGCACAGGTGAAGTTGTAGGTTTTGCCATTATTTGAAGTCACGCGGCTGGGGTTAAAGACACCGTTCCAGCCATACAGCCAGCCGTCTGGTCCCCAGGTCAGGCTGTTTGGCAATTCATGGGTGTCATCTCGCCCGAAGCCGGTGGCCACAACCTCAGCTGGACCATCGGGTCGGGCATCGCGATCGGCATCGGGGATAAACAAAAGATCGGGACTATTCGCCACCCAAACCCCACCGTAGCCAACCGCCACGCCGGAAGGAATGTTCAGGCCTTCGGCGAAGGTTGTGAACGAATCGGCCCTGCCATCACCGTTGGTATCTTCCAAGACACGCACCCGGTCTCGGCCAGTGCCGGGTTCACGCCGGGGGTACTCCAGACTCTCGGTCACCCAGATCCTGCCCCGCTCGTCGAAGGTCATGGAAACGGGATTCACCAGGTCTGGCTCGCTGGCAACGACCTCCACCTGAAAGCCAGGCGGTACCATCATCGCCTGAATCGCCTCTTCAGGCGTTTTTGCCGCGTTCGGTGGGCGATCCTGAGCATGTGGAATTAACTCCTGGCTCGGTTCCTGAGGTCTGGCTTCAGATACAGTCTGGCAATTCAGGCCGAGGATGAGCACAAACAAGATTCTGTGCATGAAAAACTCCCAGGTGAAAAACACACGCAACTCACGTTCGAACCACCGACAAGATCCGGCGACGTATGGATCCCTGAGTATCAGGAACAACGCGTGGCAACGCAACGCACTTGGCTTCTGGAGCCCGGTACTTTGAGCCGTTTTCCACAACGCTTAGCTTTTCGCATCAGCTCGACCTGAGACCGCACGAGATGTCCTTTGAAGGCGTTTGCAACATACTCGCCCCGATGATCCCCAAAAAAACCGCGCCATCAAATGCACAACGCCCCCCGAAATCGGGAGGCGTTGAACATGGACATTCATTATGGTGCGGAGAGAGCAACCATCTCAGCCTTGGGGCGTGCCCTTGGCAGGAGCAGCAGGGGCATAACCCTGAGCGGTTGGGGCAGCAGCCTGAGCGGCTGGCAGCACCTTGGCAGGAGCAGCAGGGGCATAACCCTGAGCGGAAGGGGCCGCAGCCTGAGCGGCCGGCAGCACCTTGGCAGGAGCGGCAGGAGCAACAGCCTGAGGAGCTGGCAGAACCTTGCTAGGAGCAGCAGCCTGGGCGACTGGCATCACCTTGGCTGGAGCAGCCGGGGCAATAGCCTGTGCGGCTGGCAGCACTTTGCTAGGAGCAGCAGCCTGAGCCACTGGCATCACCTTGCTAGGAGCAGCAGCCTGAGCCACTGGCATCACTTTGCTAGGAGCAGCAGCCTGGGCGACTGGCATCACCTTGCTAGGAGCAGCAGCCTGGGCGACTGGCATCACTTTGCTAGGAGCAGCAGCCTGAGCCACTGGCAAAACCTTGCTAGGAGCAGCAGCCTGAGCCACTGGCAGCACCTTGCTAGGAGCGACAGCCTGAGCGGCTGGCAGAACCTTGCTAGGAGCAGCAGCCTGAGCCACTGGAGCAACTTTGGACGGAGCGTATGGAGCCTGAGCCGAAGGAACGGCACCAGCCTGCACGTACCCGAGTGCCATCAACATGACAGTGCTGATCATCGCGAATCCCTCATGAGGAATGTGAGGTGGAGTGGGACGGCGTCATGATCTCAAGGGATCAGACTTTTCCCCCTCAATGTTCCGTCTAGAGAGATCGACAAAGGGTTCGATCCCCTTTCGATATTCTCAACGAAACAGTGCTGGAGGCCGACGCCCGCCACGCCTCCTGGCTTGACGGACCCACCCGCGTCTCCGACCCGCATCGGAGAAACGCCTCAAGAGTCTCTCGGCAGGCTGCAAAACTGGCCTCACGACCCATCCGGATCACAAGACCAATTCCACACCCTTCGGGGTGGTCAACGTATTCATCGGCTGACGACTCGCTCAGATTGAACAGACTCGATAATTTCAAGGATTTGCTGAAATGGGGGCTTTTAGGGGCTTTGACGAGTCTAAGCAAAAAGGTGAAGGTTTCGAGTCTGTTTTTGGTCCATTGAAACCCTCTGCATTGCCGAACGATGAAGAGCAACGCGTCAAACCGAAGTTGTTCAAGCAACTCTGGTACGAGTAGCCTGTTCACTTTTGGTTCATACGTTCATCGTCACTGGGGGGCAGCATGCGAAGAGGCATCCAACACGGCCTGGGCATTCGGGGTATTGCCTTGGTTGTGAGTCTGGGATGGAGTTGGACGCTGTGGGCGGCCGATCCGGCAAAGCCGGGCTTGGATCCGGTCAAGCCAGTTCCTATTGGTGGATCAATTTCCGAGCAATCGGGCGACAAGAGCTTCGGCGTCTACGTCCCGACCAAATTTGGCGGGAACCTGACCGTCACCTCCTCGCAAGGGAAGGTGGAAGCACTCACTGGCCCCGATGGCAAAGTGCGGCGGAACGGTGACGAAGTTGGTATGGATCAGCAGGGCTGGTACACATTCCAGGTGACCGGCGCTGAAAAGCCGTACACAGTGACAACCGAATTCGTGCAGGTAGGACAGGCGGCTCGGATGCCCTGGAGCTTCTACTACTGGCCCACCAAGTCTGATGCCATCCATGAACCATGGGATGGAACCGGTGATGGCCGGGCCAGCACTCAAGCTCTGGGAGACGATGAGCAAGCCATTTCTTACGGCATGCCCGCCGCCTCTGGCCAGGATGTGGTTCGGGCTGGCCCGAACGGAATTCTGGACACTCCACCAGCCGCCGGCGATGCGGTGACCTGGTTTCCAAACCTGTATGACGACCTGACCTGGCGCGGTGGTGATGGCGTGGTCTACCTGACCCCTTCCCCAATGCTGAAGTATGACCAGCTCTTCGATCAATCAGCACGCAGCTGGGAAGCCGCCAACACCCAAAACCATGACATCCAGCGCTGGCCAGGTCACTGTCTTGGTGGTGCCATGGCATCCATCATGCTCAATGAGCCCGTGCCGGTTCCTGGATCTGGCCTTTCGGTTGACGAACTGAAAGCACTCTGGGCCGAACTGGGTGAAAATCACTTCAACCACCAGATCGGCGACAACGTCAATAACGTTCCAGCCGGTCCGCCCCGGTCTGGCCCCGACGAGTGCGACCCGTTTGTCGCCAAGTTCCACTCCATGCTTGAGACCCACATTCGCGGCGAGCGAAAAGCGGTTCTCTCGAACATGCGAGGGTTCCCACCCAACGGGAAATCGAACGAGGTCTGGAATCATGGTGTTGGCAAGTACGTTGCCAAATTCCATGCCGTACCAGGCCGCGGTGAACGGTCGGTGAAAATCGACCTGGAAACCACCGCTAACACCGGTTCCATGCTGAATAACCAGGACAACAAGCCTCGGGTTAACAAGTACAGCTACATCCTGGTGTATGGTATGAACGGACAGGTGGACGAAACCCAGGCTGCACTTTGCGACTGGATCTCCGTTGGTGGCGATGCACTGTACGCTCCGCTCAACGTCATGCAGGTTCTTGCCAGCCAGTGGCAAGGTCACAACCCTATGGTCAATGAGACCAACATCCGAGCCGTGGACATGGCCAACGGTGGCAGCCCAACCGGCCGATATGCTGGCTCACCGCCAAACTTCCGGCCCGCTGCTTCCTACGAAGCCGGCCGCGCTCCAATGTTCGCCCTTGGACGACGTGGAACTCAGGAGGCGACCACGGGAGTTACCCCTGCTCCTCGACCTCGCTTCTTCCGGCTCTTCGGGAACCGCTAGGCCTTTTCAAGCCGCTCCCCAGGCTACTTGAATGAAACGCCCGGAATTCCTACCAGGAGTTCCGGGCGTTTTCTTTTTGAATTCTGCCAACTCCACAGCAATTCCAACCAGCTACAATCCCAGCTTGATCACCCAGGCCTCAGGAACCGAGCACTCAACCACCAAGCCAGCCAGGCCAAACCATCGCAAGCACCGCTCCAGAATCGCAGAATCGGCCGTCGCAACAATCTCGCGGGAGCCCCTGAGCTCAGGGTCTGGATTGCTCTCCAACATCACCGTCCAGGCCACACCCAGTTCGCCAGCCACTTCCAGGAGTAAGTCCCGGAGTCGCCCACTATTGGAGACCGGCCGGTCCAGTAACCAGCGAGCTTCTCGAACCCCAAACGCCTTCAACTGCCGGCCAATCAGGTCGATGGCGGGCCTGGTCTCGGCAACCAGGCGGTACGAACCGCGGAGGCCAACAATGTCACGCATGACCCCGTCACAACCGACCAGCAGCACTCCCCCACCAAGCGCCAGTTCCACCGTTGTGAGCACGTTGAATCCATCAATCAGCACGCACTGGCCAGCAACTTCCGCGGGGCCAACCCTGTGCGCCAGCCGAAGTTCCCTGGCCGCGGAAGAGCAACTGCACCGCCCAACCGCCTGACGCTGGCGATCTCTCAGCGAGTACCGGTTCCCCACCAGTGCAAGCGATGAATGCTCGGCATAACCGTGGTCCAGTAGCCAGGATAAATCGGCGACGGCAGCGCAAAGCGTGGCGAGTTGGTCGGGACCAAAATTCTGGGCATCTTCAAGGTCTGGGCCGCGATGCAATCGCGAGTCAACCACCATTGCCTCTGAAGCTGATCTTGAGTTGATCGAATTTCAGCCGCTGGGCACCGGTACGCCCCTCATCAACCGGCTCGGTCACCGCCGCTCATAAACCCCAATCAGTTCCGCGCGACCGAGCAAATGAGGTTTCAATGCCGCCAGCAGGGCACTCTTGTGCGCACCTCCCGCAAGTTCCAGCTCGGCACCTAACGCCATGAGTTTGAAATGATAATGGTGCGGCCCATGCCCGCGAGGCGGCGCAGGCCCGCGCCAGCCGGGCGTTCCCCAGGTATTCAGACCCTGCCTCAGCCCTTCGCACCCCTCAGGCATGTCTCGGCCATGGAACCCCGCCGGCAGTTCGCTCCAATCCGCCGGAATTTTCCAGACCAGCCAGTGAACCCACGGCTCAGCCACGGGCGCATCGGGATCATCCACAATCAACGCCAGTTCCACCGTGCCGGCCGGCAACCCCGACCAATGCAGTAAAGGCGATCGATTGTCCCCGTCCTCGGTATGAAGTCGGGGAATGAGCCCTCCGGCCGAAAAGGCTGGACTTTCCAGATGCATCTTCATGGCAGTTCTCAAGCCCAAGCCCCCCGTGTTCAGCGCCGCTCAATCCAGGTGCGATGCCAGAGCTGAAACATCAGCAAGGTCCAGAGCGGTTTACGGTGGTTGTGGGTTCCCGCCCGATGTTCGGTCACAAGTTTCTGGACCGCCGCAGGACGGAACAGCCCCTGATGCCCCAGTCGATCCGCTCCCAGCAAATCATCCAGCAATCCTCCCAGCGGGCCCCGAAGCCAGGTTGCAATCGGAATGCCAAATCCCTTTTTCGGTCGCTTGAGAATTTCGGCCGGCAACCGAGCCGCAACCGCACGCTTCAAGATCCGCTTGGACTGGCGGCCGTTCAATTTGAATCCTGGTGGCAACGCCTCCGCCAGGTCCACCAGGGTCCCGTCCAGCATCGGGGCCCGCACTTCCAGCCCACAGGCCATGCTCGCCCGGTCGACCTTGAGCAGGATATCTTCAGGAAGATAGGTATCCTGATAAAGCAGAAGTGAACGGCTGAGGCTGTCGAGCTTGGGGGTCTTGGCAAATAACGCACCGGCCCTGAGCCAATGTTCGGCCTCAACATCAATGGCCGGCGGCTCCACGAGCAGCGCGAAGATCTCTGGCCCCGTGAAGGATCCCAGCCAGCGTTGATGGGCTAGCTCTGGAACCTCCCCTGCTCCCCGGACGAACTGCTTGAGCTTGAAATCGAGACTGAAATTGCGGTGATTCACCGGCAGCTGGCCGATTCCGGCCACCACCCAGTTCTGGACCGTCCGGGGCATGCGCCGGTACCAGGCAGCCGCACGCTCAGCCTCAAAGGTGGGGTAGCCGGCCAGAAGCTCATCGGCTCCATCGCCGCCAAGCACCACTTTTACCTGTTCACGCGCAAACCGGCTCAGCAGGAATGTCGGCAAAATCGAGGCATCGCTGAACGGTTCATCCAGCCATCGAGCCACTTCGGGCAAGAGTTCAAGAACATGCTCGGCAGAGAAGGACCGTTCGTGATGATCGGTTCCCAGATGACTGGCGACACGCCTGGCATAGGAACTTTCATCAAAGCTCGGGTCATCAAAGCCAATCGAGAAGGTCTGGATCGACTTTGAGGGTTCCAGTTCGCAAAGCGCAGCAACCACGCTTGAGGAATCAACTCCGCCGGATAGGAAGACCCCAATTGGCACATCGGAACGGCGGTGCCGGCCAACGGAATCGCGAAATTCCGCCCAGAAGTCTGTGGCCGCCTCTTCAAACTCGCTTTCCTGGCGAGCCAGATTGGGTTCCGGAGGCACCCAGTATCGTGTGATGCGAGGGCTTTCACCCATCGTCCATTCCAGAAGATGCCCTGGAGGCAGCTTGTGCACGCCTTCCCAGATTGAGTGGGGGGCAGGCAGATATTCGTAGAAGAGGTACCGCGCAAGGCTTTTTGGATCCAGTTGCCTGGAAACACCAGGATGCTCAAACAGGGCCTTGGGTTCCGAAGCAAAGGCAATCCCCCCCGAGGGAAGGGACGTGTAATAGAGTGGCTTTTGGCCCATCCGGTCCCGGGCCAGAATCAATTTCTGCCGGGTGGAGTCCCACAATCCAAACGCAAACATGCCGTTCAACCGAGATACAAACCCGGGGCCGTACTCCTCGTACAGATGCACCAGAGACTCGGTATCACTGGTGGTCCGATACCGGTGCCCCTTCGCTTCCAAACCGGCCCGTAATTCAATCTCGTTGTAAAGCTCGCCGTTGTACGTGACCCAAACGGTATTGGTTTCATTGGCAAGTGGCTGGGCGCCGCCGGCCAGGTCAATAATGGCCAGCCTACGGTGCCCCAGTGCCGCCGGACCTTCCAGATGGTGGCCGGCTCCATCCGGACCGCGATGCGCAAGCTGATCTGTCATGCGATTGAGGACCGAACGATCGACTGCCCAACCTTGGCCCTCGACGAATCCGGCGATCCCGCACATGCTCGCTCCTGAGCTAGAACCTTTGGAACCAGCCTCCACCCTAGCAGGTTCGCTCGTGGAAGAACAAAGCCAACACAACCAGTTCGTGGCTGACCCGCCCAGGGTCAAACGCGAACCGATGTTCTTTCCACGCCATACCCTCTGTTGATTCCGGATGGCTGGCTGTCTAGGCTATCTCAAGCGGGCGTTGCCCAGACACGATCACGGTACCGCTACACCTGGATCGCCACCGTTCGTATTCCACCCTGATCAGAGTCTGCTTGATGGCACCCTCCGACGGTCACTTGACCCCGATCGACTTCGCTCCCATGCCACCCCGACCCACCACTCCACCGGTCAGGCTGGGATTTCTGGTGGTGCTCGGGGTTTTGTTGCTGGCCGCCGCCCTGGTCTACGGAATTCCGTATTTTTCGTTCCGAAGTGGTTACGCCTTCGAAGCGGGCCGATCCAAAGCCGCCATGGAGAGCCTGGCGGAACTGGACAAAGCCGGGGTCATCGACCGCTCCTCGGCCCTGTTCCGGATGGCCGCCACCGCGGTTGCACCGGCCGTGGTCAACATTCATTGCTTCCGAGATGCCAGCAGCATGCACGCAGGCATGCCCCTGCCCCCTGGCGTATCGGCCCATGGCGCAATTCCTTCGAGTTTTGGATCCGGCTTCGTAATCGACAAAGTTCACGGATACATTGTGACCAATGCCCACGTGGTTGACGGGGCCGACGAAATTCAGGTGCGGATCGGCCGGGGGCGTGAATATGCCGCCAGGCTGGTCGGCGGTGACAGCAAGACCGATCTGGCCGTACTTCAGGTCAACGCCCCGCTTGAGAGCGAAGCCGTGTGGGCCGATATCGAAAACCTGGAGATTGGCGACTGGGTGGTCGCAATCGGTAGCCCATTCCGGCTAGAGCGAACCGTCACCGTGGGAATAGTCTCCGCCATTGGGCGTCGAAACTTGCACCTCTTCGGCGAGTCTGGCGATTACGAAGACTTCATTCAAACCGACGCCGCCATCAATCCCGGGAATTCTGGTGGCCCACTGGTCGACCTGCGCGGTCATGTGGTCGGTATCAATACGGCGATCTTTTCGCCCAGCAATGGCGCGGAAGCCGATGGTCAAAGCGGCAATGTGGGCATCGGCTTTGCCATTTCCGCAGCGCTCGCCAAGAACGTGGCCAATCAGATCATTGGAAACGGCCGGGTTGTTCGCGGTTACATTGGAGTTGCACTTGAGGAAGTGAATAACGGCAAGGCCCGCGAACTTGCGCTCCCCGAACCGCAGGGGGCGCTCATCATGAATATTGTGCCAGAAAGCCCCGCAGCTCGCGCAGGCCTACTGGAAAACGATGTGATTGTAGAAATTGAGGGGCAACCGGTTCGCGATGTGGCGGAAATGCGCAATCGGACCGCCAGTATTCCCGTGGGGAACACCGCAAGCGTGGGCTACATCCGCAACGGCGAGCGTTTACAAAAATCGGTGAAGATCGAGGCCATGCCGCTGCTGCGAACCCTGGGGCTGGAGATTCGCTCGATACCGGCCGAGGCTGGTTCGCCGGTGCCAATGTTTATTGTGGAACGCGTGGATCTGGCTTCACTGGCCGCAGCCGCCGGCTTCCGGCCTGGTCAACGCATTGTGGCGATTGGTAATCGCCCCCTCCAGAACTTTGAAGAGATCGAAACCATCGCCGGGCGTTACAAACTTTCCGAAGGGATCGAGTTCAAGATTCTGGAGCCCGATGGACGTCTGGAAACCCTGACCCTGGGCGGGCGACGATCTCGACGTTAAAGCCCTGGTTTCCCAAAACCCGTGTGGTCCCAAGAAGGTGGCGACAACAAGCCACCTTACCACACCGCCCCGCCTGCGGAACCTGACCGCGCAGGCTCGGATCTCCACAGACCCAAGCCCATCACAACGCGATCGCGATAAGGCACTCATGCACGCACGCATGAACTTGCTTGTCCAGCAGAATTTGTCGAAGCGTAGAGACTCGGTCGATCCGAAAAACACCAAACGAACCGGGCCAACTGCCGTTATTGTTTCACCAGCTTGCGCCAATACCCACGCCATGTTGGTTTTCGTTGAAATTGTGTTGTTTCTCCACTCGGTTTCCCAAGCAGAACGCCTTTCATAGGGTAGATTTCCCTGAGGAGTCATGGGCCAAGGCTCAAAGCCGGGCCTCAGGATCAGAATTGGTCAAGTTCTCTGACGAGAACCGACCACCAGGTCTTGAGCCCTTGACTTGGACACCTGGTTTGCGGGACGTTAGTGTCAGTTGGAATGCGAGGTTCTCTGGAACTTCATGATGTTGACGCGTGAATTTCGCGCCTTGACACATGTTCTTTTGTTCACAGGACATGTTTTCCAACCTGGCACGCGAAGCTCAACCAACCCTCCCTCATTCGATCTAACCAGTGTTTCTTTCTCGACTTACACCAACGATCTTGGTCATCGGGCGTTCATACCGATTTCTTGACCCTCACTCTTGGGTCGGTATAATTTCACGTTCAAAAAGCCTTGGGCCATGAAAATTGGCTTGCTAGATGGCACTTGACGTGTGGCGCCAGTAACTCGGGACCGCGTGTGTTTCAGGAGCACCTGGTGCTTCGTGCTAATGATTCGAATGTTGCTCTTATCAAGCAATCGATTGATCTGGTGAGCCTGGTCGGGTCTTACCTGCAGCTTCACCGCGTTGGATCAAAATTCAAGGCAGTTTGCCCCTTCCACGATGACCATCGACCGTCCCTTGAACTGAATAGTGAACGGCAGTCTTACAAGTGCTGGGCGTGTGGCGCCGGCGGTGACATTTTCGATTTCGTGCAACAGTACGAACGTGTTGATTTCCCCGAGGCTCTTCGGATGCTGGCTGAACGTGCTGGGATTACGCTTGAGGCACCGGCTCTGCCGGCAACTCGCCAGGGACCGACCAAGTCGGACCTGCGCGGGGCGTGTGCCTGGGCGCAATCTTGGTTTGTTCTGCATCTCCAGCAGTCTGCGGATGCCAGAGAGTATTTGACCCAGCGAGGGATTTCGGCGGAATCGATCGAGCGTTTTTCACTGGGCTTTGCAGTGGATGATCGCACGGCACTGCTCGATCACGCCCGGCGTGAAGGTCTGGACGTCAAGGTTCTGGAAGCGGCAGGGCTGGTGGCTCGCAATGCAGATAACAATGTGGTGCGTGATCGGTTCCGGGGCCGCCTGATTTTCCCGATCCATGACTGGCAAGGCCGTCCAATCGCATTTGGCGGCCGGATCCTTCCGGAAATTGAGACCCGCTGGAGTGAAGCGGGGTTAACAGCGGCAAAATACCTCAACTCACCCGAGACCCCCCTCTTTCATAAACGGCGGCAGCTTTACGGTGTTCACCTGGCCCGTGAGGCCGCCCGAAAAGCCGGCTGGGTTGCCGTGGTCGAAGGTTACACCGACGTGGTTGCCGCGCATCAAGTGGGCCTGGCCAACGTTGTAGGAACGCTGGGAACAGCGCTTGGTGAAGACCATGTCCAGTTGGTACGCCGGCTGACAGATCGCGCGGTTCTGGTTTTCGACGGTGACGAGGCGGGCCAGCGGGCCGCCGAAAAAGCGCTTGAAATCTTCATGGCGCAAGAGATTGATGTCCGGGTTCTGACCCTGCCCACCGGTCTTGATCCCTGTGACTTTTTGCTCACTCAGGGGGCTGAGGCGTTTACCAAACTGGTCGAAGCTTCGGTGGATCCTCTCGAATTTGTGCTGGAACGTGCTGCCGTGCGTTATGACCTGGGCTCGGCCGAGGGCACGCGGCTGGCGGCCGAGTGGGCGGTGAAGCTGCTGGCACAGATTCCCCAGCACAGTCGGGCCGGTCTCGATGTGAAATTGGCGAAGGCCCTTGATCTCGTCGCCCGACGGCTACGATTACCAGTGGCAGCACTCACGCGTCGTCTTCGTGATGTTCGGCGTGACTCTCGAACTGAGTCTCGGCCGGTTTCTAACCCTGTTCCACCTCAAGACCCGGGTCTCACGCAGACCCAGGCTGAAAGCGTCTCTGCTCCTGAGCTCCCTGAACCGGTGGTCCAACCCATGGAACTGGATCCGATCGATCGCGAGATCGTACGGATTGTGTTGCATGACCCGTCACTGCTACCCCAGGTGGCAGAACAGGTGCCGATTGACGCGATTCACGATCCGTCTCTTCGACGTCTTCTGGCCGCCGGCTATGATTTGCTTGAAGAAGGGCTTGAACCCAACTTTGAGCAGATTGCCAGCCGGATTAATGAGGCCGACCGGTCGCTGGCTGCGGGCTTGGTTAATTCCTTCGACCCTCAACCAGCGTCCACTTTCCGGGGAAATCTGGCCCCCTGGACTCTCCAGTTGTCGCTCCTTTTGAAGAACTTCCGCCTCCGCGCTCTCGAACGCCAACTCAGCCAGATCGATCGGGCTCTCCACCCGGATCAGTTCGAGGCCACGCGACGCACCTACCTGACCCTGAAACACCAACGTACGGACGTTACCACGAGTTCTGCGTCTTGAACCGTCGTTGGTGCGAGCCGAGGGAGATCGAGTCGATGGAAAAAGTAGAAGACGGTGTCAAGGCGCTTCTTGAGCTAGGCAAGAGACGCGGTTTCCTCACGTTCGATCAAGTGAACGATGTTCTTTCCGACGATGGTTCCAGCACCGATAAAATTCAGAGTTTGCTGGAACTCATCGACGAGATGGGCATTGAACTGATCAACGAAGATGATGCCGAGGCTCGCCTGCTGGCTTCGGGAGAGTCTGACGACGAGCCTGAAGATGAACTGGTCGATGACGACTCGTCCGATGATGACCTTGAGATCAGCGCTGAAGACCTCGACGATATCTCTCGCCGGATCGATGACCCGGTCAGGATGTACCTGACTCAGATGGGCGAGATCCCGCTCTTGACCCGCGATCAGGAAATCGCGCTGGCCAAGAAAATCGAGATCACCCGCCGCAAATTCCGCCGAAAAGTGCTCGAATGTGATTACGCGCTGCGGCTCGTGGTGGATGTACTGAAGAAGGTCAATTCAGGCGAACTTCCGTTCGATCGAACGGTCAAGGTTTCGGTGACCGAAAACCTGGAAAAGGATCAGATTCTCGGGCGTATGCCTCATAATCTGTCCACTCTCGAACACCTCATGTCTTGCAATGAGGCCGACTTCAAGAGTTACGTTCGCTCCAAGCACCAGCACCGATCGGAGCGGCGTGAGATCCGAATTCGCCTGAAGATGCGACGGCACAAGGCCGTCACGCTGGTTGAGGAACTCTCAATCCGCACGCAGAAGGTCCAGCCTTTGATGAAGCGGCTGGAGCAGATCTCGGCACGCATGCTCGAACTGCGCCAGCAGATTCAAGACGCCAAGAAGACGCGCACCGGCCGCGATGATCTGGCGAATCTGATCAAAGAGCAAAAAGACCTGATGCGGATGACGTTCGAGACGCCCGAAAGTCTCCGCCGTCGCTGTGAGTACATGCTGGAGCGGTTCCGCGAATACGAACAGGCCAAGCGCGATCTTTCTGGCGGTAACTTGCGGCTGGTGGTTTCAATCGCCAAGAAGTACCGCAACCGCGGCCTCTCATTCCTGGACCTGATCCAGGAAGGGAACACCGGCCTGATGCGGGCCGTTGATAAGTACGAATATCGCCGTGGTTACAAGTTCAGCACCTACGCCACCTGGTGGATTCGCCAGGCGATCACCCGGGCCATTGCCGACCAGGCCCGTACGATCCGCATCCCGGTCCACATGATCGAGACGATGTCCAAGCTTCGCAACGTCTCCAAGAAACTGCTTCAGGAGAAGGGTCGCGAGCCGACGATCGAGGAAACCGCCCGGGCAGCCAACATCTCGGTGGAAGAAACCCGCCGGGTGATGAAGATCAGCCGGCACCCGATCAGCCTCGACCGACCTGTGGGTGAGAGCGAAGACAGCTACTTCGGTGATTTCATCGAAGATGGCTCGGCAGAGAATCCCATCAATGCCGCCACGCAGGAGATGCTCAAAGAGAAGATCGACGCCGTGCTCAAAACCCTCACCTATCGCGAGCGAGAGATCATCAAACTGCGGTACGGTCTGGGTGACGGTTACACCTACACCCTCGAAGAGGTGGGCCGAATCTTCAAGGTTACCCGTGAACGTGTCCGCCAGATTGAAGCCAAGGCGGTGCGCAAATTACAGCATCCGGTGAGGTCCAGGCAGCTTGAAGGCTTCCTGGAAAGTACCGGTTGATTCCGAAACCTGACCGCCGGTCGCCCTTGCGACCGGCGGTTTTTTGTTGGCATGGCTGCCAACATCAGTCCATACTGTCAAGCTGACCGCTCACAAATCCTCTACACCTCACCGCACTATTTAGCTTGCTCCATTCGCTTTTTGAGGATACCCGAGATGTCGACGTCGGCCGAGAATCTCCGCGACCTACATGCTCTTCACCAGCGTTCCAAAAGCTTGCGCGATCGGCTTGCTTCGGGCCCTAAAACGCTTTCCGCACGACAGGCCTTCCTCACCAAAAAACGGGCCGACCTCGATGCCACCAAAGAGGCACTCAAAAAGCTTCGAGTCGAAATCAAGAACAAGGAAAACCAGGTCCAGTCTCAACGAGATCGGGCCGATGACCTGCGCACCAAGCTGAACTCGGTCAAGAAACAAGCCGAGTATGACGCGATTCGTAACGAAATTGCCCACACCAACCAGAACGCGTCCAAACTCGAAGACGATGTCCTGGAGTTGATGCAGAAGGTTGAGGGGCAGGAAACCGAGATCAAGGCGTTTGAGGCCGATACCACCAAACTGGCTCAGGAAGTTGAAGCCCTGGCCAAGGATATTGCCGATCGTGCCAGTGCCGCAGTAACCCAGCTCGCTGAACTGGACTCTGCCATTGCACAAGCCGAGGAAATTATCCCGGAAAATCAGCGGGAACAGTACGTCCGAAACATCAAAGGCCGGGCCGACGACGCCATGGCCCAGGTTGATGATGGCGCCTGCCACGGCTGTTTTGTGGCCGTGACCCCGCAAATGGTCAATGAGTTGATTAACGGCAATCATCTCGTATTCTGCAAGACCTGCGGTCGAATTCTGTACCTGGCGGAACAGCCCGTCCAAAACCTCCGCAAGGTCGCCAATCGCGCTTGAAGCCATCACAACGAAGAGGCCGTCACTCACAGAAGTGGCCGCCTCTTCGTTTTTTTGCGCCATACCCCACGGTTCAGGGTGACCACAGACCACGCCGATCCAGTCTCGCCGGTCACCAAAACCTGAACCGATCGCAGCAAAACCGTTAGTGACCAGGCTGAAGCGGAGCCGCCTGCGCGGGCGGCTCGCCCGCTCTCGGGACCGCTTCACCGTGTTCGGCAATTGATGGATGAAAGTAAAACGTGATCGCCAGCAGGCCGTAAACAATCAAGAGCATGGCCCCTTCCAGCCAGTTAGACTCTCCGTCTTCAGTCACCATGCGAGCGGCAAACGCGGCCAGCAAGACCGCCACGATCTCCAGCGTGGTAAACAGCAGATCCATTGGCTCATCACGCAAATAGCTGGCAAAAACCAGCACCGGGGTCACAAAGAGCGCCACCTGCACGGCCGAACCCAGGGCAATCCCCACGGCCAGGTCGGTCTTGTTCTTGAGAGCCACCATCACGGCCGACGAATGCTCGGCCGCATTCCCGACAATGGCCACCACGATCACACCCAGAAAGAGCTCGGTCAGGCCCAGGTAGTGACCACTTTCACTCACCGTCTCCGCCAGAATTTCACCTAACAGCGAGACGATTACCGTCATGCCCAGCAACACCGTCAACGACCGGCGCACACTCCAGACATCAGCATGATCCTCTTCCGCCTGGGAGTTCGCGGAAAGATCGGCTCCCGCCTCAACACCGGGTGTGAACAGCGATTTGTGGGTACGCAAGCTGAAGAGCAGGCTCAGCAAGTAGGCCGCCATCAGGGCCACACTCACACCCAGGCTCAACTCACGCTCCACGTTAAGCTGGTTTCGGTCCTCAAGGTTGACCACCTCCGGCAGCGAATGAAAAATGGCCGGCAACAGCATGCCCATGGCGGCCAAAATCATCATGGTTGAAGAGGCGCCGGCGGCCGTCCGGTTAAAGGTCTGGGCTCGAAACTTCCAGCCGCCCGCCAGCAGAGCCGCACCGAGAACCAGTAGCAAGTTCCCCAGCACACTGCCGGTAATCGACGCCTTGACCACCGTATCCTTGCCCTTGAAGAGCAACGCCAGCGCAATAATCAACTCCACGGCGTTGCCAAACGTGGCGTTCATCAGGCCACCAACGGCCGGCCCGGTTCGCTCTGCCAGGTGCTCGGTTGCCTCGCCCATGACCGCCGCCAAGGGGATCAGGCCCAGCAAGGCAAAGGCAAACTGCATCAGCGGCGGGCCATGAGAAAATCGTAACCAGAGCGCCACCGGCACAAAGAAAAGCAAGAGCCGTAACGGATTGCCGGCATGCCGGGGGTCGAGCCAGGCCAGCATATCTCTGAACATCCCGACAAAGTTCGTACTTTGGGCTTCATTGACGTGGGTTTTCGGCACTCTATAATAATCCTATCTTCGGATTTACAAAACCTGTGGCACTCTGCCCAGGTGCACTCTTGTCTGATTCATGAGGCCGACAGCATGGCTGGTCCTGTTGTGGAGTTTACCGACGCCAACTTCAAGTCGGAAGTCCTCGACTCGACGGTTCCCGTCGTAGTTGACTTCTGGGCCCCCTGGTGCGGACCCTGCCGGATGCTGGCGCCGACAATCGAAAAGCTAGCAACCCAGTTTCAGGGTAAAGCGAAAATCGGCAAGATGGACACCGATCAGAACCCGGAAACACCGGGCTCTCTCCGGATTTCCTCGATCCCAACCGTGATTCTTTATCATCACGGTAAGGAAGTCGAGCGGTTCGTGGGTGTCAATCCCGAAGCGAAATATCGGGATGCCATTACCAAACTGGGCGTTTCGGTCGAGTGACACTCGGACCAACACCCTACCCCCTCGCTCTCACCGGCCCGCCTGAATCCTCTCAGTTCAGCGCGGGCCGCGAGTTTTTTCTATGCTCGTCAAAATCTGTGGCGTCACATCCCGGCAAGCCGCAACCCAATGCGCTCAGGCTGGTGCCGATTTCCTCGGCCTGAATTTTCACCCGCCCTCCGTGCGATTCATCAGTGACGCACTGGCGGCTGAAATTGTGAACGCCCTACCTGGCTCATGCCTGCCCGTGGGTGTGTTCGTCGACCGCCCCGTCGAGCACGTTCGGGCGACCGCCAAAACGGTCGGCCTTCACTGGGTCCAGTTGCACGGCAACGAGCCAATCTCCGACATCCTCGAACTTCAGGCCAGCGGCCTGGCGGTGATCCGCGCTTACCGGATCGGAACCGTGGAAGATCTTCAGCAAATGGCCGCCGACCTCTGCCAGATGTCCTACCTGGGGGCAAATCCGCAGGCCGTGCTGGTCGATGCCAAGGGTCAGCCAGGCCAACCGGGTGGCACCGGACGCACTATCCCGGCTGAACTCATTGCTCAGCTCCCCCGGTTTCCTACCGGATCCGATGACGACCCAGCCTCCCCCGAAGCCACCCTCCCGCCTTCGCGACTGATATTGGCTGGTGGCCTCAACCCCACCAACGTAGCCGCGCAGATCCAGAACGCAGGTCGATCCAACCTCTGGATGGTCGATACCGCCAGCGGTGTGGAACAGGCCCCGGGTCTCAAAGATCCCGTCAAGGTTGAGGCTTTCCTGAAGGCCGCACGCGGAGCCTGAGCCCCTCAGCGTTTCACGTATCACTGGGCTGTGAACCATGTTCCAGGATGCGCCCTGGGCCAGTGCTTTTCTTGCTGGTCCAGGTTCTTTTTCACTCGGGGCCTGACTGTACTGTTCGGAATTGAGGCTGTCGGTTATGTTCCGCACCAGTCGCGGCGGAGCCGCGTCCCTGATTCGGATCATGGTGGCCTGACGCACCATGACCAATCACCCCGGATTGGTGATTTCGAGTCAAAGAACGCATGGACGCTAATCGGTACCGAATTGCTGGTGGATGGACTCTGCGCGTCGAGCTGGCACGGCCGCGAAGGATCATGCTGATCCTACTCGCAGGCCTCGTACTTGCCGGCTGCGAAGGGACTGCGGTCAAGCGCGCACGGTTCCAGGGGATGATGGGGAACCAAGTTGAGCGAGTTGGGGTCTTCCATCCTCCAGGGCCCACTACCGAGGCCTTGCTGGAATGCGAAGGGCTGCGCTCCCAAAATCGCTTTGACCCCACGGGTGTTCTTGAAGAACTGACTCGTCGCAATGAGGCTGAGCCTAACCCAGACCGAACTCTGGCCCTTGCTGAACTCTCTTACCGCCATGCCCGGAGGCAGCCGCACCTGGCACGCAAGGTCAGCGCCGAGCTTGACCGCGATGCCGCTGTTTATGCGGCATTTATCTTGAACGACCCTCAGCCGCAGGCGAGTGACCTCAAGCGGCGGTGCCAGGCCATCGAAATTCATAACCGAGCCGTGGCCCAGTTGATCCGTTACGTCGATGCCAAGACCCTGCCCGGCGAAAGCGCTGAACTCTGGCGTCAAGGGCTGTCAGACCTGGGAATTGCCTGCGTATCCACCGAATCGTTCATCAGTCCTGACCGCCTGACCACCGTGACCGTGGCGAGTGATTACAAGGTGGTTGGCATGCAGGCCCAATACAAGACCGACGGTCTTGGCGTGCCGATCATGGGCCGACGCAAGGCGAACCCCAATCAGTCGATCGATCCTCAAGACGCCTTTGTTCCGCGTTCGATGCTGGTGCCGGCCACCGGTGTACTGGAGCCGGGTGGTGCCCTTTCGGGCGGCGCCTGGCGCTCCACGGCCCAGAGCCTGATCCTGCACGACCCATATGCCACGCAATCGCTCAACTGCGGCGGTTGGACCATCATGCTTGCCAGCGATCGAACGGCTCCCCTGGCCGCTGAACTGGATACCGAGGCGTTCGCCCAAATCGCCAAGATGGGCTTGTTTCATTCGGACCTCGGCCAGGTGCATGTGGGGCTCTTGATGCCCCAACCGTATCGACCTGGCAAGATCCCGGTGGTGCTGGTTCACGGCCTTTATTCATCGCCGGCAACCTGGATGCAGACCCTCAATCACCTACAAAACGATCCGGTACTATCAAGCCGGTATCAGTTCTGGCTTTACCTCTATCCTACGGGGAACCCGGTGCTGGTTTCCGGAATGAGGCTCCGGAGCGAGCTGGCCCTGATCCGGAATGTCTTCGACCCGGATCACCAGGAACCTGCGTTTGACCAGATGGTGCTGGTCGGCCATAGCATGGGTGGGCTCCTCTCCAAGCTCCAGGTCCAGGACCCCGGCGATACCCTGGTGCAAACCATGTTCACCAGGCCTCTGGATCAAATTGAGGCAACCCCGGAACTGCGCGAGCAGCTCGATAACCTGCTCCTGTTCCAGTCTCGACCCGAGGTGAAGCGGGTCATCTTTGTGGCCACCCCGCACCGGGGCAGCCGGGTTGCCAACGGGTCCATTGGCCGGGCCATCTCGCGCCTGATTCAACGGCCGCCCGAGCTTCAAGAGTCGATCGATCAGTTTATCGCACTCAACGGACCCGAAGTCATCCACCCAGACTGTCGCGGGCTGGCCTTCAACAGCCTGGGCAATCTGAAATTTGATAATCCGACCCTGACCGCCATGAACCAGATCCCCATTCGCCCAGATGTCACCTTTCACACGGTGGCGCTGAAGATGGGGCAACCACCGCTCCTCTTACCCACAGACGGTGTGGTGGGCTACCCAAGTGCACATCTGCACAACGCGGCATCAGAACTGGTGGTTCCGGGCACGCACACCGATCACCAGAAGATTGAGGTGACTCATGAAATCAAGCGAATTCTGAGGGTTCACCTGGAGGAGAACGCGGCCGCCGTGGTGCCTCCACCGGCCGTCATGGTCGAACAACCGCCCCTCCCAGACTTTGATCCGCTTGCGTTGCGGATGCAACTGGAGTCGGTCCGTCGCTAGAATAAGAATTATGAAGTGGTGCACCCTCAGCCGCTTGGCTCGGTTCGCGCCAGCCTGATTGTGGTCAACCATTCGCCAGTCATTCTTACCGAAGAGGCTTGCATGGCCGAGATCCGCCCGTTTCGCGGCGTCCGTTATGATATTGCACGTGTTGGCACACTTTCCGATGTGGTTGCGCCGCCCTACGACGTGATCGACGCCGCTTTGCAAAAAAAGCTCTATGATCTCAACCCAGCCAATGCGATCCGGGTGGAACTGACTCGCGAAGAGGCCGGTGACAGCGAGCAGAACAACCGATACACCCGGGCCGCGGCTGAACTCAAGAGCTGGCGCAAGTCTGGAACCTTACGGGAAGACGGTCAGCCTACCTTCTACCTCTATCACCAGATCTACGAGGTTGAAGGCCAAACGCATACCCGCAAGGGCTTCTTTGCCAGGGTCAGGCTTGAGCCGTTCGGGACCGGCCGGATCTTCCCTCATGAAAAAACCCTCTCTGGCCCCAAGGCCGATCGCCTTTCCCTGTATCGCGCCACGGGCACACAGCTCAGCCCAATCTTCGGCCTCTATCCAGACCCCACGGGCGAGATCCTGGCTTCGGTTGAGGCAGGTCTCAAGGACCGTACCCCTCTGGAGGCCGTCGATCACCTGGGGGTGATCAACCGGATCTGGCCCATCACAGACCCAACCGCGCTCACCAAAGCCCAGGGCCTGATGGCCGAGAAACCGATCTTCATTGCCGATGGCCACCATCGCTACGAGACCGGCCTGACCTACCGCAACGAACTGCAAGCCGCCGGCGAACTGGCCGACTCTGATGATCCCGCCAATTTCTGCATGATGATGCTGGTGGGAATGAGTGATCCCGGCTTGCTGATCCTGCCGACCCACCGATTGGTCAGTGGACTGGCGGGGTTGACCTCAGACGAGCTTTCCGAGCGGCTGGCTGGCGAATTCGATATCGAGTTCGAAGGCAAAGGCGCGGAAGGTGCCCAGAAATGCTGGACCGAGATGCAGCTCTGGGGCGACCAGGACATGCTGGCATTCGGCACCACAGCCGACGATCACTGGATCACCGCACGGCTGCGGAGCGATGACACCATGGACGAACTGGTACCAACGCAGAGCCCAGACTGGCGAGCGCTCGGAGTGAGCATCCTTCAGGAACTCGTGCTCAAACACCTGCTCGCCGGCCGTGGCGAAACCGCAGTCCGATATGTTCACCTACTCGACGAGGTGATCGAAGATACGGCCGCCCGCGGCTGTGATTTGGCCTGCCTCGTCCCCTCCGCCACCATGGAGGACGTGGAGACCATTGCCTCTCACCGCGAGACCATGCCGCCCAAGAGCACGTACTTCTACCCCAAGCTGCTCACCGGCCTGGTCTTCAACCCGCTGCGTCCCTGATGGGGATTGCGTTCCAGTACCGTGAATTTCGACAGGTCAACCGCTCCAGGCTCACCCTGACTTTTCCCAACCGATTTGCCAGAAGGACCGAACCGTGGAGACAATGAAAGCGCTTGTCAAATCCGAGGCCCGGCCGGGCCTCTGGCTGGCCGAGGTGCCGATTCCAGGAATCGGCATCAATGATGTGCTGATCAAGGTCTTGCGAACCGGAATCTGTGGCACCGATGTTCACATTTACCAGTGGGACACCTGGGCGCAGAAAACCATTCCGGTGCCCATGGTGGTAGGACATGAGTTTGTTGGTGAAATCGTGAAGGTGGGCTCGAACGTAGCCGACTTCCGCGTGGGCGAAATTGTCAGTGGCGAAGGGCATGTGGTCTGCGGTCATTGCCGGAACTGCCTGGCAGGCCGCCGCCACCTTTGCAAAGACACCAAGGGCGTTGGAGTGAACCGCCCTGGAGCCTTTGCAGAATATATCTCTTTGCCAATGACCAACGTTTGGGTCCACGATCCCAAGATCGAACGAGACGTACAATCGATCTTTGATCCGTTCGGCAATGCCGTGCATACGGCCCTTCAGTTTGACATCCTGGGCGAAGACGTGCTGATCACCGGCGCAGGGCCAATTGGCATCATGGCCACCGCCGTGGTTCGCCATGCCGGCGCTCGCTACGTGGTGGTGACCGACCTGAACCCTTACCGGCTCGCACTGGCCCGTAAGATGGGCGCCACCATGGCCGTTGACCCCCGCGAGACCTCACTCGCCGAAGTCCAAAACCAACTCGGCATGCGCGAAGGGTTCGACATTGGCCTGGAGATGTCCGGCAACCCGCACGCCTTCAGAGACCTGCTGGCCAATATGTGTCATGGTGGCAAAATTGCCATGCTCGGGATCCCCTCCGAGCAAATGGCCATCGACTGGAACACCGTGGTATTCAACATGCTGACCATCAAGGGAATCTATGGCCGAGAGATGTACGAAACCTGGTACAAGATGACCGTCATGCTTCAGTCTGGTCTAAATATCGAGCCGGTGATTACCCACCGATTCCCCTATAGCGACTTCCAAAAAGGCTTTGACGCCATGATCTCTGGCCAGTGCGGCAAGGTGGTCCTGACCTGGGCCGAAGGCTGACACCTGCTCCAAAACCTGAGACAGACCCTGGGTCCGCCCGGGGCCTGGTCCAGATTTCTCAAAGCAGCTTGAAAACAAACACCTTGGTACCCACACCGGTCGCCCGCCAGGGGCCATATTCCGGTCGCCAGATGTCACGCTTTTGAGGGAGGATCGAACACCATGTACGGCAAGCTCAAAAATCATCTGGCTCAGCAACTCTCAGAGATCCGCAGCGCAGGCTTGTGGAAGCCCGAACGGGTGCTGACCACCCCGCAAGAGGCCCACGTGGGCGTCACCACGCGTTCTGGCCATGTCTTGAACATGTGTGCGAATAACTATCTAGGTTTGGCGGATCACCCTGAGGTTGTTGCTGCCGCGCACCGGGCCCTCGACCAGTGGGGAAACGGCCTGGCCTCGGTTCGGTTCATCTGCGGGACCCAGCAACCTCACAAAGAACTCGAACACGCCCTGTCTAACTTTCTGGAGACCGAGGACACAATCCTCTACTCGTCTTGCTGGGATGCGAACGGTGGCCTGTTCGAGACGATTCTGGGGCCGGAAGACGCCGTCATCTCCGACGAACTGAACCACGCGTCGATCATTGACGGCATCCGCCTCTGCAAGGCCAAGCGGTTGCGCTACAAAAACAACGACATGGCCGACCTGGAGGCCAAGCTCAAAGAAGCCGGTGATGCCCGGTTCAAGCTCATTGCCACCGATGGCGTGTTCTCGATGGACGGGATCATTTGCGACCTCAAGAGCGTTTGTGACCTGGCCGACCGCTATCACGCCATTGTGATGGTGGATGACTCGCATGCCGTTGGTTTTCTTGGCAAGCATGGCAAGGGGTCCATCGAACATTGCGGCGTGATGGGCCGGGTTGACATTGTCACCGGCACGCTGGGCAAGGCCCTCGGTGGCGCCAGCGGCGGCTATACCTCCGGGCCCAAGGAAATCATCGATCTCCTGAGACAGCGATCACGCCCTTACCTGTTCTCCAATTCCGTGGCACCGCCCATTGTGGGAGCCAGCCTCAAAGCACTCGAACTTTGCTCAGGCTCAACCGAACTGCGAGATCGGCTTGAGGCCAACACTCGCTTCTTCCGACAGAGCATGACCGAACGTGGCTTCAATATCATTCCCGGTGAGCACCCCATTGCACCCCTGATGCTGGGTGATGCCGCGCTCGCCAACCAGGTCGCCGAGAAAATGCTGGATCGCGGCGTCTACGTGATCGGCTTCTCATACCCGGTCGTTCCACAAGGGAAGGCACGCGTCAGGGTTCAGGTCTCGGCGGCGCACACTCAACAAGACCTCCAGTTCGCTATCGATGCCTTCACGGCCGTGCGTCAGGAACTGGGGTTCTAAACCGTGAACTCCGTCACCACTGAAGGAACCGGAACCCTCGCACGAGGCCGCTTGTTCATCGTGCTTGCGGCCGTCCTCTGGAGCCTGAGCGGGGTGGTCGTCAAAAGCGAGGCCCTGGCCTCGCTCGACCCGCTGGCCATTGCGTTCTACAGAAGCCTGTTCGCAGGCCTGGCATTGCTACCCTTCGTACCGTTCCGCCACTGGGTGTTTTCACCCGTCCTGATCGGCATGACGCTGGTCTTTGGCGGCACGGTGGGCACGTATATCCTGGCCCTGCGCTGCACCACGGCAGCCAATGTCATCTTCCTTCAGTGCTCCTCCACGGTCTGGACCGCGCTGTTCACCGCCATCCTTCTGAGAGAGCGCCCCGACACCCGCTCTCTGATTGGCATTGCTTGTGCCGTTCCAGGGGTTGCCGTGATCATTGCCTTTGGACACGGTGGCAGTTCCGTGGAATGGATGGGCGTGGCCCTGGGCCTGCTGAGCGGCGTGGGCTACGCCCTGGTCACCGTGGCCATGCGACACCTGCGTTATCTGAAGCCAGTCTGGCTGATTGTGGTCAATAACCTGGGTGGGGCGCTCACTCTGGCAATCTGGCTCCTTGTGCTCCAGGGCCAGATTCCCTCCCCAACCACCACGCAAAGCCTGGTCCTGGTTGCCTTCGGAGTGGTTCAGCTTGCAATCCCCTACATCCTCTTCGCACATGGCCTGCGGACCGTATCTGCCCCCGAGGCAGGGCTGATCACGCTGGTCGAGCCAATCCTGAACCCCATCTGGGTGCTGCTGGTTCACCACGAACAGCCCAGGGCGGCAACCATTGTGGGTGGGCTTTTCTTGATCCTGGGTGTGGCGGTGCGATACTTCCCCTGGCGGTTCGGTCTGGCTGGCCGTACTTCAGAAGTTTCTGAGCCTATCGAGATTCTGGAACCGCCCGGGGCCGGTTAAGCCTCACTGGCCAACATTCCGTGTACCGGCCTCATTCAGACCGTCACTTCGAGACTTCTGATGAGCGTGATCTACGGGCTGGGTTTCCTGGTCTTGGCCTTCTACATCCTGATCAGGCTGTTCAGCAGCCTGGTAGCGGGCGTCTTCGGATCTCGCCATCGGGTCTACAGGCGCATTGCCGCTCGATACCGGGGCAAGTATGAGCACCGCGGCCACGAACCGGCTTGCATAACCTTTCCACACCAGAACACAACCGTGCGAATTGGCCTTGCCCCCGTTGTGCCCGGGCAGCCAGACAAGCCACGAACCCGGGCCATTATCCAGTTCGCCAGCCCCCTACCACTGCGGATGGAACTGTACTCCAGAAAACGGGCCAGCCCCAGGCAGGCACCCAAGAACACCCGTGACGTTCCCATCCCTCAACCGGCGTTCGATTCCACTTACAAGGTACTCTCCAACGACCCTGAACTGACAAGCAAATGGCTTGAACCGCAACAAGTTCGGGAAAACATTGATACGCTCAGCCGGCTCTGCCTGCCCGATGGTGCGCTCCTTTCCATGAACTCTGAGCGATTGCTGATCCAGGTCGATCGTGACCTTGGAACATCCTTTCAAAACATGGACACCCTGGTACGTGTTTCCCTGGAACTCTGGAAATCTCTCGAATCTACGGTCCAGACTTCGCGCTCTCAGGGGATCAATCTTCTGGAACCCGAAGACAATCCGCAGCCCCTGGAAGCACCAGGCTGCAAGGTTTGTGGAGATCGGATTCTGGGTGATCACGTTTGCTGCCAGTCGTGTGGAATTCCCTGCCATTCCGATTGCTGGACGTTTGTTGGCGGTTGCTCCACGTTCGGCTGCCAGAGTAAACAGTGCCTCAAGGTACGCGGAAGCTGAGCCCCCCCCCCCCACCCGATATCCGGTCCGACAGATCGCCCTCTTTCCAGCTCTGAGACGGCATGTGACAATCTCAGAGTTCCCACTCAAGCCAGATTCCGTCTGAGGCACAGGTCGGCCATGAAGCAAGCTACACGTTTTACCGTATTGGTGATCACGGCGATCACAGCTTCTCTTCTAGGGCAGATCCGCGCTTCGGAGTTGATGGTTGCCACTTCCCCAGATGGCCGGGTACGGATTGAGTTTTCTCTTCGCAAGGTCGGCAGCAATCCGCAGGTTCCTCATTATCGTGTGATGTTTGCTGATATAGAGATGATTGCTAACTCACGACTAGGAATTGAACTGGAGGGAGGCGATTTGCTGGGAGCAAATTGCGAGGTCGAGACGGTGGAAGTCCGAAGCGTGCATGAGGAATATACCCAGATCACAGGAAAACGATCGGCGGTTGTTGCGAACGCACGAGAATTGGTGGTTCGCCTGCGAGAAACAGAGAAACCCAATCGCAGATGGGAAATGGACTTTCGAGCCTACAATGATGGAGCGGCTTTTCGATACCGTTTTCCGAAGCAGAGCGGGTGGGACAATCTGGCCATCGCCTCGGAACGGACGGAGTTTTCATTTCCGAGCAATAGCAAAGCGATTGCGCTGCCACTCGGTGGATTCACCACTTCCTACGAGAATCGGTACCAACACCAACCGGTCAGCGATTTGCCCAAAGACCAGCTAATTGGGCTTCCAATGCTAATTGAGTATCCAGCCGAGAAATGGGCGGCTGTCACCGAGGCAAACATGAACGAGTATGCCGGCATGTACTTGTGCCAGACCGGCGAAGGTGTCATGACCACACGGCTTTCTCCGATCCCAAAAGAGCCTGGTATTGCCGTACGGTGGGCACTTCCTCATGCCTCGCCCTGGCGAGCGATCTTGGTTGGCGACAGAATTGGAGCGTTGGTGGAATCCGATTTGGTCTTGAACCTGAGTGAACCTTGTCAAATCAAGAATGTTTCATGGATCAAGACAGGCAAAACGACATTCCCCTGGTGGAATGGCTTTTATGAAGAAGCAGTCCCCTTCAAGCCGGGCTTGAACACGGCCACCGCCAAGTATTACATCGACTTCTGTGCCAACTCCGGAATTCCATACCACTCGCTGGATGGACTCGGTAACACCGCCTGGTACGACGGACCAATTGTGCCTTATGAAGGGGCCGACCCAACCAAACCGATCCAGGGCCTGGATTTACCGGAAATCTTGGAATATGCCAAAACCAAGCACGTGCAACTTCGGTTGTGGATGAACTGGAAGGCCGCGGAAGCACATATGGAGAAGGCATTTCCGCAGTATCGCGAGTGGGGAATTGAAGGAGTCATGCTTGACTTCATGGACCGAGACGATCAGGAAATGAATCGTTTCATTCGAAAAGCCGTGCAACTCGCCGCTGACAATCGGCTTACCATTACCTTGCACGGCTGCCCCAAGCCGACCGGTTTGGAGCGCACGTACCCGAACCTGCTTACCCATGAAGCAGTCATGAATCTCGAATATGACAAGTGGGATAAAATTGGCATCACTCCCGACCATGAGCTAACTGTCCCGTTCACACGGATGCTCGCCGGTCCGCTTGACTTCCACCAAGGTTCGTTTCGAACCGTAACACCCGCGGAATTCAAGCCCAGGAATGATGCCCCGCTTGTGATGGGAACACCGGGCCGGACGCTGGCGAGCTATGTAGTTTACCAGAATCACCTCTCCATGGTTGCCGACTATCCGTCAGCGTATCGAGGCCATCCTGGTTTGCCGGTACTTGCGGCAATTCCAACCACGTGGGACGACACCAAGGTGCTGGATGCGAGAGTTGGCGAGTTCATTGTGATTGCGCGCCGGAGCGGGACAACCTGGTACATCGGCGCGATGACCGATGGAACGGCCAGAACTCTCAAGGTTTCTCTGAAGTTCCTGGGGCCTGGCCCATTGATGTCACAACTGTGGTTCGATGACAAAGCCGCTGACCATGGGTTAGCCCAACGGAACACCCAAGTCACGGCCACAGACGATCTTGTACTCGACCTACCTGCCGGAGGCGGCGCGCTGGTCCAATTCGTCGCACCCGGTGACAAATAGCTCTGCCTCACTTGCCAAAGAATCCACTCACCGGGAACCAGCCCTGTTCAAGTCTCGATCCAGGAATAACGCACTGCTCCTGAGCAGCTGGCATCGGTGTTACTGGGGATTCTCCGCCTTGAAGATCACGTTGCCGGTGAGATTCCAGACCGGCATGACCGCGTGCTGGAACCTCGCCGCTACCTGGATCTTGCTTTCGCAGGATCCGAGGCTGGCAATGTCGGCTTGGTCATTGGCACTTCAGACTCAATCACAGAGGCGTCGGCCCCCAGTTCCGGCGCTTGACCCCGCGGATTCACAGCACGCACCACAACATCTTTGGGTTCCACCACGCCTGGTCGAAGCCGCTCACGACCAAGCTTCACCAACCCCTTGGCCTCAAGCGGTTGCAACACGTGCCCATCGCCCCAAAAGTTCACCCAGTCTCTACGCAAGTCGGGAAACGAGGTGGGAGCATGATCAATGTCTCCCGTTGTCACGAACTGGCTCACAGCATAAGCATCACGATTGGACTGCCAGACCAACGCCCCACCCGCCAGCGCCTCGGCATTGGATCTCAGAAGCACCGTGGTTGACGGTGCAGGCCCCCGATCAAAGGAATCAAAAAACACGCACCCCCGGGTAGCCAGTACCCACGGACGTGCCGGGCCGCTGCCGTTACCCGTCCAGGGCCCGAACCGGACCACATCTCGCTCGGCCACAATCGTGCATCGAGCAAGCTGAAGATCGGCTTCAAAATGGCGGCTGGCAACCGGCTCGGCATTAAGCTGAAACAATGCGGCGCCCGCCACCAGGGTGCTCTGCTCCAAGTACACCAAGCCTCGACCCACGGACGCGTCAATCAAGCGACCACCGGTCATCAACAGGCAACGCAAGCCCAGGCATTCTGGTCGCTTCCCGGTCCCCAGCATCGGCCTGGTCCCATCGGTCCGAAATGCGATCAGGTTCCCCCCGCCAGGCTCGACCTGCATGGGGGCTCTGAGCGTGCACCGCTCTAGCCGCAACCGACCGTTCTCAACCCGGATCAAATGCTTCAATACCGAGCGCGCATCACGCTCAAACTGGACCCCCACCAGTTCAAGCTCGGCATCCTGAACCAAGATCAACGCCTCTCCCTCGGCCGTCTCACGTGGCACAAACAACAACGGCTCGCCACCGGCCGAAGTTGGTGCCACCACTATTTCCAGCGAAAAACCAGGCCGAAGCGCAAACGGTGTCACCCACTTCCGCCCATTGCCCCGAACCTCCAGGCGGATGTTACGGGTCTGAACATCGACCGACTCCGCCAGATAACGGCCCAGATCGCCGTTGAGCCGTGAATCGTCGGCATCAAACGTCAGAATTTGCTTCGCCGGCGCTCCAGCGCCAGCCTCACGAGGCTCACGGCTTAGCAAGGGGAATGCCTCCACGGCCCAAGCTCGCAAGTTGGACCGAGGACGGGCCACTCGTGCATACAAACCACCTCGTAATCCCAGCGCAGTCACCAGCGTGTCTGGCTCGGTCCAAGCATCCACAACGAGTTGCGGAAGCGGGGCATCCAGAGACACCACCGCCTGATCCGAGGCAGACCCCAACGCCGCTGGCCCTGCGGCACGCACCCCCACCCCCTGGCTACCGGCCGGGGTTTCTGGTGTGGGCCAGCCGGAATACGCATTCCCAGACCCTTTCCACACAATTCCCAGCCCATCACTTCGGGCCTGACCAGGTACCTGACGGTCCACAATCAGACATGGTGGCGGAGAACCGGCCAGATGAACCATCGTGCAGTCCAGTACCCGAAACTCGGAAGGTCGTGCCCCAGCCCCAGCCGTGGCTCCCGCCAGCTCAACCAGTGGCCCTTCGCTCACAACCAGACTCCGAACCAGATCGACCGTCCGAGCCGAGTCTCGGCCACCGCCCAGCCCAAAAATCGGTTGCGGGCCGGCAAGCACCAGGGAATCTATCAACGCCACAGAAGCCGCCCCTTCCGCAAGCCGGATCGGCGTGCCGCCTGACATTCTGACCAGGCTTCTTTCCAACCTCAGCTTGGTCACGGTATCGGCGCCGGCCGAAACCCCGGCCTGTCCAAGCTGAAACACCGCCAAGGGGGCCTCACGCTGTCCCACCACCGTCACCGTACAGTCTCGAAGGACCAGTTCTCCCCCCGTACACAAAAACAGCGCCGTCTGGTTCGCGGGCAAATCACTGGCGCGAACCACCAGGTCGATCCCCTGAAGAATCAGGACCTTGCCATCGAGTTGAAAGACTGCCGGCCGGCTCTGAACCGATGGCAACCTTGGCGCTTCAATCACCAAAGTTGAACGTGCTCCATCCGCTGCCCGGATGGCCCGCGGAGAACCGTTGATCCGCCAATCCTGCTCAAAAAACGGGCCATCGTCGGCAAGCTCCAACGTTCCCGCAACCTGGTCCAGCCCGCGCCTGACCGATTCCAAGATCCCGCGCCCGCGATCACTCACGGCGCGACGCACCTTGGTCACCGGACCAGGCCAACGTAGCAACGAATCTTTGACCACCTCTTCAAGCCCCAAGCTGGTAACCGCCTGAGCATCCAGTGGGCGGGCTTGCTCTGCCGCCGCCAGTGGGTCTGTTGGCTCGTTCCAGGCCTGAGTTGTAGCGATATTCGTTTGCGCAGCAGCATCACCTGGTATCCAGAACATTCCCCCTTCCGCCTTGGGAACGCCGGCCGGCACAGCATCGGTGACCGGATTGACCGCCTGCGCCACGGGCTCGTCCGTTTTTTGCGACCGCGCCAGTAACCCCTGAATTCCCGCCCAGGCCATAACCAAGACCGCGAGCCCAATGGCCCACTGAAGCGCAGTTTTGGAGAGATTTTTTGCCGACACCGGCGCGTTGCCACTCGGCGGCGCAGGACGAACGAAGCCGGTCGGAATCGAGACCGCCGCCTCTGGCTCAAGAATTTGCTCTTCCCCAAGCTCGATTGGTTCGACCACTCGGCGCTCGGTTCGTCCGGCTCTCTCAGCACGTGCAGGTGGCCGCGATTTCTCGATCGGTGCCCTGCGGGGTGCCGCCGGCGGCAGCTCAGCGGATGAACGTTCCTCCCGGAAAGGGGCCAGCGGAATCTCGCCCATTTCTTCAGGAAGGGGGCGAAGCGTCCCGGCGGAACCAGCGGCTTTCAGGCGGTTTTCGAGTGACGAAGCCTGTGAACGATTGGAACGCTCGTCACCCGCGCCACCCGATGATTGCAGCAGATTTCGGAGTGAATGATCCCCCTGGTCTGGTAATTTCGGGTGAAACTCATCCCCGAGTTCGGTACCAGGTGCGGAGCTGAGATCCCGGAGACTCCCTGGCGACAGCGCAGTGGGGCTCTTGGCTGGCGATATCGGTGTTGATTCCACCGACTCATCCACCAAGACCACCGGCAAACCGGTGGCGGCAATGGCTGGCAGGTCATTTAACCCCTGGAGCAGCAGTCCATAGTCTTCAAAACGATTCTCAGGCTTCTTGGCCAGCATCTTCTGCAACAGCCGAGAAAGCGCCTCGGGAAGGTCAGGACGAACCCGCCTGATATCCGGAATTGGGTCATAGGCATGCTTCCGCAACCGCTCGGGGACGTTCCCATCCGGAAATGGGGGCTTACCGGTCAGCAGGTAATAAAACGTGCACCCAAGTGAGTAAATATCGCTACGAATGGTGGTTGCGCGGCTATCACGGGCCTGCTCTGGGGCCATGAAGTCGACCGTACCCACGGTTGTCCCATCGCGGGTGACCCGCTCATCATCTTCTTCCGCCTGGAGCGCCAGGCCAAGGTCGGTGATCTTGACCTGTCCTTCAGGCGTGAACAGCAGGTTGGCGGGCTTGATATCTCGATGAATCACCCCCTGCGTGGCTGCATAGCGGAGCCCTTCAGACACTTGTCGGATAATCTCAATCGCCTGATTCGCCGGCATCGGCCCGTCTTTCTTGACCCGCTCTTGCAGGTCTCCACCAGGCACAAACTCAAGTGCCAGGTAGTACAGACCCGCTTCGCTCCCGCGGTCAAAAATCTCGACGATGTTCGGGTGCTGGAGCGATTCCGAACTGCGGGCCTCTCTGAGAAACCGCTGGAGCATTGCCGGATTCTTTGCCAGGCTCCTGGGCAGGATCTTCAGCGCCACCTCATGACCGCTCTCCGTATGAACCGCGTGATACACGCTGCTCATACCGCCCGACCCCAGGGGCTTCAACAGCCGATAACTCCCAAGCTGGACCGGCTGGGGACGCTTAGCACCGAGTTCTGGAAGTTGTGGACCCTCGGCCATGTCATTCCCCCCTGCCCGTCACCTGTTACCGTTCGGACGCCTTTGACCGCGGATGATAAGCACGCCCATTCACGAGGTATTGTATCGCAAACCTCAAGTTTCGCTCGCCAGGCTGACCCGTCCGTCCTGACGAATCTCGACCAGAACCACAATCTCACAACACCCGCAGGTGCAGCCCGCCATCAACCTCAATCACATTCCCGGTGGCATACGGCAGGTATCCGCCGACAATTCCAGCCACCGCACGCCCGACATCGGCGGGCTCACCCCAGCGGCGGAGCGGGGCCAGTCCCTCGCTGAGTCTGCGGTCATACTGATCTCGCACTCCTGCGGTCATGTCGGTGGCAATGACACCGGGTCTGATCTCAAAAACACGGATTCCGTGCTCGGCCAACCGCGCGGCAAAGAGGCTGGAAACCATGCTCAGACCGGCCTTGGACACGCAGTATTCGCCCCGGTTGATCGAGGCGAATTGACTGGAAACCGAGGTGATGAAGTGAATTTGGGGATCAACTATCCGTCCATCGTGAAGCCCAGAGATCATCGCGCGGGCGGCCGCTTGCGCTGCAAAGAACGGACCCCGCAAATTGGTGCCAAGTACGAGATCCCAGCTCTCGGCCCCCAGGTCCAGCAGGTCGGTTCGCCTGGCGGGAGCAACTCCGGCGTTACTGACCCAGACATCGAGTTGTCCCAGCTCTTGGAGTGAACGCTCCACGAGTAATCGACCCTGCTTAACGTCGGCCAGATCAGCCTGAACCGCAACGACCCGTGGAGCACCCATTCGCCTGGCTTCCTCACAGGTTGCCTGGGCCGATTCCGCATCCGACCGGTAATTTACCACCAGGTTCAGACCAAGCCTGGCCAGTTCCAGGACAACTCCCCGCCCAATCCCTCGCCCTCCGCCGGTTACCACAGCTACACGTGCCGCCATAGGCTTAACTCCTACCTGTTCGATCACCCGAGCTTTTGCGGATTACGCGGGTGGTGGTACGGGTGACCTGCCCCAACCCGGACCTCCGGCCCATTCATTGTTGACTTCTAGGCCGGTTCTAAACGAGAATTAGGTACGAAATTTCGCGCCCGTAGCTCAGGTGGATAGAGCGGCGGTTTCCTAAACCGCAGGCCGCAGGTTCGAATCCTGCCGGGCGCATCGGCTTCGTGTCGAGTTTCATGCGCCCGTAGCTCAGTCGGATAGAGCAACGGATTTCTAATCCGTCGGTCAGTGGTTCGAATCCACTCGGGCGTACTACAAAAATCTAGCGAACCAAACCGGCTGGATACGAAAGAAGCTGTAAAAACAGGCTCAAACGAAGATCAGACGCCAATCAAGACGTTAAGGTCCACAATCAAGCTGATTCGCCAGAATACGTATACAGACGACCAAAAACGTCCACTAGGCGCTACCGCCGGCGCTACCGGAATTCAGCCCCCCATACCTGACGATCTCGCCTCAGTTGTAGAGGTTTGGGACAAGCTGCCGCCGGCAGTCCGCTCGGGAATTGTCGCAATGGTCGCTTCCTTCTCTTCATCCTGATCTGAAAGAGAAAAAGAACCGTCACTACCGTCACTACCGTCACTCAGCCTTTTAAAATAGGGCTGGACACGGTGACGGTAGGAAAAGCGTACCGTCACTACCGTCACTCAGGTGATTCGGTGCATTCACAAAAGAACAGGTGGACGATTCTTCCACCTGCGCCATAGTGAACAGATGATCGAACCCCTTACAAAATCTCATTTATTTTTGTGCGGTGGCCCACGTCCGGGTGACATTTGCAGATCCCCAGAAATGAGGTATGCCCCTCCATGCCGGTGGTCCGGTGCTTCCCTCGGTGCTCTCACCGGTGGGCAGGTGGTCCAGATTTGGCAAGACGATCACGGCCACTAGGGGACGCGTAACGGTGGTGGGCTGGGGCAATGGACCTGCCCCCCCCGTTCACGGTGGCGATCGGTGGGCAAGGTGCTGGTGATCCACACCAGGCTCTTCACACTGGCGATCGAATGCCGCATAGCTTGCGGATCATAGCGGCGCTGGGATGGTCCATGCTGGCAACAATGTCAACGGCGCGATGAACCGACCGCACACAGCACCGATGAAGTGTAGCCACGTCTCGAGCACGGAGTCTAAGAACGAGGTACGTTCTGGCAATCTCCAGATGGTCAAGTTTCGCTGGCCTACCGCGCTTGCTTGGCATAGTGCTGACCCCAGGTTGATCACGTAAACTGCCACGTACACCTTGCCGAAATGGCCGCGTACAGCTTGCAATACACGTTCCAAACTTGCCCCAACTCTGACATAATTCCTCGGGGAACACCTAAGATTATAGAGGAATCCACGATTTCTGACAGCGCAATAAATAAGGCTCGATGACGTCCCCAAGTCGGCATGTTTACGTTGTGATCCAGTAGATTGGTGGGGATGACCCAACCAAGCTAAAGTTTTGATGGAGGATCGGTCTGGCTGAGCTATAATTAGTTCACGTTAGACGCACATATGCGGTTAGCGTAGGTCTGCAACGCAACAAAAAAGGGGGATACCCGACGCAAACGGGCCCCCCAGGTTGCAAGCAGATGAATAATCCTGTCCGTCGGGTTCAACAACGAAAGGAATTGCATTGCCTACTTCTACAAAGGTGCAGCATGGCACCACGGAAGTCAAGCCGACGTCCGTCCAGCGGGACCATATTGGCCCGCATGATGCCGGTTATAGACTGGCCTTGAGGATGGCCGATCTGGTCAATCTGACTGGCCTATCCCGCCGGCTGATCGAACGCGAACGTAGCGCAGGGCGATTCCCTGCCCCTGACAAGATGGTTGGACGCTGCCCGCTGTGGAAGTGCTCAACCATTGATACGTGGCTGTCCTCTGGAATCGAGGGCTAACCACAATGAGAAACCGGCACACTAAACCCCCTGGCAACCAGGGGGCCCGCTCAACGTCCATACCTGCTCAACGAGTGGTCCGGCTGTCCGTGATGTTGACTGACCTGGACGCACGCAAGGCCCGCAAGGCCCAGCGCGACATTCGTCGCCGGCTGGAAACCCTCGGGTACAAGGTGACGCCCCTCGGGATCGCCGCTCCATTCTACGGGGATGGAGGTGCAGCTTGAGCAATTCAACACACCATGCCGATCCGCTGGAACGATTGGTTGCCGCCCTGGCTGCCCATGACTGTGATCCTCGGGAACGCGGTGCTGATTCTTACGAATCGCGCTGCCCTGCTCATGATGGATCACGGCATAACCTTTCGGTCGATCGTGGCGATGATAACCGTGTGCTGATCCATTGCCACCACGCGCCCGGGTGTGAGGTCCGCGATATCGTCCGGGCGATCGGGCTGACGATGGCCGACCTTGCGCCGCCTGGCAACGGTGATCGACCTGGCCGTGGCCGTCAACGTCAACGAGGTGCAGATCACCGCAAGGCGCATACCTCGAGTGATCGCAAGGAAAAGGCGAAACCCAAGTTCCCCAGCCTGGACGCTGCTGTCGCCTGGCTGGATCGCAAGACGAATGCAACCAGTCACAAGGTCTATTCGTACTCGACCACGTTCAAGGTGATCAGGGTGAACTACGGCGATGGCCAAAAAACCTATCGGCCAGTTCATCAAGCTGATGATGGTTGGTCGATGACTGACCCGCCTGGCAAGCTACCGCTGTATAACCAGCCCAGCCTGGCCGATGCCGAAACGGTGCTCTTGGTTGAAGGCGAGAAATGTGCCGACGCGCTGACCGCCTACGGGTTCACGGCGACCACCACGGCCCACGGTGCCGAGTCACCACACAAGACCGACCTGACCCCGCTGGCCGGTAAGGTGGTGGTGATCCTGCCCGATGCCAATGTACCAGGTGAAAGGTACCGCGATGAAATTGCCGGGATTCTGCTCAGACTTGAACCACCTGCGCAGGTGAAGTGCTTACCCCTGGCGCAGATCTGGCAAACAGAGGAACCGATTCCTGATGGCGGTGATGTTGCTGACTGGCTAACACTCGGGACTCCGAACGAGTGGAGCCGCGAACAATGCGCCGAATACCTTGCTGACGCGGTACAGCAAGCCCAGCCTTACACCCCGCCGGCTAAGGCTGATGGTTCTGCCCGTGGTGGTGGCGGTGGCCGTGACGCGCCCGGTGTGGATCGTGGCCCTGGCCGTCAACGAGGTCAACGAGGTGGTGCCGATGGTGATGATGAGGCTCCAGCCAAGCGAAAACTTATCGAGATCGGCAGGGGCGTAGAACTCTTCCATGCCCCAGACAAGACCGCTTTCGCGCGGGTGCAGGTGCATGATCATCTTGAAATCTACCCCGTAAAGGGGACCGCGTTTAAGGGCTGGTTGTGCCGCGAGTTTTACAAACTCTGGGATGATTCACCCAGTTCAGAGGCGCTATCGAGCGCCTTGAACTTGCTTGAAGCCCGTGCTCGGTTTGATGGCCCCAAAGAGTCGGTTTTCGTTCGTGTGAGCGATGCCGATGCCGATGGGCTTTACCACATTGACCTGGCCGACGATGACTGGCGAATCATTCAGATCGGCCCTGATGGCTGTAAGATTCTGGAGCAAGCTGAATGCGTGGCCTTTCATCGGCCTGATGGCGTTTTACCATTGCCTGCGCCCAAACCAGGGGGAAGTCTTGACGACCTACGCGGGCTGATCAACATTGGCTGTGATCAGAACTGGCTGCTCTTTCTGGCCTGGCTGCTGTGGTCAATGCGCCCGGGTGGCCCCTTTGTGATCCTGCTGATTCAAGGTGAACAAGGCACGGCAAAATCTGGTCTGACGTCGATCTCGCGCAACCTCATCGACCCGAACGCGGTGCCGCTCAAGGGCGACAAGCTAAGGATTGATGACCTCTGGATTGCTGCTGTGCAATCGTGGTTGCTTGTGGTCGACAATCTGACCAAGCTGTCCGACGAATTGAGTGATGCGTTCTGCCGCCTGGCCACGGGTGGTGGTCACGCAAAACGCAAAAACTACACGGATGACGAGCAGAAGTTTTTCTTTGCCAAGCGCCCACTGCTCATCAATGGGATCGTGGCCCCAGCAAGCCGACCAGACCTGCTTGACCGCTCGATTCTGTTGACGCTGCCACCGATACCCGATGATAAGCGACGAACCGAGGAAGAGGTAATGGCGATGTTCGCAGAACTGGCCCCGGGAATCCTCGGTGCCGTGCTCGATCTTCTGTCCAAAGCCTTGAAGACCCTGCCCTCGGTACAACTTGAGCGAATGACCCGTATGGCTGGTTTCTGCCGGTTCGGTGAAGCCGTGGCCCGGGCGCTGGGAATGAACGCGGGCGCTTTCATGCTCGCCTACGATTCCAACAAACAGGTTTTGACTGATGAGGCTCTTGAATCGTGCCCGACGGTTGAAGCGATCGTCGTGTTCATGGAATCGCGTGAATCGTGGTGTGGTACTTCTGCCGAACTGCTGAGAGCATTACATGCGGCAGATGATGGCGATGGTGCCGATGCATTCACGGTGAGTTCCCCTCGGTCGAACCGGGCGCGGGTGCAGAACCAACTGCCCGAAAATCCGAAAGCGCTGTCGAACGAGCTAGAACGTCAAAAGCCTGTTCTACGCAGGCTCAAGATTGATGCTCGCAAGATCGAACATCGAACGAATCGCGGTACTCCGTGGATACTGAGCCGGATCACGGATGCCGCCCCTGCCCGTGAAAAGTACGGGGTGTGACGGTACAGCGCCGGCGAGTGACGGTAGGACACAAGTACCGTCACTGCCAAAACACCATGATTTCAAGCCTCAGTGACGGTAGTGACGGTAGTGACGGTACGCCGCCGATTTCAGTTTACCCCACCACACTGGAGATCAGAACATGACTGCCGCCGAACTTCACCACCACCTGACCAACGCGGGCGCAGGTGTGACGGTGAGACTCGACTTCGATTGTCCGGCTGGGGTGCTGACCCCCTCGGTCAAGGCTGGGCTACATGCCCTCAAGCCGATGCTGGTTGCCCGCGTGGCGCTTGAATCGCTGGAATCGGGGCCCCCGGATGATCTGCCTGAAGACCAGCGTACCGAGTGGTTCCAATTGCGTGACCGCCTGGCATTCATGCTGTCCGCAATGCAGCACGATGAAGAGTACCTGGCCGAACGTGCCGCGATTCAGGCTGAAGGCCAATAAAAACCGATCACGCAAGGAAAAGCAGCCTTGCGCCCTCTTGCGTCATGATGCGATACTTACCAATGAAAGAGGGCTGGGGAGCCCAGTCACAAGCAACCCCAGCCCCAGGAGAAACAAGAATGATCAGTGTATTCAAGCCGACTGGATCACGAAAGTGGGTCATCTCCTACAAGGATGAGACTGGCCGGTTACGGAAGAAGACCGGGTTCACTGACAAGGCCGCTACCCAGCGCCTGGCGAACGATCTGGAACGCAAGATCGGCCTGCGCCGTGATGGTGTGCTGACTGCCCGCGATGATGGTTATGCTGAAGCCGAACGCAAGCCGCTGATGGATCACGTTGCTGACTGGCATGGGTTCATCCTTGGCAAGAATCGCACGGCCAAACATGCCGACTTGAGCCGCAACCGCTTGACCAAGGTATTAGAGACCGGCAAGGCCCAGCGCCTTACCGATCTGACCCTGACCCGCATTCAAGGTGCCCTCAAGGCCCTGAATGACGCGGGGCTGTCGCTCCGCTCCATCGCACACCACGTCCGGGCGCTGAAATCGTTTTCTCGATGGCTCCAACGTGATGCCCGTACTCGGGATGACCTGCTCATTGCCTTGACCCCGCCGAACTTCGATTGTGATCGTCGCCACCAGCGCCGCGAACTGACTACTGCCGAGCTTGAAAGGCTGATCCGGGCTGCTGAACAAGGGGATGCTTTCCGAGGTCTAATCGGTGCCGATCGTGCGATGCTGTACCGCGTGGCGGTGGGTACTGGCCTACGGTGCTCAGAAATCTTGAGCCTGACGCCTGAGAGTTTCATCGACCTGGACGGCGACCAGCCCGTGGTGAGGGTAAAGGCTGTCAGTTCCAAGCGCCGGCGTGAAGAGAACCAGCCCATGCCCAGACCGCTGGCCGATGCCCTGGCTGACTGGCTGGTTGGTAAGCCGACTGGGCAACCGCTGTTCAAGTTCAAGGTCACCGATGCCGCTCGCATCATCCGACGTGACCTGGCTGCCGCTGGTATTGAGTACGAGAGTGCTTCGGGCGTGGCCGATTTTCATGCCTTGCGGGTTAGCTACATAACGATGCTCGGTCGCTCAAACCTTTCTCTCAAGACCTTGCAAACACTGGCCCGCCACTCTGATCCACGGCTGACCCTGAACACGTATTCGCGGGTGTCGCTCCAAGATCAATCTGCCGCGCTGGAGTCACTGCCCAGCCTGGCCGGAACCGAGGTCAATCCGATGGTTCTGGCCCTGACTGGAACCGATTCTTTTCCAGGCGCTACCGCCTGCGCTACCGGCGATGACTCAGGAATGCATAAACCTATTAATACAAATAGGTTGCGGAAAACCCAGAACGGATTTCTAATCCGTCGGTCAGTGGTTCGAATCCACTCGGGCGTACTACCTCTCAAAACCGAATGGGTGCGTCTGAAGACGCCAAACCCAGTAAAAACAGGGCTTTGCTCACCACTCAGGTCAGGCGAGAGGCTGGGCACCCAGAATGCCAGAATGCGTATACAGACGTACCCAAACGAACCGCGGGTACTACCGAAAATACTACCGCCGTTGACCCGGATCTAGCCTTGCTGATCAGCGTCTGGCCAACGCTGGCTCAGCCGATCCGCGCTGGTGTCCTCGCACTTGTGCAGGCCGCAGCAAATCCTGGAGTCCAGACTTCTGTTTTCTCCCTTTCTCAGACTGAGGAGGAACAGAACACAGGCACAAAGGGCACACAGGCACAACTCCCATGAAAACTAGGGCTTTCCAGCGTGCCTGTACTGTGCCTGTTGTGATCAACACCCACGGTACTCAGTCACGCAAGCTCCAGAACTGGCAGTTCATCACCCCGGTTGGTTTCCAGCTAACTGGAAAGGAACAGCGAAGATGCCGAACCCCGAGAACATGATCCCGCACCGATGGAAGCCCGGCCAGTCAGGAAACCCCAAGGGCCGGCCCCGGCGAGAGATCACGATGGCGATGATGCACACGCTTGATCAGTCAACTCTGAGCGCAGACGAGATTGCCGACCTCATCCTTGAGATGGCCCTTGGAAAGCGAGGGCAGGACGGAAAGTGGATTCGCCTCCCCAATCTGGGCTGGATGCAGCTCCTTTACAACCGTCTGGAGGGTAAGCCGATCAGGTTCATCGAATTCAGCAAGGACATAAAACCGCTCGCCTTTGATAACTTCCGGGAGCCGGTTGAGGAGGAAGGTTGATGAGGATGTGTGAACCGCTCGGTTCTTTGACACAATTTCCACTAACGTCTGCTTGACTCTTGACAACACTTCCCGCTTCCGTTCAGATTTTGTCTCTCACCTGGAACAGACACCACGGGGAGCGGTTCGGATGAACCGCGAGGAACCCCCGATTGCGGAATGGATTCACGCACATCCTGAAGCGCACCGCTCCACGACGGATCGTCGCTCGCTTCCCACGTCTGGAGGCCCTGGAAGAGCGTCAACTGCTCACGCACACTTCCACGCTCTGGCCGCCAGTTGCCGCGGTGCAGCCCCTGCTGATCACGGGCGACCAGACCGCGATACCAAATCGGGTTCGTAGGCCACACCAGCCACGCACTGCAACCGTATCTTTTCAGACCAGCGACCAGACCACTTTTCCCGGTGGTCCTGCGAAAACTCTCACAATCACGGCGAACCCGGCACCCGCATCCAATCTCACCGTCACTTTTACGCTTACCGCGGGTTCGACAGCTCAGATCAACAGTGATTTCAGTATGGCGCCCATGATGAACAGCGTGATCATCCTGGCTGGCCACACAACAGCCGACATCACAATCACGCCACTCTACCCGGGCACCACGACTGTATCTGGCAACTCCGTCTGGGTGGGGTACACGTTAACCGGGGTCTCCAACACGTCTTACTCTCTTGTTGATCCAAAAACCTCGACCGTTACCATCAGCCCGAATCCTGCTCCGCCCATTATCGGCACACCCAACCCCGGAGCCCCCGGCCTCTTCCCTGGCACCACCGATTCGAATGGTGGCAACCCGGCGCTCGGTTCGGAATCCGAATCCGGTATTCGTTACGGTAACGGCCAGGTCGACAACGCCACCGGTCAGATCATGGACTCGACCGGATTCGGCCAGTGGTTCGGCCAGGCGCTTCAGTGGTCGAACATCACGCCTTATTCAGCCGACAGTGTGTTTGGGCTGGGAATGGTCAATTCCGCCACTCCCTCCATCCACCAAACCAACGGCAATGGATACATGGTCGTCCAGACCGGCCAGTCGGCTCTCTGGTTTGATCCTGTCGGAAGCGGTTTTCAGGCCCGGTTCTTCGAGAACACGGCCTACTCGTTGCGCCAGGATGCCACTGGCGACTTCACGTTGATCGATGCTCGAGGCAATCGAATTGCATTTAATGGATTCGGATCAGGCCTCCCGGTCGCCCAGCGGGGAACATTCAAGAGCCTGACCGACCCTTACGGCAATGTCATCAACACGAAGCGAGACAAGACGACCGGCCAGCTCATGGAGATCCAGCGCTCGGCCACCGTCAACGGTGTAACCACGAGCGAGGTTTACGGATTCAGCTATGTGGCGGGCGGCAGCAATGCCGGCCTTGTTCAAAGCGTTTCACTTCAACGCCAGGTCAATGGCGGTACCTGGTCTGTTGTTCGAAAAACCGTGTACGACTATTACGACGGCACACAGGCCTTCGGCAATGCGAGAAATCTCAGGCTGGAAACGATCGAGGACGGCTCAAAGAACATCCTTGACCAGACCTACTTCCGTTACTATACGGCGAATGAAGCTGGTGGATATGCCGGTGGTTTAAAATACCGGTTTGGCCCTGCGGCCTATGCCCGTTTGGTCGCGGTAGGTCTGACTCTAGCCACCGCCGCTGACACCCAAGTTTCCCCGTTCGCCGATGCCTACTACGAATACGATAAACTGCAGCGGGTGACCCTGACCACGGTCCAGGGAGCAGGGATTTCCGGCACCAGCCAGACCACCGGCACTTACAAGTACAGCTACAAGAACAGTACCAATGCCACAGGCTTCAATACCTGGGCCACCCAGACGGTGGAAACACTCCCCGATGGTAACACCAACACGGTTTACACCAACTTCGCCGGCGAGGTCATGGTCAAGGATTTCCTTGACCAGACCGATCCAGCCAACACCGCCCTTCAGACGAAGCACTGGTACACCTTCCGTCGATACGATTCTCAGGGACGGCTCCTGGTGACGGCCGAGCCCTCTGCCGTCACCGGCTACAGTGACACTTATCCCGACCTGATGAACTTCCAGTCGGGCAAATCTCCCTACCTGGCAGACTCAACAGGCGTCTTCCACATCCTCGAATATGGCACTTCGCCCACCGCCACCAGCACGGCCGCTGGCGATGTCACGGGCTATGCCAAGGATGAGAAGATCCAGGTGGGCGAATCCGGCACTGCCATCCTGCTGACCAGTCAGCAATACTTCCAACATGCGAATAATAACCTGAACGATTCGACCACGATCACCATTTATCCCGAGGCAAATGCCTCTGTTTATCGCACCACCGATGTCAAAAGCGCAGAGACCACAAGCAGTTCTTATTCCTGGCTGAGTGGCAGCAATGGCCTTTATTCGACGACGATCAGCGCTCCGGTAATCTCGGCCGCTCAAAACGGGTCGAACGCAGCCGACATCACCACGACCGTCTTTGACACGTTCGGCCAGCCGGTTTGGACCAAGGATGCTGATGGATACATCCATTATGCGGCCTTCGATGTGGCCACAGGGGCCGTGGTCCGGTCAATCGTGGACGTGAACACGAATCTGACATCCCTGTTCACGAACCTCCCTTCCGGCTGGACGACACCGACCGGCGGCGGCCTGAACCTGATGACCCAGATGGTCGTGGATGCTCTGGGGCGGCCCACCAAGGTGACGGACCCCAACGGCAATATCAACTACCGGATCTACAACGATCCTCAGCACTGGGTCCGCGCGTATAACGGCTGGACCACGGGTCTGGGGTTACCCACCGGCCCCACGATCATGACCCGCGCGGACCGAGCGGGCAGCTACCTGGAAACGCTGACGATGGCGGCCCCGCCGAACCTGAACCCAGATGGCACGCCGAACGGGACCGAGCCCGTTTCCAACTTGCAATTCCTGAGCCGGTCGAAACTCGACAACGCCAACCGTCTGATTGAAAGCGATCGGTACTTCTCACTGGGCGGCATGACTTACTCGACCGCCTCATTCCACCTGGGCGAGCTGAACAAGAACTATTACGCCAGCACCACCGGCTATGATCGCAACGGCAACCCCCAGCGCGTGCAAAACGCAGTGGGCACGATTACCGACACCCTGTATGACAGCCTGAACCGACCCACTGCCGTTTATGTGGGAACCAATGACAGCACCACCGACGGCAAACCCTGGACAACGGGCAACGCCGCCGCGGCCTCGAACATGGCGCAGGTCTCCCAGGCTCAATACGATGGTAACGGCGCGGGCGATAGCAACCTCACGCAATCCTCAACCTATGTGGATGCCACCGCCACCAATAACCGCGTGACGCAGTTTGCTTACGATGGGCGTGATCGCCTGGTGGCCACCAAGTCTGGCGTGCAGGCCAACGAAGATACCAGCACCCACCGGCCGATCCTGTATTACGACCTGGATAATCTGGGCGAGGTAATCGCGACCTCGCAGTTTGATGGCGACGGGACGGTCCTTTCCAGTACCAAACCAGCCACCGGCCTATTGCGTGCCTATGCCACCACGGCGTTCGACGACCAGGGCCGGCCCGACCAGACGCAGCAGTTCAGCGTCAATCAGGACACGGGCGCGGTTTCTACCTATGCTTTGACGACGAACCTATTTTACAATCACCGGGGCAATACAGTCGCCATTGCCAGTCCTGGCGGCCTGTGGACGAAGGACCAGTTTGATGGCGCGGGCCGGGTGGTCACCGAAGCGCAGACCGATGGAACGGTCAACCAGGTTAACGCGCCTGGCACTGCGTGGGAGAAGGCGCAATCTCTCACATACGATCTGGTACTAACCCAGACGAATACAAGCTACGATGCCAACAGCAACCCGATCCTGATCACCACCAAGGATCGGTTCCATAACGACCTGACTACCGAGGTCAGCCCGCTGGGCAATGCGAGCACCAACCCCAAGGCGCGGGTTTCGTACGCTTCCAGCTACTATGACGCAGCCAACCGGGTCACGGCCTCGGTAGACGTGGGCACTAACGGCGGTGTGGCTTACGTCCGCCCCACCACAGTACCCGCATCGTCCGACACCACACTGGTCACCAGCTACGGCTATAGCCTGGCGGGCTGGGTGAACAGAGTAACCGACCCGCGCGGCATTGTGACTCAGTCTGTCTATGATGCGCTCGGGCGACCCACGCAGACGGTCCAGAATTCCATCAGCCAAAAAATCTCAACCGCCGCGACCAACGTCACCACACTGTACGGCTATAACGGCATTGATCAGGTGGTGCTGCTGCATCAGGTCATACCCAGCGGATCGCCCAGCCAGATCACCCAGTACACCTACGGCGTGACCACGGCCGGCGGCAGCGCCTTGAATTCGAATGACCTGCTGGCCAAGGTCAGCTATCCAGACCCGGTCACCGGAGTTCCAAGCGCCTCGACCCGCAACCAGGAGACTTTCACCTACAATCGAGCCGGGGATACCACCAGCTTTACCGACCCCAATGGTTCAGTGCATGCGTATTCCTATGATGTACTGGCCAGACTGACCAGCGACGCGGTGACCACGCTGGGCACCGGCGTGGACGGCGCGGTACGGCGGCGAACCTCGGCGTACAACGCACTGGGATTGCCGTTCCAGTTTACGACCTATAACGCGGCATCCGGCGGCAGCATCGTCAACCAGGTGCAGGACGCTTATAACGGCCTGGGGCAGCTCACGGCCGAGTACCAGGCCCACGGCGGTGCGGTGGATACCACCAGTTCCCCGTCTGTCCGGTATGCCTATAACGAGATGGCCGACGGCAACAACAACAGCCGCCTGGTCTCGATGACCTACCCCAACGGCCGCAAGCTAGACTATGTTTATAACGCCGGCCTGGATAGCTCGATCAGTCGCGTGAGCTCGATTGCCGAGGATAACGCGGGCAATCCTGGCACCATACTGGAAAGCTACTTCTACCTCGGCCTGGGCACGATCGTTGAGTATGACCACCCCGAACCCAAGGTCAACCTGACCTACATCCAGCGAACCGGCCAGACAAATGTCCTGAATGATGGTGGCGACATCTACACCGGTCTCGACCGATTTGGCCGTGTGATCGACCAGAACTGGTGGAATACCAATAACTCCACATCCACTGATCGCTTCCAGTACGGCTACGACCGTGACAGCCAGGCCCTGTTCAAGAAGAATCTGGTGGCCCCGGCGCAAAGCGAGCTGTACCACGCCAACAGCATTGCTGCCGGTGATAACAACACAGCCTATGACGGCCTGGGGCAACTGACGGCTTTCGCCAGGGGCACGCTCAGCGCCTCGGGCAAGAATGGGACCGTGCCCGATACGGTCTCCACTCCCTCACGCACGCAGTCCTGGAATCTGGACACATTGGGGAACTGGTCCAGCCTGTCCACGAATAGCACGACTACAAACCGCACCTTCAATGCGCAGAACCAGACGGCCACGGTGAACGGCGTGGCTGGCCCGGGCTATGACAGCAACGGCAACACCTCCAGCGCTGTCGGCCAGACGTTCGTCTTCGATGCCTGGAATCATCTGGTAGCAGTGAAGAACGCCGGCGTAACCGTGGCGGCGTATAGCTATGACGCCCTGGCAAGACGCCTGACAGAAACCTATGGCGCCACCACCAACCACCTGTATTACTCGTCAGACTGGCAGGTGATCGAGGAGCGCCAGAACGCTACGGCAGTAAGCAACCTCACCTACCAGTACGTCTGGGGCCTGGGTGGGGTGAACCAGTTGGTTCTCCGTGATGGCTACAGCGGAGGCAACACCCAGAGGCTCTACGCCC
>CAIYJE010000032.1 GCA_903926465.1 uncultured Planctomycetales bacterium
CCGTTTGTAACTCAGCGCGTTCTTCATCCGACAATCGCACGATATACTTCTTCTGCATGGTGCACCTCCTTGTGCAGAGCACCATGCACCAGCGACAAAAAAAACACAACCCCAAACCCTAGCGGTGACTAAGCACTAGCGATTTCATCTTTGGAGTCAGGAACAATCAAGGCAAGATCATGGAGTTGAGTACACAGGCGAGCTGTAGGGCTGCCGTTGCGTATCATTGATGCGAGTATTTCATTGAACTTGGGCCAAGCGGTTGATGCGCCCGTTGCGTGAGCTTTGAAGTTGCGCTTTTAAGCCCCCGAGTTCGTAAAATCGCAGCCGACGCTCCTGAACATGGTTTAGCGATCCGTTGCACATGGCCTGGCTAAGCGGTTGAGCGGAAATACATGCCCGAAGCGACAGCGAGTGGATTTCTAATGAAATGACCGGCATGTGACGAATTCAGCCGCGTTTGCCGCAGCGCCTTTCTAGGGGAACTCCAAGAGATCCACTCTGCAGCGCTTCGGGATCGTATTCGGAGAAGTGGCCCATACTCACGAGTCAGGCTCGTGTTATCGGCGTCTTATCCAGAAAAACGCCAGGAAGCGGAACTTCAAAGCGAGTCAGCGACTGGATCTCCTTAATTTTCCACCTGATTTCATTCGACAAAAGATTCTTTTATTTGCGATTCGGGCTGGTATGTGAAGGTGGACCGCTTTTGCTGGTTTGGGTAACCTTGGGAAACTGGACGCCGCGTTCCCAACGCGGCTGCTACGCCCTTCAGGGCCGCTCATGCCCGTTACTTCAATCAGTTGGTCGTTTGCATTATCAGGCTTTAGATTGCACCGACTATGCTTGCGGCCGCATCAGCATGGGGATCAAGCTCTAAAGCCGCCCAGTCACGCTCGCCCCCTAATGAGGTTAGAACTCATTTTACGGAAATACTAATATTCAGGTAATTGTACACATATTTGGCAGGTTGACACGCTAGTGCCAATGCGGTTCAAAAGATGAGTTACACACACAGGAGTCTAGGCCTGCTGCCCCAATTATGAACCACGATGGGTGATTGAAAAAAATTTGAAGATCAAGCGAATTCACTTGCCGATCAATTTTCTTCGAATACGTTAAGCCTGTACTCAGCTCGTGAGTATTGTAAGTTCCAAGGTAAAGAGGTTTTCGCATGCGCAAGTTTTTTGGTTTCGTTGCGGCATTTCTGATGGCTGTACCTGCATTCGCTGCAGACAAGACGATTGTTGAGATTGCTGCGGGTAACCCAGATTTCAGCACGCTGGTTGCGGCCGTGAAGGCAGCCGGTCTGGCTGAGACTCTGAGCGGCCCAGGGCCTTTCACCGTGTTTGCACCTACGAACGCCGCCTTTGAGAAGCTCCCCAAGGGTACGGTTGAAGAGTTGCTCAAGCCCGAAAACAAAGCAAAGCTCGCCAGCATTCTGAAGTACCACGTCGTGGCCGGTAAGGTTCTTGCCGCTGATGCCGTGAAGCTTGATGGTAAGTCAGCCAAGACCGTCGAAGGCTCTGACGCTGCGATCAAGGTCAAAGATGGAGCTGCTTACATTGCTGGTGCCAAGATTGTGAAGACCGACATTATTGGCAGCAACGGCGTGATTCACGTGATCGACGCCGTGATCCTGCCACCAACCAAGTAATTGATTGATGGTTGTGACAGATAAAGACCCGTATCGCTCGTGCGGTACGGGTCTTTTTTTATTGCTGAAAACTTATTGAATCTGGTTTATGCAGATACTCATTATTGATTTCTGGTACGCATGGATCGGATTCCAGGCTTTCGAGGCCTGATGCCCTTATCGAAATTCTTCCTGGCCTGAGTCCATGACGGAATTCCCGAGAATGGATGCCGTGTTTTTTTGTTTTACTTCCAGGCAGGCGGCTGTTCTATTTTAAACGGAAGAGGGGCGACCTCAGCTTTTTTTGCGGTCCTCTTTTTTTCCCGCCCCGACCTAATTATCAGGAGTTCCCGTGGTTATTCACAAGCGATTCGGTATGCCGCTCCTGGCATTGGTGCTCAGTTTCGTTTTCCTCTCTGTTCTTCGGGCCCAAGAACCCGGCCCCGGTTACAAATCTGGCATGACTGCGCTCAATAATGTTTCGATCCTTGCAACTCCTCAGGCTGCTGAGGATCTGGGACTGACGCCTGAGCAATCTGACCAGATTCGTAAGCTCCAGATGGATCTGTTTGCCAGCTCTGGAGAAAAGATGAAGCCCCTCCAGGGAGCCTCGCCAGAGGAAGTCAGCAAACAAATGGAGCCGATTGGACGTGAGATCGCTGCCCATGCGAAGACGCGGCTTACTGAGATTCTGAACCCTGAACAGTTCAAGCGGTACAAGCAGATCTCACTTCAAATGGCAGGCTATGCTGCTTTCCTGGATGCGGAGGTACAAGCAACTCTCAAACTTGACGACGAGCAGAAGACCAAGATTCAAGAAATCCAAAGCCACTTCTCAAGCAAAGTGCGAGAAATCAGCAAGACCGCCAGGGAAGATCGGAATACCGCTTCGGTCCAGATTCGTGAGTTGATGGACCAGCTCAAAACCGAAATCGTTGGCTTTCTTAACGTTGACCAAAAGATCGCCTGGGGCGAGATGGTGGGCAAAGAGTTCAAGTTGTCTCATCCGGGTGGTTCTGATGCCCCTCGTAAGCCACAGGCTCCCTGATCACGGTCTGAACCCAGGCTTGAACTCAAGCCCTGGGGGCCGGAAGGTATTGTTGAGCCGGGGAGTACGTCATCGCCCCGCCTGGTGCTTGCTAAGGTTCGCAGTTGTTTGATGCAGGCCCGTGGTGCAAGCTTTGAAGTTGCGGTTTTGGGACCCGAGCCACCAAAACCGCAGCGGACGCTTCTGATTATTGTTTCGCGATGCGGTGCTCATGGCCTGGCCAAACGGTTGAACGCAAATACGAGGCCAAAACGTTAGCAATTGGATTCCTTAGAAACGGCGGTGAAATGAAGAGGGCTCGGATGATCGATGGCGTGGCTTCTTGCCGCCATGGTTTCTCGGAGAAATCAGAACGGGCCGATCTGGAATGCGTTGACAAAACCACAACAGGCCCAAAGTCGGTAGATTTCGGCTCTTTGAACCACCTCTAGATAGCGTAGGGATTTGCGAGCTTACGCTTTAGGTGGGCACTGGGAGCGTAGAAGGTGTCAATTTATGCTGGGAGGCCGCAATGTGGGCGTATGGTGTTGCTTGTTTACGTGTGGGCCTGGCGCGCACTGCTTCCTATCGCTTGTACGATCCGGGTCTCTTGCGTTATCGGTTCCGGAGTACGTCTGGTCTCTGGAAGTGTGTATTGTGGTTGATGAATAGGCTGGTCTCAGCCAGAAGTTCATGCCAAGCGAGCATCCAGCGCTTCCGGTTGATGACGTTGAGATGCCAGTCCCTTGCCGGAGAGGTCGGGTCTCAATGTTTTGGAAAGAATAGCCCAAGAGACCAAGAGCGACAGTACCCGAGTTCCTAACGCGAGAGACGAAACCCAGAAAGAATTAGCGCAGGTACCAGAAGCACACCCAGTACAAGCCCCACGGCTATCACCACGCAGAGGAACGCAAACAGCCACTCGAAACAGATTTGAATCTTGCGAGCGAATGGAACTTGAATATCGACAACCACCGCATTGATCAGCCGACTTCCCTCGCCGCTAATCTCCACCGCTGATTCACCTGCAATCAGTTGCTCATTGATGGGAGCGGCCGCATGTACAGGCCGCGATGCAGCCTGAACATTTTGAAATGGCGGGGCGGGTGCCTGCGTCGGTGGAGCAGGGGGAACCGCTTGGCCTCGTGAGCCTGGTACCCGCTGATATCCCTTGCTGTCTCCAGTAATTACGAAGCCGGTCGATTTTCTGGGGAGTTCGTCGTCTCTCACCAAAACAAAGTCGGTCGATTGATTAGGGCCGTTCTCCACGTAGGAGATCTCCCTTTCCGTCTTCGTTTGGGGCTCATCATCGTCATCGTGGGTCAAGAGCGCGGTGGGGCGTGTCAGACTGACCGGTAGTGGATTATCCACAATGGTGTAAGACTGGCAGGCGGGGCACCGGCGCTTCTTGCCAATAGATTGTGGGCGGCTTTGTAAAAATTGGCCGCAATTTTCACACTTGTAATCGATCACCGAGGCCTCCACTTTTCCCAGCTGGCAGGCATGAACTTGCGGTCAAAGTCAATTCTGGACAATCCATCCGAATCCGCACGGTGCTTGGCATGTCATCATCAGGATGGCGTTTGAGAAATGTCAAACATTGTGCCTGAAATCAGGATATCATACTCGTGACGCTTTTGAGTGATATCGTTCGCTTCTCTCCAGAATTTCATGGCAAGCGTTTTACCTGGGCATCGCATGCCCAAACCCCTGAAGCTGTCAGGTTGGCTCCTTCCGTGGTGGGGTATCAGGCAGGTTGAGAATTGGAGACATCTGGGCAAAAGATGCAACGTTGCGTTGAATGCTTGGTTGTAGGTCTGCGCTGGACCGAAGGGTTCTACGGCGTCGGTGTTCTCCACTCACGGACCAAGCTGGTGGGCGTGTGGCCCCAGTATTTTCCTTGCAAAGCCTTGGGACCGAACGGTGTCCGATCCCGGAGGGTCTGTACAAATCGTGTTGCAAATTGGAACTTGAATGCTGGATGAGTGAGGGCCCGGGGCTTTGGTTTTTCAATAATCGGAACTGGTCCAACTGTCCGCCAGAGCATTTGCCGCCGTTGTGATTCTGGGTTGTAAAAGCCAGGTGGGTGACAGAGTTGCCTGGGATAGCAAGGGCCCCCAGCGTGCGTATGCTTTGGCAACAACCGAAGACCGGACAGTCATAGGCGGGGCCGGCAAAGTCGAGTGCATGGTTGATAGCGGTTGCAGGCGGCACCCAGGGTCTGTACTTTGTCCAGAACGAATCTCCAGGGCACTCACGCACGGGTACTCATCTATGCGACTGCAAAACCAGGTAATCCTGATCACGGGCAGCACCACAGGAATTGGCGCGGCCATGGCGCAAAGGTTTGTGAGTGAGGGGGCTCGCGTAATCATCCACGGGCGAGATGCCGCCCGGGGCAGGGCGCTCAGTCAAAACCTGGGCCAGGACGCTACCGCCTTTCTGCAGGGGGATCTTGCGGACCCTGCGCAAGTGGAGCAACTGGCCGCCGGTGCCCTTACAGCGTTCGGCACCATCCATGCCCTGGTTAACAATGCTGCCCTTACAAGCCGGTCGTCTCTGGCCGAAACCGACGTGGCGTTTTTTGACCACATGATTGCCGTAAACCTGCGGGCCCCATTCATGTTGATTCGCGCACTACTGCCGGCCCTGAAGCAGACCCAGGGGTGTGTGCTGAACATTGGCAGTGTGCTGGCGCATTGCGGGCAGGCGAATTTGCCGGCGTATTCCATCAGTAAGGGGGGGCTGATCACGCTCACACGGAACCTGGCCGATAGTCTGGGGCCGGATCATGTGCGGGTCAATCAGTTGAACGTGGGCTGGACCCTGACCGACAACGAGTACCAGACCAAGCGCCAGGATGGGCTACCGGCCGACTGGCCGGAAACGCTTCCAGTATGGGCGGCCCCATCGGGGCGGCTGTTAACGCCAGAGAATATCGCAGAGGCCGCAGTTTACTGGGTCAGTTCGGCAAGCCGGCCCGTGAGCGGGAGTGTGCTGGAAATTGAGCAGTACCCGGTGATCGGTCGAATTGTGAACCAGGAAGGAAACGAAGACGCATAGCCAGCGTTCTGAGTTCCTGATCTGGGCAATGGTTTGGGTTCGCTGGTCCGAAGTCGCTCAGTCACGCATGGTGGTGCTGGTGATTGTCAATTGCTGGATTCCCGGCTTATCCAACCTGAACCGTGAGCATGGAGATTGATCCACCGTCTACGCCTTCGATGGGGAATGCGGTCAGTTCTTTGGTCTGGCGGCTACCGATGATGTAAAGCAGTGGCAAGAAATGTTCAGGAGTGGGAATGGAGAGCTGGGCGTCTTTGCCGAGCTTTTGATAGTTCAGAAGCGGTTGATCGTCGGCCGCGAGCAGCATCTGTCTGGCCTCGCTCTCGAACCGGGCCGCCCAATCATAGGGAACGGGTGCTTCTTGGCCCCAGGCGTAGGCGCGAAGGTTGTGCACCAGGTTGCCGCTGCCAATGATCAAGATTTGCTCGTTTCGCAGGGGGGCGAGCCGTTTCCCAATTTCGTAATGAAACGCCGCGGGTTGGGTTGCATCAATGCTCAGCTGAACGACCGGGATATCCGCCTGGGGGTAGACGTGTTTGAGAATAGACCAGGTTCCATGATCAAGGCCCCAAGATTCATCAAACGTCACGGAGACAGGGGCAAGCAACTCGCGAACTCGGTTTGCCAGGGCAAGATCACCGGGCGCGGGGTACTGCACCTGAAAGAGTTCTTTTGGGAAGCCGCCGAAGTCATGAATGGTGCGTGGCGATGTGCTGATAGTCACTCCGGTCCCGGGCACATACCAGTGTGCGGAGATGGCAAGGATTGCCAACGGGCGCGGGGTTTCTGTTCCGATCCGGCTCCAGCCCTGGGTGTACGGGTTGGTTTGCAGGGCGTTCATCGGATTCCCATGGCCGATGAAGTAGGCCGGAAGAATGTCAGCCATTGGATGGATTTCTCCAGAGTGATCTGATTGGAAAGTGCAAGGAATTTTACCGCGTTCCAGGTTGAAAGTCGCATGCTCGGGATGCTGAGCACAGTCCGGCTTGTTGACGCAAACTTCCCAGCCTTTGCCTCCAGTGGCGCCTGCTATTTGCGTATGCTTGAGTTTTGTTTAACATGAACTGGACCATCTCGTGGGTTTCGTTGGCCGGCTGGGCCATTTACCGGCTTTTAGATTCTTGCACAGAGTTGGTTCCAGAATTGCGGTCCAGAGAGCAATGCGCATCGGCGCTCCCCTTTCTGTACTGTGATTTCTGGAGAGTCGAACAGAACGGCGGTTTGGCTACAAACTCACCGGTGAACGGAGAAGCCTGGAATGTCTGAGCACGACGATCTCTCGATCCATCGCCGCGGATTTTTGCAGACGAGCGCCATTGCGGGAACCGCGGCGATTGCGGTTGGCACAAACCTGACCTCCAAGGCTGATGACGCTGTGGCTGAGGATCGCTCAGAGCCGGTGCCAACCCGTGTTCTGGGTCGGACCGGTGAGAAAGTGTCGATGCTCAGCTACGGCACCTTCAGGAGCGAGAGCCTGAACCGGTTGCTGCGGTTTACGTATGCCAACGGTGTTCGATATTACGATACCGCCGATGACTACGGTACGGAGCCTGGAATTGCCCAGTGGATGGAGACGGATGCCGAAATTCGCAAATCAATTTTCCTGGTGAGCAAGGAACACCCCAGGAGCCCCAGAGAGTTACTGACCAAAATCGACCAGCGGCTGGCCACACTCAAAACCGACAGCATCGACCTGTACCTGATCCACGGCATTGGAGCTGGTTATCCAGCAGACTCGATTGAGTGGCCGAAGAGCAAGGAAATGAAGGAGACGGTTGAGGCGCTCAAGAAGTCTGGCAAGGTGAAGTTCGTGGGCTTTTCTTGCCACGATGCCCGTCGTGCAGAGTTTCTGGAGGCGGCGGCCGAGGGGAAGATTTTTGATGCTTTGATGATTCAGAATACGGCGTGGCTGGACAAGAATACGCGATTGAACAAGGCTATCGACGCCTGCCACAAGGCCGGGATTGGCCTGATTTCCATGAAGCAGATTGCCGGACCGAACCCGGCCGACTTCCTGGCCGAGGTCCCCAAGAAGGCACCAGAGCTGATCGCCAAGGGGCTGACCCCCTATGGCGCACTGATGCACGCCATCTGGTCCGATGAGCGGTTCTCAAGTATCTGTGTATCCATGCGCAACTTTGACCAGGTGACAGAGAACACCCGTGCCGCCAAGGCGTTTGCTCCACTCAAGACGAGCGAGATTGAAAAGGTCCGTGAGGCGTTCCTGGCCTCTCGACCCAGTTTGTGTGCCGATTGTGACGGCCGATGCTCGCACGCGGCCGGTACCAAAGCCACGCTGGGGGATATCACCCGGTACCTGACTTACTATGAGCGGCACGGCCTGCGCGGGTACGCCCGACAGCAATTTGCCGAGCTTTCAGCCGAAGCTAGAGATTGGACGGGGGCGGATCTAGAAGCCGCGCGGGAAGCCTGCCCGTCCAAGCTTGATTTTGCCAGCTTGCTGTCAAGAGCCGATGAGCATCTGGCCTGAGCGAATTCCTAGGAAGCGGGATCGAGCCATTTTTGCTAAGAAGCCGTTTCAAAACCGGGACTGGCTCCGAGTCCGCGAGGTGCCTGTCCCGGTTTTGAAATTGCCTCTAAGAGAAACCCGGGCCAAGCGCCCGGGTTTTTTCATGGGTATTTCCCCGAGTGATCCGCGCATTACACGTCAATCAAGGAACGATCGCTGACGGATCCGGAGTTGCCCAGCTTATTTCCGTTCACAAGCAGGTAGGCGACCACTCCGCCGGCAATGGCGCCGCAGATGTGACCATCCCAGGAAACGGACGAGCCGAACCGTGGCACCATGCCGAAGACCAGGGACATCCCGTACATCAACGCCACAACCACGGCGATGATCATGGGAATGATTCTGCGTTCCAGGAATCCGGAGAGCATCAGGAAGGTGGCCAGACCGAAGACCAGGCCGCTGGCTCCCACATGAACGGCGGGCCGGCCCACAAGCCAAAGCAGCAAGCCATTCAGGCCGATGATTGAGGCCACGATCTCCCAAGACTTTGCCTTGGAGCCTGCCAGAAGCGTGAGTAGCACGATCAGGGGGATGGTGTTGCTGATGAGGTGCCCCAAACTTCCGTGCAGGAAGGGCATCATGGGGATTCCGATAAGCCCGCTCAGGCTGCGCGGGACTAGCCCGAGGCCCTTGAGCCATGGAAGGAAAAAGCTGGCCAGGGATACGGCCCAGATGGCTCCCACGAACGCCAGAATTCCCTGGAATTCTTCGGTCACCGAGTCAGAAAGCGGCTTGCTCATCGTGCTCCTCGTACAGCCTGGCCTGGAGTTGACTTTCTTGATCGCAGTTTCACTGGCTTGCCAGCCACAAACTGAATCATTCTCCAGTAGTTCGATCCATGAGCGTACTCAGTTCGAAATGGCTCGTCGATTGGCTTGTGACCTGAGCCGTTGCCTGGTTGAGGGGTTGCTGGCCGAGCCAGGCGGGGCTTGAACCTAATGGATTGTTTCGGTGTCTGATCTGATATTCCCGGTTTTGTAACGAATTACTCGGAGGAAAGGGGTTCCTGGGCAAAAGTGCGCTGTGGCAGTGATCCCTGAGTGAGTCAGGAATTGGCCACGGCTCGATCCGCGAACCAACGGTCCAATTATCATGAACAGCCGCCTGCAATTTCAAAATGTCGAGGCTGGGCCTGGGGCCCGGGTTCGGGTGCTCGCACGCAATGCGCGTAATCTTTTACTCACACCTACCAGAATCCAGGCCTGCACGCTTCAGCAAGAGATTGCCGCTATTCGCTCAGACTTGCAGGTTCGTGCGGAAACACCGCTCGTACGCTGGCTTGATCAGCTTGAACGCCAGATCCAGCCGTTCTTGCTCTGATATTACCGATGCTTGCGGTTCACGGTTGCGTGGCGCTCTGGTGTCCGATGCTGGCCCGAAGCGGCAGCGAGTGGATCTTTTTCGGTACCCCAAGCAGGTCGTCGCAGCAAACGAGGTTGAATGAGTTACGAGCCGGTCATTCGATAAGAAATTCACTCGCTGCCGCTTCGGGCCTGTATTTCCGCTCAACCGCCTGGCCTCGCCATGTCTAACGCACCTGGGAACCACTGCACGCTGCAATTTTCTGGTTCGAGGCCAATGCAGCCGCTCAAGATCTATTGGCGAAGCTCGGCAATGTTTCTTTTCTAAGTCGCGTATTTTACCTGGTTTGCCTTGCGGTTAGATTTGTAGGGTCGCGAACCTCGACTCTTGCAGAGAGCTTCAGGTTCGCAATTCCAGTGCGGACTGCCGTTGGGGAGCACCTTCTGATGCGTGGCTTGAACGGGCTATCGTGGGTTTGGCGAGTGGGACTCGCCTTCTTAATATCTGGCGTATGCCTGGCACCGTTGTATGCCCAGGAGGAGCCCAAGAAGGAAGAACCTAAGAAAGAAGAGCCCAAGAAGGAAGAACCTAAGAAGGAAGAGCCTAAGAAGGAAGAACCTAAGAAGGAAGAACCTAAGAAGGAAGAACCTAAGAAGGAAGAACCTAAGAAGGAAGAGCCCAAGAAGGAAGAACCTAAGAAGGAAGAACCTAAGAAGGAAGAGCCCAAGAAGGAAGAACCTAAGAAGGAAGAAACGCCAATCGCAGCTCCTGGGGCTGGATCTGGAGCGGGGCCAACCAAGGGTTCGGACAAGATCAAGCCTTTTGACAAGGTGATCACCAAGGAAGCGGTGACCTCGGCCGGCCTGTTCTATGTGCACAGGCTTGAAGACAAGATTTTTTATGAAATTCCGACCTCAGAGCTGGGCAAAGAAATGCTCTGGGTGACGCAGGTTGAGAAGACCGGCACGGGCTATGGGTATGGCGGTAGCCCGGTGGGTGATCGCGTAGTGCGCTGGGAGCAGAGAGATGATCAGATTTTGCTGCGTGATGTGAAGTACCAGATTCGAGCCGATATCGACGATCCAATTCGCGATGCGGTGGCGGCGAGTTCGGTTGAGCCCATCATTGCCGTGTTCCAGGTGATGGCCTACGGCAAAGACAAGGCACCCGTGGTAGAGGTGACGAGCCTATTCAAGACTGATGTGCCAGAGTTCAGCGCCAAGCGTGCGGTTCGTGGCTCGGGGATTGATTCCAGCCGGACGTTCATTGAGAAGGTCAAGGCGTTCCCAACCAACATCGAGACCAAGGTTCTGGCCACGTTCCGGCCTGGCGGCGGTGGCGGTGGTCCGCTTGGGCCAATTGGCCCACGAGGTGGCGGCGATTCGGACGGTGCGGGGATCACGGCGGTGGTTCACCACAGCATGATCAAACTGCCCGATGAGCCCATGCGCCCCAGGCGAGAGGATGACCGTATTGGGTTCTTTAGCGTGAACTTCCAGAACTTTGGTAATCTTGCCAAGCAGGAAGTTGAAGAGATATCTTATATCACGCGCTGGCGGCTAGAGAAGAAAGATCCCAAGGCCGAGGTCTCAGAGCCCAAGAAGCCGATCGTTTACTACATTGGGCGAGAGGTGCCGGCCAAGTGGCGTCCTTTCATCAAGAAGGGGGTTGAGGCCTGGCAGCCTGCGTTTGAAAAGGCGGGATTCAAGAACGCAATCATCGCCAAAGATGCCCCCAGCCCTCGCGAAGATCCAGACTGGGATGCCGAAGATGCTCGGTATTCCACCATTCGCTGGCTGCCCTCGACGATTGAGAATGCCATGGGGCCGCATGTGCACGATCCCCGAACAGGCGAGATTCTGGAATCAGATATCTTGATGTTCCATAACGTTCTGAAACTGGCGCGAGACTGGTACTTCGTGCAGGCTTCGCCCAACGATCCCAGGGCGCAAACCCTGCCGTTGCCCGATGACCTGCTGGGCGACTTGCTTGCGTATGTGGTGAGCCATGAAGTTGGACATACGCTGGGCTTCCCCCACAATATGAAGGCGAGTTCTTCATATGCGGTGGATCAGCTTCGCAATAAGGAGTTCACAGAGAAGAACGGCGTGGAAGCCTCGATCATGGACTACGGCCGTTTCAACTACGTGGCCCAGCCGGGTGACAACGCCCGGTTGATTCCGATTATTGGCCCTTACGACGAATTCGCGCTGGAGTGGGGTTACCGAGAATTCCCAGAGGCCAAGACGTACGAGCAAGAAAAAGCGGAGCTCGACAAGATCACCGCACGGCAGAAAGATAATCCCGTTCTGCGGTTTGGTGATCCCAATCCGGCGGAAGATCCCTCGCAGCAAACCGAGGACCTGGGGTCAGACGCCGTGGCGGCCACCGAGCTGGGCTTGAAGAACATTGACCGGGTTGCGGAATTCCTGGTCAAAGCCACCTGCAAGCCTGGCGAGAATTATGACCTGCTCCGAACCGAGTACACCCAGTTGCTGGGTCAGCGTGCCCGTGAGCTTGGCCACGTCTCCAACATGGTTGGCGGCGTGATCCGGAACAATCAATGGTTCCCGGATGGCACCAAGACCTACGACGCCGTACCCGCCGACCGGCAGAAGGCGGCCGTCGCCTTCCTGAACCAGCACGCGTTCCAGGTTCCACCTGTGCTCGTGAATCCCGACATCTTGCAGCGTCTGGAGCCAACCGGGGCAGCCGACCGGATCCTCGGAAATCAGCGAGGCGTGCTAGGAACCCTTCTCAATGGCCGGCGGGTCAAGCGAATTGCCGAGCTTGCCCTGCGCGACCCTGAAAAGGCCTACAAGCCAGCCGATCTGATCAACGACCTGCACGAAGGAATTTGGTCCGAACTCAAGAAGAATCCGGTTGATATTGATCTTTATCGCCGTAATCTTCAGCGGGCCTACTTGGAGCAGCTTGCCGGCCCCGTGGAAAACCCAGAGACAGATAGTGATATGACGGCCCTGGCCCGCACCGAATTGATCCGCATCATTGCTGAGATCAAGGACGTGCTGGCCAAGGGAGATGCCAATCCTGTCACTTCAGCCGCCAAAACGCACTTGCTGGATATCCGGATGCGAGCCGAGAAGGCGCTCGATCCCACCGGCAAGTCACGCGCGCCTGGCGGTACTTTGATCTTCATGGGCGAGTAAGCGTTTGATCAATCAAGCTCTGAGGTTTCAGGGGTATTCCTCCTGAAACCTCTGCAAAAAGGCACGGCGTTTCCTGTACCCATTCCAGGAAACGACGTGCCTTCTTGTTTTTTGGGCAGCCTCTCAAAAGGCTTGAATGAACCCAAGAATCTTACGAGTGGAAGATAAAAATGGACTGGATGAATTAGAACGAGCCCCGGCCGGCTTCGTCCTGATCTTCATACCCGTCCATCGGGTCCATTCCTCTCCTGAATTCCAGGCTAGCCCAGAAGTTCACGTAAAATGGGCTGGGCATCATCAACAACAATCGGTGTCGGGCGGTTCTGCGCATCTGGCAGCCTCAGGCCGGGATCAATGCCAAGCAGATGATAAACCGACGCGGCAAGCTGCTCAGGACTGACCGGGTGATCAACCGGGTAGGCAGCATCCTTATCGGAGTTGCCATACGTGGTTCCGCCGCGAATGCCGGCCCCCGCCAGCAAGGCTGGAAACAGGGTGCTCCAGTGGCCGCGTCCCCAACATGGGTTAGCCTGGGGAGTTCGGCCCATCTCACCAACCGCCAGAACTAACGTCTCATCCAGTAAGCCTCGGTCATCCAGGTCGCTTAACAGGGCGGCGCACGCCTGGTCAAAGGTTGGGAGTAGCCGTTTGGTGACATCGTCACTATGCACGTGTGAGTCCCAGCCATAGCCATCGCAGGCATCATAGTGAACCGTGACGAACCGGACCCCAGCCTCCACCAGCCGTCGAGCCATCAGGACCGACTGGCCGAACAAGTGGCGGCCGTATTTGTCACGGGTTCTGGGGTCCTCGCGAGTCAGGTCGAGCGCGTTCCGGGTGGTCCCCGAGGTTGCCAGCGCAAGGGCGCGCTGGCGATGAGAGTTCAGAGTTGCCGACCGAGTCTCGGCCTCCAGGTCCAGCGTCCGACGAGCCGCGTCAAACTGGTCGAGTAGGCTCACTCGCTGGCCAAGACGTTGGGCCGTGAGAGCGTCCAGTTCAAGCCCTTCAATCCGAAACGTCAGTTCTGGGTCTTCGCAATCGCGCCAGTAAGGATTATCCTCGGCACCTCGCTTATCCACGGTGGTTGTCAGCGGCGCGTACCTGCGCCCAAGCCAGCCGGGGTGTTCGCCTGGCCTACGGTACTGGCCCGCCTCTTGAAGCCGCCCCAAAGAGTTGGGAAGTACGGCATAGGCTGGCAACTCGCGGGCAAGGCCAGCGTTACCATGCTGGTTCAGGTATTCCACCACCGAGCCGATCGATGGCCAGTCTCCAGGGGTGGGGCTGAACCCTCCACCCACAGGCACTTGCCAGATTTTTCCGGTCTGAATGTAGTGCGCTGCCCCACTATGATCGTTGTATTTATGTGTCATGGTCCTCACAATCGAGAACTTGTCAGACACTGACGCGAGCTGGGGCAAGCTTTCGCAAATTCTTAAGCCGGGAGTTCTGCTGGCGATTGGCCGAAGTGGCCCCCGGATCTTCTCGGGGGCGTCTGGCTTGAGGTCAAAGGTTTCGAGCTGGCTTGGGCCGCCAAACTGGAACAGGAAGATCACCGATTTTGCACGGGGCCGCGCCTGAATAAGGCGGTCAGGGTTAGATTCGGCAGCCAGCAATTGGGGCAGCGAAAGGCCAAGCAAACCAGCGCCGGCGGCCTGGAGCATGACCCGCCGGCTCAGTTGCTGATTTGGTAACCGGTACGGTCGGCTCAGGGACAGCATGGAACGCTTCCTTGGTGCCACCACTTGGCCCCGTCTGCTTGCCGGCAATGCATCTGCCTGCAGAAATTGAGCCGAAGTGTGGCAACACTGGGAGATGCCGAGGAATCAAAAACAGGATATACGTTCAGCCGGGCCTCAGCAATCACACAAATGTTTTACACCGCCGGCGTCACGGCTAGCTACGGCTGGAAATGGTCAACGTCACGTGTGAAGCCGGCTGGTCCTCGATCAGGAGCGTGAGCTGATATCGACCGGGCTCTTTCAGATCAATGGCGATGTCATAAAGCGCAATCTGGAGTGACTCCAGTGGGTTCTCAAAGACCAGTGGCGGTGGAACCGTCCAGTCCCAGACCTGCTCGTCTTTGGCGTTGCGAAGCTCAAATCCAAAGCGATAGGCCCCTCGGCCCTCAACCATACGCAGATAAAGTGAGAAGCGAAACGTTCCAGGCAAATTATCGAGGGCAATGCTGACGAACGGGGCAATCAGAATGTATTCGTTGCTGCGGGCGTCTTCATAAATTTCTCGGCACGGAACAAACGCCTGCACCAGTGGGAGTTCACGGGGTGTGGTCACGGTTCGGGCTCCTTGGGAGATTTCCTGGCGCTGCCAGCAAATAAGACGGCGATTAGGCCAGGGCAAGGTTGCGGAGTTCACAGCTAAGAGCCTGATCGCGTTCCAAGCATTTGACAAGAACCTGGTGGCACATGAGTACCGGTGGTGCGTGTGGATCCGTACGGTCCCAGAGACATTCGGAACCAAGGGCCTTGAATTACGGCCCGGAGCCAAGGGGTGGCAGTGGGCGATTGTACATGACCATAAAAAAGCGGAGGGAGCAATCGTCTGCTCCCCCCACTTCAAATCCGTAGCGTTGTGATCGACCAGATACAAAGTGATTCAACGAAACCAGATCAAAGAATCCGCAAGTCAGGTGTATACCATGTGCTCAAACCAAGTCCACAAATCCGAGGGGGTCATCTCGGAAGCGTGATTCAAACGGTCCGTCGACCGCCGCGTGAGGTTGCGTGAATGGAAGGCCAGGCCCAGGCCGGAGTTGTCATTTCTCGGGGAGGTGTAGGTCGCATTAAAAAGATCCTCCAGCTTTTGACAGGCTTTGTCGTGAAGTTGTGTAGCGAACAAAGAAGATCAAAACAAGAATCTCAACTTCCTGGGCCGGTTGAGTTGGATGAGCTAAGTGCAACTGTTGTTCCAAACCTCAAATTTTTCTCGGGTATTCTATTTTTCTGGCAAATATAGGCATGGGTGGGCCACAGGCAGGACTGGGTTTGCAAAGAAGTCAGGCGGTTTGTGCTCAGGCGCTGGGCGTTCGGCTTGGCCTATGCGGAGATGGGGGCATTTGCTAGAAACGGCATTGAATTGATAGGCCGGGTGGGGCATGGATTGTCCGGAGTCCCGGTTGTTTCGTTTGTCAGGGAGGACCGAGCGCTATGCGAGCGACAGGCGCGTGGCTCATGACGTGGCTTGTGCTGGGTACAGGCGCGGCAGTGACCGCACAGACGGGTCGCGAGGGGCAGGGACGACCTGCATCTTCCGGTACATCCAGCACGCTTCCCCCAAGCGTTCGGCCCAATGTGGGCAAACCTGGCGGAGCGATGGCTGCCGCGGCCATGCCCGTAGATCCTGCGCGGGCAAAGCGCATGAATGAAATTCTGGAAGAGTGGGCCAAGGTGAGTCAGGCGAATGAAACGCTGTTCGCCCAGTTCACTCGGACCGATCGCTCGCCAGCCTGGCCAGAGCCCAAGGTGTTTGAGGGGCAGGCGTTGCTCTCCAAGCCGAATCTTGCCTGCCTGGAGTTCAACGAGAAGGTCAAGGACAAGCCAAAGCCGATCTTCAACCAGCGGATCGTTTCGTCCGGGGACAAGGTTTACCAGTTCCTTGGCCCTACCAAGCAAGTGTTCGTCTATCCGATGGCGGCCGACGAGCGTCGGCGTTCGCTTGAAGAAGGCCCCTTACCGTTGATGTTCAACATGCGGGTTGATGCGGCTCGCAAACGGTACCGCTGGGACCTTCGTGAAGAGCGAGCCGCGACCAAGGAAAAGCCGGCGACTTATATCATCGGCCTGGAACCACTCCAGGAAATTGACCGCGAAGAATTCACCGCGGCGTTGATCATGCTGAATCAGGAAACGCTTCTTCCAGAAGCGCTCCAGCTCACGTCTCCCAACGGGAAAGACACGAAAACCTTCGTGTTCAAGAAGGTGGAACGCAACGGCACCAACAATCCCGCTGCCAGGCCTGCCAATTACGATGGCGAGGGGATGTCTGCCGAGTTCGAGAAGTACGGCTACAAGGTAATCGTCAATCCAGACGGTGGCGGTCAGGCTGAGCCCCGCAACGAGGCGGAGGTTGCCACGCCTGTGGGTAGCAAGCCCCGCCCGAGTACCCCGGCCAAGCCTCCCACCAGACGCCCCTGAGCTAGCACTTCGCCATCGCAAATATCAAGACCCCGGCTGTTTCGTCACCTTGGCGAAACGGTCGGGGCTTTTTCATGGGCTGCTGATTTCCGACCCTGGCACAAACTACCAGCCGAACCGGGAGCTTTGAAGTTGCGCTTTTCTGGGGCTACTCACGCACTACCCCTGAAAAAGAGATATTCACATACCAATTGAGCCAAATTCAGAATCATCGAGATCCGACAGTTTCCGTCCTGTAACGACGGTACTGTCAGCCTAGAACTGCGGACTCCTGATAAAGTCGCACGGCTCTTGCGAGCCGTGAATTGCATTATGGAGGCCTATGCTTGAGGGAGTAAGAACTCGACTCGGAGAGTCGAGCGACTTTGCCAGAACCGTCCCTACAGAGCGTGTGGAACCGGGCCTTCAGCCCGAAAAACAGCCAAGTGTCGATTGTTTAAGTGAATTCTTCAACGGTTAATGTTTTCATAAAAGCTCACTTGCTTACGTGTAGGACTGTTGAGGAGGGAGTCCACCTCTGTTGCTGAGACGGTTTCTGGCTCCCAAGAAGTGCAACTTCAAAGCTCACGCGTCAGGCTATCAGAAGTACCGCGTCCATTGCGATTTGCGGGCTCTGAACAAAAAGCGCAACTTCAAAGACCGGGAGCTAGCCCTGGTTTTTCAAGCGGTTTATCGCACAGCCCATCAGGAATCGCCCCGGAACGGAATCTGGGCGGTTACCACTCCGTGCTGTCCGTCTGGGAGTTTGAGGCGTACCAGGATCGCGATTTTATAGCGGTTAACATTTGCGTTGCACACAGAGTGAGCGCCTTTCCTGGTGTTCCTTTTCCGAATGTAGGACAGCCGCCCTCGGCTGTCTCTGAATTCCTGGGACCTTACGAAGATGACAGCCGAGGGCGGCTGTCCTACATCGAACGAAGATCAAGACACTGAGGCGTGACACTCAGCAAATCCTTTAAAGTGCAAGCCAATCGTGAACCGCTACAAGCGTGTCTGTCGCAAAGGGCTTGCCAAGCACTTCGGCCGATTTCGATCACGCTTCCCTGAGATTCCACCCTGGGCTCGGTTTGGTTTTGGATTATCGTTTGCTTGAACCATGTTCGCAACAAGGCCACAGGATGCCTTACCCGGCAGGTTGGCCCTGGTTTCGTGTAAAGATCCAGGAATCAAACTGTCTTGAAGCGTGCGATCAAGCCACTCGCCTGCGCTTTCAGATCACAGCCTTGATCACGCGTCCGCGGCTGATCGGAATCGGCCGACCCAGTGCATCGAGCACCTCGGTACCAGGTTCGTGGCCCAGGCAGTGGTACATGGTGGCCAGCAGGTCGCGAGGCTCGACCAAGCCTTCCACCACGTGGGCTCCGTTCTTGTCAGACGCGCCATGGACAATCCCGCCCTTGATCCCGCCGCCCGCCAGCGCCAGCGAGAAGGCGTGCCCCCAGTGATCACGTCCGCCATCTTTGTTGAACCTGGGGGTCCGCCCGAACTCGCCAAACCAGATCACCAGGGTTTCATCCAGCAAGCCGCGAGCTTCCAGATCTTCCAGCAGGGCAGAGTAGGTCTGATCCATCGTTGGCATCAAGGTTTTCTTGATTGCCTCGTTATGCTTGACGTGGGTATCCCAGCCGCCCGGCAATTCCTTGACTCTGGTCCAGTTCACCTGAATCAGGGTGACACCGGCCTCAATCAGCCTGCGGGCCAGCAGTGTGCTCTGGCCAAACCGGGTGCGTCCGTAACGGTCGCGAACGGCATCTGGTTCTTCGTTGAGGTCAAACGCCTTGCGTGCAGACGAGCCGCTGAGCAGGTCAAAGGCGCGCTGGGCGTGCAGGCCAAAGGGGTCGGTTTCGGCTGCCCGAAGCCTGGTATCGAGGTGGCCGTTGACCTGGTCAAGTAATGAGCGACGGCCGTCGAGGCGAAGCGGCGGGAGATCGTCGGGCAGTGACAGGTCTGGCGGTCGGAATTCCTTGCTTGATGGGTCGCAGTGCATGAGCCAGGGGTTAAACCGGTTGCCCAGAACGCCGGCGTCTTGGCCGGGCCAGGTTACGTTGCCGTCATTCCAGATATGTTCAGGCAGGGTGATAGCGGCTGGTAGTCGCCCCTGATCGGACCGGAGTGCCCGGATGATCGCTCCCATGGTTGGGGCGTTATTGGGCGGCTTGGGCGTTGCGTTCTCTTGGCTGAGGGGGATATGTGGCACCCCGGTCAGCATCTGGTAGCCACTGGAGGAGTGGGCGTTGTCATTGGTAGACATGGCCCGCAGGACCGCGATCTTATTCGTGAGTTTGGCGGTGAGCGGCATCAGTTCGCCCACACGCAGTCCGGGGGTTGCCGAGTCGATCGAGCCAAATTCTCCCCGGATCTCGGCGGGTGCGTCTGGCTTGGGGTCCCAGGTTTCGTGTTGGGGCGGTCCGCCGATCAGGCCAAACACAATCACCGACCTGGCCTTGCCGGTGCCCGTGAGTGCGCCCAGTTCCGCAGCCCGGCCAAGCCCGGCCATGGAGAGTCCACCCAGCGCAACGCCGCCAATCCTCAGCCATTCGCGCCGGGAAATGCCGTCGCATAGGGGGGAACTGGTGTCAAGGATTCTGAGAATCATAAGACTTCCTCACACGCGAGCGAAGTTTGACGGCAAGCCACTGTTAAACAATAATCCATTATCATCGCAACGTTGCCAGGAAATCGCAATGGAGTCCAGAGGATGGGCCAGGCGCGTTTTTGGCCCCAATTCCGGACCTGAGCCGAGGGGTCTGTTTTTTGAGGCTTTTGACGCCAGTTTGCCGAGGGTTCTATAATCGAAGCATGTCGCCCCTATGCAGAGCATGGTTGGACCTGGCTGGTACTGTCCAGTGGCGGTTCAAGACGCGGGCTGGTTCGAGGGGGACAGCCGGCATAGCTGCCGCTGGAGCTGTCGCACGATGAGTTCGATCCGCATCGTTTCTCGGGTGTTGGTTCTGACCGTCCTCTTGGGCGTTCTCGGGTCGGATTGGTCGCTGGCATGGGTCGCTCCTCAAAAAGACGCTGACCCGGCCAGACCCGCCGCCGCCTTGCTTTTCCCGATTACCGAGCCGATCACGCACGAAGAGGTGGAAACGATCAGGACGGCGGTTGGCGATTATCTTCGCCAGGCGGCCAAGGCTAATTTTGAGCCCGTGATCGTGCTTGAATTTCGTGCTGAGCCGGCAAAAGCGGGCACCAGCGAGTTTTATCCCTGCTCAGAGCTGGCCGATGTGCTCATGAAAGAGTTCCGAAGTGCACGCAGCACCATCGCGTATGTGCCAGAGTCCCTTTCTGGGTATGCGTTGCTGCCGGTGCTGGCGTGTGATGAGGTGGTTGTTGGTCCCGAGTCTGGACTGGGACCGATCACTCGCGATGGATCGGCCGTGAATCCGCTGGCAAGCCAGATGCTGGAAACGATCGCCCAGTCCAAGCAACGAGATTTCTCGCTTCTGAAGGGGATGCTGGATCCAGGCGCCGACCTTCGGGAAGTTCGCACGAATGATGGTCGCGTGACATTTGTGCTGGCTCAGGATTTACCTGAGTTTGAACGTCAGCATGTGGTTACCACCATCCAGCCGGCCTGGGATGAGTCTGGGCGTGGCGTGCTAACTCCCGATCGGGCACGTGCGATTGACCTGGCCAAACTGCTGGTGACCAGTCGCGATCAGATTGAACGGCATTACAACGTGGAGTTGAAGGCCGTGGATCCGAGCTTGGTGGGAGCTGCACAGGCGCTGGAAATTGTGGTTGTGGGCATGCTCGACCAGAGTAAGGCCGACCATATCAAGCGACAGGTTGGCCAGGTCGTCCGGGCCAGGCTGGATGGAACTTCAGCCGAGGGGCGGGTTTCACTGGTCATCCTTAGAATAGACAGTGTAGGTGGAGAGCCAGAGGCGGCCAAAGAGGCGGCCGAGGCGGTTGCCGGACTTTCCGAGAGTGGGATTCACAGCGTGGCCTTCATTGAAAATGAGGCGCTCGGTTTCGCGTCTTTTTTGGCCCTTGGTTGCGACGAGATTGTGATGCGCCCGGATGCCCGAATTGGCGATATCTCCCACATCGTTACCCGAGAGGGCTCGGTTATGCCGGTTGACCCCAAACTCATTCCGATTTATTCGGAGGAGGCCAGGGAACTGGCCAAACGCAAGTTTCATTCGGAACTGCTTGCCGCTGCCATGGTGAATCCCGACATCGAGATTGTTTCGGTCCTGGATACCCAGTCCAATGCGGTCATATTTTTGACGCCAGCGGAGGTTGCTGCCAATCCTGGGCGTTATGTGGTTCGTGAAAAGTTCAAGCAAGCTGGTCAGCCGTTGCGGCTAACATCTATGACCGCCATCCAATCCGGGGTTGCCAAAGAGACCTCCAATGACCTTGCCGACTGGCTCGATTCCCGGGGCGTGAAGAAGCTGAGGACGGCCCAGCCGACCTGGGTCGATCATCTGGTTGAGACTCTGAATACGCAGTGGATGGGTGGTTTGCTGCTGTTCATTGGCCTGTTCATGTTAATACTTGAACTGAAGCTGCCTGGGGTGGGATTACCGGCCATTCTGTCCGCGCTCGCGTTCTTGCTGTTCTTCTGGAGCCATTACCTGGGCCGGACGGCCGACACCCTGGAGATTGTGTTGTTTCTGGCGGGCATGTTCTCGATTGCGCTGGAACTGTTTGTCTTGCCGGGGTTTGCCGTTTTTGGTGTGAGCGGAATCTTGATGGTGCTCACCAGTGTGATCATGGCCTGCCATACCTTTGTCTGGCCAACCACCGAATACGAGTTCCGCGAGCTGGGTTGGACGGTGAGCAAGCTGGCATTGACGATTGTGGCGGTAACCGTGGGGGCCGTGATTTCAGGCAAGTTTCTCCCCTCGCTGCCGTTCTTCCGGCATCTGATCTTGATGCCTGAAGAAAGCGCCGGCGGAGGCGAGATGCTTGGGAGCAAGCCCTTGGAAATTGAAAGTCTTGGGCCGTTCAGTCACCTGCTGGGTGAACGTGGTAAAACCACAACCGTCTGTCGGCCCAGCGGTCGTGCCCGGTTTGGCGATGAACTGGTGGATGTGACGGCCGATGGTTTTTTCATCGAATCTGGGGCTTCTGTTCAGGTGATCGAGGCACGGGGCAGCCAGGTGATCGTCAAACGCTGCTGAAATGCTCGGTGACTGAATATCCCAGTCACGGCTTGCTCCCCGATCTCAACATCGGCCCAAGGTCGACCGCCTGAACCCTACCGGGTGGCCTGGTTGTGCGTTACGATTCGATATGGCCTTGCCCGTTCCCTGGCTTTCCGCTGGCGTGGAACGCTGATTCCTTTGAAGGACACCACCATGATTCCAAGCCGATCTCGAACCTTTGCCCTGGCTCTGACACTTGGATTTGTGAGTTCGGTGCACGCGCAAGAGCCAGATGTACAAGCAACGCAGGAACATGCCCAGGCACTCGACGAAGCTGCCCATGAACTCAGGGATCATGCCACAGCTCACGAACATGCCGCCAACGCACTGGCCGAACGGGGACGAGCGGCTGCCGCGGCGCTGTATCGCGAGCGGGCCCGCGAGCTGTTTGCCGAGGCCGACCGTCGACAAGCCAATGCCAAGGACCAGCTGCCACCGCACGCACGGGCCGAGCAGGCGATTGGGCGGCTGAAGCCATTACTTGAAAAACTTCGGGCCGAACGAGAAGCGCTGGCCGACTCGAACGCTCCTGAAGATGTGCAAGATCGTGCCCAGAAGCGGATTCACGCCGTGGAAGCCCAGCTTCAGCGCATTGCCAGGCGCAAGGGTGCGGTCCAGGAAGTTCCTCCTATGCCCAAGGATTCCGAACCGGTCCGCAGAATGGCAGAGGCCGGCCGTAGGCTTGAGCAGTTGCGTTTGGCCGCTAAAAATCTCAAAGAAGCAGAATTTCATGATCTGGCACTCGAAGTCTCTCGACGAGCCGACATGTTAGAAAAGCGGCTTGCCGAAGCCAAAGAGCGATTCGCGGATGAGATGAACCGTCGCCGTGCTCCTGAAGGCTTGCAGTCGGAAATCGAAGAACTCAGGGAACACAACGAACGGCTTCGCAACGAGATTCGCGAACTGCGTGAAAAACTTGAGCAGGCAAGCCGGGAAGACGCTGAAGCCGATGCCGAAGAGGAAGAAGAGGGTTGCGATTGCGACCATGAAATGGGTGAGGGTCAAGACGCCGAGCATTCTGACGACGATGAGCACGATGACCATCAAGAGGGCCATGGCGACGAGCACGAAGGCCACGAAAAAGTGGACAACTGAGTTTCCAAGAGTGGAATCTGAACCCCGTTCTGCTATAAGTTGAAACGATGTTTAACTTGAAGCCGATCGGGGATCTGCGTTCGAAACCTGGGACAGGTTCTCTTTAGGCATGGAGCCTGTCCTGTTTTGGAAACCAGGTCCGATTGGCATCGGGCACGTGCAGGAGCCCTGGTCATGCGGGTCCAGATTCAACGATTCAAGTCAAGTCTGTCTCAGTGGAGACTGCTTGCCGTAGGCCTGCTGGCGTACAGTCTTGCCCCAGCCCGCGCAGCCGACGAGTTCAAGACCGCGATTGCCCCGATTCTGATGAATCGCTGTCTGGAATGTCATAATTCCAGCGAAAAGTCCGGTGGGCTCGACCTTTCGACCCGGCAGGGCCTGATGGCTGGCGGAGATACTGGGCCGGTCTTGGTTCCAGGCAAGCCTGACCAAAGCCCACTACTGGATCGCGTGGTTGACGGCGAGATGCCGCCGCCCAAGCTCGGCAAGAGCCAAGCCTTGGGTGATGATGAGGCCGAACGCCTGACTGACTGGATTGGGCAGGGGGCTGACTGGCCAGAGAAGATTAAACTCGACGCGTTTGAGGTTAGCACGGCCAAGCGAGGCGGCCGAGACTGGTGGTCGTTCCAGCCGATCCAGCGGCCTGCGGTGCCCGTGGTCAAGAACCCTGGTGCTGGCACGATTGATGCGTTTGTTCACGCGGCTCTGGAACCGCAGGGCTGGGAGCCTGCCCCGCGGGCAGATCGCGCGGTGCTGATCCGGCGGCTTTACTTTGACCTGGTGGGATACCCGCCCAGCTTTGATGAGATCAAGCAGTTCTCGGCCGACGAATCCCCTTTGGCCTACGATCGGCTGGTTGAGCGATTGCTGGCATCGCCCGCTTATGGAGAGCGCTGGGGGCGACACTGGCTGGATGTGGCGCGATATGCTGAGACATCGGGATATGAACGGGATCAGGAAAAGCCATTTGCGTGGAAGTATCGAGACTGGGTCATTCGGGCGTTCAATCAAGACATGCCGTTTGATCGCTTTGTCAAAGAGCAGCTTGCTGGCGATGAGCTGGCTGGCCAAGATGAATCCTCGGTGGCTGGCACTGGCTTCTTGAGGTTGGGTACCTGGAACGATGAACCCAACGACCCCGCCGAGTACAAATATGAGCGTCTGGAAGATATGGTGCATGCGACGAGCACCGCTTTTCTAGGCCTGACGGTCAAGTGTGCGCGTTGCCATGACCACAAGTTTGACCCGATCCGTCAGACCGACTATTACCGAGTGGCGGCGGCATTCTGGGCCGGGCCGATTGAGCCTGGCCCTCGTGAATCGCTGGGTGGCCCCAAGCCAGAAGAATTGTCGGTATCCAATGTGCTGGGCTGGACCGATCTCGGTCGAGAGGCACCACCGTTGCGGCTGCTGGTGAAGGGGGACGTGAAGCGACCAGGCGAGGTGGTTGAGCCAGGCCATCTGTCCTTGGTGCCCATGCTGGATCGCCCGCTGGATCCGCCCGCGGAAGGGGCGAAGACGACCGGTCGCCGGCGTCAGCTTGCCGACTGGATCGTTGACCCTCGCAATCCCCTGACCGCGCGGGTCTGGGTGAACCGGATCTGGCATCATCACTTTGGTAAGGGGTTGGTCCGTTCACCAGACAACTTCGGTTTCACGGGTGACAAGCCAACCCACCCGGAACTGCTGGACTGGCTGGCGAGCGAGCTGGTTTCGTCTGGCTGGAGCACCAAGCAGATCCACCGCCTGATCGTGAGTTCGGAGACCTACCGGCAATCGTCGCTGCACCCCAGGCAGGCTGAGTATGCGTCCCAGGATGCGGGAAACCGGCTTTGGTGGCATGTGGAGCGTCGGCGGCTTGATGCGGAATCGCTAAGAGATGCGTTACTTGCGGCCGACGGGAACCTGGACCGGGCCACGATGGGCGGGCCCAGCTTCAAGCCTGTGATCTCGTCCGACGCACTCGAAGGGCTTTCGATGAAGGACGCGGCCTGGACCGCCTCGCCGCCCGAACAGCAACGCAGGCGGAGCGTGTACTTGTACACCAAGCGCGGACTGCTGCCCCCCATGGCTGTGGCGTTTGACTTCATGGACACCACTCTGCCGTGCGGCCAGCGAGATGTGACCATGGTGCCACCGCAGGCGCTGGCGCTCTTGAATAATGAGTTCATGCACGAGCGAAGTGCGGGGCTGGCCAAGTTACTCATGGCCCAGCCTGGCGGCTTGGAAACTCGAATTGATGAAGCCTGGCGGCGAACGCTCGGTCGATCGCCTACCGACCAAGAGCGAGCCCAGGCGGTTGAGCACGTAACCAAGCAGCGTCAGCATTTGACTGGACTTCTGGCTGCACGCAAGCAACGCATGGAATCGGTCGAGCCGGTTGCAGGTGGGCTAGTGTTGCACCTGGATTCCAGTAAGGGCCTTGAGCAAGATTCGCTGGGCCGCGTGGTGCGCTGGGGAGACCTGTCGGGGCAGGGGCACAATGCCAGCCAGGGGGCCGAAGTGGCGCGACCGCTGGTTGTGAATGCCTCAGAAGCTGGGGGCTTGCCACTGATCCGTTTTGATGGCAAGCGAACATTCCTGGAACTTGGTGGGCAGGTTCTCACCGGGCCATCTCTAAGCCTGTTTGCCGTGGTGCGAGATCGAGGCCAGACCACCGCGCACCGAACCTTGTTCTCAAACTGGAATGGTGCGGCTGGCAACTCCACGAGTTCCATCTTCCTGGGAACCACCGCAGAGGCCACTGTGCGGCTGAGCGATGACTTCACGTCTTCCAGGCCGCTGACACGCGGCAATGGCTTGTTCTTGCTGGCGGCCGTGGCCGGAGCCGAGGAGACGTCGATCTTTCAGGGCAGCCAGTTGCTGGTTCGCAAGGGGGGTAAACTCTCTCCCAGACGGCTCGACACGCTGTACGTCTTGGGCCAGCAGGGGAACATCCAGGGCGAGTGGTGGAATGGCGATCTGGCCGAGATTCTGGTTTATGGCCGGGAGCTGAGTGAGACCGAACGGTTACGTGTGACGGCGTACCTGCTGGCCCGTCACCATCTCGCGCAAGCTCAAGAGGCAGATCCAGAGACCCTGGCGCTGGCCAGCCTGTGCCACGTGCTGCTGAATACCAACGAATTCCTTTATCTAGATTAATGGGTGGGGTGAGGCATGGCCAAGCAAAGCGGCGGCGGCCGGTACTTCCCCTGCGGTCACACCAGGCGCGAGTTTGTGTGGCAGATGGGCGGCGGGTTTGCGGGTCTGGCCCTTGCCTCGCTACTGGAGGGAGACGGCTTCTTTTCGCGGGTTGCCCGGGCCGATCAGCCGGCCTCAGGGGCGGGCCCGCTGGCCCCCAGGCCCCAGCAATTTCCGGCTAAGGCCAAAAGCGTCATCTTCTTGATGATGAACGGAGGCCCCAGCCAGGTCGACACGTTTGACCCCAAGCCCGCGCTTGAGAAATATGCAGGCCAGCCGCTCCCCGAAGGAAAGACATACATCAATTCCGGGGGCCGCAAGGTTGGCTACTTAACACCCAGCTTCCGCCCGTTCCGGCCAGGCGGCCAGAGCGGGCTCATGATCTCGGACTTCTTTCCCAAGGTTCGAGAGCATGCCGACAAGCTGGCCGTTATTCGCTCTTGCCATACGGACAGCCATGCCCACGGCTCGGCCTTGGTGGCCATGAATACCGGCAAAACGATTATTGGTCGGCCGTCGCTGGGGAGCTGGTCGGTATACGGGCTAGGCTCAGAGAATCAGAATCTACCAGGGTATGTGGTTCTGCTTGATAAGCGTGGCGGTCCGATTGGCGGCCAGCCCAACTGGTCCAGCGGCTTCATGTCAGCGGCTTACTCGGGAACCCTGTTCCGACCAATTGGCGACCCGATCCTGGACCTCAAGGGCCCGGATTTCATCGACCCACACGCTCAGCGCGAACAGCTTGACCTGCTGGCCCGCCTGAACCAGGAACATCTGGACCAGCGCCCCGGTGGCCAGGAACTGGCCGCGCGGATCTCAAACTACGAGCTAGCCTACCGGATGCAATCGGCCACGCCCGAGGCGGTCGACCTGGGCTTGGAATCGGCCCGAACGCTTGAAGAGTATGGGGTTGGGAAGCAGCCGACTGACGAGTTTGGCCGCAACTGCCTGATCGCACGCCGGTTGGTAGAGCGTGGGGTCCGGTTCGTGCAGTTGTACTCTGGGGGCGGGCATCTGGAAGAAACCTGGGATGCGCATGCCAGCATTGAAACGAACCACGGTCAGCATGCCGCGGAGGTTGATCAGCCGATCTCAGCCTTGCTGACCGACCTTGAGCGGCGGGGGCTGCTGGAAGAAACGCTGGTGGTGTGGGGCGGCGAGTTCGGGCGGATGCCGTTCAGCGAGGGGAAAGGTGAGCCGGGCCGAAACCATAACCCGTATGGATTCAGCATGTGGCTGGCAGGCGCGGGGGTGAAGGGGGGCACGGCCTATGGTGAAACCGATGACTTTGGCTTTGAGGCCGTGGTCGACCGCGTTCACCTGCACGACCTTCACGCCACGATCTTGCACCTGCTGGGGCTCGATCATGAACGCCTGACCTACTTCCACCAAGGACGCAACGAGCGGCTGACGGATGTGTATGGCCATGTGGTTCAAGGAGTACTGGCGTAAGACTTTAAGTGTGCGTCTGGCTGTTCGAGACTCGATCTTGTCCCTGTCTAGTTCACGGGGTTCGCTCGGAACTTGCAGGTTGTTCTGAGGGATCTCAGCCATCCAGGGTCAGAAAAGCCGAACCGATGGGCGGTGGCAAAGAACCGACCGGATTCGAGCAGGGCTGGGGTTGTGATTTTGAATTGGCAGCCTGTATCGCAAATGTTAAACTTTAGCGGCGAGGTTGGCTTACGGACGGAGCGTGAGTGGCCTGCATCTACCTGGGAGCCATCGACCATGGGACGTCACAATCCTGGACCAACTTCAGGGCCTCGCTTGACCCGTCGAGGGTTCGTCCAGATGGGCTACTCGGGTTTGCTGGGTCTGGGTTTGCCAGGTTTGCTGGCCGCCAGGCACCAGACCGCGGTTGCGGGGTTGGCTCCCACCGGCCGGGCGAAATCGGTGATTGTGATCTTGCTGAGTGGCGGTTTGGGCCAGCTTGACTCGTTTGATATGAAGCCCGAGGCTCCAGACAAGATCCGCAGCGAATTTCAGCCAATTGCGACCTCGGTGCCCGGTATCCATATCTGTGAGCACATGCCGCTGCTGGCGGCCCGGGCGCATCACCTGGCCATTGTGCGTAGCATGTCGCATCCTGAGGGGAACCACCTGGTAGCCACTCACCGGGTGTTAACTGGACACCCGTCGAGTCCTCGTGGAGCAACCGACCTGGATCGTGTGGCGTCACGCGATGATTTTCCATGCTTTGCGGCGGCCCTGGATCAGGTTCGACCACGCAACGATGGGATTCCGAGCGGTGTTGCGCTGCCGTTGCGGCTGGTTGAGGGGCCGCTGACCTGGCCCGGGCAGGACGCTGGTTTTCTGGGCCCCAAGTTTGATCCCTGGCAGCTTCGGATCGACCCAAGTAAGCCTGAGGCTGGGGATAATAGTCTGACCTTGCCGCCGGGTCTAGATACCGAGCGGCTCCACCTGCGCAAGCACCTGCTGGGTCAGGCGGTCCTTACGTCACCAGACGATTCCTTTGCCAGCCAGCAAGACCAGGCTCTGGCAATGCTCTGCAACGGCAAGGTGGGCAAGGCGCTCCAGGCTGATCGAGAAGACCCACGCCTGGCCGACCGCTACGGGCACCACCTGTTCGGACGCTCGTTGCTGCTGGCGCGACGGTTGGTTGAATCTGGTGTGCCTGTGGTGCAGGCAACGATGGGAATTGTGCAGACCTGGGATACCCACGTCGCGAATTTCCCAAGGCTCAAAGACAATTTGCTTCCGAACCTGGACCGCGCGGTCTCTGCGCTTCTGGATGACCTGCAGGCGCGTGGTCTGCTAGACGAGACCCTGGTGGTGATGCTGGGCGAGTTTGGCCGTACGCCCAAGATTACGGTTCTTAGCCCCGGCGACGTCCCGGGTCGCGATCACTGGCCGGCGGTGTTCCCCGCCGTGTTTGCCGGTGGTGGAGTGGTTGGCGGACAGGTAATTGGCAAGTCCGACCGGATGGGGGCTTATCCGGTAACCAAGACCTTTGGCCCGCCCGACCTGGCCGCCACCGTATACCATGCGCTCGGGGTCGATCCCGCGACCCTGCTCCGAGATCGGTTGAACCGACCACTCACCCTCTGCACGGGTGAGGTGATGTCGCCTTTGTATACTACGGCGGCCGTTTGACTTCTGGTGTACCGGTCGGATCAGACGTGTCGTGCAAGTTTGGCTAATCCGTCTATTGTAACGCGTTTTCGCAGTTGGCTGTCGTCTGTGTGACGTTGTAAGCTCTTGGTGTTTATGTGGTTTGGAAAATCCGGAGGTTGTTCCTACTCTTTGGTGTTCAGATACGCTGATAGATCTCAAGTAGTGCCGAACACAATCGCAACTTGGTTGGTTCGGTGCTAATTGATTGCATTGTTCCGGTTCAGATACCGATAAATGCGAACGTAGGATCGAGGGGGGGACCTGAGTCCCCACGGGTTTGGCGTTGGTGAAATTTTGCTGCTTGGGTGAGTGGGTCTGGCGTACAGTCAGCGAATACAGAGGAAGGAATCTCACATGGAATGGGCAGGAGCCCTGCGGATCGAGCGCACTCGTGCGCAAAATATTTTGGCGACCCTTGCGGTTTTGCTGGGGATCAGTACCCAAGGTTGGGCCCAGGAACTGGTGCCCACAGCGCCCGCGGCAACACTACCGACCGGTGATCTTGTGGATGTTGTGGGACCGCCCCCGGGCGTCAATCCGCTGCAATCGCCTGGACAGTTTCTGGCCCCTCCAAGCGCATACGGGCCAGGTGGTGCGCCAGGTGTCAGGCCTCGTGAGACCATGAGCCTGTTTGACGCGGCTCTAGACTCACTTACGGGTGATGTTTATGCGCCTGGGAAGTGGCGTCCGTTATCCCTGGGTACGTTATTTACCGAGGGCTGGGATGAGTCTTGGGCCAGTGGTCCCGCAGGTAAGTCTGGCCTGACACCACGTCAGGGCTGGCTGGGTGCATTCGATGGTGTGTTCTACCGCCTCTGGCTGACCACGTTCAGTTACCAGAATCAGTTGCGAACACCCTACGGTGGGAACCGGTATCAGGGGAACTACACAATTTTCCTACCGCTCTCTCGCAGGTTTGAGGTGGCGTTGGATCTTCCCTTCGTTGTCTCCAATGGGACGATGAACCCAGGGCGAGGTTATACCTCACAGGTTGGTGATTTGAGTATCATCCCACGTGTAATGCTCTCCGAGAGCGAAGGACTGACGCAAAGCCTTTCGCTGGGCATTCGTACGCCTACCGGTAGTGCCGCCGTGGGCCAGGGCCACATGGAACTATTGCCGCGTTATGAATTCTGGGCGAATCCGTTCGGCGCCTGGGTGTTACGAGGATCGGTGGGTACAGACTCACCCCTGAATCAGAAGGGTCAGGCCGGAGTGTCGTCGCTGGCTGGCGGATTGACCCTTGGTCGATTTTTCACGCCGCATGATGCTCCGATTGGAGACCTGGCGATTTATCTAAACTGTAACTTCCGCACTCCATTTGAGGGTGCAAGCACGAATACTTTCGTCGGCGTGGGGCCGGGCACGCGGTTTCACGTCGGTGGTAACTGGTACTGCCTGGGGTACTGGGAGGTGCCTGTTGCCGCACCGGTGGCTAATACCTACACCGCGCAGTTTGCACTCATGAAGGTGTTCTGATAACTGCGGCCAGGTTTATCGTTCCAAACCACAATCCGTGGTGGAAGTCTTAAAGGGCCAGGGCCAGGTTTGTAGGGGATAACTCCCTTGCTGCCTGGCCCTGGCCCGTTGTCCTTGGACTTTGTTAAACCTCGCCTGGTGAGGATTCAGATCAGGTATCACCCTGAGTCACATCACCTGGGCAGTGCGAGTTTTTCGGTAGGCAGCCCGTTATCAATGTCGTACTCGGGGTCGAACGCGGTGGTCCCTTGGAACCCCAGGTAATCGACCTGGCTTTTGAGCCACTCGCTCATCTTCTGTTCTTTGGCGTAGGCCATCAATCGGCTCTCCAGGTCCTGAACGACCAGAGGAAATTCAGTCGCGAGGTTCTTGCTCTCACCGGGATCCGTGGCCAGGTCATAGAGTTCTGTTTTTCCTGGTAGCGTGGCCACTTTGAGGAGTTTCCATTTGCCCTTCCGAATGGCACCTCGAAATAGTTCGACATTGATCAGCAGATCATCATGAGGCGATGGTTGCCCGGCTGCAATCGTGCCTGTGGCATCCTCGCCGTCGAACGGATGGTCGGGGCTACCGGTGGCACCAGTCAGCGCCAGCAAGGTTGGCATGATATCAACGTGGTGAAGCGGTTGGTTCACGGTGGCGGGCTGGAGCCGCGATGGCCAGTTCACGATGGCTGGAACTCGAACGCCCCCTTCATACAGGGTGGCTTTTCCTGCCCTGAACGGTTTGTTGGAGGCGGGTATGACGGAGCCAATTGAGGCACCTCCGCTCTCGGCTCGTTCTTCAGGAGATCGAGCCCCTGTGGCAAACAGAGCGCTGGTGGCACCGCCGTTGTCGCTGGTGAAAAAGATCAGCGTATTTTCACGCATCCCTTTTTCCTCCAAATTTTTGACAATGCGCCCGACCTGAGTGTCGAGGCTTGTGATCATGGCGGCGTAGGTTCGCCGTTGTTCGTCCTGGATGGTGTCTTTGTAGGCGTCGATGTCTGCTTGTGGAGCCTGAAATGGTGCGTGGGGGGCCAGCGCAGGGCGATTGCACCATAAGTCATTATCCGAGCAGCACTTTTTCGAGATAGCTCTCGTCCCAACCGGCCGTGAGCCGTTTGTTTTTTATGCCGACCTTCAGCGTGGTCTCGTTCTTCAGCAAGCCGAGTGCGGCGCGGCG
>CAIYJE010000033.1 GCA_903926465.1 uncultured Planctomycetales bacterium
CCCGGATGCCTGGAAGCCGGACCCAGCCAAGTCGTAACGATTCTGAACTCGGAACCGCAGCCAGAGTGATCTTTGAATCAGAGGATGGTTCAAGGATCACTTTCGTGAATTAGAGCAAGATGCGGTCCACCGGACGCTTACTGATGACTTCAATTATGCAGAGACGCCAGAGGAAGCCGATTGGCTAGCCTTGGCTTCTGACTGGTATGCCGTCGGTGCTGATATCCTGACGGCGACGAGAGAGGTTCGGCCTGTCCCCGTTGCTTTGGCCAAGGATAATCTCCATGACTCCGCCTGATAAGAACAAGGCAGGCTCGCCCCCTGAGCCGCCTACGCTGAAAACAGGAAGGACATGCACTGCAAGATCGATTCAATCGACGTCCGCGGACCCAAAGGGACGCAATGCATGTCCTTTTGATCTTTTTCCTTTGATCTTTTTGATCTTTTGATCTTTGTCGGGATATTATCACCGCACCAAATCGCCGGTGCGTCCGCCTGGTGAACTTCATGCTCCTGCTCGCTCGACTCATGACCGAGGGATGCTTGCCAGTGACCAGAACGGTTCTCCCTGGGATTCATGCTTGCTCTGGTGGCATGGATGACTCCGTCTTCGGGTCATCCGTGAAAGGCGGCAAAAGACACGTGCTTGCTCTGGTGGCATGGATGACCCGAGGGTGTAGGCTTTCGTTTCAGGTTTGGGCCATAGGTCTGTGAGAAGGTTACTTATCCACGATGCGAAGGTCATCGAATTGAGTGATCCGCACGGCTGGTCGGTCGCTGTATCTTGCGACGATCTCCAGTTCGCCGCCGGTTGCTTCAATATAGGAACGCAAGGTCGAGAGAAAGATATCGGTCCGGCGTTCGATCTTGGAAACCGCGGACTGCTGGATCCCCATTCGGTCCGCGATCTCAGCCTGAGGCGTCCCCAATGCGTCCCGGAGCGCGCGCAGCGTGGCTTCTTCCCTCAATGCTTTGCGAGTGTGTCGCTGGATGGCCTTCTGTTCCGGTTCAGGCCGAGATTCAATGAATTGCTGAAGAGTACGTGCCATCGGGGTTATCCCTCGGGGTTTGACTGGTTTTCCAGGCTACGCAGGTGCGCGTCGAACCGTTCGTCGGCGATTGGGATATGGACCTCGTACCAGCGTTTGTCTCCAGACTTATCACCACCGACAAGCAAGATCGCCTGCCGCTCTGGATCGAACGCGAACAAGATCCGCCAGGGATTCCCCGCGACCTGGATCCGAAGTTCCTTCATGTTCTTGTGTCGCGAGCCCTGGACAGTGTCGACCAGCGGTCGGCCAAGTTGCGGACCGTACTCCCCCAGTACGCCGGCCTTGGCCAGAATCGCAACGCGAACTCGCTTGGCCTGCTCAAGCAACCAGCCCTCAAACTCTTCATGAAGCAGGATTGTCCAGGTCATCGGCAGCCCTTCGCCTCACGAATAGTCCTATGAGGAATATATTCCTTTGAGGGACTTTTGGCAAGTGTGTACTTGGGTGGTGTGGCCTTTGTGATTCCTGCGTGCTCTGGTGCGGTACATTCCTGGGATAGATGCGTGCTCTGGTGGCATGGATCACGCCGTCTTCGGGTCATCCGTGGTATGAAGCCATGGGAGAAGAACAGGAAGGACATGCACTGCAAGATCGATTCACTCGACGTCCGACGACCCAAAGGGACGCAATGCATGTCCTTTTGATCTCCATGCGTCATATAAGAACGTCTGGCCGGAATCGCTGGTGGTGTTGCCGTTGCTGTCATAGGTGGGCGCGATACTACCGGAAACCGTGGTCGTCTGGTTCTGCGCGTTGAACGTGCAGTTTGTAGTCGTACTGTTTGTGGACAGGCTGAACCAGTTCCCCAAAGTGTCCAGATTCCAGGACTGCGTGCGTGAGGGAGTGGAGACCGTATCCGGCACGGTCCCATTCTTGCCCGAGGCGCTGAGCGTGCCCCTGGCGAAAGCCGTCAGTTGCCCCAGGCCGTCATAGGCTGTGTTGTTATCGCCGGCAGCAATGCTGTTGGCGTGGTACAGCTCGCTTTGGGCCGGGGTCACCAGGTTCTTCTTGAACAGGGTCTGGCTGTCACGGTCATAGCCGTTCTGGAAGCGGTCGGTGGAACTGAGCGTGCTCGGGCTCCACCAGTTCTGGTCGATCACCCGGCCGAACTGGTCCAGCCCGGTATAGGGATCACCGTTTACGGCAGTGAAACCAAAGAGATGCAATAGGAGACCTTTCTATTCTTTGCCCGGATTGCACAAGTTGCATGGTTAGATTAAGACCGCGAAACCTGTCCTTCTCCTGTCTTGACTCAACGTCAAAAAGCCGAGGCGGCAAGTCCAACATCAACCCGTTGTTACAGAAGAAAACAAAGGTCAAGCCACTGGAACGACCGAAGGCATAATTGGGCGGCGGAGCGATAGTTACGCAATGTTTTCCCTTTAGGCCTCATCAATGGTTATATTTGTGAGAATGGAATTCTCGCCAAGCAGGTGAGGAAGAATCTCATCGCCAGTGTACAAAAAGTCGAACACCTCACCACTTGCATCGTTTGCTGTGGACACTCCTTCAATTCTAATCATCGCGGCCGGCCTTCCCTCTGCATAAAAAGCGAAGTTCTGACCAAGAAAGTGCATTGGATTCTCGCCGTGCACTTGACACACAACGATCCGTTTGCTGCCAAGCCGAAATACTTGCAATGGTTTTGCCGTCATCATTTTCTCTCCTATTGTCCTCGTGCGATTTCAAGCCAATTTTGCAGCCAGCCAGCATCTGCATCATTGATTCCGAGTTTTTTTCGGTGCCGAAGCATGAAATCCTTGACGTGGATTTCGAGTTGTGCGGGAGTCATTTTATCAGTCAAACCGATCTTACGTTGTACATTATGCAGGTATTCTTCAAGAACTTCGATTTTTCTGGGATCAGGTCGCAGCAACAAGTCTTTGTCCAAAAAGGTCGCTGCGTTGGCTTTTCGGTAATCGAGATAACGCTGAATGTCGGCACTTTGATCAATCGTGAACCCGCGTGACTTGAGCTTGTCGAGCAATGCTTGGTCAGCTAACTCGCTTGCCCTCGCACCTTGGTTCAATAGCGCTCTGTTTGAAGCAACATTATCCAGACGTTTTGCAACTTGCCCCGACGCCGCCTGCATGGCTTCCTTGGCGGGCTTTCTCAGCTTGAGCGCTTTCGCCGAGTCTCCGGCGGGCAGAATGGAGGCCGCATTGATCGCTGCATCCACATAGTTGCCTCGATACAGAGAAACTGCGGCGTTCGTAGCATCCGCCAAGCCGGTTGGATCAAAGATTCCTAAGACATCGAGAGTTGTCTGAATCCAGTCCAGTGTTTCCTCGCGGGCTTTTTTTCGTTCGTCTTGCGCCTGCTGATACTGGCGCCTCTGGGCGTCGTTGTTCTGCTGGTTGATCCCACCTGGGCCGTAATACCGATCATACCCGGCTTGCCACGCGGCACTCCCGGCTTGCAAGACCCCCACGTTCGTCGGGTGGTCGTTGCCGTTAGATTGCAAGCCACTGATATCCACCGCGTACGTCGGCCCGTTGCCCACGAACCGGTACAGATTCATGTCGCCGGCGGCGTAGATCAGCGGATCTCTCTCAGCCCAGCGGCCCTCGCCGGGGATGTAGTCGCGGTTGCGCACGCCGTACCAGCCGGTGGTCGTGTCGATCCGGTTCCCCTGGAACAGATACCGCCAGGCATACGAACTGGCATTCCCTGGTCGAGCAACATAAGACGCATCACAAACCGTCACGCTGCCGTATGGGTCGTAGAGGTAGCGCTCTTGCACTACCCCAGCCGAGCTAATCAACGACGTGATGTTGCCCAGAGTATCCCACTGGGCGTAGAGCCTCTGGGTGTTGCCTCCGCTGTAGCCA
>CAIYJE010000034.1 GCA_903926465.1 uncultured Planctomycetales bacterium
GGGCGTAGAGCCTCTGGGTGTTGCCTCCGCTGTAGCCATCACGGAGAACCAACTGGTTCACCCCACCCAGGCCCCAGACGTACTGGTAGGTGAGGTTGCTTACTGCCGTAGCGTTCTGGCGCTCCTCGATCACCTGCCAGTTAGATGAGTAATACAGGTGGTTGGTGGTGGCGCCATAGGTTTCCGTGACTCTGCGGCTCAGGGCGTCATACGTATACGCCGCCACGGTTACGCCGGCGCTCTTCACCGCTACCAGATGATTCCAGGCATCGAAGACGAACGTCTGGCCTGCATCGCTGGTGGTGTTGCCTCATGTATCCGGCGCTTAAGGCCTAGTTGCACCCATAGGGGTTACGAGGGATGACCAGACATAAGTCGTCACGGTTTCAATGCGATAGAACTACCTCACCCTGGTTGCCAGCGATACAACTGGCCGCCAGGATGAGGCTGCCTGCCTGTAGAATTCCGAATTGAAAAAGAGCGAGGACGAGGTTGATCTAGGGCCTGAGCCTACTGCTAAGTTTGCTCAGCAACCTTTTGGCCCAATTCCTAGCTGAATTGGCTGTCGTTCTGATCTTACTCGAGGAACCAAATTGCGACTGTGGCAGGGCTGACCAGTGCAATACTTTCGCCACAGTTCCGGTTTCTGCAAAGTTAAGAATCAAACAATTCTGGGCGATTCCCTTGGCAGGCAAGGTGGTCGCCGGGCCTTGCATGATGACCTTGCCTCCCTGTGTTCTTTATCGTGTGCTGGGGCCACGCTCACGCACGCACGGGCGAACGCCACGAACTACCATCCGAGCTTCGTGACAACGTAAACAAACAATGCGTAGAATAATACCACAACCACCGTCGCAATCACGGCCACAGAAAGACCGCCTAGCGAGGTCAATGCCCTGAGAGCGTAGACTGTTGCCGCAACGCAAACAGCACTGCAAACGATGCTCAAACGAAAAATGAACTGGCCCCGCATCATTGGCTTGAAACCCAATAGACCGTCCCGCCAATGACCACCAGCGATCCAACTCCAATTACCAAGTTTTCCGGCGTGGTTGCGGCTTGGACTGCAATTTCATGCAAGAAGTTATCGCCTTGGCCTCTCAACGCTGCTCCCAAGTGGGTCAGTTCATGCCGTCCAGCCCGGCGACCGTAAGCGGTCAGAGGATTGCCCTGAATCCAAAACGATGTCGCTCCGGGGTGCTGGCCCGGCGTGAAAACGCCCGACCTAATGTGACCGACCCTTGAAAACGTCACGTCCTTGCCAAGTGCACTGACGATTTCATCGATGCTCGCCGAAGGCTTCTGACCCAAGAATCGAGCAATCTTGTTGTACCGCTCGACGGCAGCAGCCATCTGAGGCGATCGAGCGATGTCGAGATAATGGGCCTTTAGGGCGTCATCGATTGTGCCTCCCGGCTTGACGAGTCCAATTAGACCCCGCCCACCACTGTTTGGAGCAACGTCATTTAGGCGTTTTGCGCCTTGCTCAGCAGCCTCCTTCATTGCTTCCTTGGCGGGCTTTCTCAGCTTCAGCGCTTTCGCCGAGTCTCCGCCAGGGAGGATCGATGCTGCGTTGATCGCAGCATCCACATAGTTGCCTCGATAAAGGGAAACCGCAGCATTCGTGGCATCCGCCAATCCAGTCGGGTCAAAGACCCCGAACACATCGAGCGTTGTCTGAATCCAGTCGAGTGTTTCCTCGCGGGCTTTGTTTCGCTCATCGAGAGACTGTTGATACTGGCGTCTCTGGGCGTCATTGTTTTGTTGGTTAATTCCGCCCTGGCCGTAATACCGATCATACCCTGCCTGCCACGCGGCACTCCCGGCTTGCAAGACCCCCACGTTCGTCGGGTGGTCGTTGCCGTTAGATTGCAAGCCACTGATATCCACCGCGTACGTCGGCCCGTTGCCCACGAACCGGTACAGGTTCATGTCGCCGGCGGCGTAACTCAGCGGATCGCGTTCGGCCCAGCGGCCTTCGGCGGGGATATAATCGCGGTTACGCACAGCGTACCAGCCGGTGGTCGTGTCGATCCGGTTCCCCTGGAACAGGTACCGCCACGCATACGAACTGGCATTCGCTGGTCGAGCGACATAAGACGCATCAGAAACCGTCACGCTGCCGTACGGGTCGTAGAGGTAGCGCTCTTGGACTACCCCAGCCGAGCTAATCAACGACGTGATGTTGCCCAGAGTATCCCAGTGGGCGTAGAGCCTCTGACTGAAAGCCCCACTGCTGAAGCCATCACGCAGAACCAACTGGTTCACCCCACCTAGGCCCCAGACGTACTGATAGGTGAGGTTGCTTACTGCCGTGCCGTTCTGGCGTTCCTCGATCACCTGCCAGGCTGATGAGTAATACAGGTGGTTGGTGGTGGCGCCATAGCTTTCCGTGACTCTGCGGCTCAGGGCGTCATAAGCATAGGCCGCCACGGTTGTACCCGCGCTCTTCACGGCCACCAGCTTGTTCCAGGCATCGAAGACGAACGTCTGGCCGGCATCACTGGTCGTGTTGCCGTTGGAGTCATAGTTGGGCGCGGTACTACCGGAAACCGTGGCCGTCTGGTTCTGCGCGTTGAACGTGCGGTTCGTTGTCGTAGCGTTCGTGGACAGGCTGGACCAGTTCCCCAGTGTGTCCAGGTTCCAGGACTGCGTGCGTGAGGGGGTGGTGATCGTATCCGGCACGGTCCCATTCTTGCCCGAGGCCGAGAGCGTGCCCCTGGCAAAAGCTGTCAGTTGCCCCAGGCCGTCATAGGCTGTGTTGTTATCGCCTGCAGCAATGCTGTTGGCGTGGTACAGATCGCCACTTGCTGAGGTTCCCAGGTTATTATTGTATTCGAGAATGCAATACATGTCCTTTCCTTCTCGTCAAGGATGCGATGCCCGTTTTTCTGTTCTAATATTCGGCCAGGCGCGGCTAAATGCCTGTTTAATAAACTCGTCATTTATATCTTTCGGTCGCCAACCCGTCGGTATGGGAAGTGATTCAAGTTCAACGAAGACTTCATTTAATACTTCTTTCATATTTGCATCCGAATTTGTATGAGCAAGTACCGACGTTGACCAAGCAGCAAACGCTGATGCGGAACGGTGCGCAAAGTGTTTTCCATTTCTCCAACCTCTTCGTAGGTAATCATTCAGGAACCTCACAAGACAGTCCATTGTAACATTCCGAAAATTGCCGGTTTCAAGTCCAAGGCGTAGATGCTCGTTGTATATCTGCATAGGCGCCACATTGGCGCTGCTAAGCAATTTGGAAAGGACTATGTAGCCAACCCCTGGATTGGCGCTCAAGAAATCATCAAGACTGGTGTGTCCTAATTGCCTCAGTTGTGCGTCTAAACGTGTGCGCCAGTTGCCTGCCCACGCAGTTGTTTCGCGGCTTTGATTCGGCTGATCGTGTGGCATTGTTAATCCTTAAAGGGGATAATTTTCGTGTTGCTTAACCCAGCCTCACGCCGCATCTTTGCACCGATATCAAGGATTTCTCGTTTACTTAAGAGACGGCCTAGCTTAGTTTCTTCAGCTAGAATTCGAGACCTCATTACCTCGTTCCAAGGGCCTGAGCCCATCCATTTATGGAGTGCTTGATGAGTAGCTTCATCAAGAGGCAAAGTGTATTTGTCTATATCGTTGAATCCACGTGCTGCGAAAAAACTACGCATCTCTTGCGGAAATATATGATGCCTGGGGTTTCGCTTAATCCCAATTGCCGCTCCACTCCGTAAAGAAAGTCCATTCTCGAGAGCCTCGGCAGCGTCGATAGTTTTAAGGACGCGCGCTCCCTTGCCAACGCTTTTCCCTATCGCAATTGCAGTCGGCAAAACTGCTCCAGCGATCTGGTTTTGGAATTGCTCTTCGAATTGTGTCTTAACACGCTCAGGAAGTTCAGCTATTGCCTCTTTTGCTCGTTCCGCTGCATCCTTCCAATGGCCACCAACACGCTCACCGCCCGCATCGAGCAGACCAACCGCTTCCATATCATCGAGAAATTCACCCTCAGGCGTACCGTCAGTTGCATGAGGGCGGCGGCTATCTTCAAGCACACGCTGTTGGCGTAACCTTTGTCTTACTTCCAATTGCTTTAACGCGAGTTGTTCACGACGGCCACGCTCTGCCTGAACATCGGGCCAGTTTGCAAACGGTATCCAATCGGGGAATCCGAAGAATAACCCACTCGTGTCCACTGCATAAGTCGGCCCATTGCCCACGAACCGGTACAGGTTCATATCGCCGGCGGCGTAGCTCAGCGGATCTCTTTCGGCCCAACGCCCTTCGCCGGGGATGTAGTCGCGGTTGCGCACGCCGTACCAGCCGGTGGTCGTGTCAATCCGGTTTCCCTGGAACAGGTACTTCCATGCATACGAGCTGGCATTCCCTGGACGAGACATATACGCGGCATCACAAACCGTCACGCTGCCGTATGGGTCGTAGAGGTAGCGCTCTTGCACTACCCCAGCCGAGCTAATCAACGACGTGATGTTGCCCAGAGTATCCCACTGGGCGTAGAGCCTCTGGGTGTTGCCTCCGCTGTAGCCA
>CAIYJE010000035.1 GCA_903926465.1 uncultured Planctomycetales bacterium
CAACTTCGTCCCACGCTGTTTTACCAGTGGCAGAAATTGTTCTTCGAGAACGGTGCCGCTGCTCTGGAACGCAAGAACGCATCCACCGAGAGCCAGCATCAGCGGACCATCGCAGCCTTGCGTGACAAGCTCCAGCGGAAGGTTGCTTCGCTGCTCGCGTTGGCGGCGCTGGGCGGCGGCGGCGGGTGGTGGCTGACACGCCAGCGAGCACCCCGGGAAGCGGCCGCAGGACGCGAGGTAAAATCGACTCTGCATCAGGCATCCTTGCTGCTTGGGCGGGCCCGAGCGGCACCTGAGGGCGAACGGACCCCCTGGGCCGAGACAAATCAGGCGGCGAGGCGGGCCGAGGCACTGCTTGCCCGACCAGAGATCGGTGCCGACTTGCGTCGGGAGATTGGCGATTTCGTTGCGATGGCAGACCGTGAGCGTGACCAGGCGGAGGCCCGGTCGAGGGACCGTCTCATGCTCCAGAGGCTTGCCGTGATCCACACCGACATTGATCTGGACCTCGACTTCCGGCGGGCCGACCGTGAGTATGAGGCTGCCTTCCTGGACTACGGGATTGACGTGGACCACCTGTCTCCGGCCGACGCTGGAACCCGCATCATCGCAGCGCCGATTTCGGTCGAGATGGTGGATGCGCTCGATCAATGGGCCTTCATTCGTCGGGTGTTGAAATCTTCGAAGGTGCTCCAGCTATCATTGGTTGCCAAGGCGGCCGATCCCGACCCCTGGCGGTGCCGGCGGCGTGATACGCTCGAATTGGAGGCGACCGACCGAGAGTTGGCTTGCGCCCATTTTGAGGCGCTGGCCGCAACGGTCCCCGAAGAAGACCTGCACAGCGAGAGCATTTCCCGGCTCGCGTATGCACTGGGTGCTCTGGGAGACAAGGAAAAGGCCGCTGGTCTACTGAGGCGTGCCCAGCGAGCCCACCCGGATGACTTCTGGATCAACCATGACCTTGCCAGTACGCTGATGGGGGCTGGCCAGCCCAATGAGGCGGTTCGCTTCTACTCTGCCGCGGTGGCGATCCATCCCCGCAGCCATCTGGCCCTACGAGGCCTTCGCGAGGCTCTTCATGCGGCCGGTCGGCCAGAGTAAGCCTCTATCTCTCTCAATTCTCTGACGCCGGGGAAAGCCCCCCGCTCTAGGATCATCAAGCCCCCCGTGGCCGTTGATTCGCGGGTATTTGTCAGCCGAAAATTCATTCACGGGTTTTCATGTGTTAGTTTTGGCGTGGCAATTGGCACTGGTTGGTTTGGTCTTGCGGAATTTGCCGCCTGGCCGTACAATCAAATTATCTCAAGGTCTGCGTTGACAAAGTGTTGCGCGTTCGATCTCGGGTCCTGAACGGGAACCTCCCATGCTGGCCACGGATCTCGCGGTAGTTGTTCGGACCATCGAGTCCGAAGATGATTTCGCTGAAACCCGGCTCGAAGCCATTGGCTTTATCTTTCACGGGGTCATTCCTGAACCCGGTAAGAAGGGCAAGGGGCGTGGGCGAGCGACATCAAACCTACTTCATTTCGCCCGTTGCACCAAGCTTGAACGGACGCCGGCAACCGAGGATCGTCTCTGGTTTCGCTCGGTCCGTGTAGCTTCGGCTCATCTGGATGAACATGTGGGAGAAGGTCGCTGGTCCTGGTGCAAGAATTGTCAGCGTGAAGTGACACAGAAGGTTTTGAACGAACTTTGAGTGGCCACTTCGGCTGAAGGCACCTGGAGCCTGTTGAGTTTTGAAAAAAGTCTCGGTTTGCGACTGGATTCGCAAACCGAGACTTTTTTTGCGCGATCACTTCGGCCAGGGTCATACTCTTCTACGGCTTGCAAGTACCCGGGCCTGGTGAGCGGTTGAGGTAAGACCTGGGTTGGCGGTACCGCCCTGGAGCCAGATGGTGGAAGTGGAATTATCGCCGTAGGTTACGGTGATCTGGAACGGTCGGCCGGTTTCGGTCCGGTCGGGATTGATATAGATATCCGCGGTTCCGGCCAAAACTTGCTGGAAGACGGCAGCTCTCCAGAAACCGACAGAGGTTCCGAACTGCCACTGGCCACCCCCTTGGCCCTGGATATCCACCAGTTTGATCATGCGGTTGGTCGGAAGACCAGACATTCGGATATGGATGTCCTGGATCCCGTCGCCGGCGGAGGTTGCCGAGGAGCCCACGTAATCTTTACCGTCCTGGCCCAGCCAGAGGGCTGATACTGGCCCTGGAGAGTAAAGCACGTTGACGATGGAGGAGGGGCCGACATTCCCTGCCTGGTCCACCACGCAGACAGTCACCTGATTGTTGCCTGGCACTAACCCCTGGGGGGTGAAACCAGCGGCGGTTGGTACAGGCTGCGCGGTGTTGTTATTGACCTGATAGTAGAGGAGCGACCCGGCATTGGCCGGTGACACGCTGACTGTGGTGCCGTTGGCAATCAGTCCGGTGGGGGCGGCGGGTGGGGTGCGATCAATGACAACCTGGGTCGTCGAGCTCACGCTGGAGTTGCCGGCGATATCGGTTCGCCTGAGGGAGTAGAGGTGGGTTCCCTCGGGAATGGGGCCTGGGTCGGTCAGGGTTCCGGGCCCGCCCTGGGCCACGGTTGAGCCGTTTCTGAGCAGAGTCAGGATATCCCCTGAATTACCATCCGCCTGGAAAATCAGGGCATTTGCGCTGGTAACATCATCGGTGTTCAGGGGGCCGGTATCGCTTTGAGGGGTCAACGGGGGTGCCTGGGCAACCGGCGGTGTGCTGTCCAGGGTGAAGTTCAGAGAAATGGTGGTTCCGGGAACACCGTTGACGTTGACGCCGCGAACAAACACGGTGGCGGGGCCATCGGTCAGGCCGGCGGGTTGGAACCCGCTGGGGTCCGAAACGGTGAGAAAACTACCAGAGTTTGCCAGCCGATACTGATAGCTGGTTGCGCCCGGGGTATTGCCGATCCGGATCCGGGAGTCGTTGGTGATCTTATCGGAGGAACTGGATCCGGTATCGTTGACCAGGCTCAGGCTCGCAGGCGTCCCTGGTGGCGGTGCTGCCAGTGAGCTATTTGAGTTCAAGAGAATCTGGCCATTGATCTGGGCCATATTAATGGTTGCGGCGGCGATGGCGCCCTGAGGGACATCGCCCCAGTTGTTGTTCAGGGTGAGAGCCAGTCCGGCGGGGTCCAGCGCCCTGGGGTCTCCCACGGTCATCGCCACGGGGGCAGCGAGGTTGGCCGCGGCCCTGGCTGCCAGGAATTGCGAGGTCCAGCGAATGGTGTTCCCCTGCACGCTGGCCTGGAAGTAGGTTCGGCCGGTCGTGGTCTTGACCGAGGGGCTGTTGTCAACGTTGAGGGTAATTCCCTTGGAGGAATCGACCACGGTGTTGTTGCTGATGGTGCCGCCGAGGAACGGATCATGAGACCATCCCCAGAGCTGGGGAGCTTCTGTGGGGTAGGCCACAACCCGGATTGCTTCACCTCCGCCATAGGTGGTATTGCCGGTGAGCTGAGTGCCGTAGTGGTTACCCACCAGGACGAACGGCGAGGCTGTGGATGAGCCACGGGCATCAACGGTATTGCCTGAGAAGGTCTCGTTGACGAAGCCCGAGGCAATGGAAACCGCGTACGATCCAGCCGGCAGCGGGTCGCTGAGCAGCAGGGTATTGGGGTCCAGTACCTGGGCCACACGTCGATACAAGCCGCTATTGGGCCCATTGAGGATGGCCACAATATCGCCGGTGGCGGGCGTGGCCCCTTGAGCTGCTGGAATCTGGAGCACGCGTCCATCACTGGAAAGGCTCAACGGCATCCCCTCGAATCGGAGCGAGTAGGATTCGGTGAGGATCAGTTCCGAGGCGTTCACGCTCTGAGTGTCGGTATCCAGGGGGCCGATGCCACTGACCTGATTATTGGACACCTGATCATTGAGGCCCGAATGGGTCATGACCAGGAATCGCCAGGTGCGGCCGCTTCCGGGCAAGGGGCTCACGGTGTTATTGGAGAGAACCAGGTTGTTGCTGAAGTGGGTGGCAAACGCCTCCCAGGCCCAGGTTCCCGGCACGGTACCCAGGTAGCTGTTTCCGGTGATGGACCACGGTCCATGAACCACCACGGTGGTACCGCCGCGGAGTTTGTTACTGGAAATGGTGCCGCCCTCGGCGGTGGCCAGTCTGATCAGGTTCGGGGCTTGCTCGTTCTGTGTTGCAGGGGCCGGGCTCTGAAGGTCCAGGTTGGTCAGGACCAGGTTGGCTCTGGGGTCGCTGGAGGATGGATCCAGATTGTCGGTCGAGCCGATTATGGTCGGGCCGTAATCCACGTCCCAGTTCCAGCGAACCGGGCCTGAGAACCGGACCGCGAAGCCACTCAAGGTGGTGTTGCCCGCGTTGATCTTGATGGCCGCCGACCAAGACGCGGATGAGGATTGCTGATTGAATTGGAGCGTGACATTTCCATAAGGCGCAATCAGCGAGACGGGGGTGTTGATCGTCAGCGGTTGATTCAGGGTGTAAACCCCCGGCGATAGCAACACTTTGCCGAACTTGTTGACCAGACTCTGGATATCGGCCCCTGCGCCGGCCACCACCGTATTTGTGGATGGGGCAGGGGAGAGCTTGCTGAGGTCGGTCACGCCGGCCGTGGTTGAAGTCACCACCTGCGAACCATCATCCAGCCGAAGGCGGATGCTCAGCCTTTGGCCGGTCAGCGTGGTGTCTGGCGCGAAGGCCAGCTTGGCGCTGGTGGCATCGGTACCCGGAAGATAGGCCAGTGGTTGTGCGTAGGGATCAACGTAGAACGAAGTGGGATCCACGCTGGGTGCACGATAGGCCCAGATGGTGTTGGTCACCCCGGTCACGGCTGCGGCCACAATGGACCGCCCGGCCGGAATTCCTGAGATTCCGAGTGTGGCCCAGCCCTGGCTTGCGGCAACGCCAGAAACCTGACCGCTGGCCTGGCCCAGCCATTGGGCCGAAGGGCCGTTAACCAACTGTGGCAGGGCTGGCTTGCTCACCTGCTGAGTTGGGTTGGTTGAGCTGGCCACAACCTGGGCCTTGTCGGTTTGACCGCTGGCATAGTTCACCTGAACCGTCAGGGTTTGGCCTTGCAGGTTGCTGCTTGGGCTCAAGAACAACTGGGCCTGAGAAGGATCGGCTGAATTGCGTACGAGTTCGGCGTTTGAATAAGCCTGTGGGTTGGGGCCGTACGCCCAAGTGAGACCAGGGGGCCCCTGAATTTGTACGGAAGCGATGTCAAGGTTGCTGGTCAGGCCACGCAAGTTCAGGATGGCATCGGTGTAGCCATCTGGGCCAACGGCTGGTCCCTGGCCCGTGAGGTCGGTGCCGGTTTGTCCCACCCAGCTCAATTGAAGCTGGGCGCTGGGCATACGTTGGCCGGGGTCGGCTGTTCCGCCGTCGAGCCAGAGATCTGCGCTGGTCCCGTCATCGTAATGCAGGACCAAATTGAAAGCGCGTCCGGTCTCGGCTCGGTCGGGTTCGAAGAAGAGGTCGGCAACTGGGGCGCCTGGTGAGCGATCGAGGGCTGCGCCCCAAGGTCCGTAGGGGCCCTTGTACACCCAGCGTCCGCCGCCAAGTCCCATCAAATCGGCCCAGGCGATCTGTCGATTATTTGGAATCCCACTGATTTGAATATGTACATCTTGAATGCCGTCTGAGGCCAAGCCCGACGACGGTCCGGCCAGGTCATGGCCATCTTGCCCGAGCCAGGTGGCCGAGGTGCCGCTGAGAACGAGCCGCGATTCAAGACGGTCGAGATTGGGTCGAAGTGTATAGCCAGCGCAAGACCGACGAGGGCGTGGTTTCATGGCCGATGAACTCCATCACGCGCCCTCCTGGGACAAAAGCAAGTTGCTGCAATCCTTTGTGGGTCCGTCCATTGACCCACCCGCAAACCGCCCACCTTGGCAGCCCGGCGTCCCGCCGTAATTTCGTCCTGTGCGCTCCAACCACACGCAGTTGGATACGCGATGCATTTCGTTCAAGAAGCGAGTTCGATTTCAGACTTCGTTAACAGGGTGACGGCTATTCCCAAGGGAGCCAGTCAGGACAAAAAGGGCGATACCGAGCGATGGCACCATGCAGAACACGCCCAGACTGACCCAGAAGGCCGGCCCACGCCGGCCCGATTTTTCAAAGAGGACAAGCAACGCCCAGCCCGCAGTCACGAAGAAGTCCAGCATGGCCAGGTCAAAGACCCGATCATTTCTGAGCAACTCCCAGAAATGGGGAGCGTTCAAGCCAATCGTTCGATGGATTTCCCAGAGCAACCACCCGCCAAGACTGAGAAGCAGAAACACAATCACCCACGCGGTGCGGGGGTCGGTGCTCAGCGGTCTTGATGGCGGGTGATTCAGCATCCAGTCACTCCAAAAGCCGCTTCACCCGATTTTCGAGTGTCCTGGCTTTCGTAACTTATCCCGTGACTGCACCCGAGGCGCGAAAAATGGTCGATCACGCGTGTGAAGCTGTTCCTGAAACACCGGCTATTGGTTCTGAATGCAATGTAGGAAATGCAAAGCGGCGGAGTGCAAAGTTGTCAATTTTCCCTGGAGAAACCGATCACAGGCTGGCTTCTAAGCAGGCAAGCATCTCAAGGCGTTGAAGTTTACGTGCCAGCCCCTCCTCGGCGGTCCCAGGCCTGACTCGGGTGCAAATCTCAATCAAGGCCAGCGGGTCCCAGCGCCCGTTCTTGATGAGTTGAACCGTTAAGGTCCAGTGGCCAGATTTCTCGATCACGGCCGTGGCGGGCTGAACCAGGGCGGAGTAGATGCCGGCTGGGTCGCGTCCAACCCGGCGGTACCAGTAGGCCGAGTTGCCGGGGTCTGGTTCTCGACGGTGCGCAATCGCATGCCAGAGCGACCCGAGTTTGGTCGTGTCGCCCCGGTCATCGGCCTCTTGGGCTGCGGTGTGGCTTGCATCCCAGAACTCAAAGATCTGGAGCAAGCCGGCCGCAACCACCAAGCTGGCGGTGGGAGTGACGGTTTTCCAGAGCCGGGCAACCGCCTGGAGCGCAGGCTCGATGTTGGGCCGGCTGGCTCGCCCCTGGATAAGCGGAAGGCCCAGCGACTGCTCACCACCCAGCGCCGTGACTGCCAGCGCCGCAACCAGGTCGGCCGGAACCAATGAATGGGAACGCAGGAGGTGGGCCGGATCGGTCCCGGACTCCAGTTCAGAGACCAGCGCGGCCACTTGGATTTGCGCTGGGCCGATCACAGGTTCTGGGTTCCATTGCAGGCGGTTGAGCAGGTTAGACACCGGGCTGGCTCCAGGCTAAGTCAGGAGTTGGATCAGGCGGCGGCTGAGTGGTCGTCGTGCCCGGGGTAGGTCATGATTCGCTTCACAATGCTCCGATAGAGCGTGTTTCCTTGCTCCATACTGACGTGCAGCAGTTCGAGCGCATCTTTCAGGCTGCCAAGCGTTTTGGCGAGTTGGTCCTGGGTGGTCCGGCTGTTCTTTTCGAAGGCTGCCGACCAGTGGTCGGAAAGTGAGTCGATGGCGGAGCCAGCATGATCCACACCCCGTCGGATCGCCTCGATCGAGGGGTTGGGCTGTTGGGTCTTGGCCAGCAGTTCTTCAATGCGTCCCAGGGTTTGGCTGCTCTGGGCGGTCCCGTTGGCAGACTCGCTGAGCTTGGCCAGCACCGGCTCAAACCGGCCTGTTGACCACTGGTTAGAGAGTGAATCAATGGCCATGCCCGCACGATCGACACCGCGCCGGATCGCCTCGATCGAGGAGTCTGGTTGTTGAGCCTTGGCCAGCAGCTCTTCGATCCGACTCAGGGTTTGGCTGGCGTGCAAGGCCCCGCTGGCCGACTCTGCGAGCTTGGCCAGGACCGGTTCCAGCCGGCCCACCGCACTTGTGCCGCGTTCAAGGTCGGCCAGAGCCAATGGTAGCCGGTCCACCGCGGTGGAAAAACGATCGACGTTGGCGGCCAGTCCTTGGTCAAGGCGTTTGGCAAGGTCCTGAACGGCTTCGGTGGTGCGCTGAGATTGAAGCGCGATTTCGTTCTTCAGATGATCGAGCGAAACGGCAAGGGCGGTGAAAAGGGTTTCGCCAGAGCCTTTGGACCCAAGGCGAGGGAGCAGGTTCTCCACAACCCAGCCATCCACTCTGGCCAGCAGGTCGTCTGACCGACGGATAACCAAGGTCTGGATCAGCATCAGGGTGGCGCTCAGGAACAGGGCCAGCAGGGTGCTATCGAATGCGATCTGGAGGGCCGACGTCACCCCGGTCAGGTTGGAGAGGAACCCATCAAGGTCCTTCACCATGGGTAAAACTTTACTGATATTCATCAACGCCCGGCTAATCCCCTCAACGGTCCCAATGAAGCCGATCACCGGCAGTAGGTACAGGATGTAGCGAGTGAGGGTGAATCGCCCGTGGGCATCTTCCTGGTCAAGTGCTGAGCTTTCGCGGTTCAACTCCATGAGCTGGACCACGGGAACCGCACCGGCGGCATGAGCCGACAGTTGGCGAAGCCGGGAAGGGAGCAAGCGGTGATCTTGCGAACTGATCTTGTGCGGGTTGTCGAGCAGGCGAGCGGCCTCGGCAAATGCGCGTTCGTTGCGGCCCAGGCGAACCAGTTCCACGGCCAGGGTGACAACGGCCCATAGAAAGATGGCCGTACCCAGGTACTGTTCCCAGCCCCGCTTGAACATCAAGGTGGGGTCTAGCACCATGAGTGCAAACGGGAACGCGAACCCCAGAGCCAGAAGGACCCAGGTTGAAGGATACGCAAACGGCCCGACCCGGTGAGAGCGTCCTTCTGGGGCGAGCGTTGGCTGGGATGGGGCAGAGGGCGGTAACGCAACGGTTGCAAATTGTCCCTGGCTCATGGCGGCCCCTCCTGGGCTGACGATCCTTGTGTCAGACGGACGACCGAGCTGAACTCGATCATCGCGATCTTGATAACCATCAGGATCGGCAAAATCGCCCAGAAACTTCATCGGTCGTTGCCAGGTTGGCTGGGCGCATGGGGGTTCGGCGGTTCCAGAAGAGCCCGGCGAACGATCAGTGGTTGCTCAGACCTGCTCAGTCAGGGTCCGGCTCAAGGGCCTGGAACCGGAAGTCGCAATAGGGTGCGCCTTCCATGATGGTCTGGGTCCGCGTCAGGTGGATGCTGGAGTTGAATCCTTGCACCAATGCGGAATCTCGGCAGCAAGAGAGGCAGGCACCAAGATCGGCCAGACCGAGCGACTGGTACATTTCTGCGAAGCGGCAACGCGTGACGTTGAAAAAGAGCCGCTCGTTCGACTGTTCGAGGAGTTCGATCTCAAGTGCCCCGCCGGCCTTCCAGGTTTCGATACAGGCGCTGAAGGTCGTCAGTTCCTGGTTGCCGGAGCGTGTGGCAAGTTCCGATCCCGCCGTGTGGGCGAGGGTAGAGATAGTGCGTTCAACCACTTGCAGTGTTCGTTCGCGTCCGAATTCCGCAATGAAGGCCCGAATCAGTGGCCCCGCAATACGGGCTTCTATTTCGCGGCGTTCGAGCAGGGAGAGCTGACGGGAGGGGTCTGACATGGTAGCTCTGGTCTAAACCTGGTGAGCAAACCTTGGCGAGATAAATCAAGAAACTCAGAAGAATCTGTCTAGAAACGCCAAGAGCCGGACCTTTACGGGTCCGGCTCCATCGGTTGGATTGGGCAGCGCTGAGAGATATTTTAAGGCTCTTCAGGCAAGAAAGAGCATTTGATCAATAACGGCCACCACGGCCGCCGCCACCGCCGCCGCCGCCACCGTAGCCGCCACCGCCGCCACGGCTACCGCCGCCGCCGCCGCCGTAGCCACCACGACCGCCGCCACCGCCACCACCGCCACCGCCACCGTAGCCGCTATCATAGCTGCCACGAACGGTTGGACGGGGCTTTGACTCGTTTACGGTCAGCCGACGGCCGCCGTAATCCTGATCGTGCAGCCCGTCAATGGCCGCTTGGGCCTCTTGGGGGGTGCCCATCTCAACGAAGCCAAAACCACGGCTACGGCCGGTCTGACGATCCACGAGGACCTCAGCAGACTGAACGGAACCGAACGACGCGAACAATTCTTCCAGATCGGCACTGGTGGCCGAGTAAGGAAGGTTACCAACATAGAGCTTGGTGCTCACCAACGGTCTCCCATCGGAGAAAAACATGGACCCTCGCAACACTTTCCGGGTCCGAGGAAAGGAGCTGACGTACCAGCCCTGCAGGTCAAAGGCGAACGAGGCAAGCGAGGGCTCGGACCGATGGTGATCGTCGTCGCAGTCCCTTATCCGCTCCAACCGAGTGCATCATACGTCAGACTCGCAGTCTGGCATAGCGAAATTCCAGAGTTTTGCAAAATTAGGCGATCTCTACCGGTCATGAAGGGGCTCATCCGGAGTCTGTCAACCCTCGCAGGCGTAACGGGTTGCGTCCGATCGGCTGGATACCGAAAAAACTTTGGGAATGTCGCTAATTTTTTTGGTTTTCAAGCGACACGGCCAGCGTTGAACCAGACCAAACCTCAAATAATTGTGGTCCAGGGGCTTCGATCGTCCAGATGACGCATCCAAGTTTTGGTTGAAATTCCCCATTCGGCGGCCTCATTCTGGCCCAAGCCTGGGGCTGAGCCGCGTTTTTTGGTCAACTTGCCTGTTCCGTCTGGCCGATTAAAGGAAATTGATTGAGGCAGGAGCCGACAGATCACCGGTGCGTGTGGCTTCGCGACCCGCGAGGTCGGACGACCGGGGGATTCCCAGGGAGCAGGATAGGATGCGGTCAACACGACGCGGTCGCCATGCTGGGCAAGAGTTTGGTGGGAGCGGTGAAGATTCGTTCGTAGCCGTTGTGGTTACCAAGCTGACCGGTGCGCTGCTGTTTATTCTGCTTTTGACCATGACCATCATGGTCTTGATTCCGCGTGCCGACGAGAACCGCCCCAGACCTTCAGAAGAGGATGTGGAGCGGGTGCCTTTGACTTTGACCACTCCGGATGACTTGCCCGAGGCGATTACCGGTCGAAGTTACCGAGTGGCATTGTCGGCCCAGGGTGGGGCTGGTCCACTGCGGTGGTCCCTTTCTGGCGAATTGCCTGAGGGCCTCGTGCTGGATTCAGGCCTGGGCCAGATCCACGGTGTGCCGGTTCGTGGCCCTGGGGAGCCGGTGGAACTTACCATTGCCGTGACCGATGGCGAGCAACGCGACAAGAAGCCCGTACGCCTTTCGATTCTTGAGCCATCCAAGGTTCTGGGGTGGATAGATCCCGCCCGCATTCGGCCGGTACCGGCATGGCGAACCTGGCTTGATCATGGCTTTGGATTCCTGTTCCTGGGGCTCACGGGACTCATTGGGCTGAATTTGGTGGGCTCCGTGGAGCGCTGGTCGATTGCCCAAGGTTCTGGGAGTGAGAACGGGGTCCGAAAGCGATTTCGAATCTATCGTGGGTTGGTGATTCTGGTGGCGATTGCACTGAGCGGGGCTCTGGCGTTTTGGTTATTCCGCCCCCTGATCTGACCTATAACAGTTCACGAGTGGGCTGAATCTCGAAGCAACTCCAAGCGACAGGCGAGGGTGGCGGTTCCACACAGAGAACCCCATCGCGAACCGCGATAACTCGCACGAAAATCAGCGGGTTATGCGTGCCTTGCGTGTTGGACCTGGTGACGGTCCCACAGCCGCCGCTGCGTACGATTATCCGCCGGGTCAGGATGGCTGCATGATAAATATAAGGGCTGATCTGGATCGTTCCGCCCCAATTTGAACAGGCGGAACCGCATAGAGAAAACCAGGCCGCAGACCTACATCTCCAACGAAGTAAAAAACAAACACCTCGCGTTCCACTCGCCGAGTGGATAATTTCAAAGAAATCACCGGCCAATTTTGTAGAGTGGACGCTTATTTTAAGATTGTGTCTCGCTTGAAGCTGACTCAAGTCTAATACCAACTCGAAGCTGCCCGCCTGGGAGAACATCTCAATGAATCATCGCTGGTACTTGCTTGTCGCGGGTGTTGTGGTTGCTGGCGGGTTCAGCCCTCAAGCAGAGGCGCAAAGAACACGCACCAATCAACCGGCTCAGGGGGGTGGCGAGGAACCTGGCCCTGGCGGCCCGGGTGGTCCTGGTCGAGGTGGCCCTGGCGGACCAGGTGGCGGAGGTCCCGGTGGTCCTGGTGGATTTTTTAACGATCCCAAATTTCGACTCAGGCAGCTGAAGACTCAGGTCTCCCAGCGCCCGCAGGCCCAGCAGCCTGGCCGGGGTGGGTTTCCGTTCGGTGGCGGGATGGGTGGGCCCGGTGGTGGCGGCGGCGGGATGATTGGGTTGCTCCAGAGGTCGCCCGCGTTGCAAGCCGAGTTGAACCTGACTGAAGAGCAGAAGACAGCGCTCGCCGAAATTCAGAAGGCTTCCGACGAGAAGCGCCGGGATACGTTCCGGAATGCATTTCCCAATAATAATCGGAACGGCGGCGGCCAGGGCGGTCCTGGTGGCGGTGGACCAGGTGGTGGCCAGGGTGGCCCTGCTGGTGGTGCTCCCGGTGGCGGCCGCGGTGGCCGTGGCGGTGCCCCCAATGCTGGTTCTGATGCCGCAACCAACCTGACCGAGAAACCCCAGTTTGCTCAGCTTCTGGCCCGGAGTGCGAGTGCCTCTGTACTCACATCATTCACTCTCGTCAGTTTCGCACAGCAAGATCAGCCCCAGAACCCTCGGGGAAACCGTGGCCCTGGTGGCCAGGGTGGTAACGGTGGTCCAGGCGGTGGCGGCCCCGGCGGGCCTGGTGGCGGTGGTCCTGGTGGCGGTGGTCCTGGTGGCGGACGGTTTCAGATGGATCCCGCCCAGATGGAGCGGATTCAGGGGATGATGCGAGCCCAGCAGGAAGAAGATCAACTCGCAGTTCAGAAGGTTCTGACTCCAGCCCAGCTGGCACGCTTGGAGCAAATCCGACTTCAGATTGTTGGCCCCACGGTTGTTGCCGAAACTTCCGTAGCGGAGAAACTTGGACTCCAGGAAGAGCAGTACCAGCAGATCCAGGAAATTATTTCCGAGATGGATGAGCAGGTTGCTCAGTTGATGCAGGCTGGCATGGAGCAGATGCGCACCGAGTTTATGCGTCAGAATCCTCCGAACGCGGCAAATCAGGGTGGCCGGAATGGCGGCGGTGCCCCGGCCAAGGCGGCCGATCCGAATGCCGATCCCGAGGGTGATCCAGCCGCAAATGCCCAGGCTGCCAACCAACAGCGGGGCGCCCAGAACAATCAGCGGTTTCAGGCCATGGCCGAGTTCGCAGCCAAGCAGGGCGAGCAGCAGGACCTGATCACAACCAAGGCAGAAAACGCCATCGCCAAGGTTCTGACCAAGCGTCAGAAGACCATGTTCAATGGCTTGCTGGGCAAGGAATTTGACCTCAAGAAGCTGGCGGAAGAGCAGCCAGGGCGTGGTGGTCCCGGCGGTCGTCGTGGGCCCGGTGGAGACCAGGCTGCTCCGGCTGCGGCTCCTGCTGCCAAACCCGCAGGCGAAGCCGATCCAGCCGCCGCTGCTGCCTCAGAGGCTGACAGTGCTACCCCCAAGGCGGGTGGTCGTCAGCGGCCACAGCCCCGGGTTCGGGGTCAGGCCCCATCCGCTGAATGAGCAAGAAATCCAGCCACCAGTTCCTCCCAATTCAGATAGCTCTGCTGATCTGAGCTTGCTCAGATTTGAGTTTGGAGATAGACAATCCAGCCGGTCGAATCGCTCAGGGCGGTTCGGTCGGCTTTTTTTGTGACCCAAGGAGGAGTCAAGGCCGTGATCAAGCGAACCTTAAAGCTGGTGCGATTTCGCTGGATCGCAGTTCTGCTCCTGGTGTTGGGACATGCCGATCATGCCCGCTCGGGCGATTGGGTTCTGCCCGATAGCCGGCTGGGTGTGCGAACCGCTCCCCTGCTGCTGCTGACCCGTCCCGACGTACAAGCGGAATTACGACTGTCACCCGAGCAGGTTGCAACCGTCGAACGCAATGTTGCGGATCTCTGGTCACGCGCGGCAGGCCTGAGAGGCAAATCAGACAAGGAAGCGTTGGCCGGTCGACGAGCCATTGATGAAGATCAGCGCAGTCAACTCGAAGCCCTGCTGGATGAAAAGCAACGCGCACGGTTGCTGGAACTGGATCTGCAGTGGGAAGGCCCAATGAGTCTGCTCACCCGCAGCTGGGTGACCTCTTGGGTGGGTGTTACGGCCGAGGAGCGTCAGGGGCTTGCAAGCCTTGTGGATGCCAGATTGAGCGAGGCCAGGAAATCTCAGGCCGTTAGCCCGACCAGTGCCCAGCTGGCTGCCAGCGAGGGGGTTTTGAATGCGCTCTCGTCTGATCAGCGAGAGCGGTGGAATAAGCTAACCGGCAAGTCTTTTTACTTTCAGAAGCTAGACCCAGAACTAAGCAAGGCCAGTGCAACTCAGCCGCAAGGCCGGCGCACAAAGTAACGAGATCGTTCCGAGCCTGGGCCCATCAACCGGTTAATCAGGTCTGGGCTGGTGCATCCTGGAGCAGACTGCCGAATCCTGGTTCTGAACGGATCGGGTCAAAGTCTGGCTCGTTTTTTACCCGATCGCGGAAACTCGCATCCAGATTGATCGCCTGCGCCAGTTCATTCAGGGCTTTGGGTGGATTTCCCGCCAGGCTCCAGTAACACGACAAGTTGTAGTGAATTAGCGCTTCCTCGGGGTGGGCTCGGCTCGCTTGTTCGAGGATTTCAATAGCCTGTGCCAGGCGGTGGGTGCGCTTGAAGCACCAGCCCAGGCTAATTGCCGCCCCAACATGGCCCGGCCTGAGCGCAAGTGCTTTTTCCAGTGGCCGAATGGCCTCCCGGTACTGGCCGGTTGCACGCAAGGATTCACCCAGCAGAAAGCTCGCCTCAAACTGCATCTCTCCCCAGTCTTCCAGAGAGTTCAGAATTTCGAGGGATCTTTGCGGAAGATCGAGCAGCAGATAGCCTTCCGCCTGAGAGAGTCGACGGGCCAGTCGTTCATTGGATACGAGACTCATGGAATCGATATTTCCAGCAATCACTCACCGCCATGGGGCGGTGGATGGCCCAGTTGCAAATTTGTTCAGATAGAATTCAGCGTATCCGACGAGCGCAGCCACGGTAAAGAGTGAGTCATGCTGGTGTTGAAGAGTTCCTAGCCAAGGCCGATCGCTTGTCGATGCTGACCTCAAGCTGATCAGGTCCGCCGCCGATTCGCTCCCAGGTCATCTTCGCTCTGCCGGCTGGCCATCAAATCCTCACGGTTTCGAGCTTCGAGTGCCGTGAGTTCCCGCTCTGTGGAGATGAGATCGGGGATGGCATACTGCGCCTGAGGGTCAACCAGGCTCTCGGCTCGATTGGCAATTCCATCACGATTGTGAAGCCCGTTCAGCCAGTGATCGGGAATGGCCGATTCCCCGTAGAGGGCACCCGCCATGCAACCAAGAATGGCACCCGCCGTATCGGCATCGCCGCCCAGGTTCACAACTTCGGTCAGGGCTTCTTCAAAGTTGTCGTTCACAAGCAACAGGTAAAGGCAGGTTGGTATGCAGGCCGGGGGGAAACCCATGGTTGGCCGGGTGCATGCGGGTTCGGCACCCAGTCGGTTCGCACGCTCAACGATGGCGCTGAAGGCCTGGTCGCGGGGCGAGTCGAGAACCGACTCAACGGCGGCGATGGCGTTCGAGACGGCGTGGGTGTAGTTGTTGAGTCCTGAAATCTTCTCAGGCAGACTGGCGGCGATGGTGGACTCTGCCTGGCGAACCAGGTGTGCAAGCTGGAACAAGAAGCTTGGTCGTCTGACGCTGGGGCCTTCGGTCAAAATTAATGAGACCGCGGTGGCAACGGCATAGGCCCCGGACAGGCTCCTGATATCACAGTGGGTCAGCAGACTGGCGGCAAGAACCGCGTTGAGCCGAGCTTCAGGGCAGGTGGCGTAGAAGATTCCGACCGGTGCAATACGCATGGCTGCACCAATGCCCGCCGAGGGCCGGCCTGTGTGTTCTGGGGAAACGCCGCGTTCGAGATCACCAATCACGAGCCGGAAACTTTTCCCAGCGCTTCGGTGGGCTCCGAGGTAATTATCTCGGGGCGTGGCCATGGCAAGATACGTTCGAGCGAGCCACTCAGGCTGGATTTCTCCCTGCTCGCGAAGGCAGTCGGCCAGTGCCAACGCTTGCTGGGTGTCATCCGTGTAAAGACCCTTCAAGCGCCAGCGATAAGGCTTTTTACGCCAGGCGCGAACACCGTCTACGTAGTCAGAGACCTGGCCATACGTGGCCTGGATCTGCTGCTGGGTCAGTCCTTCGAGCGGGGCTCCAAGAGCGTCGCCCACGGCCAACCCGAGAACGCAACCCCGGGCACGGTCTTTGCGGGTGGCTTGCGACATCAGACTTTCGGCTCCTACAGGGGCCGGAGCATTCGCTCCGGATGAGGAAACATGACTTCCGAAGGTAACGCCGAGGCTCTGGTTCGCCAATGGGTTTCTGGTGCCAGCCGGCCAGAAACGGCCAGCTCAAACCCAGGCGAAATGGAGCCGAGTATTGGTGTGATCGTCACTTAGGGCGATACGGTCCGGTGCGAGAGTCACCCGAAAATTTCCTGAATCCTTTGCCAGTTCTTCTCAATCGAGCCTGGACCAACGGATCCAAACCCCCGCATCCGATCCAGGGCCGACGTCGTAACCGACCCGGCGACACCTGAAGTATCGGTCGCAAAGTCCAAGTTGGGGCGAAGGAGTTCCCCTTTTTTTTGGAAAGATGCCGTGTTTGCGAGTTCTGTAGCGTCCCTGGCGATTCGGTGGTTGGCTCAGGACGGTTGACCGCTTGACCTCGCCCGGCGACCATTGATGAGGGATAGACCGCTTTTCTCGGAACCCACCCTGGAGACTTCACTCATGTTGCCAAGCCGTTCCAAATTTCTTGCCGGCTGGGTCTTTGCGACCTTTCTCTCGACCTCCGGTGCTTTTGTACAGGCTCAGTACGGTGAGATCACCAATTTGAAGGTGGCTAAACCCGAAGACAAGATCGACACCCCCTCGGTGCCAGCGCCGGCGGGTGCCGTGGTCCTGTTCGATGGTAAGAACCTGGATCAGTGGGTGGATGTCAACGGAACCTCGGCTGCCCCCTGGAAACTGGTCGAGGGCGGGGCCATGCAGGTGGCCGGTCCCGGCGGAGGAATCAAAACCAAGAAGCTCTTTGACGGCCACTTCAAGCTGCACGTCGAGTTCCGCACCCCCTACGAACCCAATGACCAGGGGCAGGGGCGGGGCAATAGCGGCGTTTACCTTCAGGGCCGCTATGAAGTTCAGGTTCTCGATAGCTACGGCCTGGATAGCCAAGACAACGACTGCGGCGGAATTTACAAGGTTGCCAAGCCGCTGGTGAACGCCTGTAAGCCACCCACCGTCTGGCAGGCCTACGACATTGAATTCTGGGCACCCGAATTCAAGGATGGCAAGAAAGTGCATCCTGCGCACATCACCGTGTACCAGAACGGCCAGGCGATTCACAAAGATGTCGAAATCACGGTCGATAACACGGTGTCTGGCCTGGGCGGCGATCCCAGCACGCCAGGGCCCATCCATCTTCAGAACCATGGAGATCCCGTTCAGTTCCGGAACATCTGGATGGTGCCCCTGAACTGAACCGACGCCAACGGCACGTCCAGCACGTTGTTCTTGAGGCCAAGGGCCCGGTTTCCTTCCCATTCAAGGGAGGGAACTCGGGCCTCTTTCAATCATGTCGGTTTGTGGCTCATTCGATCTCGAACAGGGTCTGAACACGTACAATGGCCAGGTCGCCCGGAATGAAATGGGTGGCGTGGACCGAAAGCGAGTGATCGGTGGCCTCGTGGCGCAGGAATGCCAGGGCCGGAGGTGAGAGGCGATTCTTCGTGCTGGCCTGGTAAAGCAACCCGGTTCGCCGCGAGTCGGCCAGAATCTCATCATAAAGGTGCGTGAACACCGTACGCTCAACCTGCTCGGCCTCAAAACAAGACTGATACGAAATTCCCTCGCCCAGCGCGATCTGCGTGACACGTTCCTCATCCAGGCGTGAGGAATAGAGCCGGCCCGTTTCAGGAAGTGGGGGCTCAAAAACGCCCAGGATCTCACTCACGCGAACCCGCCGCGCGCCCCAGATCACGGCATGGCCGCCGGCGAACAGATGAAGGTCGCACGTCCAGGCCGTTTGCTGGATCCGCTGGTGAATCCGGCTGCCGAACCATTCCGGGTGTACGGGGCGATCAAAAACCTCGAAGACGAGGTTGTTCACGCGAAGTTTGCTGGTGTCCGTTCCCACGTCTTTCAAACTCCCTCGCACAGGATCGGGGACCGGCGTCCACCGGTTCCTCGGGGGGCTGGACCGGCTTGGACTTGAGTATAGGCCAAGCGTCACACGCGGCCAACCTCACCTGGATGGCTCTGGCTAGGCCTTTCATGCCTGAGTTCATCCTCATCTGATCAGGCATCTGTCGTGGCCGGGTCAATTTGCACGAAAAGGGTGCTCCATCAAGCAAATTGCCAAGATGTCCGCAGGTTGAAGGAGCCGTTCTTCAATCGATGGCTTGCGGTCAAACCGATCTTCATATCGAAAAAAGCGTGACGCAGGCAGCGGGTGATGCCGTGATACCAGCGAGTCAGAGTTGGGTCGATGCGCGGAGCCCGGGTAATCTTCATTGGTTGTTGCTCTTGGTGAACAGACTCGGTGTTACCCAGTAGGCAGAGGCGGTTCACGCATGCGATGCCTGTCCTTTTCCTTCTTGTCCCTCAAACAACATCCATGGCGAGCCCGGCGACCGCTGGCAGAACGAGACCGGCCTCACCTGGTGGCAGCTCAAGGTGGATTTCATCAACAGTTGCGGCCAGTGCGTGCAGTACGCCAACACCCTGGCCCGGTTCTGGCCGGTACCGTTCCACCCTGGTTGCAACTGCCGAGGTGAAATTGGGGACATTACTCATTCTTTTGTTAGAGGCTTGGGAATAGAAAGGATAGGACATGCAATGCAGGATTGTTTCACTCCTCTGCACTTAACTCAACGACTGACGATTCAAAGGGACGCAATGCCTGTTCGTTTGATCTCCATCTGAACAATTCCCCAAGATGTTCGTTCTGGTTCGTGTGGTTTAATTACGGGCGGAGCATTAAGAACCTGGCAAGCTGAGGGACAGGTTCAGTGATCACACGCTCGGCCTTGACCCTACCTCCCTATCCCCTTAGACTTCGCGCATCTTCTCAAAAGAAGAGGCCAAGCCGGCGGCTCGCCCAGGATGGGTAGGTTGTGCGGTGTTCGGGCCCTGCAACGGTTTTTCCTCCCAACGGAGGCGCTGGTGAACGGATTCGAGCGTGCCGCACTGCCGTTGAAGGCCATTAGAGCCTTGCGAGATCGCGGGCCATCATATGCCTGGCACAAGGCCATGCGGCGATCGTTCGGTCGCTGGCCGTCCATCAAGCGGCGGTTGCTTTATGCAGATCCTCGCACCTACTGGACGCTACGTGGTGGTGATGAGTATTTCCGCGAGCAAGAGGGCCAGCCTGCCCGGTCGGCCCGAGCGCACTGGATGGCGGAACGAATTGCGGCGTACGCACCAACCTCAATCCTTGAAATTGGCTGTGGGTACGGAAAGCAACTGCGTGCCCTGCGCGCAAGGGTGAGCTGCCCGCTGGTCGGGCTGGACTTCAGTGACAGTCAGCTCCAACTGGCGGCCAGTTATCTGGGCGACGTGGCCGATTTTCGGCTGGTGAAGGGGTCGGGCGATTGCCTGCCATTTCCTGATCGCTCATTTGACCTGGTGCTGACCTCCGCGGTGATCTTGCATAACCCGCCCCCGGTGGCGGAACGAATTCGTGAAGAGATCCTTCGAGTGGGTTGCCGCTGGGCGGCTCATAACGAGGACCTGGACACCACGTACAACCGTTACGGCTATGATACGGCCGCCTGGTATGTAGCACGCGGGTATTCGCTCGCCGAAAAAGGGCCGATTCCGGTCGACCCGGCTGGTCCTCCGTCCCAGTTCAGCGTGGCCCAACTGTGTCGGTCCTGAATGTCGGAGAGACACGCACCGCCTCGGCCGGATTGGTGAATCGCCGGACACTGCATCACATTCTGATCGTGTCCGTGGGCGGTCAGGTGGAACGCGCCCTTGGAATTTTGGCTGCGCTGGGGTTGCGCTGGGGGCTTGATCCCGCCCGGCTGGGGGTTTATTCCGGACTCAAGCTGTTTCTGGACAATACCAACCGGAGCAGTTTGGGAGTTGGCCTGGGCGCTGTGCAGCAAATTCCTATCTTGCGAGCTTCCGGGCAAGCGGCTGAGGCCCGGCACCTTGCAAACGTTGCGTATACGATCAACACGATCACCTGCACGCTTTATGCGGCCTGTTTGGCGGGCCTGGCTTTGTGGAGGCTCCAGGCTCATCCGGCAGAGCCGTTTGCGTTTGACTGGTGCGGCGGGCTTTTGATCATTGCCTTGCTGGCGCTCCTGAAGCGGCAGGAGAGTTTTCTGGTCGCCATCCTGCGATCGCACGAGGAATTCGCCCTGACCACCCGGGCCGATGTGCTGGAAGCCGGTCTCATGGCTCTGGGGGTGGGCTTTGGACTTTGGAGCTTTGGTCTTTGGGGTTTGCTGGCAGGGATCGGCCTGGTTTTGGTGGCCAAGATCTTATTCCTTCGAGCTCAGAACCCCTGGCGATTTGAATGGACCTGGGATTTGCCCACGTCCTGGCGGTTGATGCGGAGTGGCCTGCCGATCCTGGCAAACTCGGTGGCGTTCGGCTGGATGCTGGGGCTTGATCGGGGCGTGATTCTGGCAGTTTTGCCCGACCCAGAGCAGGCTCTGGGGCTGTACTCGGTGGCGTTGCTGGGCACGAGCTGGTGCCAGGATGTTTCCACGCGAGTGGTGCTGGTGCTGTACACCCATTTTCAAACGTCGTTCGGTCGCCATGGAAATTCGGTTCAGGTGGCTGAGCAAGCGGCGAGGGCCACAGAAACCCTGGCCGTGGTGCTGGCGCCGCTGGCCGGGGTGGCTTTCCTGGTTGGGCCGGCATTGCTGGCCTGGCTGGTACCGCGTTACCTGGAGGGGGTACCCGCGTTTCGGCCGTTGATGCCTGGCATGCTGCTGTTGAGCCTGGTCTGGCCGGCCCGACAGATGATGATCTCGATTGGCCGACCAGGCCGGCTGTTGCTGGGGACCGTGGCGGGTTTGCTGGTGGCAACTGCTGCCGTGGTTACGGGCGGGCGTGCAGGCGGACTGGTGGGAATTGCGTTGGGGATGACGGCTGGCTCACTGGCGGTCTGGCTTTCAACCAGTGTGGCGGCCTATCTCCCTTTGCTGGGGTTGGCGGGATTCGCTCGCCATTGTTTTCGGCTCGCCCTGGGTCTGACCTGGCACGCAGTCGCCGCCTGGCTAGCGATTTTGCTGCCGCTTCACACCATGCCCAAGCCGGTCGACCTCTTGGCTCGGGTTCTGGTGCTTGGTCTTTGCTCATTGCCATTTCTCCTGGCCTGGATCATCCGGGAAGGATTTCTCCCAAGCCGGGTGAACTGGCCCTGGCGCCTTGCGCGGTGCTGACTTGATACCACTGACGCTTGATTTCTTGTTCCTGGGTGTCTTGCTGTTCCTGGCGATTGGAACCGCGTTGGCCGTGTTTCGCACGCTCCGAGTTCGGTTGTCAGCTTCCGATACCTTGGCTCTGGGACTTCCGCTTGGCCTGGGCCTGATGAGCCTGATTTTTCTCGCGGTTGGACAGGTCGGCCGGCTCGATCGCCTGGCACTCGGTGTGGCTGGTTGTGGGCTGGGTGGGCTGGCGTTGCATGAGTGGTGGCGGGTACTTCAACGCCTAGAACCTGGGTCGATCTGGTTAAAAATCCAGAGCTTTTTCCGGCTGCCGGCGTTTTCGATGGTGGTCATTGCCCTGATTGCCAGCGCCACGTTGCTGGGCACGCGGGCTCCGGTGACGGATGGCGATGCGCTCTGTTACCACCTGCAAGTGCCCAAGGTTTTTCTGGCTGCCCATCAACTCACATTCGAGCCCGACCTGCATGAAACGGTGTATCCCTTGCTGGTCGAGAATTTGTTCGGTATCGGACTCGTGTTTCGGGGACCTGTGGCTTGCCGGTTGATCTCTTGGTCTTTGGGGCTTGCGCTGGCGTGTGGAGTAGGGGCGATGGCCGGCCGCTGGATCGGTACGCGTGCGGTCTGGGCCTCGGCCATGATTTTGGCGGTGCCCGCAATTTCCAACGGCATGACGGCCCCGCTCAATGATGTGGCTCTGGCCACCTGGTGCCAGGCGACCATGCTGGCATGTTTGGTCTGGTGGGAGCGACCAACCAGTACCAGCGCCGCCCTTGCCGGAATTTTGGCCGGTCTTTCCCTGGGGGTCAAATACCCAGCCTTGGTCTGGGTCGCCCTGCTCGGGTTGCTGATGGTTGCCATTGTGCTGCGTGCGAGGTGGCTTCATTTCGGCACAATAAACGACCGTTTGCGTGGTCCAGCCCCAATCGATGTCCTGATCTTTGCCGCGTTGTGTTTGCTAATGGGTGGTGTTTGGTATTTGCGTGCCTACCTGACCACTGGGAACCCTGTTTACCCTTTTTTCAAGGCTTTCTTTGGGGGTTCCGGCCTGGATGTGGTGCTGGAGCCGGCCAAACGGCCGCTCCAGGTCACCGCCTGGAATCTTCTGACGGCTTTGGTGCCCATGACGCTGGACCCCGATCGGTTTGATAGCCTGTCGCACCAGTTTGGGCCCATTTTTCTGATGTTGCTGCCCGGGATGCTGCTCTTCCGGGCGCCACGCAGACTTCAGATTCTGGTTCTGGTTGCGTGGACGTTTTATCTGGCCTGCTTGACGCAGCGTCAGAGCATGAGATTTCTGCTGGCGACGCTGGCTCCCTGGTCGGTGGGGACAGCCTGGGTGCTTTGCCGGGTCCAAGATTCCTGGGGCCGGGTGGCACGGTGGGCAACGTTTTTGGTGGTCCTGGTGCTCGTCGCTGAAACTGGGCTGGCGGTGAGCCGGGTTCGGCACGTTTGGCCCATCCTTCTGGGTCAAGAGGATACGGCGGCCTATCTCTCGCGCCGGGAGCCGACTTACGTTGTTGGCCAGTGGATGGCTAGAAACCTGCCGGAATCGGCCAGGATTATTGGCCAGGATCATCGTGGCTTCTACATTCCGCGTTCGTACACCATGGAGCTGGCTCACAGGCGCCGGACTGGCCTGGGTCGCTCTGGCGAGTCTGCCGAGCAGATGCTTTCGACGTTGCGGCGGCGTGGCTTCACGCACCTACTGATGTGCCCACCCGTACCGGAGGACGCCGTGGAGTTTGATCCCTGGCTTTCACGAGCGCTCAAGCCCTGGCTCGATCAGCAAACCCCGGTTTTTGAGGCTCCCTTGGCAGACGGCGACGGTGTGCTGCGGAAGTATGCACTTTACGAACTGCCCAAACTTTCAGGGCAAACCGAGTTCGTGGAGCCTGTCCATGAGTGATTTTCCATCTCTGGAGCAGTTGCGCGGAAAAGTGCAGAAGGACCGGCATCAGGAAATTGGCAACTGGCTGGCGCGGCGGGTTGCTCGGCCTTTGGCGGTGTATGGAACCTGGGTGGCGATCCGGCTTCGGCTATCGGCGCACCAGGTAACGCTGGGTGCGTTGCTGGCCAACCTGCTGGCGGCCGTGGCCCTGGGGGCCGGTGAACGCTGGGGGGTGCTTCTCTGCGCGATTTTGCTTCACCTGGGATTCTGGCTGGACCATGTGGATGGCCAGGTGGCTCGGTGGCGTGGAACTGCCGGGGTTACGGGGGTCTACTTTGACTATCTGATGCACCATCTCTCGGGGATGGCCTTGGGTTTTGCGCTGGGGATGGGGCTGGCCGTACAGACCGGGAATTTGGCCTGGCCCGTGGCCGGATTTTCCATTTCCCTGGGCATCACGTTACTGAGCCTGCATAACGACTGTCGCTACAAGGCGTTTTTTCAGCGATTGAAGGCGAGCAGGGGGGCGTTCCGGGTTGAGGGTGGTGCGGGTGGTCGGCCCGCGCCAGCTCCTGGATGGCCCCGGCGCGGACGGGCGATGCTCACGTGGCCGTTGTTCAAGCTCTGCGAGCCCCACATGGTTCTGATGGCGGTGTCAATTCTGGCTGTGCTCGCCTGTTTACCGGGCGATTCCTGGTTATGGGCCTGGCAAGGGTATGTGGGAGCCCTGGCGGTTTTGAGTCCTTGTCTCGGACTTGCGCGGGTGGCAAGAAGCATTCAGCGAAATTTTCCCTCAACCGAATTTGATCAGTGGTTTCAGCCGGTAGACTTGGATTGACGGATAGCCCACGCTCGGTTTTTGATCCATGGTTTGCCTTGTCCCTGAAGTTGTTGAAGATCAAGGAGCGTATTGCGATGAGATTTCGTGCCCTGATGGCCTGTGTGGTGACCGCTGGCCTGGCCATGCCGGCTCTGGCCGATGAGCCCTGGCGTCCGTTGTTTGATGGCAAGAGCCTGGACGGCTGGGAGCATGTGGGACCTGGAGGTTTCCGGGTCGAGAATGGCACCCTGGTGACCGAGGGAGGCATGGGCTTGCTCTGGTTCACCAAGGAGAAGCTTGGTAACTGCACGATCCGGGTGGTCTACAAGACCTTGCGTCCCGAGGATAATTCAGGGGTTTTCATCCGGATTGCCGATAAGCCCAAGGACGAGTGGTTTGCCGTGCATCACGGCTATGAAGTGCAAATTTGCGACCAGACCGATGAATTTCACAGAACCGGGGCGGTTTACTCACTCTCCAAGGCCGACAAGCAGCCCGGCAAGGTGGGCGAGTGGAATACCCTGGAGATCACCCTCGACGGAGATCTGGTGAAAGTTTCGGTGAACGGGGTTCTGGTCAACACGTTCGACCCCAAGGGGCCGGTGCCAGAGCGAACCAAGGATTATGAGCCAGAGCGGGGTCCACGACCAGAGGCAGGTTACATTGGCCTGCAAAATCATGACGGGCCCAGCAAAATTACCTTCAAAGAGGTGAGTATGCGTCCACTCGACAAGAAATAAGCTTTCACAAGAACCATCAACGCCAGAACCTCCCGCAGCGATCCGTCGCCGCGGGAGATAAAATATGAACAGATTAACAAGCGGACAATCAGTAGGCGTTGAACGTCCAGTAGGATCCACTGCCGCTAAGGCCAATCCGCGTGATCGAAGGATCAAGCAGGGCTGCGCGGTGGGCAGGAGAGTTCATCCACTGACTGCCGATGGAGGCCGAGCTGCCCATGGCGGAGTTCTGCCGGCGTGCGGGGCCCATTACAAAGTGGCCAAGGCCGCGGGAATTCTGCTGAGCGTTGTTGGCGGCGGCCCAATTTTCCAGGTTTGCGTCGTATCCAACGGCGGAAAGGCCGTACTGGGCACGCACGGAATTGAGCCAGCTCGTGAAGCCGTAGGCGTCTCCGCCAGACTGAGCAACCTGATAAGTTGCGGCTGGAGCGGCTGTGTATGTAGCAGGTTGCGCCATGAGGTAGTTGGTAGGCTGAGCCACCACATACGAGGCGGGCTGAACGTTTGCGTAGGTCGTGGGCTGAGCCACCACGTAACTTGTCTGCTGAATAGGCCCGTAATTAGCAACTTGAGCGTAAGATCGGGAAGGCGCTACACTCCCAGTGCCCAAGACAAATGAGAATGCCATCATGGCTACGATGTTTTTGATCCTGATCTGCTGAACTTGCAATGGACCAGACTCCCTGTTCCCAACGTAAGCCCGATTGCTCCCAGCAACCAGGTTCCCGCCACATACTGATTTCACCCAGGTGATTGGCCTTTGTGCGGATCAGCTGGCACTCACGTTCGATTAGCCACGATGCCAACGTCCAAAACGAATTTCAACACTTTATTTTCCCTGGTCAACCATTGTTAAACAATTATCGGGTGCCAAGAGTCATGTTAGACATAGTCTATGAATTCAGATGTGAGTTTCTGGAGGTATGAAAACCTGAATAAGTGTTATTATTAAAGCGGAGGTTGGCTGTCGCTGGCCAGTTTGTCGAAAAGTCTGATAAATAGGCGAATAAACGTACAAGGTTTGCTTTTTGAGGGAGGGGTGTGAGTCTGATGGTGAGCGATAAACTGGTTGTGAAACAACCTGGTGAGTGGTCGGTGGGTGTGGTGGGAGCTGGGTTTATTGTGCGAGACTGCCATTTGGTGGCCTATCGGAATGCCGGAATTTTTCCGCGTGCGATTACCTCAAAACGGGTTGAGCAGGCCCGGGAAACGGCATTGCAGCATTCTATCGAGCACGTTCATGACTCGGTTGAAGCCATGCTGGACGCCAATTTTTTTGACGTGATTGACATTGCGGTGCCGCCCACGGCCCAACCTGGCATTATTCGGCGAATTCTTGAACATCCGAATCGGCCCCGCGGAATTCTGGCGCAGAAACCGCTGGCGATGTCTCTGGAGGAGGCCAAAGAGATTGTTTCGGCGTGTCGCAGGGCCAAGGTGGCCTTGCAAGTCAACCAGAACATGCGCTATGACAAGTCTGTGCGCGGGTTGAAAGAGTTGCTGGATCAGGGCCGGCTGGGTGATCCGGTGCTGGCGACCATTGAGATGCGAGCCATTCCGCACTGGATGCCTTGGTCTCAGGGTAGTCGTTCGCTGGCAACCTTTATCATGAGCATTCACCATCTGGATACGTTTCGGTTCTGGCTGGGCGAACCGGTTCGCGTGATGGCAAGTACCCGCAAGGATCCTCGCACGACGTTTGATCACTTCGATGGGATCAACCTGTATATACTTGAATTTGATGGTAATGCTCGCGCCTCGGCCTGGGATGACGTGTGGACCGGGCCTGCCAGGGAAGGGGCTGGGTCAGATATGAGTATTCGATGGAGATTTGAGGGTACCCGCGGGCTGGCCTGCGGTACGATTAGCTGGCCCTCTTGGCCTGAGCGGGTCCCCAGCACGCTGGATTACACCACCGTGGAAGACGGCGGGGCGTGGCACCGGCCTCGCTGGCCCGAGGCCTGGTTCCCAGACGCGTTCGCGGGGCCGATGATGGGTTTGTTGAATGCGTTGCAAACGGGGAGGGAGCCGGATATCTCGGGTCGAGATAATGTCCGTACAATTGCGTTGTGTGAGGCGGTGCTCCGGTCGGCGCGTGAACATCGGGTTACAGTCCCGCGCATTGGCTCCGTGGCCGATCAGCCGGACATCGAGTCGGATTCCGATGAGCATTCGCCGGGGCATTGAGACATTCAGCAGTCGAGTTCGTGGGATGTCACATCGTTGCGGCATGAGCCTGAAGGCTTTCCGTGGGTAAAAAGCCGTTTCAAAACCGGGACTGGCTCCGAGTCTGCGAGGTGCCTGTCCCAGGTTTTGGAATTGTCGCTTAAAAACCTCACCTGGCTTTTCAGTCTTGCCGGAGTGGGCTAATTCTCAGCTACCTCAAGGCTTGGCCATTCAGAGTCGTATCCAGGGGAGATCGCAGTCATGAAACTTGGTTTGATCAACTCGGCCTGGGCACAGGCTGGCCGTGAAACCTCGTACGGAATTCAGCAAACCCGCCTGATCGGGTTCGACGCGATCGATATTTTTGTCGATCCGCTGGATGCCAGTCCTGCTGAGCTCGGGGAGATCAAGAATCAGTGCGAACAGGCTGGTTTGCCAATTGTGAGCGTGGCCTGTGTGGCGCTTGGGTTGATTGACTTCAATCCCAGTGTTCAGCGGTTTCACATGCAGAGAGTGCGAGCCTATCTGGATACGGTGCGGTTGTTCGGGGCCCGCAATCTGTTGCTTGTGCTGGGGGAATACGTCTGGCAGCAAGAAGTAATCTCGCCTGGAGAGCAGTGGGACACCGGTGTCAGAAATGTGCGTGAGCTGGGCGAGTATGCGGCCGGGTTTGGGCTGGAAATTGCGCTCGAAATGGAGCCGTTTCATCAGTCCCTTTTGAACGATGTACCCAAGATGGATCGGTTCCTGACCGAGGTGAATCATCCGGCGGTGAAGGCGAACGTGGACATTTCTCACATGGTGCTGGCGGGTCAGCCGGCGGCATTGCTGGAGCAATTGCGGGGTCGCATTGCTCACGTGCACATTTCAGACTGTAATGGCAAGGTTCACGGAGATCTTCCACCGGGCCGTGGCATGGTGAACTTCCGCCCGTATCTGGACATGATTCGTGCGCTTGATATTCCTGATGCCACGATCTCCGTGGAACTTGAGTATTCGCCTGATCCCGATCGGATCGAAGACTGGGTTCGCGAAGCGTATGAGGCCACCGCGAGGCTGATGCGCGAGTCAGGTCTACGCGTATGAGTGGGCGGCAGGTCGGGCGGCTCGGAGAACTGACTGTTGGGCTCACGCTGGTGCTGCTGGTGGGGTGGCCTTTGCTTGTGGGCGTGGCCTCGGCCATGTTCCGTCAAGTCCCCGAACCGACCACCGCCGGTTGGAATGGTTCGGTCTCTTCGCCCGCACTGCTGGGGAACACGGTGCGGGTGGTTGGTCTGACGATCTTGCTGAGCGTGCCGCTGGGTGGCTTGCTGGCGTGGCTCTTGACCCGAACCGACCTGCCTGGCCGGTCGATCGGTTGGGCCATTCTGGTGGTGCAGGCCATGATTCCGCTGCCGCTGCAGGCCTTGGCCTGGCTTGGCGGTTATGGAAACATGGGTCGTCAGCAGGCCCTGGGCTCGTCTGCGTGGCTCACCGGTTGGCCGGCGGCTGCGTTTGTGGAGGCGGTCTCGGTTTTGCCCTGGGTCGTTCTGATCATTGGAATTGGCCTCCGCGCGGCCGAGACCGAGCTTGAGGACCAGGCTCGGCTGCTGTGGCCTGCCTGGCAAGTGATCTGGCGGATCACGATTCAGAGGGCCTGGGGGCTGATCGCGGCGGCCGGTTTGCTGGTGGCCGCGTTTGCAGCCACCGATATGACCGTGACCGACCTGATTCCGGTGCGAACCTATGCCGAAGAGTCTTACCTGCTATCTCAGCTTGGCCTGGACCAGGCGCGACTGATGATCCGGGCCACCTTGCCTCAGTTGACGGTGATCGGGCTGGCTGTGGCGGGGCTTGCATACCGGTTGAGCAGGCTTGACCTGGAGCGTTTGTACGCGGGCAATCGTCCCCGCTGGACGGTTCCGCTGGGCTCGGCCCGGGTTCCTGCTGCGGTGGGGGTGGCCCTGCTGGCGTTGATCTTGGTTGGGCTGCCGCTGCACGCTTTGATCTGGCGGGCGGGACGGGTGGGCGGCGGGGCTGGTTCTGGCGAGTTGACCTGGACGCTGTCGGGGTTGGTGGGCTCGCTACAAGGCGGCTGGCGTGACCTGATGGGGGGAGCCGGGTCCAATCTGAGGGCTCCGCTGCCCGGTTCGATAGTCTGGTCAGCCATTGCTGCCACCGGATCGGTAACGCTGGCCTGGGTGCTGGTGTGGCTGGCCCGTCGTTCACGGATCTGGCGAGTGGTGACGCTGCTTGTGTTCACGATGGCTCTGGCTACACCGGGCCCGATCATCGGCCTGGCGATCAAACAGGCGTACGCTGGAATTTCGTACTGGAACCGCACCCCAGTCCTGCTGGTCCTGGGCCTGGTCGTCCGTTCGTTACCGTATTCGCTGGCCGTGGCCGGCCCAACGCTCTGGAGCTGGCCGCGTGCCTGGGATGAGCAGGCCAGGCTCGCCGGCCTGGATTCGTGGCGTGAGGCCACGCGATTAACCTTGCCGCTCACCAGAACGGCGCTGGCAATTGCCTGGCTGCTCGCATTTGTTCAGAGCATGGGAGAGCTTCCCTGCGCGTACCTGACCTATGCTCCCGGCTATGACCTGGTTTCTCTGCTCGTGTGGAGCATGCTGCATGTGGGGGTCGAGAGCCGCCTGGCGGCGATCGGCCTGATCTTGCTTGCCTTGACATTGATTCCGGCAGGCGTGGTGCTATTTCTGGCACGCCGCCTGGTCACGCGCAGGAATTCTGGCCGTTGATGACCCGCTTCAGCGCTTGCGCCAGATCTCAATCACGCCGAACCGCTGTTCCTGGCGGTACTGCTGACTCATGACTTGTCGGATGGTGGGGAGTTCGAGAAACGGGGTGAATGAGGGTTGCTCGGGATCCCAGACCACCACAGTTCCAGGGGGGGCATTGGTGAGTGCCTTTGCAAACTCCGGTTCAATCTCTGGGTTGATCGTATACAGGTAGGGGACAGCCCCTTCGGCCGTGAGTGGTGAGATGCGCCCGGCTGGTCCATTGATGGCCGGGAACGGGAAGTTTCTGAGGAGATTCGCAACCAGGGTGGATTGGCTGGTCTTGGTGCGCAGGTAGTTGATGGTCTGGCGGTACTCTTCCCAGCGGTAGGGAGACCGGGTATCGCCAGGGGCGAAGTAGGTTTGTGCCCCTAGCGGGACCCTGGCGGGCAGTTCGTTCTTCGCCAGGTCTTTCCAGGCTTCTGTGCTCCGGGCCGGGCTCCAGAACCGCGGCCAGCCAGGGAGCAGGGCCATCACCAGTGCCAGCAATCCGAGAGACCACCGCCTGGCGGATTGGGGCTGGACGGGCAGCGACCGGATTGCGGCCACGAAAACCGCAAGGTTCAGTGTCCAAAACACGCGCAAGGGGTGTGCCAGGTAAGCATGCCGGATCGGGTGCACCGGTTCGTACAGGAACGCAATGCCGAGGGCGAGCACCCACGGTCCAGCCAGAATCCTGAGGGGCTGGTTCCTGGTCCGAGCCAGCCAGACGCCGTTGAGGATGAACAGTAGCCCCAGCTTCCCAAGGTCGAGGGTCCTGAGGATCTCCCTGGTTGATCGCCAGCTCATTAGCGAGGGGTCGAGCCCATTCTGGAGCAACAGGCTTTGGAGCAGGCCAGGGCGTGCCAGACCGGCGTAGCGAGTGCCGTAGCTCACGGTGCGAATGGCGTTGATCAGGTCATCGATCAGGCCAAAAACGATCAGCGGCAGAAAGGCGACAAATACCGAGGCTCCGAACCCGATCGACCAGATCAGGAACGGCTTGATTGGATGTGGTGGCCTCACGGAACTGCGTGCAGGCGCTTCTAACCAGAGTGCCAGCCCGATGGGCGGCAACAGCAGCACTACGTGGGGCCGGATCGTAAACGCTACCGCCATCACGGCGGCAGAGGCGAGCAGCGCACCCGGGCGTCCGTGTCCACGCTGGATGATGAGCAATGCGGCAGCGGCGAACAGTGCCGCCTGCCAGTCTCGCTGGGCCACCAGGTGATAGGGCTGGTTCAGGTAGTACGCCAGCAAGGATACGGTGGCGAACCAGCCCGATAACCGGGAGCCAAGCCGGTTGCGGCTCCAGCTCAGAATCAGAAAAATCAGGCTCAGCAGCAGGGCACAATCCAGGGCGTAGATGCTTGCGGTATGCCCCCAGCCGAATCCCCAGCCCAGTCCCAGAAACAGGTAAATCTGGCCTGGGAAATTGAAAACCCGCACATCGCGGTAGGGCACGGTTCCGGCGGACCAAGCCTGGGCTAGCCAGGCGTAGGTATCCAGGTCAATCCACCAGGGCCAGGTCAGGTACTGGGGTAGCCAACCCAGCAACCAGACCACGGACAGGCTGCCCAGAATCCAGCCAAGGCCGCGTTCAAGCCGATCCGAGTGGTTGTCGGTGGAGGCGGGTGATGTCACGGGGTGCCGGCATTGCAAAGAGGAACAAGGGCGGGTCGATCGCGGTCGTCTGCCTACTGGAGTTCAGGATGAGACTGAGCCGTTTTTCGAGAAATCGGCTGACCCCAGTCATCGGCCCCTTCGTTCGTGGGCAAATTGGTTTTCTTCGAGATTGGACCATAGTTGTAACCGGCATAGCCGCCCAGGAACAATGTCCGCTTGGGCTGGGTTTCCGGCTTGGGCTTATAGGCGGAGTAGGAGCGGCCAGGCCGACCTTCCGGGCTCTTGCAGGCTGGTAGTGCAACGGCCATGAACAGGCTCAACGCGATCAAGCCCTGAGTTTTCCGCATCGCCTTGGTCTCCTTCTCCGGCGCGGGTTTTACTGGGAACACCCACGCATCATTGTGAGATCGACATTTTCTCGGCCAAAGCTCGCCAATTCTTCAAAACTTCAAACCGTTTGCCGAGCAATTGCCTGGAGTGATGACCGGGCCGGCCTGAACTTTTGGGGGCAGCGTGCCGCACGGCAACCCCGCAATCCGATGCAAAACCCTCAAGGGACTAGTACCTACACCAAATCCAGGGATCTGGGAACCGCATCCCTGCAGTTCGAGCCCATGGGGACTTGGTTCGGACTGGCTTGATGCCAGATCTTGGCCGTTTGAGCGAGCGCGGGATCTGGCCATGGCTTGCTTTGCTCCCACGGTGGAGGCGTATGGGTCCAAAGAACGAGGAACCGGACGTGATGCCAGCGAGAGCAGGTGGTAGGCTGGAACAGAGTCCTGGCATTTGCCGGGATTCGTCTGAACGAACAGGGGGGCCGCCAGATGCGCTATCAACAGCAGGGTCGATGGTTTTGGTTGAGTTTGCTGGCTCTGGGTGGGTGGATCGCCGGGCCTCAGCCTGCCATCAGCGCAGAGCATGCCGAGATCACGCTCAAGGTTGAGACGCCCCGTGAGCAAAAAACAGCCCACGTGGACCAGACCCCTCCGGCCACCGGAAAGATTCCCAGGCCTGTGATTCATGCCAAGGTCGGAGATCCGATCCGGGTTGAGTACCAGCTTACCAACGTCTATCCCAACAAAACGCTTCAGGACGTGGTTGTGCACTTCTACGTGGCACGTATTGAAAGCGTTGGACAGAAGTCGTTACCGAATCTGTCGAGCGAGGAATCAATTGTGCTTGAGTCGGCACTCGACATGGATTTTCGGCCCGGCGGCCATTCAGGCGCACGCTCGAAGTTCAAGATCGATTCGGCCGGGGTCTACCTGATCAGGATCGAAACGCGAGAAACCCAGAGCGATCACGAGCACTTCTCGGCCATGGACCTGGTGATTGAGCCCTGAGTGGAAATTAACGGGCCTCGGTTCCAAATTGCATCTGAAACCCCTGGACTTTGGCACCTGTCCGGGGGTCGACGTAGTTGAACCTACGGATCTGGGGCCGATTCCGGGGCGGCCAGTCGGCGTTCGGCTCCTGAGCTTCTGCCTCTGCATCGGCCTCTGCGGGAGCGGGTGGCTGAACGGCCGCCCGATCCTGGGGCTTCATCAATCGAAGCGCCTCGGCTTCAAAGGCCTCCATCTCCCGCCTCATCAGTTCAAAGGCCTGATCTGGATTGGCATTGCCAGCTCCCCGGCCAAACCCGAGAAAATCTTGACGTCCCCGGAAGCGGCCCTGCGCTCTGAGCATGGCCTCAAACTGTTGCTGCTGGGCGGCCATTTGCTGACGCATGAACTGCTCAAGGGCGGCCTGGTTTCGGCCAGCGAAGAGGCGAGGGTCAATGCCACGGAAACCGGGCATTGCTGGGGGGCGACGGCGTGCCTCTTGAGCCATCTTTTCCCCCTCCTCACGCTTGTGATCTTCCAGTTCCTTGCGCTCTGCACGAACTCGTTCAGCCTCTTGCTCAATATCCGATAGTTCCAGCGGTTGCTCAGGCTTGGCCGTTCCAGCAATCTCAGCAGGCGGTTTCTCTGGGTTTTCCGCAGAAGAGGCGAGCGGGCTTTCCAGTGCAGGCGCCGGGGGCGTCTCGGTTTGGGCCACGTGGACCTCGGCCGACTTGCCGGGCTCTTCCTGGGGCACGAGATCGAGTCCCAAGCCCGGAGGCACGGCCTCATCGGTTTTGGCAACTGCTGGTTCGGTGGCTGGCGCAGGGACCGGCACTGCCGTTCTGGGTTGGTGGCTCACGGGCCCCCAGTGCCAGTCTGGCTGGCTGACCCGATAGACGGTCAGGCCAAAGGCCACAAACATCAGCAAAAGAGCAGGCACCAGCATGGCCGCCATCCGGCGCCCATTGGCTTTGGGGTCATGAACCAGAACCCCTTTGGCAACCACCGGTTGTGTAGATTCAACCGGGTTGGTCTCGGCTGGGGGGGCTGGTTCCGGGGCCGGCTCGGTGCTTGAACCCTCACGCGAGGCTTTCAGAATCGCATCGATATTATCGATCTGATCAAACGGATCGTGTGCGGGTGGACTTGGTGGGCTGGGTTGTGGAGTCATGAGCCATGGCCCCGTCGAGGAGAAAACACGGACTGAGTCGATTCTTTATTATTGACGATCATCGGTTCCTGATTGTTCGCGCGGACAGGGTTTTCCCGTCTGATCGGTTTATTCGGAGGCACCGGCAGAGTTACCCGGTTCGCCGGCGGGCTTGGCTTCCGCAGCGGTTGCCCCGGAATCTTGGCGGTAAACCAGCACCCGGTCATGGCAGATCAGAATCAGGTCGGTGCGGCCATCGCCATCAACGTCGCCCACGGCCATATCGCGTGGTTCCACCAGGCTGTTACGATCGCGGAACGATTTCTTCTCAAAGATTTTGAAGGCCAGCCCACGGGTGAGCTTTCCCGGCCCTCCGTAGTTGAGAATTTCCATGGAGTGCTCGCCGATATCGCTGACGGCGATATCGGGTCGACCGTCGCCGTTAAAGTCGGCCTCAATCAGGTCGCCGAGCAAGGCATCTTGGCGCGTGGTCTCGTAGTCTGCAAGCGATTCGAACCGCAGCCCTTTGCGGCCGGTAAGCACCACGCCAAACTTGTCGGTGCCGGCCAGCAGCAGGTCTGGACGGCCGTCTCCGTCAAGGTCGGCCACGTGCATACCCTGAAAGTCAAATGATCCCACCGAGAGGGAGCCGATGGGGCGGTAAACCTCATCTCGTTTATCCAAGAGCAGCAACCGCTTGGAGGCTCGGTCGAGCAAAACGACCTCGCTGGTTCCGTCGCCATCAAAATCCAGCGTGGCGGCTCCAATGATTTGTGCACCGCCCCGGCCGGCGTTGAACTGATCTTTGACTTCCCACTGACCATCGGGCCCCAGTAGCACCGAGCGGGCGAATGTTTTCTGAGCGACCAGCAGCGCTGCATCACTGGGGGCTGCGGTGCTGAGTCCGCTTGGGGTGGCCTCAACGAGTGGCCCAAGGTTTCCACTGGCGGGCTGGAACGGCTTGCCATCGGGCTGGCCGAGCAACAGGATTGGAGCTCCGAGCGGTTTGAAAATCAGCAGATCGGGTCGGCCGTCACGGTTAACATCCAGCACCTTCAGCGCTGGTGGGGTACCGGTGAGGCCAGGGATCGGAACGGCCTCGGCATCACCCCAGCGGAACGGTACAAACTGCCCATTGGCTCCCGCTTTCACGCCGCGGAGTTCGAAGCCCGCGCCTTTGATGCGTGAAATGTAGAGAACTTCCTGACCCTTGTCTGCGTCCAGATCGGCAGACTGCAGGGTGACCGGCTCGCCGGAGATCGGCAAGGGGGCTGGGAAACTGAGCCGACCATCCTGGAAGCGGCTGAGGCCGATTTGCTTCTCCTGCTCGGAGAGTACAATAACCTCACCTTTGCCGTCTCCATCAAGATCGGCGACGGTGGCTTGTCGGGTCCCTGCAAGGCTTGGGAACGGGAGTCCCCTCACAAGCCCGCCCTCCTCTTGGAGATAGAGCAAGATCTGGGCATTTGCCGGGTCGGTCACAACCACGTCAGACTTGTGATCGCCATTGACGTCACCCAGCGTGAGGGCTCGGCCACGGCTGTCTCCGGATGGCAAGGGGAAGAAAAGCAACCGCCCTCGCCTGGCGGCTTCGTCGTCTCCACCCTCCGCGAGTTTCAATACCCGGACCCGCCCAGACTGCCCCTCAACCACCAGCAACTCGTCGCCCGGCTGGCCATCCACATTGCCAAACGAAATTGCCCGGGGGGTATCTAGCGCAAACCGTTGTTCAGGGCCAAGCTGGCCCCCTTTGGTTGAAAATCGCACGCGGATCGGATCTTCGCTGCCGCTATCCAGCAAAACCAGGTCGTTCCCGCCATCACCGTCGAGATCAACCATCTTGAAGATGCCGGGCCGGGCAGCCGTGTGCGCCACGCGGTCGGGATCGCCCAGGTGGCCATCGGCCGTCTGGAGAATGGTCACCAGTTCACCGGGCAGAAGTAAAACGAGATCGTCCCGGCCGTCACGGTTCAGATCACCGGCGGCCAAAGAGGTCTGAGACTCAACCGCTTCACCCACCGGAATCCTGCGCCATTCTTCAAACTGCCCCGCGCCTTTCCCCTTCAGAACGACAATTTCTGCTGGCGTGCCATAAAAAGCCAGGTCGGTCTTGCCATCGTGATCGAAGTCGCCCGTGGCAAGGCTCACCACTTCCTTGTTCACCGGCACGCTTGAGAGCCTCATGCGCCGGCTGGAAATGACCTGATTGGCACCCGAGGGGGTGGGCCCGCTGCTGGTGCCAGGCGTGCTGAGGAGCAGGTCGATGCGTGATTGGGCGTTATTGGCAACCGCGATGTCGTCAATCTTGTCGCCGTCCAGATTGGCGGTGATCAAGTTCGAGATTCGTTCGTGGAGCTTGTAAATCTCAAGCGGCTGGAATCCGTAATACTCAGCAATTGGCGGATCTTCGGACCGTGCGGTCATGCCCACACTCAGGGTCAGGGCCAATCCCAGTGCCCCGGTTTTCCACCTGCTGCCACGATCTTGAGTCATACGCCTGAGCCTTTTCCTGAAGCTCCAACAGGGGGAACCATGCGGCAAGGTCCGCACTCCCCTAATGATTTCTTCACACTAACGCGAATCTTCCCTGTCAGGCAAGGGAGACCGGGCTCATTGCCAGACGGTTGCGCTTGAATTGGGGCCCATGTACCCCTGTCTTGGTTGCTCAGAGCGTACCATCTCGGATGGATTCGGAGAGTTACAGCAATGTGTTCATGTGAATAGGTGAAATGGAGGCTGGGCCACGGGGAGCAACCCGGCGAACCGGCGCAGGAAGTTCTGAATCTTGCATCGTTCATTTTGGGTTGCGGATCGTGATCTGATCAATACACAGGAACAGCTACAAAAATAGATGCGAACAAATTCTGAGGTAGACCCAATTTTCGGATTTTACGGCAGAATGCTGGCGAACTCCAGGTGATTCCACTCAAGCGAATGGCTATGAAAAGTTTGTTGAATAAACGTTTTTCTGGACAAATTGAAGCCCAGTGGCGAATGTTTGACGCTGATCAATTGATGGTGGCTTTAGAATTAGGGGCACCATGTCCTCTAATGTGAAACCACTCGATTTGGTGTTGGGGTACTTGTCCAAGCGATTTGCTGAGTTTTTGGGGCGTGGGTGGAAGTGTAAAGGGTAGATTCTCATCTGCAGGAATCTGGACGGACCCTGCCGGAGGCATTTGTGTCATCAACTGGTCGTGGCATTGTGTTCGCTGGTGTTCTTGGTCTTGCTACCGTGCTGGGGATAGCCTTCCTCAAGAAGCCTGGTCAAAACTCCGGTCCAGGAGGTGCGACTGAGCCCAGTCAGGCAGAAAAATCGTCGGACGATTCACGGGTGGAACGGATCTGGACGTATGCCGACCCTTCAAGCAAGACCCCTGAGGCTCAGGTGTTCGTTGATCGCGCGATGATTGACGCGGGTGTTTACCAGGTGCCGGCTGCGGCCACGGGCCGAGTTGAGCATCCTGAGTCACTGAGCGAATGGCGGAAAGCGCTCAATGATCGTGTGCCCAATGCGCTGGCCGCCCTCAAAATCCCCCAGGTCATTACCGGCACTGACGTGCTTTTGGGCCTGATGCCCGCCGCCAAAGCCGTAACGGCTTTGAAAGATCGGAGTTCGATCCGCTTGTACGAAGGAGATTTCGCGGCGGCCCGTGCCGATCTCCAGATGGCGTTTGAACTGTCGGCAAAGCCGGGCGTACCGCCCCGAGAACGGGATGAGATTCTGGCCTTGCTGGGCATTGCGGCGTTCAGGCGGGGTGAGCAGGCCAATTGTATTGGCTGTGTAGGTCCATCGAGCTGTATTTTTCCGATCGACCCTGCGGCCGTGCATACGGTGCCCGATGGTTCTCGCGAGGCGATCGCTCATTTTACGGCGTACCTGGCTAATCGTCCGGGCGACCTGCGGATTCGCTGGTTGCTGAACCTGGCGTACATGACGCTTGGTGAATACCCCGAGCAGGTTCCCACGGAATTCTTGATCCCGCTGAATACCTTCCGGTCAACGGCGGAGATGCCAGCATTTCCGAACGTGGCCACAGAGGCGGGTTTGATTGCACGCGGACCGGCGCAGGCGGGCGGGGCCATTTTCGATGATTTCACCGGTGATGGTCGGCCTGACATGTTTCTGAGCACAATCGACATCGATCGAGGCGCAACCCTTTGGATTAACAAGGGGGACGGCACGTTTGAGGATGGCTCAAAACGGGCCGGGCTGGATGACCAGACGTATGCGCTGAACCTGACGGCCGCTGACTTTGACAACGATGGCGACCTGGACGTGCTGCTGATGCGTGGGGGGTGGGAGAGCCCGATGCCGCTCTCTTTGCTGCGGAATGATGGGACCGGCGTGTTTGAGGACGTCACGGTTCAGGCGGGGCTGGATAAGCCGATTGCCGCGGAGTCATCGGCCTGGGGCGACTATGACAATGATGGGTTGCTCGACCTGTTTGTTTGTGGAGAGTTCAAGCCGTCGAAGCCGGACAGCCGGAACCTTTGCCGGCTGTACCACAACGAGGGGAACGGGCGCTTTATCGACGTGGCAGAGAAGGCGGGGGTTCAGAACGGCCGGTTTGCCAAGGGGGCCGTTTGGGGAGACTATGACAATGACGGTCGGCTGGACCTGTTTGTCTCAAACATGACGATTGGCGAGCCGATGGCCAGCCGCTTTTACAGAAATCAGGGGGATGGCCATTTCACGGACATGGCCACCGTGCTTGGGGTAGGCAACCCCACCCGTCATTTCACCTGCACATTCTGGGATTATGACAACGATGGCTGGCAAGACTTGCTAGTGAGCGATCATGCCGACTCACTAGGTGATGTGGTGGCCAGTTACCTGGGGGTGCAGACCGAGCACGTGTATCACCCTTGCCTGTACAAAAACATGGCCGGTTCTGGGTTCCGCGAGGTGAGCGCCGAGGTGGGGCTGAATCGACCAATCCCGGCCATGTCGTTGAACATTGGCGACCTGGATAACGATGGCTGGCTGGACTTGCACCTGGGGACGGGCTGGATGTCTTACAGTGGACTGATGCCAGACCTCACCTTCAAGAATCAGCAAGGCAAGTCATTTGCCGATGTCACGCTGGCAACCGGCACGGGGCACCTTCAAAAGGGGCACGGGGTGTCGATGGCCGACTATGATGCCGACGGCGATCTGGACCTGCTGGTGACCTTTGGTGGCGGTTATCCAGGCGACCAAGGCTATAACGCACTGTTTCAGAATCCGGGCGATAAGGCTGGCAACCACTGGATCAAGGTCAAGCTCGAAGGGCGAACCACCAATCGGTCGGCGATTGGTGCGCGGATTCGTGTCAAAGCGAAGCGCAGTGATGGTTCCACAGTCGTGATTCACCGAACTGTTGGCAACAATGGCAGCTTTGGCGGCAATCCACTTGAGCAGCACATTGGCCTTGGTGATGCCGTTGCCGTGGAGTCGCTAACGATTGAGTGGCCGACCAGCAAGACGACCCAGACGCTGGAAAACGTCAGCCTGGATGGACGGTTGCAAATTGTGGAAGGCGAGCTAACCGGCAAGCCCAAGGAATGATTCTTGGGCCTTGGGCGATGAGTTCAGGCCAGCAAGGCGGGCACCACGTTCCCGCCCACGTCGGTGAGCCGGAAATCTCGTCCCTGGAACTTGTAGGTTAGCCTGAGGTGATCAAACCCCAGCAGGTGCAGCAGGGTGGCGTGAAGGTCGTTCACATGAACACCATCTTTCACGACTCCAAACCCAAAATCATCGGTTTCGCCGTGGGTTACACCCGGTTTGATACCGCCACCGGCCAGCCACATGGTGAAGGCGTTGGGGTGATGGTCTCGACCGTCGTTGCCGCCACCCTGAACCATGGGCGTGCGTCCGAACTCGCCACCCCAGACCACTAGCGTATCTTCTAGCATGCCCCGTTGCTTCAGGTCGGTGATGAGCGCCGCACAGGCCTGATCAGTCTCTTGGCAATTCGCCTTCAGGTCATTCACCAGGTTGCCGTGCTGATCCCATGCCTCATGAAAGATCTGTACGAAGCGTACGCCGCGCTCAACCATGCGTCTGGCAAGCAGGCAGGTATTTGCAAACGAAGACTTGCCTGGCTCTGCGCCATACAGGGCCCGAACGTGTTCGGGTTCGCGGCCGATGTCCATGACTTCGGGGGCAATTCGCTGCATCCGGAACGCCATTTCAAAGGCGTTGATGCGGGTGGCAATTTCGGGATCGCCGGCGATGTTGAGATGCTTGCGATTCAGGGTGGCAAGGGTATCAAGCGTGTCGCGCTGAACGGTCTCGTCGATCCCTCTGGGATTGGAGAGGTAAAGCACCGGGTCTCCCGAGGAGCGGAACTGAACCCCCTGGTAAAGTGTGGGCAGGAAGCCGCTACCCCAGTTGGAGTTCCCCCCCGAGGGACCCTTCTTGCCGGTACTGAAGACGACGAATCCAGGAAGGTCCTGGCTTTCTGAACCCAGCCCGTAGGTGATCCAAGACCCCATGCTGGGCCGGCCGAAGATCATCGAGCCGGTGTTCATCAAAATTTGACCGGGTGCATGGTTAAACGCATCGGTATGCATGCCGCGCACAATGGCAAGATCGTCTGCCACCTTGGCCAGGTGCGGCAGCAGTTCAGAAAGTTCCGCGCCACTCTGACCATGTCTAGCGAACTTGAACTTTGGCCCCAGGAACTTCGAGTTTGGGTTGATGAACGCCGCACGATAGCCTTCCAGCAACGCGTGCGGCGGCAGGGTGCCGTCAAACTTTGCCAGTTGTGGCTTGTAGTCAAACATCTCCAGGTGGCTGGGGGCCCCAGCCATGAACAAGAAGATCACGCGTTTCGCCTTGGGGGCGAAGTGGGGGGCCCGGGGCGCAAGAGGATCAACGGCCCCCGGTTCCTGGAGCGTGGCTGCGTGGCCGGCTTGGTGAAGTAATTGGCCCAGGGCCGCGGCACCCAGTCCAACACCACATTGCTGGAAAAACCAGCGGCGGTTGATATCGAGTGGGCTCGGGCCGCGTTCGCTTTGATCCCGGTCGTTCATGGGTCGGTTCTCAAGGGAAGAATCACGGCCGGTCCGGAGACAGGCGGTCATTCCTTGGAGATGGTCTCATCGAGGTTCAGGAGCACGCGTGCCACCGAGGTCCAGGCTGCGGCTTGTGCGGGCGTGAGATTGGCGGGAAGTGTGGGCGGCTTGGCCGGGTCGCCGGCCGCAAGCTCCCAGGGGTTCCGGCCGGGCTCAGAGAAGTGCTTGGTCTGGCGGTCCAGCAGCGTGAGCAAGGCGGCAGATTCGTCGGCTGCCGGAGGTCGGCTCAGGCAGCGTTTGAAGGCGAAGTTGAGTCGTTCTTCATCCGAGGCACCTCCGCGGGTCAGGGCCAAAATACCAAGCGCCCGTGCCGATTCCAGGAACAACGGTTCATTGAGGGTGGTGAGAGCCTGCAACGGAGTGTTTGAGCGGGTCCGCCTGACGCATGCGATATCGCCGTTAGGCGCATCGAATGCCTGGAGCATGGGGTAGGGGACAGAGCGGTATCGAAACGTGTAAAGGGCCCGACGGTACCGGCCCGGTCCCTGGGCCTCTTGCCAGATCTTGGGGCCGTAGCTGGCCGGTGGGGCAAACAGGAAGGCCGGAGCTGGAGGGAAGCTGCTAGAGCCGCCCACGGTGGGGTCGAGCAAACCGCTGGCCGCCAGGGCAATATCACGCACCAGTTCGGCATCCACCCGGTAGCGTGGCCCGCGTGCCAGCAAGCGGTTGTTCGGGTCGCGGGCCAGGAGAATCGGTGAAACGGGTGACTGCTGTCGGTAGGTAGAACTGGAGACGATCAGCCGGTGAAGTTCCTTGACACTCCAGCCCCGGTCCATGAATTCGGTTGCAAGCCAGTCCAGCAGTTCGGGGTGGCTAGGGGCTGCGCTTTGAGTACCCAGATCCTCGGTCGTCTCAACCAAGCCGGTGCCGAAGTAGGCTTGCCAGACCCGGTTGGTAAAGGCCCTGGCGGTGGTGGGGGCCTGCCGATCTGCCAGCCAGCGGGCGAACCGCAATCGGCCGGGGGCAGAGTCTTCCGGTAATCGATTCAGGAACGCGGGCACGCCCGGTTGAACCGGATGGACTGGCTTCAGGAAGTCTCCTCGCTGAAGCAGGTTTGTGGGCCGAGGCGTGGCCCGTTCGGAAAGGACCAGTTGCGAAGAGCCTTCCGGATGGGTACGCCAGAGCAGTTCGATCAGGGCGTTGAGGTCGGCCCATTCGGGTACGGTGGTTCGCCAGTGGCTGAACAGGGCAGCCGCTTGCGCGGCAGTGCGCTGATCAGCCGGGGTTGCAAGAATCTTCTGGATCGCCGGTGGGACTGGATTCGCCTGGGGGGCCTGGGTATTGGTGATCGACAGCCGGAACCGGCCCAGGTTGTTGTTCTGGTTGTCGTCGCTATTCCAGCCACCGTGATTCTGCTGAATGTAGAAGGTCAGGATTGAGCCTTCGGCGTTTTCCAAGGGCTGTGCGGCCTGGAACACCGCCGTCCATGCCTGGTTCCGTCGGCCTGGGCCCAGGTCGAAGCCCCAGGCGGTTTCGTCTTTGCCATCCATCGCATAAGTGACCGGCCCGGTGACTCGATCTCGCTTGCTGCGGTCATCGAAGATCGGATCGAGCGGGGCCTCGGGCGGGTTGACATCGGCCGTGGCCGTGGCAAATGTCACTTTCTGGCTTTTGTCGGCAGCGTTCGCCGGGGCCGCTTCCACAGAGAATTCCGTCAGGGCGCCGGTTCCCCGGATCGAGCGGCCCGGTCCACCCAGCGGCAGGTTGGGGTCGGTCAGTAGTTCGAGCCGGTAACCCGTGATGCGTGGCTGAGCCACCTTGACCGTCAGCTTTACCCGGTGCTTGGTTGGGGCGTAGCCTTGGGCCAGAAATGAGCCATCGGGCAGCGGTAGGTACTTCTGGCCGCCGGTGGAATCATCATCCACCTGGGGCTGTACCACCTGCCAGTCCGTCTGGTACGCGCTTGCCGCTTGCTCCCAGCGTGCTAGTTGTTCTCGCCAGTCTGGAGTCCGAGCTTTGAGCGAATCTTCTATAGCCAGGGTGGCCAGCTCAATCGCCCGCCGTTTCCGATTCTCTTCAGGTGTAAAGACCTCGATGTTCGCCTCATGGCTGTCATTCAAGAAGGCGAACATTCGATAATATTCATCTTGGGAGATCGGGTCATACTTGTGGCTGTGGCACTGGGCGCACTTGATGGTGAGGCCCAGGATTCCCGTGCCAATGGCGTCCATCCGGTCAAACATCGCCTCCATGCGGAACTGCTCGGGGTCGATGCCGCCTTCTTCATTGATCATCGAGTTGCGTAAGAAGCCGGTTGCCACCTGTTGTGCTTGGGTGGCATTGGGGAGCAGGTCGCCGGCAATCTGTTCAATCAAGAACTGGTTATAGGGCAGGTCGCGGTTCAGGGCATCAATTACCCAGTCTCGATAGAACCAGACCTGTCGTGATTTATCTTTCTCGTAGCCATCGCTGTCGGCATACCGCGCAGCGTCCAGCCAGATTCGTCCCCAGCGCTCGCCGTAATGCGGGCTGGAAAGCAGCCTCTCAACCAGCCTGTCATAGGCGTCTGGGTTCTGGTCGGCCACAAAAGCATCCACTTCCGCTGGAGTAGGCGGCAGCCCGATCAGGTCCAGGCTCAGACGGCGGATCAGGGTGATCCGGTCTGCCTCGGCCGAAGGGGTCAGTCGCTCCTGCTCCAGTCCAGCCATAACAAAGGCGTCGATGGGTGAGCGAACCCAGTTGGCACTTTGGACAACCGGAGGAACCGGCTTGCGTGGCGGAGTAAACGCCCAGTGTTCCGTGAACTGGGCCCCTTGCTCAACCCAGCGCCGCAACAGTTCTTTTTGCTTGACGTTAAGAGCTTTTCCGGAGTCGGCCGGCGGCATCAGCTCTTCAGGTTCGTGGCTGAAGATTCGGGCCACGAGTTCGCTCTCGTCCGGCTTGCCTGGAATGATCGCAGCGGTGCCTGCCCGCGGCGCAAGTGCATCGGCCTGGCGATCGAGCCGGAGCTTGGCCTTGCGGGCCGAGTCGTCCGGACCATGGCAGGCAAAGCACTTGTCGGCCAGAATCGGCCGCACATCGCGCGCATAGTCGATGGGGTCGGCCGCGTCTGCGTGGTGAATTGGCAGCATTTGAGCCAACGCAAACACCCCAACCCACTTCCAGGCCAGGCTCAGGGAACCTGAAGTTGCGGCAACCAACGCTGTTTTCCGCTTGGGCATGGGTGCATCTCGGCGGGCGGATGGGGTGGGATCGGCAAAGCGTGAAATTGCCGGAATGGCGATGCTTTCTCCACGCGAATCTACTGGTATCATAGCCGTTCGAGTGCAGGTCGAACAAGCGATCAGACATCGCCCGTTCCTGCTCAATTCCAGGGTCTACACCTTCCAGCTCCTCCCGGCACGAAAGATAGTCATCAATGGCCCACGTACCATCCCGGCGCGAAGTTTTGACGACCCTGGCGGCCTCTCTGCTGGGCGCACCTGTGCTGGCAAACGCTCGCCTTGGCCTTGCCGCCACCCAGGTCAAGCAGGTTCCCGTTTATGTGGGCACCTACACCGAAGGAACCAAGAGCCAGGGGATCTACCGGCTGTTGCTCGACCTGCAGGCGGGCGCTCTGGGTCAGCCTGCGGAACTGGTGGCCCAGACACCAAACCCCTCGTTTCTTGCCATCCATCCCACCAAGCCATTGCTGTACGCCGTCAACGAGGTCACAAAGCTGGACGACAAGGCTGAAGGTGGCGTGAGCAGCTTCAAAATTGGCGACCAGGGCGCACTGCTAGCGATCAACCGCCAACCGTCGGACGGCACCGCCCCCTGTCATCTTTCAATCACGCCCGGAGGTACGGCCCTGCTGGTGGCCAACTATGCGTCTGGCACGCTGGGCATGAAGACGCTCGATCCTGACTCGGGCGCAATCCAGGGAACGGTTTTCAAGTTTGAGCCTAATGGCACCGGCCCCAACCAAGGCCGTCAGGAAGGGCCACACGCCCACTGCGTGCGGCTTGACCCATCCGGTCAGTTTGCGGCCGAGGCCGACCTTGGAATTGACCGGGTCCACATTTTCCGGGTGCCAGGGGCCAAGGAGGCCGGCACGCCTCTGCAGTTGGTGAACAAGATCTCGGCCAAGCCGGGCAGTGGACCACGCCACCTGGCCTTCCATCCGTCGGGCCGGTTCTTGTTTGTGAACGGCGAAATGGATACCACGCTAAGCGCTTATCGTTTCGATCCTCAAACCGGTGGCGCGGATTTGCTGGATAGCCTGTCAACGCTGCCCCCCGGTGACCATCCCGGTAGCTCCACGGCCGAAACGGTTGTGCATCCATCTGGCAAATTTGTTTATGTGTCTAACCGTGGACACAATACCGTGGCCCGGTTCGGGTTTGATGCCGCCACCGCCAAGCTGACCGCCCTTGGTCATACCCCCACCGGTGGCAAAACCCCTCGTAATATCAACATTGATCCCACCGGAAACTGGCTGCTGGCCGCCAACCAGGAAAGCAACACAATCACGGTCTTCCGGATCAATACCGCCACCGGAGATTTGACCCAGGTTGGTCAACCGGTAGACGTGCCTGCACCCGTGTGCATGGTCTTCGATGCGGCCAGGATCAGCGGATGAGTTGTTCCGTGGTGCGACCCGTTAGAGGTCGCACCACGCCTCGTCTGAAACCATGTTGGACGGCTGCTCACGCCAGGATTTCGTTGAGAACCCTGGCGTGTCCTTCCACTCCGATCAGGCGTTGCTGAAGCCCCTGGTAAGGAACTTGGAGTTTCCAGGGGTCGAGCCCAAGTTGCTGAAGGATGGTAGCCTGGAGGTCATGTACGGTGACCGGCTTCTCGACAATGTAATAACCCAGCTCATCGGTGGAACCGAGTGATGAGCCGCCTTTGATCCCTGCGCCGGCCATCCAGATGCTGAAGCAATGCGGATGGTGGTCTCGACCCAGAAACGTCGAGCCGCCGCGAGCCTCGTTCATGGAGGTGCGGCCGAATTCTCCACCCCAGATCACCAGTGTTTCATCAAGCAGGCCTCGCCGCTTGAGGTCTTCCATCAGGGCGGCAATCGGCTGGTCAATCAATTTGCACTTGGCCGGCAGGCCATCCACAATGTCGTTATCCTTGCCGGTGCCGTGCATATCCCAGCCCCAGTCATAAAGCTGGACGTAGCGCACGCCCCGTTCGACCAATCGGCGGGCCAGCAGACAGTTGTTGGCGAATGAGGCACCGCCCGGCTGCGCACCATAGGCTTCAATAAGGGACTGCGGCTCGTTGCGCAGGTCCATGACGTCGGGCACGGCCATCTGCATCCGGAACGCCAGTTCATACTGGCTGATCCTGGTCACCGTTTCCGGGTCGCCGAACAGGCTGAGTTCCTGCTCATTCAGTTGCCTGAGCGCGTCCAGCGTTCTGCGCCTGCTGTTGCGGTCCATTCCCTTGGGATCGCTGACGTACAGAATGGGGTCGCCCGTGGTGCGGCACTGCACCCCCTGGTAAACCGAGGGAAGGAAGCTCGTGCTCCAGAGTGCCTTGCCACCGGTGGGGTCGGTCCCGCCCGAGATCAGTACGACGAAGCCTGGAAGGTTCTCGTTCTCAGAGCCCAGCCCGTAAGTGATCCAAGATCCCATGGCTGCGCCGCCGTTGCGTGCCGAGCCGGTGTACAGGAACAGTTCGGCCGGTGCGTGGTTGAACTGATCGGTGTTCATGGAACGGATCACGGCCACGTCATCGGCATAACGGTCAAAATTCGGCAGCACTGCGCTCACCCACTGGCCAGATTGACCGGCCTGGCGGAAGGCGTGTGGCGAGCCTAGCATTTTTGGGTGCCCCTTGATGAAGGCGAACCGCTGGTTCTTCATCAAAGAGTCTGGGCAGGGCTGCATGTTGAACTTGTTCAGTTCCGGCTTGTAATCAAAGATATCTTGCTGTGGTGGTGCACCAGACATGTGCAAGTAAATCACATGTTTGGCCTTGCCTGGAATGGCGGATGGTTTGGGGGCCATTGGGTTCAGGGCGGCCGCCTGATCACTGGCCCCTTTGGCGGCCAGGGGGGCTCCTACCAAACCGGCAAAGGCCAGTGACCCCAGGCCAACCTGGGAATCAACAAGGAACTGGCGTCTGGTAGAGATTCGTGCTTGCTCTTGCCTGAGATTCATGGGAGGGCCTCTCTTCTTATCCCTTGGTCAGAACGCCGTCCAGGTTCAGAAGCACGTTGGCCACGCTGGTCCAGGCGGCCATTTCGGCCGGGTCCAGGCCTGCGGGCAGCGGGCCTAGCGGTTCGGTGGCCATAGCGAGCGCAGACGGTTGATCACCGGCATAGCGGGCTCGTTCGGCCTCAAAGAGTGATTTCAAAACGGCCACCTGTGCGGGCTCGGCCGGCCGGCCCAGGCAGAGGGTCAGGCCGTGGCGGATTCGGTCCTCCACCGAGCTGCCCCCTTCGGCGACGAGCCGCCGCCCCAGCGCCTGGGCTGCCTCGATATAGACCGGGTCATTGAGCGTGACAAATGCCTGCAACGGGGTATTGGTCCGGATTCGGCGCACGGCACAAATTTCCCGGCTGGGGGCATCGAAGGTGGCCATGGAGGGGTAGGGCACGGTGCGCCGCCAGAACGTGTAAAGCCCACGCCTGTGGCGGTCGTCGCCCGGGCTGGTCGACCAGGTGCGTTCGCCGTTGAAGGCTGCTTGCCAGAGTCCATCGGGCTGGAATGGGAACACGCTCGGGCCGCCAAGTTTTCGGCTCAGAAGCCCGGAAAGGGCCAAGGCCTGGTCTCGAACCTGCTCGGCCTCCAGCCGGAACCGGGGGCCACGGCTCATGAGCCGGTTCCGGGGGTCCTTCTCCAGGCGGTCAGGCGTAACTTTGGAGGTCTGGCGGTAAGTGGCCGAGGTCACAATGTCTCGGATCAGCGCCTTGAGGTCCCAGCCAGAGTCGATCAGTTGCAAGGCCAGCATGTCGAGCAATTCGGGGTGACTGGGCAGTTCCCCCTGAGTGCCAAAATCCTCTTCGGTTTCAACCAGGCCAATGCCGAAAAGCTGGGCCCAGATCCGGTTCACGGCCACGCGTGCGGTCAGGGGGTTGGCCGGGTCGGTGAGCCAGTGGGCCACGCCAAGCCGGCTCATGGGGGCGCCTTCCGGCAATGCCCCAAAGGCGGATGGAACACCCGGCTCAACCTCGGTACCGGGGTCCAGAAAGTTCCCCTTGTTCAGGATTTTCGTCACCCTGCGCTTGTCGGCCGGCAGTTCCACAATCACAGGCAGGCTGGGTGGTTTTGGCTTGGAACTTTCCAGGCTGGCCATTTCTTTTCGTAGCGGTTCGGTTTCCGGAGCAATTGCACGGAAATAGCGAGTGACGGCCTGGTTTTGTTCTGGGGTCCGAGATTCAGGGGCCGCGTTGATCATGGCCAAAACATCGGCTGGGACCTGAATTCGCCCGGCCGCGTTTGCACTGTCGGTGGTTGAGAGCCGGAACTGGCCCAGGTTGTAGCCTGGGTCCTTGAACGCGAACTCCAGTCGTACAATCAAACGCTCAGGCGCTTTGTCCGCAATCGTTTGTCCGAAGGCAAACAGCGCTGAGTGCGGCTTGTTCATTGCGGGCCCAACGGCCCAGCCCTTGTTGGGGTCGACCTTACCCTGGATGGTCGAAGAGATCGGGAAGCCGGCCTGTTCGAAGCTGGCTACCGCCAGGGTTAGCGGGACGCTTTTGCGGTTGGTTGGGGATAGGCTCAGGCTTGGGCTGGGGGTTTCCGTGACCGTGCGGGTCCAGAGCGGCTTGTGGTCGGAGTCGAGCACTTCGACCACAAATCCGGTCAGGCGTGCGCCCGAGCCGCCGTCGGTGCGGTTCCAAACGGTGATTCGTTCGACCGGCAGAGATTCCGTAAGGGTTACTTCCCACCAAGGGTCGGTCTCGGTCTTGGTGTGGGTGGTAGAGTTGGCCGCAAAGTATTCACCGCTGGTGTTGCCATCAATCGCCCGTTCGGGAGCCCCTTCGTAGTCGGTGCTGGACTGGGTTGCCTTTGCCTGACGGGCGATGTTCTGGCCGCCGCTGAAAATCTCGACCTCGGCAAGTGAGAGAATTTTCCCCTGGCCGGGCATGGAGATTCGGATGCTTCGGCCGACCGGCATCGGGCTGGCCGACTCTGCGGGTTCGGTTTCAACCGTCACGCGAGAGAGGACAAAGTTTCCATCGGCTGCGCGGCCAGCGCCGCCGCTTGGCAGGGCCGGATCTGGCAGAGAGTCCAGCCGCAGGGCCGAGACGTTGTGGACGGGGCCAAGGTCAAGCGTGTAGGCCTCTGGCGAGGGGTTCGGTCCGCTGGCCTTGATCGTACCATCGGGCTGCGCTTGCAGAGTGGTTCCCGCGTCAGCTTTTGTGGCAACTGCTGTGGGAGTTTGCCAGCTTGTGGGGGTGCGGAGCCAGGATTCCCAGTTTGCCTGGGCGGCGCTCAGCGCGGGGTCTGGCGCGTCAATCTGTGCCTTGATGGCGGCAATGCGTGCGTTGATCCGTTCGATTTCGCCAAGCTGAGCGCTGGTGGGCGCGGGGAGGGTGGGCGACTCATCGGGTTGATCGTTATCGGTAGATTGGTTGAAGAACGCGTAGAGCTGGTAATACTCGGATTGGGTCACCGGATCATACTTGTGGGTATGGCACTTGGCGCAGCCAATGGTCATTCCCATGAAGACCTGGCCCGTGGTATCGACCCGGTCTTTGATGGCGGCCGAGCGCCACTCTTCGTCGTCGGTGCCGCCCTCGGTGTTCGTCATCGTGTTCCGATGGAAGGCCGTGGCAATACGCTGGTCGAGGGTGGCATTGGGGATCAGGTCGCCGGCAATCTGATCGGTGGCAAACTGGTTGTAGGGCTCATTGGCATTGAAGGCATCGATTACCCAGTTGCGATAGCGCCACATGTTCGGCCGCAGTGGGTCAGAGCCGTAGCCCGCGCTATCGGCGTATCGGGCCAGGTCGAGCCAGGGGCGGGCCCAGCGCTCACCAAAGGCGGGGTCGGCCAGCAGCCGATCGACGGCCTTCTCATACGCGATTGGCGAGTGATCTCCCTGGAACTGGTCGATCTCTTCAGGGGTCGGCGGCAGGCCGCGCAGGTCAAGGCTGAGCCGGCGGAGCAGGGCGAACCGGTCGGCTTGCGGACTGGGCTGGAGCCCAGCGTCTGTCAGCCCCTTGTGAATCCAGCGGTCGATCGGTTGCACGCCTGAGAATTCAGGAGCCGCCTCTGGTGGGAGTGGGCGGGCGATCGGCGGCACAAATGACCAGTGCTCGGTGTACTCGGCCCCCTGGTCAATCCAGCGCTTCAGGGTTTCGACCTCGGCCGGCTTGAGCAGCTCGCCCGCCTTCTTGGGGGGCATCCGGATATTGTCGTCGGTCTCGGTGATCCTGAAGAGCAACTCGCTGGCGTCGAGGTCGCCCGGCTTGATGGCGGCCGACCCGCTGCGCAAGGTTTCGATGGCCCCTTCACGCGTATCGAGCCGCAGGCCGGCCTCGCGGTGTTCGGAGTCATTCCCGTGGCAGGCAAAGCAAGTTTTCGCCAGGATCGGTCGCACCTCCCGCTGGAAGTCAACAGGTGGCCTGGGTCGCTCACCGGCTTCCGTGGGGGCTGAACTGGCTGAAAGGCCGAGTATGAGACTGGCGAGAAGCGGGAGTCGCATGAGGGAGGCTCCCCAGCGGGCGTGGCGATTCAAAAAGGGCGAGGAAGGCAGGAGGCTTGATGGCTGGCCAGGTGTGCAGGGTTGCCAGCCTTCAAGACGCCAGTGACCTGTTGTTGAATCTTAATCGAACCGGCCACCCGGGGCGAGTGCCAAAACGATTCTGGTCCACTTGCCTGGAAAGGGAGCGGCCCTCACCCGAAAAGTGGAGCCGCTTCCAAGGTGCCGGCGTTGCTCTGGATCCTCAATCGCAATACCCAAACAAACCCCAACAGACAGCCGGGGGCGGCTGTCCTCCATGTGCAACCCAATCGTGAATGGCTACAAAACCTGGAACCAAAACCTTCCAAACCCAGGCCGGTTGGTGGTTTGGAAACCGGGTCTAATCTCCCATCACGTCTTTGAGCCGGAGTCTTGGCGGCGGTTGGTTCCCCAGGTGCTCATCGTCGCGGGTCACCTGCAAGAAGCCCAGGCACATCTCGTCAGTTGTTTGTTCGCCCCAGCGCACGATTCGGGGCGGATGGCTGGGATTACTGGAATTGTCATCCGAATTATCGAAATGCGCCAACATCTGAATCACGGTTCCGGCCGGCAGGGCCACGGGTTCCAGGAAGTCATACACCCCTTGCCAGTTGAAGTTCCAGCGGTCGATCCGGATCAACGAGATTGGCTCCTGTTCGCCGGGCCGGGTGGCGGTGAGCAGGAAATCTTTCCCCAGCCAGTGCATATGGGGTAGAAGGGCGATCAGGTGGGCGTCATAAGGCACCTTGAACGTTCCGGCCACCTCATGGTTGGATTCACCGGCCGGAATTACCAGGTCGGGACGGAGCCGTAAGGGGCCCGTGCTTGGTGGGCGTACAAGGAACGGCCGCACCAGCTTGTCAACCGGTTCGGTGGCAAAGTAGAGCGCGACTGAGGTTTGATCGGTCTCGGCCTTGCCTGAAGGGTGGTAATGGATCTGGATCAAGACATCGGCTCCGGCCGGCAGGTAGCGGCCGACGCCAGGCTGGTAGGCGTGCGCGGCTTTACCAGGCGCCCAGCCTTCAAGTCCACCCGAGGGGAGCAGGCCAAACCCGTTGTTCACCTTGTAGCCGGGCTTCGGATCGGCCGCATCGAGTTTTTGTGCCCGTCCGGCCGTATCGAATGCCGACAGGATGTGGTGCACCGCCCGGGTGTTTCCTGGCCTGAAATCCACCGCCCGAATCCACTTGCCTTCGGTAAGGCCAGAGGGAATCACGAAGACGCGGAACTCATCACGCCCGGAGGCATCCACTTCGTAGGCTTCAGAGGGGGTCAGCACCAGGTCGGGCGTGCCCAGGGGCCAGTCGGCGGCGAACTCGCGGGGGGCCGGCGCATCGGCGGGGTTTCCCTCGGGTGCCCCGGCCGCGGCCCAGTTACCCAGAAGCTGGATCTCCGCGTCTGAAAGTTTGCGAGCGTCACGGAAGGGGCCGCCTTCGCTGGTGGAGGCCGGCCAGGGGGGCATCGTTTTATGGTCCGTAACCGTGGCCAGGTCGGCGGCCCGTTTACGCGCCTGGTCGTATGTCAGAAGCTCAAAGGGGCCAACGGCACCAGAGCGGTGGCATTCCTGGCAGTTGCGCTGAAGCACTGGGAGCACGTCGCGGTGATAAGTTGGGGCATCACCCGTAGTGGCGGCCAAGAGCGGACTTGCACTTCCAAAGGCCAGGATTAACGCCAACGCACGCATGGGCGGTTCTCTTCTGCTGAACAAGGGACCGGGCTCATATCGGCCCGCGAAGATTGTAACCGATCGGGCTCGGGTGAGCTTTCAGGTTACTGGGGGTCGAGGATCAGCTCACCGTCTTTGCGGTTCAGATAGCGTTGCAGAATGTTGGGGGACATCGTACTGCGGAGGAAGGTCACGTGTCCGTCGGCGAATCCGAAGTTGGCCCCGCCTGCGTGGCGGCTGGAGTACCCGCCCACGGGGTCTGTCGCGGTTGGCGTGATGGCAGGCAGGGCCGCCATGCTGGCGATCATGGTGCCGCCGTTTCTCAGCGTGGCCCGGGTGCCAGAGGCCCAGCCCAGGTCGCCCGCGCCAATGATCTTCTCTCCAAACGCCACGGTGTTGGAGGCACCGTCTTCAATGTCTTCGGTTCGGATCGCGCTGTTGAGGAACAGAATTCCGGAGTTCGTGACATCAATGGGGGCCTCGGTGTGGTGGTAGTTTCCCGCGTAGTTGGTCTGGGCAATGCCATCGATCAGGCCCGGCCCGATGTCCTCTGGACAGAGCAGGGTTTTCATGGAGACCATGCGGACCGTGGTGTTTGCGTCATCATAAACGCCCAGGTTGAAGTTGATGTGGTTATGTGTCATCTTCTGTTCCAGGAACGGCAGCAACTGGGCGAGCCAGCTATAGTGGTACCCTTGGGGTGCATTGACAATGGGGCCGGTGGGGTTCACCACGCCGGGCGGGAACACTTCCCAGGCCGATTCGTAGTTTTGCATGCCCAGGCCAATTTGCATCATGTCGTTCAGGCACTGGGTCCGTCTGGCGGCCGAGCGGGCCGATTGCACGGCCGGCAATAGCAGGGCGATCAGAACGCCGATGATGGCGATCACCACCAGTAACTCGATGAGTGTGAAACCGCTGGGTCTCGTTTGCTGGATTTTGGAATTGCACGCCATCATGGAGAATCCTCGCTCTCGGCGGGAGTAGGAAGTGTGACGGTGAAAGTGGATGAAGCCCGGGTTCTGCTGGTGCCCTGCGCGGGGTAGTTGGCCTGCACTTGCACGGTGCGCCGGCGGGGTGAGTCTGGGACGGGATTGACTGAGATCTCGATCTGGCCAGCGTCTGAGGTGGTTAACTCGGTCTGTGGAGTCCAGGCACCACCGGTGTAAGCCGGGTTTCGCTCAAGCTGTGCTCGAGCGTACTCCACGCCTGCCTGTACCAGCCAGGCGGCCTGGAGCCGACGTTCTTCGTTCTGGACCTGCTTGGACTCTTTCAGGGTCAGGGCCAGCACAGCGGCCAAGATCAGGCCGATCAGCCCCATGCAAGTGATGCCAAGAATGGCAGCAAAGCCAGTCCGGCGGCTTTTGGAAGCGCGGGCGTGGGTAACGATCATGGCTTGGCTCCTGCTTCCAGCCGATTGTCCAGGCCCAGGATGGCCTCAATCTTCATGGCGCGGTGTGCGGAGTTGCGCTTGGGGCTTAACCGGCGATCGAGTTTGAGGCTCACAAGTATGCCACCGGGCGTTTGTTCAATCGTCCAGCTCCCAGAGCTGCGTTCCAGCGGGTATTCCTCGGTCTGGCGGGTGGTTTCCCCTTCCCGTGCCAGGCGTTTGACCCGGTCTCGCTCCACGGTGTACTCCACGCGCAGGTTGCCCGGAAGCTGGAACTCCAGCATGTTGGATTCTTCGCCCGCGGCTGTGTTCTGGCCAGTACCGGTGAGCTTGGCTGTCAGGGCTGCGTGGGCATCGGCCCTGACGGCGCGGGCGAGTCTACCGGTAACCACCAGCCGGTCCAGGTGATCTGCGCCTCCAGAGCCAAGCTTCAGAAGCTGGTCCAGAAACGCCACGAACAGCGCCAGTGCCACGGTGAACAGAAACATCGCCAGCAGCGTTTCGCTCAGGCCGAAGCCGGCGCGGGTCGTTCGGCGGGTTTGGATTGTTGAGATCATGGCCCGGGTCTCCCATGCGGGCCCAGCCAGGTGAATAACGTGACGGGCCGGTGCGCGGGCTTTGCTGGGGGCCAACGCACCTCGACCTCAACCTGTCTCAATCCCTCGGTATCCGGACTGGCTCCTTCCGAGATTCGAGCCCAGACCGAGACCCCAGGGATTACGCTGGAAAGTTCGGGGGGTGAAGTCAACTCCCGCTCACCGGGGGTTAACTGATCCCAGGGCTGGGCAGACAGTCGTTCGAGCTGGTTGGCGGCAGCCTGGAGTGCGGACTGGCGAATATCACTGGCTCGCCGTGCGCGGGCGACGGTGCCGATCATGTTTGTGATCAAGAGCCCCGCCGCACCCAGGATGAACAGGCCACACGCGGCATCCATCAGCAGCAGTCCTGCGCGTTTTGAACCCCCGCGGTTCCTGATCATGACAGATCCTCCGCAAAACGTTGCATGATCGCCAGGATGGGCAGAAAGTAGGTCAGGGCAATCAACAGCACGAAGCCGCCAATGGCCAGCAACACAACCGGCTGGAGTAACAACCCCAGTAGCCGGATTCGCTGCTTGTAGCGATTTTCCAGCGAGGTGGCCATCTCCTGAACGGCCCAGGGTAGGTTGCCCGCCCGCTCAGCCGCGCTCAGAACGGCCCGTTCTGGACCACCAATCAGGCCCCGTTTCTGCAAGGCCTGGGGCCATGGCCGACCGCTTGTCACATCGTTCCGTACTCTGGACAGCTTTTTCCTGAGCCAGGCCGAGGAGGTTGCCCGGCCCAGATCCTGTAAGACCTCGGGAAGCGGCCGATTTTGATCGATGCCAATCGCGAGTGCGCGAAGCATGGTTGCCGACTGTCGCTTCTTGCCGAGCCAGCCTGCCGGCGTGAGGATTCTGGCCCTCAGGAGTTTTAATGCAATGATGGGGGTGCTGAGGATGATGCCAAGCGTGACCAAGGCCAGAAAGGTACTGAGCCAGAAGCTAAGCGGAAGGAACCGGCCGGAGCCCATGGCCCACGTCAGCGGCCCCATGGCCGGGTCATCACCAGGCAGACCAAAGTCGCGGGCGATCATTTGAATCTTCGGAGTGATGAAAAAGAGGACGAAGTTGGCCCCGTGTGCAATGGCAACCATCAGGCCCAAGGGGTAAGCCAGAACGTTCCAGAGAGAAACAGGATTCTCGTTGCGTGCGCGGCTGGCATTCACGGCCGCGCCCAGGGTCTGATCCAGCAGTGACCAGGAACTACCCACCCCGGCGTATAACCGAGTCTCGCTGGTTGCCACGCTGGGGTTGCTTTTCAACGCCTCTGCCAGCGGAACCCCTTCGTTCAGCCGGTTGGCAAGCTGATTCACGTGCTTGCGGAACCCGGGGCTGCAAAGACTTCCAAACGCCTCTGCTGCCGGCCCCAGCGGGGTCTGAGACCGCGCGGCCAGTTCAAGCGCCTCGACCAGCGCTTCTCGCTCGTAGGTTCGCTGTCTGAACAAGACCAGGAACCCGCCCACAATCACAAGTGGCAAGGTCAGTACGAGTAAGAACCCGGGCCCGGCCGTTCCAAACACCAGGCCAACCCGGATCAACACAGCCGCCGCAACCACCAGCAACATCAAGTGTCTGAGCCCGAACCGCCAGACCCTGGCAACCACGGCGGTGGCGGCAATGAATGAGACCCCCAACGCCGCAAGCGGGTCCATCAGTTGGGAGAGGCCCAAACTTCCTACAACCAGCAAGAAAATGCTGAGCAAAGCCAGCGGTAGGCTGTGTCCGAGTTTTGTAAACCCATAAGCCAGCACTGGCAAGGCGACCAGACCGATCAGGGCGATCATGGCCCAGAACGACCCGAATCGGATCCCGATCGCTTCCAGTCCCGCCAGTGTCAGGGTGGCGGCAATCGGAATCCGCCAGCGCCACAGGATCTCGGAGCTGGAGTTGCCTGGAGGCGCATCTGGCAACGCAGGCTCGGATGCCGGCATAGTTGCGGCCTCCGGCTGCTCGTTCGTGTGCGTGGGGTCAAAAAGAGACGCCATGGCAAGAAAGACTCTTGAAGAAATCGACGGAATCTATAATTAATGAAATCAGAACATGAATCCGCGGATCAGTGTGAGCATGGGAACGACCAGGCTGACCACGTTGAGCAGCACCCAGGTTCCCAGCAAGACCAGAATCAGGCTAGTCACCAGCAGTGAGCTGAACCGGCCCTGGGCGTTGGCCCGGACCTCGAACATGGAAGCCGCCAGCCGCAAGGCCTCGCCGGGCGAATGGGTTTGCTCGGCCCATGCCAGAAACGAATCGAGCCTGGCCGGGAACGGTGTAATACCGGCCAGAGATTCCGCCAGCGACTTCCCCTGCGTGACATGCGTTGCCGCCTGAGCGCAGGCGGTTTGAATGGCGGCGTCACCGGTGCCTGCGCCCGCCATCGGGATGGCCTGGGGCAGGGGGACCTCTGCATCCACCAGCCAGCTCAGGATCCTGAAGAAATCGGTCAGTGCCGTGGCCTGGTAGAGCGGCCCCACCAGTGGAACCTTCATCAAGAACGTGGTGCGTTCGGCCGGCGAAAAGAGCACGCGCAACAGCACCAGGCACAGCAAACCGAGAAGGACCGGGCCCAGCACGACCCAGGGGCCCAGTTTCTGCAACCCGGCGGACATCTTGAGAATCGCCGATGTTATCCAGGGCACCGCCAGCCCAAAATCCTGAATGATTTCACCAATCGACGTGGTGGACATCGCGCTCAAGAGCCCGAGGATCATCGCCGTGCACCCGAACAGAATTCCTGGGTAAATCAGGCTCATCCAGAACTTGTTCCGGATCTGGCGTCCCACGCCGGCCTCGCTGGCAATTTGAGAGAGGATTTCAGGGAGCCGGCCCGATCGGACGCCCGCGACAATCAGGGCCCGCAGGTGCGGAGGAACGTTCACCTGCCCGTCACTGAGCGCATCATCCAGCGAGGCTCCGGCTTCAAGCTGGCTGGCCAGTCTTCCAAGCGATTTGCGTGCAGAGGAATCTGGGATCTCCACGGCAATGGCCGATAGGCCACGCGCCAGCGGCAGGCCGCTAACCAGCAGCCCTCCGACCTGATCGACCAGTTGCTCGGTTGGGTGGCTTGGGTCCCGGAACAGGCTCATGACGAGGGGGCTCCCATACTCTGGAGCAGGTTAGTCCAGGGGATGAAAACGGCCAGAACGCAAAGGGCCGCCACACTGCCAATGCCCACCATCAAGATGGCCGGCAAGATCAGTCGGATCAAATCCGCCTGTCGGCCAGCCTTGCGCGTGAATGCCTCTGAGGTGCGTAACAGGCCAGCCGCCAGCCGTTTTTCATCGGGCGAGGCCGCCAGTTCCCAGCGGACCCAGGGATGGATCGCCTGTCCGCTTTGGTCCAGGGCCTGGGCCAGCGGCATCCCCAGCCGGACGTTTGCGGCCACCTCACGCGTGGAATGGACCAACTTGGGATCACCCGTGGCTTCGGCCGCAAGAACCAAACCTTCATCCAGGGGCACGGAATGCTCAATCAAGAGGGCAAGCCAGCCCGTGAAATTGGCGGTACGCCAGGAGCTGAGCACGCGCTTGAGCCAGGGCAACGAGGCCAGCCCGTGCATTTGGCCGAACTGCCGGGCTGAACTGACCCAGCTCCACCAAAGCCACACCAGGAGTATCACCACGGGGATGACCAAACCCCAGATTCCCAGCGTGGACCCCAGCCAGTCCAGCGTTCGGAAAACACCGTGATCATTGAGCCCCAGGCTGTCAAAGGTTTGCCTTAGCCTGGGTACAAGCCAGAGCAGCGACGCGACAAACAGGCTGTAAGCGAAGACAAAGACGATCAGCGGGGCCAGGGCCGCCAGACCCACCTGGCGTCTCAATTCCGAGTAGGCCCGAGCATACCGGCTTACCCCTTCAAGCGCGGCCGGCAAGCGCCCGGCCCGGATCCCGGCTTTGACCACCGCGAGGTAAGGGCCAGGAACCTCTGCCCCCATTGCGTCAAGCGCCGCTGAAAGCGGTACACCTTGCTCCAGTTCCTTCGCCAGGTTCTGAGAGAGTCGCCTCCAACGCCTGGGGGTACCGCTACCCCCCGCCAGGAGCGGGGCCTCCAGTGGCACACCCGCCCTGGTCAAAGCCACGATCTCGTCGTTGAATGCAATCAGGTCTTCGATCGTTGCCGGTCGAGCCATGCCTGGTCCTTTGCTCTTTGACAGTTGTCATACTGTGGCATAAGCCACCGGAAACCGTCAAGCGAGGGAAGGTGATTTGGCTCTGGGTTTGGGAGCAGGGGCCGGATGATGGATGACAGGTTGGGGCTACGTTTTTCGTTCGAATGAGTCGGGTTTTGCGGTTCTGGCCCTTTGTGGTTTGGTGGTAGGTTTCAACGCCTACCGTTCCGATGGTTGCGTGTTCCGCCGGATGGCGCAGGAAAGCCAGTCCAGACTCATCCCAGCCGCATGCGACCGCTGTACAATGAGCTTCCGTAAGCCCCAACGTTTCAACTGCCTGGAGTGTTCCCGATGGATGATCGGCCAGCGTCTACCAGCTCGGAGTTGTCACCTCTCACGCCAGCTGCCCCGTTTGTTGACCGGAGGCGTTTCCTGCAAGCCGCCGCCGCTGGGGTTTTGGTGGCTGGACCGAGCATCGCCGCGAATTCTCTCGCTCAGGCGACAGACTCTACCCAGGCCCAGGCCGAGAAGTTCTTGAAGGGGTACGTTGAGACCTGGCTGCCCCTGGAGAAAGCCCTCAACGAGGCGCAGTGGAAGGCGGTGACCGATGTCTCGGCCGAGCACACGTGTGACCAGGTGGCCCGCGCCCTTGAGCTGAACCGGGTGGTTGCCGCGCCCGACGTGATCACGCAGGTGCAACTTCTACTGCAACAACGCGAAAAGCTTGACGACCTGACCGTGCGGCAACTGGAGAAGATTCGACTTCGCGTGGCCGAGGCTCCTGGGACTCTGCCCGAGGTGGTGAAGGCCCGCGCCGAGGCCGAGGCTCAGCAATCGGCCACGCAAGACAGCTTCACCTACACGCTCGACTCTGGCTCGGGCCAGGCACCGACCCACCCCTCGGCTAATGACCTGGACGCTATGCTGCTGAGCCAGATCGACCTGACCAGTCGCCGGCGGGTTTGGGAATCGACCAAGGCGATTGGTGGCCCGCTCCGCGATGGTCTACTCAGGCTCCGTGACCTCCGCAACCAATCGGCCCGTGCGCTCGGTTTTTCCGACTACTTCGCGCTCCAGGTGGCCGACTACGGCATGACCACCGAGCAGATGCTTGCCCTTTGCGACTCGGCCATTGCCGAAACCAAGCCGCTTTATGAGCAACTTCACGCCTGGGCCCGCCGTACCCTGGCTACGCGGTACCAAACCGACGCACCGAGCGGGAAGATTCCAGCCCACTGGCTCCCGAACCGCTGGGGCCAGAACTGGCCGGGGCTGGTCCAGGGGGTCGATATGGACGCCCCGTTCCGAGGCAAGCCTCGCGCTTACATCACCGAGCAGGCCGAGCGGTTCTACGTCTCGCTTGGGTTCCCGCCGCTGCCGAAGTCGTTCTACGAGCGAAGCGACCTCTACCCGGTTGATCCCCCCTCAACCCGCAAGAAGAACAGCCACGCCAGTGCCTGGCACATTGACCTGAAGAACGACGTGCGCAGCCTGATGTCGATTGTGCCCGACAGCCGGTGGTTCACCACGGCCCACCATGAACTGGGACATATTTATTACTACATCAGCTATTCGAGGCCGGAAGTCCCCTATTTACTTCGCGCTGGGGCCAACCGGGCGTTCCATGAGGGGATTGGCGACCTGATTGGGCTGGCCGCCGGTCAGCGGCCTTACCTGAAGCAGGTTGGCCTGCTCACTCCCGAGGCTGAGGCGGCCGACCCCGTGAAGTTCTTGCTAGACACGGCATTGGACGGCGCCTCGATTGTCTTTCTGCCTTTTGCCGCCGGCACCATGACACGCTTTGAGGCCGACTTCTACGCCGGCAAGATCGAAGACGGCCAACTGAATGTAGCCTGGTGGAAACTCGTGGGGTCGTACCAGGGAATCGAGCCGCCTGCCGAGCGCCTGGAACAATCACTCTGCGACGCCGCCACGAAGACCCATATCAACGACGATCCGGCCCAGTACTATGACTACGCCCTGGGTACCCTCGTGAAATTCCAGATCCACGACCATATTTGCCGCACGATCCTCCATCAAGACCCTCGGGCTTGCAACTACTTCGGGAATGCTCAGGTGGGCGAATTTCTCAGAGAGTTCCTGAGCGTGGGTGCCACCCGAGACTGGAACACCTTGCTCCGTGAAACGACCGGGTCGGGTCTTTCGGCCCAGCCAATGGCGGCCTACTTCGAGCCGCTCACCGCCTGGCTCCGCACCCAGAACGACGGCCATCCCATCGGCTGGTGATTGGTGTGTCCTTGAGTTGAGATGGACGGTATGGACGGAATGGACACGTATGAAGCCTGACTGGCCTTGCTTGGTCCATTCCGTTAATGCTTATCCTGAGAGTCCTGGACGAATTTTGATTTTGTCTTTTCAGGAGCTCAGAACAAACTTGAAATTCCCATAAAACGCTTACTCGGGCGCAACAGAAATGCTCCATCGCGAACGGATGACGGCTCGAATGAGCGGCGAGTTCGCCGTCTTTCTCATCGGCATGCGGATTAATCGCCCCCTGGCGGTTCGAAAGTGGTGGCCGGTTGCCTCGGCAATGCCCAAGATGCTGCGCGAGCTGTACAAAAATCCGGAATTGGGGCTGTTGCATCATGAGTTCTGGTTCTCCAGGAACACCATCCTCATTCAGTATTGGCGCAGTAGTGAAGCACTGCTTGCTTATGCGAAGTCCAGAGATTCCGCTCATCTCCCGGCTTGGCAAGCTTTTAATCGAGCCATTGGGACCGATGGTAGCGTTGGCATTTGGCACGAAACTTATCTGGCGAAGCCGGGTACTTACGAAAATATCTATATCAACATGCCAGCCTTTGGATTGGGAAAGGCCGGTCAACTTGTGCCCGCAAATCATGGTCTCCAATCCGCAGAGGGTCGGATCAACAGTCATACGCCCTGAGCATTGGTTCCATCAGACTTGTAAGCTTTATACCTATTCATCCGAATTCAGTGAATCAAAGAAAAGATCTGGTTTTGAGGGCTGAAAGCCCGTTTCATGACAGCCCAGCCCAACGGGCTGGGTTAAGAACGCCCGCGAGAAAATTAGGCCCTCCCAGGGCGGTTCAAGTTTCATTGAATCGCCCCTACAGGGCTTAGGACTCTGAAAACAAGGACTATTTCGTGGGTTTCCGGTTACTCAGGGCTGCGCCCTGGGCTCTCTTGAAACGCCCCTTCAGGGCTTCAGACAATCCGTTCCAAAGGCTTCTCCTGTATTCGGCTGAATGAGTAGCAAGCCTTGAAGTCGCGCTTCCTCGGGTTTTGCAGGGCAACACGCGTTATGGCGTTTCACGTTTGGGTTGCACGTGTGAAACAGCCGCCCCCGGCTGTTTCTTGGGATTCTTTAGTGTGTGCAATCTAAACGTGTAACACTATAACTATGAGCCTGCAGCGTCAGCGAGTGGATTTCTTATCGAATGGCCGGCTCGTCACAAATTCAGTCTCGTTTCTCACAGCGCCCTGCTTGGGGAACCCTTAGAAGCCGTTTCAAAACCGGGACTGGCTCCGAGTCCGCGAGGTGCCTGTCCCAGGTTTTGAAATTGCCTCTTAGAAACGGTGGCGAAATGAATCTACACGCGCGATCATCCATAGCTTTCATTGAGCATTCCTGAAGCCCGGATGAGGGCATTTTTTCGAGAAGCTCAGGCGACAAGAAGCCTCACGATCGATCGTCTGAGCCCCTTCTTCTTTTCGCCACCGTCTCCTGGCACTCGGGCCTTGAATGGCTTGGTATTCACGCTCAGGGCAGAGGGTTTCCCAGCCCCAGCACCCGGCGCACTTCCAACGGGCTGGTCCAGCCGGCTTCCACGGCCTGAACGGCTCTGGACCAGCGGGTGATCATCCCGGCCTCAATGGCTGCTAGCTCAAGTGAATGAGCGTCTGCCCGATCCAGAATCACCCGGACCACTCCCGCGCTCTTTGGTTCCAGCCATTCGGTCAGGAGCATTCGGCCGCTGTAGCCGGTGCCCAGGCATTGCAGGCAACCGGTCGGGCCGTGGGCCTGTTTCACAGGCAGGCCAAGCCAAGTGGCAGGATCATTGAGCGGCTGGGCACACTGGCAAAGCCTGCGCAACAGTCGCTGGTGCAGCACGGCACGCAGGCCGCTTCTCAAAACGTACGGTTCCAGCCCCATGTCCAGGAGTCGGCCAATGGCCTCGGCCGCGCTGCCGGCATGGAACGTAGAGATCACAAGCTGGCCGGTCAGGGCCGCTTCAAATGCGGTGCCGGCCGATTCCGGGTCTCGGACCTCGCCAATCGCAATCACCTCGGGGTCCTGGCGCATCAGCGATTTGAGTCCGCGAGCCAGATCAAACCCGGTGGCGGAATTGACCTGGGACTGTGCCACCCCAGGCAGGGCCGCTTCGATCGGATCTTCCAGGCTGACCACGCTGCGCTCGCCGCGAGACTGGGCCATAACCTCGCGCAGGCAGGCGTAAAGGGTGGTGGTTTTCCCGCTTCCAGCCGGCCCCACAATGAGCACGGCACCGGTGGTTTCCTGAAGCGCGGCTCGCAAGGGGGTGTCAACGGCTGGCGGCAGGCCCAGTTCGGTCACCTGCTGAAATCGCCCGGTGTCGGCAAAGAGCCTGATCACCACCCGTTCGCCGTGCAGGGTTGGGAACGTGCTCACCCTGCGTTCCAGGCTTGTGGCGGTTGCGCCCGCAATACGCCCTTCCTGAGGGACATCCGAGCGATAGGTGAGCAGGCCGGCCATCACCTTGAGCCGCGCGACGATGTTGGGAGCGATGATCGCTGGGAGAATGGTAACCGCGCGGAGTACGCCGTCGATCCGCCAGCGAACTTCAAGTCCTTCGGATCCTGGCTGCAGGTGGACGTCGCTGGAACCGGCGGCCCCGGCCTGTTCCAGAAGCCGATCCACCAGTTGCACGACGTAATCCGGCTTGCGAGGGTCAAGGCCCAAGAGCGTGGTCTGGAAACGGGTGCTGAGGTCGTTATTCATGGCGGTGGTTGACATTTAAGCCAGAAGTTCTCGCACCACTTTGCCGTGGACGTCTGTCAAGCGAAAGTCTCGGCCAGCGTAGCGGTAGGTCAGGGTTTCATGATTGAAGCCGAGCAGGTGGAGCATGGTGGCGTGGAGGTCGTGGACGTGCACCGGCGATTCCACGGCCGCAAAGCCAAAGTCATCGGTGGCGCCATGGGCGTAGCCCCCGCGCACGCCACCACCGGCCATCCAAACGCTGAACCCGTAATGATTGTGGTCGCGTCCAGAGAGTGCTGGTAATTCCGCGACAGGTGTGCGGCCAAACTCGCCGCCCCAAAGCACCAGCGTGCTGTCAAACAGGCCGCGTTGCTTGAGGTCGGTCAGGAAGGCGGCAATGGGCCGATCCCAGGCTTGGGCGAGCTTGCGATGCTCGGCCTCGATGTTGTCGTGGTTATCCCAAGGTTGGCCTGCGCCGCTCCAGACCTGGATCATGCGCACGCCGCGTTCGAGCAGACGCCGGGTGATGATTAACTGACGTGCGTGGGTCCCTTCGCCGTAAAGGGAACGGATGGATTCTGGTTCTTGAGAGATGTCAAACGCCTCGGCTGCCTCGGACTGCATACGGTAGGCCAGTTCAAACGATTCTATGCGGGCATCGAGTTGGGGGTCTGAACCTTGACGTTGGCCCTGGTAGTGGTTGAGCGCCTGGGCCAGATCAAGCTGCCTGCGCTGGGCGTCGGCCGGAGTCGAGGCATTGCGGATATTCTCGATCAGTTTCTCGATCTCGGTGTGCTGAGTGTCGATGTACGTCCCTTGATACGCGCCTGGAAGGAACGCCGAACGCCAGTTCTGTGTGGCGACAATCGGGTATCCGCCGGGGCATAAGGCCAGGAATCCTGGCAAATTCTGGTTCTCTGAGCCCAGCCCGTAGGTGACCCATGAGCCCATGCTGGGGCGTGGTAGGCGTCCGTCTCCGCAGTTCATGAGCATCAGTGAGGGCTCATGGTTGGGAACGTCGGCCTGCATCGAGCGAATCACGCACAGGTCGTCGGCATGTCTGGCGGTTTCCGCAAACAGTTCAGAAATCTCCAGGCCGCTCTGGCCGTATTTCTGGAATCGGAACGGGGAGCGCATGGCCGCGCCGGTTTTGCGTTCGGTACGCAGGTTCTCGTCTGGTAGGGGCTTGCCATGGTACCTGTCCAGGAGCGGCTTGGGATCAAAGGTATCAACCTGTGAGGGACCACCGTTCATGAACAGATGAACGATTTGTCTGGCTTTGCCGGGAAACTGCGGTGGCTTTGGCGCCATGGGTCCATGAGATTCGGGCGGGGCGGCAGCCAGCCGGCCGTCTTGCGCCAAAACGCCGGCAAGTCCTAGCCAGCCCATGCCAAAGCCGGCCCGGCGCAGCAAGTTCCGCCGTGAAACGTGACGGTTTTCCAGTTCGGATTCGGGCGGCTGATCGGCTGGGAACATGGCTTCAATCCACGAAAATGAATTCGTTGGTCAACATCAGGGCGTGGGTGAGCCGTTGCCAGCCTAGTTCCTGGTCATTCTCCGCGCTCATAAAGCTGCGGGCCAGTTCGCGTTCGGTGGTGTCGGGTGCGCGCTGGAAGAGGCGGCTGAACAGGCCAGAAAGCCTCAGATCGAAGTCGGTTGCGGGCTCGTTGGCCTGCTTCAAGGCCAAGCCTGCCATGGTGGCCGTGAACGGATGGTTCATGAGGAAGAGGGCCTGGGGCGCCACGGTTGTTTGGTCCCGTTTCGGGCTGGACGTGGTGGGGTCTGGGAAGTCAAACGTGCGGAAAACGCCGGGCAGGTTCAGGCGGTCGATCGATCCGTAGAGTGATCGTCGCGGGGTGGCCGGGTCTACGAGGCTGGCGAACGAGGGGCCCCCGATGCGCTGGTCGAGACTTCCGGCGGCGGCCAGCATGGCGTCTCGCATGGCCTCCATCTCTAGCCGACGGCGATTAGCCCGCCAGAAAAGCTGGTTCTCCGGGTCAATGGCCTCGGCCTCACTGCGCGGCTTTGAAGCCTGGCGGTATGTGGCAGAGGAGGTGATGGTTCGATGCAGCCACTTGATCGAATAGTTGTGTTCAACGAACGAACTGGCGAGCCAGTCCAGCAGTTCGGGGTGGCTTGGCGGTTCGCTTCGCAGGCCAAAGTCACTGGGGGTACCTACAAGTGGTGTGCCTATGTGCTGCATCCAGACCCGGTTCACAAGCACCCGGGCGGTGAGCGGGTTGCCGCGATCGACGATGGAGCGGGCTAGCTCCAGGCGACCGCTCCCTGGCGCGCCTGGAGCCTCTGTGCCGCCGGTCAGAATTCGGGGTGGTCGGCGAGTGACCGCTTGGCCGGTGCGGTTCGGATTCCCGCGCAGGAAGACACGAGGTTCCACCGGTGGTTGGCGGTCATTCACCACCATGGCCCGTGGTGGGGCCCCGGGGCCGGTCTTGATCCATTCTTCAACGGCCCCTTTGAACTTTTTAAACTCGTCTTGTGACGGGCGATCCGGCAGCAGGGCCAGATTGCCATAGGGCAACAGGAGGATATTTGAGGGGGCATCCAGCGAGTGGAACACTTGCCGCAGTTGTTCGCGGATTGGCTCGGCCAGGGTGATTGCAGGGCGTGCTTCGAGTTGTGTGCGACGGCGGAAGTCTTGCCAGATGGCTTCCGTCTGGTTGAGCAAGCGGCCCAGCCGCGAGGCCAGGTCGGCTCGACTGGCCAGCGGAGGTTCCTGGATCGCAACCAAGACCAGGGGATTGATTGGCTTTTCAGGCTGGCTTTGGATCAGGGCCTGGAGCCGAGCTGGGGCGTGCTGGGCAAACTGGGAATCGTCCAGATCTTCGAATGCCAGCCAGGCGGCCAGAACCGGATGGTGTTCGCGGCGTGCTCGGTCGAGGTAGGTTTGCCAGCGGCCCAGGATGGTTGGGTTCAGGTCACCGCCATCGGCGATAAGCATGAACTCCTCGGTGGCCGGCTTGGCCCTCAGTTTTGACGCTTCTTGCAGGTACTCGGCCACCCGCCTCTGAGCACTCGCTTCAAGTTCAGACCGCTTGAGCTGGACGAAACCGGCCAGCTTGTCCTGACGCGCCTTGAGTTCGGTGTTGAAAGACTCGGGCTGGTGGCTGGCCGGTTCATAAACGGGCGGCAGATCCGGTTCAACGCTGCTGGCAAAAACCCCATACAGGGCGTAATAGTCGGCCTGAGAGACTGGGTCATACTTGTGATCATGGCAACGGGCGCAGCCAATGGTCAGGCCCAGGAACCCCCGGCTCACCACGTCGATCCGGTCATCGATCACGTCATGGACGTTGTTCATGAACCGCCCGCCCACGGTGAGCAACCCGAGCGCCCGGAGATCTCTGGCATCTCCGGAGCTTGGAACCAGATCGGCGGCCAGTTGCTCGGTGACAAACCGGTCGTAAGGCCGATCCTCATTGAGAGAGGAGATCACGTAATCTCGGTAGGTCCAGGCCCAGGGAAAGGCTGCATCCTCAAAAAACACGTACCCCTTGGTGTCAGCATAGCGGGCCACGTCTAGCCAGTATCTTCCCCAACGCTCGCCGAGTCGCGGGCTGGCGAGCAGCCGATCCACCTGCCGGGCCCAGGCCAGATCATCGGGTGCTGGATCGTTCAGGAAATCGTCGACCTCGGTCTGAGACGGTGGCAAACCGGTGAGGTCCAATGCGAGCCGACGCAGCAAGGTCCGTCGGTCGGCGGCTGGGGAGGGTTCCAGTCTGGCTGTATCCAGCCGAGCCGCGATGAAAGCATCGACCGGATTGCTCGTCCAGCCATGACGTGACGTGGCGGGGATCGCGGGAGTTTGCACGGGCTGAAAGGCCCAGTGCTCAAGGGGCGAGCGGTCCGGGGTGGACGGTGTGGAGTCTGCAGGCCAGACTGCCCCCAGCTTCACCCAGGTTTCCAGGTCCTGAATAACAGCCTCAGGAAGTTTGGTTTTGGGGGGCATCTTCACGGGCCCGGCGTGCTGAAGGACCTCGATGAATGGGCTTTCTTCGGGCTTGCCAGGCAGGATGACGGGCCCGGCATCACCGCCTTTGGTCACAGCGTTTGAGGTATCGAGCCGGAGCCCGGCTTCCTGCTTTCTGGCTCCATGGCAACCGATGCAGTGTTCAATAAGGACCGGGCGGATTTTCGATTCAAAGAACCCGGTGGGATTCTCGGCTTGCGCGAAAAGCGAATCTGCTGTCAGTGAGGCAGCCAGCAGCGCTAGCAACCAGATGATTGTCCGCCCGTGGCCAGGCATATCGCATCCCCCTCTGACCTGGTGGACTCAGAATTCGCTCAGCGTTGTTAAACATTCTAGCCGGATTGCCGGCCATCTCACAGACCCGGTTGGCCGGGATTGGGTGGTGAATCTTTGCGATCACCGGCTTGGTGCTGGTTGATTTCGTGGCGCCGTGCGAGAATAGTTTTAACTGTTGAGGAGATGGTGCCTCGGCAAGATTCTTGCCAGATCCTAGTTTTTTGAGAAAAGAGCCAAGATGAGCCTTGCAGATCAGAACGAGCAGGTCCAAACCGAGGTGGTGGTTGACGATTCGGCGACGGTGCCGACCTATTCGAATTTCTGCCGGGTGACTGCGACTCCGGAAGAAGTGATCATGGATTTCGGCCTGAATCCCCAGCCGTTTGCCCAGGGTCGTCAGGATGTGAAGGCCGATCAGCGGATCGTCCTGAACTTCTACACCGCCAAGCGTTTGCTCACCGCACTTGGGATGACTGTGCAGCGGCATGAGGGAACCTTTGGCTCCATCGAACTCGACGTTCGTCGCCGGGCAGGCACATTTCAGGCCAGCCATCAGCACACCCAGGTCCCACACCCTGGGTCATTGATCGGCGAGTGATCGGCGTTTTCATCAAGGTTTGAAAATTACGGGGACCGCACGGCCTATCCTGGGCCATGCGGTCCCCGTTTTTGTAGACAATTGACATTTCCGGTTCACACCGATGCCATCATTCAACTGGCCAAGACAGGAAGCGAGCCCGTTGTAATCCGTTCATGAACACTCCAGTCTGATCCTGAGCGCTCAACGCGATGGTAGAGCGTGTCTCGCTCCACGGGCTGGTATCCAGCCTCCAGGATCAGTCGCTGAATATCAGCGACTGACATTTCCTGCGGAGTCTCTGCGCCGGCCTCGTGATAGATCTTTTCATGAACCACGGTTCCGTCGAGATCATCAGCCCCAAACGCCAGCGCCACCTGGGCCGTCTTCAGTCCGAGCATCACCCAGTAGGCCTTGATGTGCGGAAAGTTGTCCAGCATCAGGCGGCTGATTGCCATCGTCTTCAGGTCCATGACCCCTGACGGTTTGGGAATCTCCGACATGCGAGAGTTGTCTGGATGGAAGGCCAGCGGAATGAACGTCTGGAAACCGCCGGTTTCGTCTTGTAACTCACGAAGCCGGATCATGTGGTCAATCCGGTGCTTGGGCTTATCAATATGGCCGTAAAGCATGGTGGCGTTGGAATGGAGCCCAAGTTGGTGGGCCGTCCGGTGGACGTTTAACCAGGTCTCGGTGCTGGCCTTGGCTCCGCAAATCTCTTCACGAACCTCGGGATGGAAGATCTCAGCGCCACCGCCAGGAATGCTCCCCAGGCCGGCCTCGATCAGGTCTTGCAAAACCTCGCGGGTTGGCTTCTTGCTGATCTTGCAAAACCATTCGACCTCAACGGCTGTCCACGCCTTGACATGAATCTGGGGTGCGGCCTGCTTCACCCACCGAACCACATCGACGTACCAGGAAAACGGCAGCTTGTGGTGGAGCCCACCCACAATATGGAGTTCCGTGGCACCCCGACCGGCCGCCTCCGTCGCTCGCCGCCGGATCTCATCGTCTGACATCACGTAGGCGCGTTCGTCGTTCAGGTCGGCCCGGAAGGCGCAAAAGTCGCACTTATACACGCACACATTGGTTGGGTTGATGTGCGTATTGACGTTGTAATAGGCCAGATCGCCATTCTTGCGGCGACGGACCATGGTTGCCATTTCGCCAAGCGCGAACAGGTCGGTGCTCGCTTCCAGCGCCAGCCCATCGTCAAAGCTCAGCCGCTCACCAGCGGTGACCTTCTCGCGAATTAGTTCCAGGCGGCGGTCGCTCATGACTCACCCTTTCCGGGGGCCCGCTCGCCCCTTCGCAATCTCAACCGATCTCATTTCTGAGATTTTAGTTCGAATTGAACGCAACGGCAAGGAGAGGTGAAGAACTCACCCCAGGCGGGGTGCCGAGTTCTCATCAAGATGGGGATAAGCTGGGGCAGGCTTTGCCTGGCCGATCAATGGGCGGGGGGAGTTTTTACGCACCGGAACCCGGTGTGAGACAGACCGGTCAGGGGGTCGGAGGCCATGCGGCCGGTGGTGCGGTAGGCTGTGCAATAGCTATCGGTGCAAAGGTAAGAGCCGCCGCGAACCACGCGCTTGGGGGCGTAGGGAGCGTCTGGATCATAGGCCTTCTCTGGTCCACGCGGGTTTTGCACCAGACTGCTGGCCCGGCGTGCGAAAGTATTTTCGTCATACCAGTCGCCGCACCATTCCCAAACATTGCCGGCCGTGTCGTAAAGTCCATAGCCATTGGGTGGGAACGTCTTGACCGGGGCTGTGGTCACAAAACCGTCATCCGCCCGATTGCGAACCGGGAACACGCCCTGCCAGATATTTGCCATCCAGCGCCCTTCAGGCTGCAAATCCTCGCCCCAAGCGTATTTCTTGCTTTCCAAACCTCCTCGGGCGGCAAATTCCCACTCAGCCTCGGTTGGCAGGCGTTTGTCGGCCCACCGGGCGTAGGCTTGGGCATCGTCCCAGGAGACCTGAACCACAGGGTGCTGGTCTTTCCCTTCAATCGAGCTTTCGGGCCCCTCGGGATGCATCCAGTTGGCCCCTGGGATAAATCGCCACCACTGGGTGTAATCATTGAGCGGCACGGCGGTGTTGGTCGGGGCAAAAACCATCGATCCCGGCACCAGCGCCTCGGGCGGCGGCGGGGGTGTGCCTGGCGGAACCTGGTCCTTGAGCTCCTCCCAGCTTGGGGCTTTCTCGGCCGTGGTCACATAGCCCGTAGCTTTGACAAATTCGCGGAACTCGGCGTTGGTCACCTCCGTGGCATCAACCCAGAAGCCGTCAACCTGAACCTGATGGGCTGGCCGCTCGCGGGGCATCGACGATGGGTCATCCGTACCCATTCGAAAGGTGCCACCAGGAACCCAGACCATGCCGGGCGGAGCCTCAGACGGCGGGGCCGATGGTTTGCCGGCAGGGGCGGCGACCAGGCCTGGTTCTTGCAGGTTAGATTTTTCAGGGGCGGGCGCTGGCTGAGGGGCGGTTCCATGGAAGAAATGCTGGGCCAACCCGAACCCGGCGGCCAGGGCGAGGACCGGGATGATAAATCTCAACAAACCCTGCGTCCTGGTTCCCTCAGACGGAGTTTTGTCCATGAATGGTGGCTGCTGGGTGGTCATTGATGCCTCAACATAACTCCGACTCTCGCGGCTGATCTCTTTAAAGGCTATCGTGCAAAGGACATTTTGTGTACGCCCGAGGCCACAGGATTGCAAATCTGGTGCGTCATCCGGCGGTTTTCCTGAGAAACCGTTTCAAAACCTGGGCTGGGTCTCACTCTGTTGAGGTGGCCGTTCCCGGTTTGAGATCACCGCTTTTTGAGCTCGCTTGAAGGGTTGACCCCATGCGCATGGCCGATCGGTTTCGACTGATGATTTTTCTGTCGGCCTGCCTTGTCGGGGGGATGGAATTGCCTGGGCTTGCGGAATCTCCAGCGCCCAAAGGCGAGGTGCTCAAGTTCACCTTCAACAAAAGCAAGGTGTTCCCGGGCACGGTCCGAGATTACTCGGTATACATCCCGGCGTTGTATAATCCGGCAATTCCCGCCTGTGTTTACGTGAACCAAGACGGGGTTCAGTACAACGCGCCCGAGGTGTTTGACCAGTTGATCAATGCCGGTGAGATGCCGGTCACCATTGGCGTTTTTGTGAATCCAGGTCGAGTCCCGGCCTCCCGAGAGACCGCGCTCGATCGCTTCAACCGCAGCTTCGAATATGACACTCTGAGCCCGGCCTATGCGCGGTTCTTGCTAGATGAGTTACTTCCAGAGGTAGAGTCTCGGAGTGCCTCCGATGGTCGGGCCATTCACCTTTCCAAGAAGCCCGAGGATCGAGCCATTGGTGGGGCCAGCAGTGGTGCCATCTGTGCGTTCACGGTGGCATGGGAGCGGCCCGACGCCTTTCGCCGGGTATTTAGTGCTATTGGCACGTACGTTGGAATTCACGGTGGCAACATCTATCCCACGCTGGTCCGTAAGACCGAACCGAAGCCGTTGCGGATTTTTCTTCAGGACGGTTCGAACGACCTGAATATCAACCGGGGCGATTGGTGGATGGCGAACCAGGAACTGGAGCGTGCGCTGGTGTTTGCCGGCTATGAGGTTGAACACCGCTGGGGAGAAGGGGGCCACGACGGCAAGCAGGCGACTGAAATTTTCCCTGATGCCATGCGCTGGCTTTGGAAAGGCTGGCCGGCGTCACCGGAAGCGGGCAAGGGCTCGCCTCAGTTCCAGGCCTTGTTTGAGCCTGGTTCGCGCTGGGAACGGGTGGGTGGAGACGACGAACGGGGTCAAGATGTGGTGGGGTTGGCCTGCGATCAAGCTGGCGCGGTGGTTTATGCAGACAATGTGTCGGGCCGCCATTACCGGATTGAGCCTGGTGGGGAACCAGACGACCTGTTCGTCCAGCGCGCGCCTGGGTCTGGGGAGCTGGCGTTTGGGCCGGATGGTTCGCTGTACATGGCCAAGGCCGAGATTCCTGTGGGGCTGTTTCGGTTTCCCAAGGATGGCGGAGAGCCCGAAGAAACCTCGGCCGAGTGGCCCAGAGATCGAAACTTTGCCTTTAGTGATCTGACGGTTGACCACTCCGGGCGGGTTTACCTGGCTGACTATGGCGACCCTTCCAACCGCCTGATCCGAGTGGTTGATCCAACCAAGCCCCGGCGTGAGTTCAAGATTTCGGCCATTGAGCCCAGCGGATTGGCGCTCGCCCCAGATCAGTCGATTCTGTATGTGACAGACGCGGCCAGCCACTGGATCTGGAGCTACATCGTGCATGACGATGGTTCGCTGGCACATGGCCAGAAGTTTACGCATTTGCATGTGCCAGATAGCCAGGAAGATGCGGATGCTCGGGGGATGGCCGTAGATCGGGACGGCCGGCTTTACGTGGGCACGAACCTGGGAATTCAGGTTTGTGACCCGGCCGGTCGTGCCGATTGCATCATTCCTGGGCCTGCGGGGTCAGTTTCCTTGCTCAGCTTTGGAGGCAAGGAACGGAACATGATTTATGCGGTGAGCGGGGGCCAGCTTTACCGCCGTCCAGTCAAAGGCAAGGGAGTTGAAGGGCTTGATCCGCCCTTCAAGCCGGGTGTGCCACGGCTTTGATCTGGATTTTGGGCACGGCAAGCAGCCACCCACGTTGTGGACAGTCTGTTCACGGCCTGGGTTGTGCTCGGTATCTTGGCAAATGAACTTGGTCCAGAGTGCATGTCACCGCTTTACGAACAGGAAAGAAGATCACGCATGTTGATGGTTCCATGTCTTCTGCTGCTTGCCGGCCTTGGTCAGGCGGGTAAGCTTCATTGGCAGGGCCAGGAGTCGCACGCAAAGGCGCGGTTCCGTGGTCTGGCGGTAAGCCCCAGTGGCGCGGTCTGGGCGACCGGGGCCGATGGCACGGTACGCGTGAAAACAGCAGATGCCAAGGCGTTTGAGGCCGTGACCGTGCCAGATTCCGAGGGGTATGATTTCCGTGATGTTGAAAGCCTGGATGCCAACCAGGTTGTGTTGCTGGCCATTGGCGAGGGGGAGAAGTCTCGGATTCTGAAGTCAACGGACGGTGGCCAGACCTGGTCGACCCGATATGTGATGAAGGATCCGAAAGGATTTCTGGACGCGCTGGCGTTCTGGGACAAAGACCATGGCGTGGCGCTCGGTGACCCCATGAACGGCCGGTTCAGCATTCTGACCACCGATGATGGTGGTGAGACCTGGTCTCCCATTCCGGAGCCGGCTCGTCCCCAGGCGCGTGACGGAGAAGGGGCCTTTGCCGCCAGCGGAACCTGCCTGGCCGTTGCCGGTACAAACCGTGCCTGGTTTTGCACGGGGGGCGCAGGGCCTGCTCGGGTCTTTCGATCGACCGATCGGGGCCGAACCTGGACGGCCCATGACACTCCCATCCCGGCGGCAAATGCTTCGTCGGGGCTGTTCTCGGTGGCATTCCAAGACGACGTTCATGGGGTGGTTGTGGGGGGCGATTATCGAGAGACCCAGAAGGCTGGCCCCGTGGTGGCCGTATCGGCCGATGGTGGGGTGACCTGGAAGATCCCCTCGGGACGGCTTCCCGTGGGCCTGCGTTCGGCGGTTGCTCCGGTGCCTGGCACGTTTGGGCAGGCCTGGATTACCGTGGGTCCGGCCGGCTCAGATCTGTCGCTGGACAACGGGCAGAGCTGGCAGCCAATTCCAGGCGACGGATTTCACGCAGTGGGTTCCGCCGGCCAAAGTACTTCCTGGGCGGTTGGTGAGGCTGGCCGGGTGGGCCGCCTGCGTTTCGGGAAGTAACGGGAGGCAGGAGGGGTTATTATTGTGGGGTAGAGCTGGTGGGCTCACCCACCGGTGGTGCAGTTCTCTTCACACTCTCAATCATGAATGGTCATCCGAAACGTCGAGACGTTCGCGTAAGAACGCCAAGGTGCCGCGCCAACGACCGGGACTCGATATCTCGTCGTTAGTCGGTGAAATAATGTATAGTGATTTGATATCGCCATAGAGTTCGATCACCCCGTCAGAAAGCGTAATTCGGTAGCGATCGTCCCGGTAACGTACTCGCCGAAACGCGACCCGCGCGAAGGTTTGCCAAATGGCAAACCCCAATTTCTCGCGAGCCGGCTCATGACCGCCTTCGCTTCTGGCGGTAGGGCGTGCAGATAGGCGTTGGCGGAGCGGCCACGGCGCTGAGTTTTGCTTTAATGTGCTTCTAGGTTTTGTTAAGCTAATTGCCTGGCGGAATTCACGCCCACCGTACAAAAACCAAGGCCATATCCAAATTGGCGGAAATTCATTCACACGGCGAAAGCAGCCAAGCACCTTGGCGGCCACCGCTGACGAGCTGCTCAAGCAGGCAGCGAAGCCGATAAAAACCGTGTAACCGTCGAATAGCACACCTCCAGTTGCATTGAAGGGCTCGTAAAGTATGAGCGACGAAAGCGTTTCCGATCTCTCTTACGCCGATACCCTCTGGAAAGCGGCCGACGCCCTGCGCGGGCAGGTTGATGCCGCCGAGTACAAGCATGTTGTCCTCGGTCTGCTCTTTCTCAAGTACATTTCCGATAGCTTTCAGTCTCGGCGGGATGAACTGGAAGCCGAGCTGACGAAAGACGGCATCAAGGGCAAGCAACTCGAAAGCCTGCTCGAATCGCGAGACGAGTACACCGCCGAGCGGGTTTTCTGGGTTCCGCCCGAGTCACGCTGGCCCAACCTGCAGAACCAGGCCACCCGGCCTGACATCGCCACGCTCATTGACGACGCCATCCTGGCCGTCGAGCGTGACAACCCGAACCTCAAATCCAAGCTCCCGCGTGACTACGCCCGCCGCGGCATCGACCCGGTAAAGATGGCCGGGCTGATCAATCTCATCGCCGACATCGGCTTCAAAGGCCCGCGAGACAAGGCCCGCGACACGCTCGGCCGGGTGTACGAATACTTCCTGGGCAAATTTGCTGCGGCCGAAGGCAAGCTGGGGGGCGAGTTCTATACGCCGCGCTCGGTGGTTCGCGTGCTGGTCGAAATGCTCGAACCGTACGCTGGCCGCGTGTACGACCCCGCCTGCGGTTCCGGTGGCATGTTTGTGCAGTCCGAAAAGTTTGCCGAAGCCCACGGCGGCAACAAGACTGATGTCTCCATCTTCGGCCAGGAGTCCAACCCGACCACCTGGCGATTGGCCCACATGAACCTGGCCATCCACAGCATTGAGGCCAACCTCGGCTCTGCCCCCGCCGACACATTCCTGCGAGACGCCCACCCCGATCTCAAGGCCGACTTCGTCCTGGCCAATCCGCCGTTCAACGTTTCCGATTACTCTGGCCAACTTTTGCGTGGCGACAAGCGCTGGGCCTTTGGCGATCCGCCCGTCGGCAATGCCAACTACGCCTGGATTCAGCACTTCATTCACCACCTTGCCTATCCCAGCGGCCGGGGTGGTGGCGTGGCCGGGTTTGTCATGGCCAACGGCTCGCTTTCCAGCAACACCGGCGGCGAAGGAGAGATCCGCCGCAAGATTGTTGAGGCCGACCTGGTCGATTGCATCGTCGCCTTGCCCGCTCAGCTCTTCTTTACCACCGGTATCCCGGTCTGCCTCTGGTTCCTCACGCGCGACAAGACCGGCAAGAACATCCGCAAAGGTACGCCCAACCGCCCCGAAGGCCGCCAGGGCGAAACGCTGTTCATTGACGCCCGCAAGCTCGGCACGCTCCAGACCCGTACGCTCCGCGTTCTCTCTGGCCTTGAAGACGCCGAGTGCGTGCCCGGCACCAGCGACCCGCTGCCCACCAGCGACATTGGCCGCATTGTCTACGCCTACCGCCAATGGCGCGGCGAGCCCAAGCCCGACTGGTGGAAGAAGAAGGACCACGGCGACTGGTCTTTCACGCCGACGCCCGGTTTCGCGAAGCCCGCCACCATTGAAGAGATCGCCAAGCACGGCCACGTCCTGACCCCCGGGCGCTACGTCGGTGCCGAAGACATCGAAGAAGACGCCGAACCGTTCGCCGAGAAATACCCCCGACTGGTAGCAGAGGTAGAGGAATGCTTGGTGGAAGGGGAACGGCTCGCCCAGGTCATCCGCGAACAACTGGGGAGGATCGAGCATGTCTGACGGCACCGGCCTGCCCGCGCCGCAGGGGCAGTTCCTGATCTACGCCGATGGGGCATCGCGCCTTCAGGTCCGCCTGGACGGCAACACCGTCTGGCTTACGCAGAAGCTTATCGCCAAACTGTACGGCGTGACCGTCCCGACCGTAAATGAGCACCTGGCTGGGATTTACGAAGAGAACGAACTTAAGGCTGGGGCAACTATTCGGAATTTCCGAATAGTTCAACGCGAAGGCACCCGCGACGTTTCGCGGAACGTCGAGCACTACTCCCTCGACGCAATCCTCGCCGTCGGCTACCGAGTTCGTTCGGCCCGCGGCACCGCTTTCCGCCAGTGGGCCACGGCTCGCCTTTCCGAACTCCTGGTCAAGGGGTTCACGATGGACGACGAGCGGCTCAAAGAAGGACGAACGCTTGGCACCAACTACTTCGATGAACTGCTCGCCCGCATTCGCGACATCCGGTCGTCGGAGCGTATGTTCTACCAGAAGATCACCGATATCTACGCCACCAGCATCGACTACGACCCCTCCGCCGAAGCCTCGACGCTTTTTTTTCAGACCGTGCAGAACAAGATGCACTGGGCCGCCCACGGGCAAACCGCCGCGGAGGTGATCGTTTCTCGCGCCAGCGCCGCCAAGTCTCATATGGGTCTGACGAACTGGAAAAACAGCCCCTCCGGGCCGGTTCGAAAGCCCGATGTCGCGATCGCCAAAAACTACCTTACCGAAGACGAACTCAAAGCCCTGAACCTGATCGTTTCGGCCTACCTCGACTTCGCCGAACTCCAGGCTCTCAACCGCAAGCCGATGACCATGGGCGGCTGGATCTCCAAGCTCGACGACTTTCTCAAACTCTCCGACCGCGACATCCTTACCCACGCTGGCAAGGTCTCGCACGAAACGGCGAGGCTCAAGGCCGAGGCCGAGTATGAAACCTTCCGCGCCGCTCAGGCCAAGCTCCCTCAGCCAGTTGACCAGCACTTTGCCGACGCCGTCGTTGCGCTGAAAAAAATCGCGAAACACGACAAGAAACAGCCCAAACGTAAGTCCAAGGGAGGCGATGATGCACAGTAAACGCAACGCGGAACCGTTCGCCGAGAAATACCCGCGGTTGGTGGTAGAGGTGGAGGAGTTTTTGGTGGAGGGGGAACGGCTGATGGGAGCCATTCGTTTATCGTTTAGGGGGCTGCGCGATGCACTGTGACTGGACCCTAACAACATTGGGTGAATGCTGCGTCTTTTTATCCGGCGGCACGCCGCGAAAGGCAGTAGCCGAGTATTGGACCGGGTCGATTCCTTGGATTAGCGGGAAGGACCTGAAGTCGTTTTACCTTTCTAATTCCGAGGACCACATCACCGCTGAAGGTGCAGAGGCAGGCAGTCGCCTCGTGCCAGCAGGAACAATTCTGCTGCTCGTTCGCGGAATGACTCTTCACAACTCGGTGCCTGTTGCTGTCTTAACACGCGAGGCGGCTTTCAACCAGGACATCAAGGCGATCCGCGCTAAAGAACATGTAAATCAACAGTTCCTCGCTTACTGGCTCGTAGCCGCTAGGCCAAAACTTCTTTCCACTGTTCACGCGGCAGGCCACGGCACTGGAGTTTTAGCAACGGACCGTCTCAAGGCTCTTGAGCTAAACCTGCCACCACTGACTGAGCAGCAGCGGATCGCTGAAGTCTTCAGCCACCTGGAAGACAAGATCGAGCAGAACCGCCGGACGGGGGCGAAGTTAGAGGGGTTGGCGCGGGCCGTGTTCAAGGCGTGGTTTGTGGACTTCGAGCCGGTAAAGGCCAAGGCCGCCGGCGCAACCGCTTTTCCCGGTATGCCCCCCGAAACCTTCGCCGCCCTCCCCACCCGCTTGGTCGACTCCCCCCTCGGCCCCGTCCCGGAGGGGTGGGGGGTGCAGCCGCTATCGCAGGCATTTGAGGTCAACCCGCCGCGACGGCTCATTAAAGGTGCGGATGCGCCGTACCTTGACATGAAGAACATGCCGACCGATGGCCATGCCCCCGATACTTGGGAGCGACGCGCGCATGGCTCGGGCATGAAGTTCATCAACGGCGATACTCTTATTGCACGCATCACGCCTTGTCTTGAGAACGGGAAGACCGCTTACATTGACTTCCTGAACGAAGGCCAGGTTGCGTGGGGTTCAACCGAGTACATTGTGCTCCGACCAAAGCCGCCACTGCCGCCGATCTTCGCGTACTGTCTTGCCAGGATGGAGCCATTCCGAGACTTCGCGATCAAAAACATGAGCGGCACGAGCGGCCGGCAACGCGTCGCCGCATCAGCGATGGAGCACTATTACATCGCCGTTCCGGTTGCGGCCGTGTACCAATCGTTTGGCAAAGTGGTCGGGCCATTGTTTGATTACATACGATCGAGCAAAGCTGAATCCGCCAAGCTCGCCACGCTTCGCGACTACCTCCTGCCGCGACTGCTGAGCGGGCGTGTGCGGGTGAGCGATGCAGAGAAACACGTCGGGAGGGTTGGTTAAGTGTCCAAGGTATCTAAAAAAAGAACTATAAAGAAAGCAAAGCCACCTGTAGACCGTTCCGTTCTGGCAATGACGGCAAACCAGGCCCGGGCGTTCTTTCTCAAGCCTGAAAGCTACTGCCGTCTCGATCTTCCGCCGTATTTTGACTTCGGGCGTATTCTTCGCCCAGTGAATGCATTCATAGGCGAAAATTCACTTTCCTCAGCGTCATCTAAGCCACACGAACATGAGGGGGTAAATTATACGATTTACTCGAATAAGAACGGGCGATACGCGTGGCGGCCGTTTCAATTAGTTCATCCTGCGATCTACGTCGAGTTGACGCGGCAGATGACGGAGCCGGTAGCATGGAAACATATACAAGACCGGTTTGCAGCCTTTGCGAAAAACCTGAATATTTGCTGTTTGAGCATCCCACGCCAATCGCTCACCAGGCGAAAGGACCAAGCGGCACAGGTGCTGAATTGGTGGCAAGGAATCGAGCAGGCTTCAATTGAATTGGCCCTGGATTACAACCACGTCTACCACGCTGATATAACTGACTGCTATGGGTCAATCTACACTCACTCCATTGTGTGGGCGCTACACTCCAAGGCCACTGCAAAAGCTAACAAGGGTGAAAAGACCTTAATCGGCAACGCCATTGATTGGCGTATGCAAGACATGCAGCAAGGACAGACGAACGGGATTCCGCAAGGCTCGGTCCTTGTCGATCTAATCGCCGAAATGGTGTTGGGATACGCCGACCTTGAACTGGGTGAACGTCTGACAAAACTTGGTATCGCCGAATTCAAAATACTGCGCTACCGGGACGACTACCGTATATTCGTAAACAATCCGCAGTTTGGGGATCAGATTCTAAAAACGCTAACTGAAGTGCTTCTGGAGCTCGGGCTAAAATTGAACGCCTCAAAAACAACCCCCGCTTTATCGGTGATTGCGAATTCAGTCAAGGCGGATAAAATGAAGTGGATGCGCGGCCGACAGGGTGACGTTAATCTTCAAAAACATTTACTGCTCATTCACTGTCACTCAAACGACTTCCCAAACGCTGGCAGCCTACTGAGCCTTTTGGACGGGTTCTTCAGGACGCTTAACAGTACTAAGTCCGTGAAGAATGTCGTGCAACTCATCAGCATTGCGGTGGATATTGGTTTTCACAGCCCACGATGTTTCCCCGTGTGTGCGGCCATCATCAGCCAACTCCTGAGTCGACTGGAGACCAAAGACAAAAAACTGGAGGCCCTTGATCGTGTGCGTAAAAAACTTGCCCTGCTGCCAAATAACGGCCATCTGGAAGTGTGGCAACAAAGGTTAAGCTTTCACTTTGACCCAAAGGTGGCCTACGGCGAGAGCCTGTGCAAACTGGTGAATGGAGAGCCTGCGGAACTCTGGTCAAACAATTGGATCACAAGCAAGATCCTCAATAAGGCACTTGATCCATCGAAAATCGTAAACCGAAGTTTGCTGAAGGCGCTCAAGCCCGTAGTGCTCCGCTCGGAGTTCTCTTTGTTCTTTCCGTATTGATAAAACATGTCACCGATCACCGAATCCATCATCGAAGAAACAGCCATCGCACAGTTTAGTATGGCGAGCGTGACGCCACGCTGGGGCGCGGCGATGGACGATGCATGCGAACGCGCTGGCGCATCCGCCATCGTCTTTTCTACACGTACCAAGTCCGCCCTTCGCAAGCTCAACCCGCACCTCCCTGACGACACGATTGACTTGCTGGCCGTCACCCTATCACGTCCGCCGCACTCAACGCTGATCGAAAACAACCGCCACTTCCACAGCCTGCTGACTGACGGCGTGCCGGTGGAGTACAAAGACGCCAAAACCGGCGAGATGCGCGGCGGGCGGGCGCGGCTGATCGACTTTGACAACCCGGCCAATAATGACTTTCTCGTTGTGCGGCAACTCACGGTGCAAGGGCCGAGCGGGAAGACGATCCGGCCGGACCTGGTCCTGTACGTCAACGGGCTGCCGCTGGTGGTGATTGAACTCAAAGATCCGGCCAACGCGGCGGCCGACCTGAACATGGCAATCGACCAGCTCGGGCGCTACAAAGAGACCGCGCCAGACTTGTTTATGCCCAACCTGCTGCTGGTGGCCAGTGACGGGCTGCTGACACGCGTGGGTAGCATTACCAGCGGGCGGCAACGGTTCACGCCGTGGCGGCCGGCCAGTGGCGGCGAGCCAACGCTGGAGGCGCTGATCCGCGAACTGCTCGCCCCGGAGCCGCTGCTGGACTACCTGCGGTCGTGCGTGGCGTTTGAGGAGGACGAACGTGGGAACATCGTCAAGAAAGTGGCGGGCTATCACCAGTTCCGCGCAGTCAGAAAGACGCGGGCCAGCGTGATCGCAGCGCAGGCCAAGCCCGCAGCAAGCGACCCGAAGTACCAGGGAAGGCCCGGCGGCGTGGTCTGGCATACGCAGGGATCGGGCAAGAGCCTGACCATGTTGATGCTTGCCGGCACGCTGGTGCGGGCGGCAGAGATGGCCAACCCGACACTGGTGATTGTTACCGACCGCAACGACTTGGACGACCAGCTCTTCAACACCTTCGCGATGGGTCGAGGTTTGCTGAGGCAGGACCCGGTTCAGGCAGAGAGCCGCGAGCATTTGAAGACTCTGCTCGACCGGGCATCAGGCGGCGTGGTGTTTACGACGATTTACAAGTTTACCGAGAGCCACGACAAGATCAGCGAGCGATCCAACGTGGTGGTGATGGCGGACGAAGCCCACCGCAGTCAGTACGGATTTGTCGACGGTGGCGCAAAGTGGATGCGCGATGCACTGCCCAACGCCACCTTTGTCGGCTTCACCGGCACGCCGCTGATCAACACCGACACGACAACACGGGCAGTTTTTGGTGACTACGCGGACGTGTACGACATCCGGCAGGCGGTGGCCGACGGTGCAACCGTGCCGATCTACTATGAACCGCGTATCGTCAAGCTCACCATCGACGAGGCAGGTGCCCAGAAGGCGGAAGCGGCCATTGCCGAAGCCGTAAAGGCCGACGCAGCGGGCGAAGAGGAGCCGGAGAATATCCGCATTCCGATCGAGCAGCTTTACGGCGCGCCCGAGCGTTTGAAACGAGTCGCAAAATTCCTCATGGAGCATTGGGAGCAGCGTCGGAGCGCGATGGAAGGCAAGGCGTTGGTTGTGACGATGAGCCGCGACATTGCCACCCGGTTGCACGACGAAATCGCAAACCTGCGCCCCGCGTGGGTGGACGGTGACGATGACAAGGGCGTGATGAAGGTGATCATGACCGGGGGACCGGGTGACCCAGAGGATATGGCCCGGCACGTCCGTGGCAAAGCCGAGCGGAAAGCGCTGGCGGCGCGGTTCAAGGACCCGGCGGATGACTTTCGCGTGGCAATTGTGGTGGATATGTGGCTGACGGGCTTTGATGTGCCGTGTGCGCACACGATGTACCTGGATAAGCCGCTGGCCGGCCACAACCTGATGCAGGCGATTGCACGAGTGAACCGCGTATACGGTGAGAAGCCGGGCGGGTTGATTGTGGACCTGATCGGATTGGCGGATCCGCTTGCCGATGCACTGGCGACGTATGCCAGCGCGACGGGCGAAAGTGACAAGCCGATCAAGGAACTGCAAGACGAGGCGATCCCGGCGATGCGGTCGGCGTTCGAGCAGTTGCGCGGGTTCTTCCACGGGTATGACTACGATGCGGCGCTCGACGCGGAACCGGTTAACGTGCTCAAGGTGTATCTGGGCGCGGTCGATCATGTGCTGGACATTAAGCAGAACGTGGGCGAGGAGACCGGCTGGAAGCGGTTTCGTGGGATGGTGAAGCGGCTTTCGACCGCGTTTGCGCTGGCGGTGCCGCGTGAGGAGACGATGGAGGTTACGCCGCACCTGGGGTTCTTCCAGCGAGTCGCGGTAATGATCCGCAAGCGGCTGGCGGATGACGCCGGGCCAACGCCGGGCGGGGGCGGATCGCAAGACATTGACGCCGCCGTGAGGCAGGTCATTGGCGGCGCGGTGGATGCGGGTGAGGTGATCGACCTCTTCGCGGCGGCGGGCCTGGACGCGGCCCGGCTCGACGTCCTCAGTGAGGACTTTCTGAATCGCGTCAGCGCCCTGGAGCAAAAGAACCTGGCGCTCGAGACGTTGCGGAAACTGCTCAGCGACCAGATCAAGATCAGCGAGCGGACCAACATCGTGCAGGCGCAGAAGTTCCGCGCGGCGCTGGAGAAGGCGATGCTCGGCTATACCAACAAGCAGATCAGCACGGCCGAGATGATCGCCAAGCTGCTGGAGCTGGCGAAGTGGGTCCGGGAGGCGAAGCAGCACGGGCACGACCTGGGGCTGAGCACGGAGGAAGTGGCATTTTATGACGCCCTGGCCGAAAATGGTTCGGCAAAAGAGGTCATGAAGTCCGACCAACTCCGCCTGATGGCGCGTGAGCTGGCCGACATGGTCAAGAAGATGCCCAAGCTCGACTGGACGCAGCGGGAATCGGTCCGGGCCGACCTCCGGCGCAAGGTGCGGCGGTTGCTCGCAAAGTACGGGTATCCGCCGGATCTGTCAGAAGATGCAACGCAGCTTCTACTCAAGCAGGCGGAGCTCTCGACAGAGTCGGAGGGATAATCTGGCCGAACGGGTGATCGACCTGCCGCAGTACGTAGCGAACGGTCAAAATCAATTAATCCTTCGGGGCCAGGCGGTATGGCCGGCTAATGCGACCAGGGTGACCGGCGGCCGTTGGCGTCTCGGGCCGGCTGGGCCGTCTGCATTTCGGCCGATAACAGGATGCCAGACATCAGCCCCTTGCGGGGTCTATGGTAAGCTCATTTCCCGATCGTTTTCATTCAAACCAACTTCCAGAAAAGGTCAATCTGATGCGTCCCAAGGGTACCGATGGACTCGAGAAGCTGATCAGTGAACTCTCCGCGTTGCGGAATCACCTGGCGATGAACGATGCCGGGATCGACGCAACCGGTGTGCTTGAGCAGGTTGCCCCGGTGGTGAATAATTGGGCCAATGCGCTTGGTGGCGGGGCACCCGCACATTCGGCACCCTCAGCCTCTGGTAGTTCCGTGAAGTGCCCGCACTGCAATGCGGCGCTCAAGGTGACCATTGGTTGATGCTGGGTCCACCCAGTCGGTCTTTCATCAAAGGGGGCTCTGGAAACCGTTGAAATCGGCTTCCAGAACCCCCTTCGTTATTCATGAACTCACGCTGACAGTCGGTTGTGTGCCTCGCTCTGAGCAAAGCACGACCAGCAGATTACTGACCAGTAGAGACCGGGAGGCGTCGCTGAGCTCAACGATCTTGTTGGCTTCGAGATGTGAAAGTGCCATCTCAACCATGCCCACGGCCCCTTCCACAATCTTCTGGCGGGCCGCGATCACGGCCGATGCTTGCTGGCGCTGAAGCATGGCATGGGCAATTTCAGGGGCGTAGGCCAGGTGGCTAATCCGGGCCTCAAGCACTTCCACACCGGCCTGCTCAAGTCGATCCTGGATCTCTTTCTTGAGCTGATTGGCGACCTCGGAGGTATGGCTCTGAAGGGCAACCTCACCGGTTTCGTGTGAGTCATACGGATAGCTTACGGCCATGTTTCGCAGGGCCGATTCACTCTGCACGTGAACGAAATCGTTGTAATTATCGACATGAAACAGAGCCTCGGCCGTGTCAACCACGCGCCAAACGACCACGGCGGCAATTTCGATCGGGCTCCCGGATCGGTCGTTGACCTTCAGCTTCTGGCTCTCGAAGTTGCGAATTCGCAAAGAGATCTGCCGCTTGGCATAGAACGGGTTCACCCAGCGCAGACCTGGTTTGCGTACGGTCCCTCGGTAGCCACCGAAGAGCTGCAAAACTTTTGCTTCATTGGGGTTCACCGTGAACAGGCCGGTAAGGCCCAGCAGGCAGACCACAACTCCCAGAATCCCCATGACAATCAGGAGCGGGATCCCGGAGACGACGATCAAAATGCAGAGCAGAATGCCGCCCAGAAGACTGATCAGCATACCGAGCCCAGACATCGGTTCGATCTGGATCTCTCGCATCACATGGTTCGAGTCGGGTTTTGACGCGGATCGGTTGTCCATCCTGGGCTCCATCTTTCTGGGTCGAAGGTTCAGGTGACCATCCAGGAAGGCCAGATCGCTTCAGATGCGGGCCTCCTGAAAGATGATACCTCTGGACGGGTCAGGCGGGTGTCAGATTTCTGCCGAGATGCGCTTGGATCTCCGGCTGACGGCCGTCCCAATCCTGCACAGATCCATGCGGCTGGACCTGCAGACTGGAACCAGAGGCGTGGGGGTGCGACAATCTGATCACACAGACCAGGCTGGTCGAGCGGCCGGCGCGGGCCCTTCGGCCAGATTCTTTGACCTCCATTGCTCAGGGACCAACCATGTCTCAATTTAACTCCGGCGCTCCGGGCGTGACACGTCGCGGCCTGTTCCAAACAGCCGCCTTAGCCGGTGCCGCTGGCCTTGCCGGTCGGCTGACTTCCGCCACCGAAGCCGCCAGCCTACCCAATGCCGCGGCCGGGCGCTTGAACCAGTCGGTTTGCCGCTGGTGTTACGGCAGTACTTCGCTCGAAGACCTGTGCAAGGCCGCCAAAGACATGGGGTTGGTGGGTATTGACCTGCAGACGCCAGCCGATTTCCCGACGCTCAAGAAGTATGGCCTGGTCTGCACCATGACCAGCTCTCATCCCCTGGCCGATGGCCTGTGCGACGAGAAGTTTCATGCCAACTGCCTCAAGTTGATTCATGAAGCGATCGACGCCACGGCCAAGGAAGGGTGGAAGAATGTGATTGTGCTGTCTGGAAATGCGCGAGGCATTGACCGCCAAACCGGCATGAACAACTGCGTTAAAGCGCTCAAAGAAGTCATGCCTGCCGCGGAAAAGGCTGGCGTTACCGTCCAGATGGAGTTGCTCAACAGCAAGGTGGATCATGCGGATTACATGTGCGACAACAGCCCGTGGGGTATTGAGCTGGTGAAGCGGGTTGGCTCAGACAACTTCAAACTGCTTTATGACATTTATCACATGCAGATCATGGAAGGTGACGTGATCCGCACCATCGAGAAGAACCACCAGTACTTTGGCCATTACCACACGGGCGGCAACCCAGGCCGGCATGAGATTGACGAACTGCAAGAGCTGAACTACAAGGCGATCGCCAAGGCGATTGCCGATATTGGCTTCAAGGGGTACTACGCCCATGAGTTTATCCCCGTGCGTGATCCACTGACCAGCCTGCGTGAGGCTGTGACCATTTGCACGGTGTGAGTGAAATCGGACCAAAATAATGGTAATTCGTTGCAGGCCGGCAGTGCACACTGTCGGCCTTTTTTATTTCAGTCGATACTCTGGAATAACGAACCATCGTCCAGGACTCTTCATGACTGGAAGAGAGAAATGGACGGAAATGGACGGTATGGACCCGCAGGAAACCTGATTGGGCCTATCCTCGTTCATCTCGCCGGTCCATACCGTCCATTTTTATCGAGTTTCTGGATTCGAGCTTCTCAATGTTTACGTCAATATGGTGTGCAACACGGATCCATGCACATCGGTTAAACGGCGGTTGATGCCGTTGTGGTAATAGGTGAGCTGCTCATGGTCGAGGCCGAGCAGGTGCAGAATGGTGGCGTGTAGGTCATAAATGGTGCAGACCGAATCGACCGCCTTGTGGCCGAAGTCGTCGGTGGCGCCATGCGAGTGGGCACGCTTCACGCCGGCCCCTGTGAGCCAGACGGTGAACCCGTAGGGATTGTGGTCTCGGCCGTTGGCCCCTTTCTGAAACGTGGGCATGCGCCCGAACTCGGTGACCCAGACGACCACCGTATCTTCCAGTAAGCCGGTTCGTTTCAGGTCGTCTAGCAGGGCCGCGCACGGCTGATCGAAGATAGGGGCATGAATGCTGTACTGGTCGCGGATGGTCTTGTGCCCATCCCAGTTTCCGACCCCTTCGCCCATGGCGTAAGAGCCGTTGAATAGTTGCACAAACCGTACGCCCCGTTCCAGCAGGCGTCTGGCCAGCAGGCAATTGCGTGCGAAGCCGGCCTTGTTGGGGTCTGGAGAATCGGTGCCGTAGAGCTTGTGGGTCAGGGGAGATTCGCTGGCCAGGTTGGCGGCCTCTGGGGCCTTCAGTTGCATGCGGGCGGCCAGCTCATAGCTGGCAATGCGGGCCAGCAAGGCGGAATCGTCTGGGTGCTGCTCGGCATGGCGGCCGTTGAGCAAATTCACGAAGTTGCGGGTTGCCTCGTCGCGGTTGGCGCTCACGGAATCTGGGCGGGCCAGGTGTGGAATGGGCCGGCTGGCCGACCACGGGGTGCCCTGGAAGACGGCCGGCAGGAATGCGCTGTTCCAGTTGTTGGGGCCGGTTTGCGGCCCGCCGCGTGGATCGGGAATTGCTACGAATGCGGGTAGGTCTGCGTTTTCTGAGCCAAGCGCATAGGTGACCCAGGCCCCCACGCTGGGGAACCCGTCGAGCGTGAAGCCGGTGCTCATCTGGTTCTCGGCCGGCCCGTGGGTGTTGCTCTTGGCTGTCATCGAGTGGATGAAGCAGAGGTCATCGGCCTTTTCGGCCAGCATCGGGAACAGGTCCGACATATGCTTGCCGCTCTGGCCGCGTGGGCGGAACGTCCAGATGGGGGCGACCAGGTTCCCTTGTTCTCCCTGAAACGTGACCAGAGATTCTGCGCCTGGCAGTGGCTGCCCGTTGCGCTTGATCAGTTCCGGCTTGTAGTCAAAGGAATCGACATGGCTGACCGCGCCGGAACAGAAGATCACGAGCACGCGGTGGGCACGTGGCGGAAAGTGGGGTGGGCGGGGTGCGAGTGGGGCCTCTGGGCGGATGATCGGGCCCGGGTATTGTGGTGTTTGAGTCTGATCAGGCGTGGCGGCAAGCAGTCCCTGTTCGGCGAGCAGAGCGGTGAGGGCGATCCCGCTCAGGCCCAGCGCTGCGTTACCCAGGAATAGGCGACGGTCGAGCAGATTCTGACCGGTTTTCAGGCGAGGTTGCTCGCGCATGGCGGATAGTCTCGGTTCATTCGAGGAACAGGAATTCGTTGGCGTTGAGCAGTGCCCTGCAGAGTGAGGCCAGGCCATGTTCGGCAAGCAAGGCCTCGGCCGCCGATCGCTCGTTGGTATCTGGTAAACGCTGGAGTGCAATTTGGAAGGCTTGGTCAACCTGGGCCGCAGCGTTTGGGCCACACTGCTGTTCGAGTCGGCTGGCAAACCGGTTGGCCTGGTCGAGCGTGAAGGGGCTATTGAGCAGGCTCAGGGCTTGCTGGGGAGTGATCGAGCGGTGCCGCTTGGGGGCGATCTGACCGGCATCCGGGCAATCAAATGCCCCAAAGGTATCGTCAAGCTGCATGCGTGGCTTGGTCTGGTAGACCATGCGGCGGAATTCTGGTGGGCCAAAGTCTTTGCGAGATTTGTACACCTTGACATAATTATTATTAGATTCGAACAGGTCAAATCCTGGTCCTCCCATGCGTGGGTCCAGAACACCAGAGACCTGCAAAATGGCGTCTCGAACGGCCTCGGCTTCAAGCCTGCGGGGCGGGAACCGACCCAGCAGGCGGTCCGCCGCATCGATCCTGGCCAGATCATCGCGCCGGGTAGAGGCTTGCCTGTAGGCGTGGGAATCAAGAATCAGCCGGTGCAGAGGCTTGAGGTTCCAGCCGTTCTCAACCAGTTCGGCGGCCAGCCAGTCCAGCAGTTCAGGGTGAGACGGACGGCCGCCGTTACGGCCGAAGTCGCTCGGGGTATCCACCAGGCCGGTGCCAAAGTGATGCTGCCAGATCCGGTTCACAATTACGCGTGCCGCCAGCGGCTGTGCGGAACCCGTGATCCAGCGCCCCAGGGCCAGCCGTCTCTGAGATTCGATGGCTTCGGGATCGATGGGGTTCAGATTCCCAAGTGCGGCAATGGCTCCCGGCTGAACTTCCTCGCGGGGCTGCATCGGGTCTCCCCGGTGCAATCGCCGGGTGGCTCCCGGTTTGGCTTCGAATCGACCGGCGTAGATCAGGTTTTGCCTTGAGAATCCCGCGAGTTCCTGAGTCAGGGCCTGGGATCTTGAACGGAGATCCGCCAGCTCGTCTCGCTGTGCGCTTGTCGAGGTTTCGGAGAAGGCGTCCGACGAATTCAGGGAGTCGTCGGGAGCGCGAAAGGGAACCCGGTCCGCAGACGATGCGACCTCGGTCCACTGCTCGCCATTCTGAGAGATCTCGATCCGGTAGCGGTTGGCCAGCCGATCCTGGAACCGGGGCGGCTGGTAACGGTCTCTGCTCCACACCACCCGGTCAATGACGGCGGGGGCGGCCAGTTCGATGGTGACGGTTCCACGGTCGGCCTCGTTGGAGATCCAGCTCCATTCGTTGCCGTAGCGGCCATCATTCACGTGCTCTAGTTTGTGAATCTCATAGCCGGGCAGCGATCCAGAGGCGGTGACCTTGGCCCCGGCACTAGCGAGTGCCACATTTTTGGATTCGGGACCGGCACTGAACACTTCGAGTTCGTCAAGGCAGGGCTGGGACTGGCTCGATCCCTCGATGATGAACCGAACGAACCGGGCTTCTACCGGTGGGAACCGGTCGATGTTCAGGGTGGCCTGAACGGGCCGCCTGGCGTTTGGTCGGCTGGCGCTCGGATTGGGATTCGCGAGGGTGAACCGGGCGAGGTCGGCCGAAACGAACGCTCGTTTTAGACCGGCCCGCAGCACCAGGCGGCTGGCTGGGCCAAGTGGTTGAACTCCCAGGTCTCTGAACCCGCTCCAAAGTGCGGCGTCGGGAACGGTCCCTGTGCCCTCCGCAAATTTTTGCTGGTCCACGGTGCCAAGGGGAACCTGATCGGCGGTGGTGGCCAGGTCTCCGTCCAGGTCGAGCAGGTAGTGGGCCTCTTGAGAGTGCGTGTGCCAGCCGGAGCCCCAGGAAACCTCGATCCGATAGGAGCCAGACAGGCCAGGGTTCCAGGTCAGCAGGTCACGAGCTTCCGCCTCGGCGAAGAGGTAGCCGTGACTGAGCGTGGGGGGCCGCTCTCCATCGCCGGGGTCTGACGCTTCGCCCCTGGCTGTGCCTGGCTTGAGCGGTGCAGGCCCCTGGAAATCGATGAGCCGGGTGGTGGCGGTGGGGTCATCGGCGGCGACCACCCGAACTTGGCCAGGTTGGGCCACCGGTTCGTAGTTTTTGAGTTCGTCGCCAATTCTTGCCAGTTCTTTGCGAATGGTTTCGGACCGAGCCTGCTGTTGGGCAGCGTTCGGTCCTTTCAGGGGTCGTTCACCGTGCTGGACCCCTTCGAAGACAGCCTTCACGGCGTAATAGTCGTTCTGGGAAATCGGGTCAAATTTGTGGTTATGGCAGCGGGCGCAGCCTAACGTGAGACCCAGGAACGCGGAACTGGTGGTGCTGACCATGTCATGCAGTTCATCGGCCCGTTGCTGGGAGGTCAGGACCGGATCCGGGCTTTTCACCTGGTCCATCGGGCCACCCACCAGAAAGCCGGTTGCTTCGTCAGATCCAAGCGTGTCACCGGCCAGTTGCATCTGCACGAACTGGTCGAAAGGCCGGTCGGAATTCAACGAGGCGATAACCCAGTCTCTGTACGGCCAGGCGTTGGCTCTGGCCGTATTGGTCTCAAACCCATTGCTCTCGGCAAACCGGACCACGTCCAGCCAATGTCTTGCCCAGCGCTCGCCAAACTGGGGGCTCGCCAGCCACCGGTCCACCAACTTCTCATAGGCGTCTGGAGCGAAGTCGCTCCCAAAATCCTGGACCTCCTCGGGCGAGGGGGGCAGTCCGCGGAGGTCGAATGAGAGGCGCCTGATCAGGGTGCGGCGGTCGGCCTCGGGCGAGGGAGTGAGGCCGTTGCGTGCGAGCGTATCGAACAGGAATCGGTCCAACGGGTTATGGCCGAGGGACGTCCCAGCCAGGTCCGGCAGGGCCGGCCTCACAACTGGCTGGAAGGCCCAGTGGGGCACGCTGGCCGTTTCGTTGCCGGAGTCTGGCCAGGTTGCCCCGGCTTCAACCCATGCGCGGAGTTGGCGGATTTGCTCGGGTGTCAGTGGCTTGCCATCGGGCGGCATCCGTTCGCTGGCTTCCAGGCTGGATACCCGTTCCAGGACCAGCGATTCCTCAGGCTTTCCAGGGCTGATCACGGGCCCGCTATCGCCGCCACTGAATGCGCTGGCTTTGAGGTCGAACCGGAGGCCCCCTTTTTGCTTCTCTGGGCCATGGCAGCCCACGCAGTGGGCATCCAGGATCGGCCGGATCTCGCTGGTGAAGTCTGGCCCTTGGGCCTGGCCTTTGGGGGTTGCCAGTGCCAGCAGGGCCAGCATCAGGAGCAAGTGTCCTCGATTTGCTGCCGATTGAACCTGCTTGAGCATGGTTCAGACTCCTCGACCAGACCTGGAACTGCAAGCCATTCCACCCAATTCCAAGATTGGAACTGAGTGTTTAATTCTTGTTGTATGTTACGCAGGTCCAGGCACCAGAGGAAAGGTCGGTTTGGGCCGGTACCGAGATCTTGCACGAATCAATATCGGCTCGACCGAATCGAACACACTCAGGGTTTTTTCGGGGAACTCTTTTCGTAATAGGTCAAAGCGATATGCGTTTCAGTTTCGCCTGTGCCACGGCTGATGACCACGGATACCGCTTTGTTGTCCCAGTGCCGGTTCAGAACAACCAGCCGTAGTGGCCGCTTGAAAGAGTCTTCGAGAATGACAATCGCGCCAAGGCCGGCTGTCACAATTGCCTCACCCGTAGTGACATTGGGTTCGTTGGCTGCGCTCTCTCTGGCCCCAGGTTGGATGCCCATCCGTTTCTTGTAGTATGCGGATACCGTATTGAAATCGGCTTTTATCAGAGCACAAGAGTAGGCTTTGACCTCTTGGGCAAAGGAATCCCCACCACTTCCACCGCCGCTGGATATCGTGTTCGATCCAGGGTACTGCCAGGCAGCCAATGCGTTTTCGTTGACCAAGAGCCCACCATCCAAGCTGAGAAGTGCAGTGATCAGCAGGCCACTGACGAATGTTGGAAACGAAACAGGTTAAACGCTGTCGATGCGAGTGAAATTGATACCGCAATGATAGCTTGCGGTGAAGCACAAGCAGGCTGGTTGGAAGTCTTGCGGTTTTACGAAACGCAATTGGATTTAACAAAAGGCGTCACTGGTGCTCTTTTTACAGTAGTCGCAAGTGGATCTGAAAGAATCCTAGTTCTTATGTTTTCTTGGTCCAACAGGAAACTGAGAAAATTCGAGCCTGTTTTTCGTCTCGCGACATCGGCGCCTGATTGATTAAAACACAGTACTCTTGTTTGGTTCGTGAACACAATTCTTTGACTCTGAACCGTATCAACGTGGGCTCATTCCCAGAAGCACATGAGAAGGGGTGTTCGTTGCATCCGGCCGTCTACGCGGAATTTGAGCGGATTTGTGCCGCCAGGCCGTGTACGGGCGATGTGCTGGAGGTGGGTGCGGTCCCTTCGGACGATAGCTTGCTCTGTTTGCCTGCGCTGGCGGGTGCCCGGAGCAAATCGGCGTGAACCTGGACGGCCCACATTGGTACCGGGATTTTGAGATATTACAGGCCAATGCGAACGATCTCAGCACGCACCCACGGTTCAGGGACGATTCCTTTGACCTGGTTTTATGTAACGCGGTGATGGAGCACGATCGTTGCTTCTGGAAAACCGTGGCCGAGATCAAGCGGGTGACCCGGCCTGGCGGCCTGATTGGGATTGGGGTGCCGGCATACACCACGCTGCCGCTGGAGCGGAGGTTCTCAAAACTTGCCCGGATGTTCGGCCGGTTTGGCGTTCCAACGCGGATGCTCGATCCGATGCAGGCCTCTACCCTGACCCTGCGCGTGCATAACTACCCGGGTGATTATTACCGGTTCAGCCCGCAGGCCGTTGAAGAGGTGTTTTTAGAGGGGTTGGTTGAGAAAGAGCTGCACACGCTGATGCTGCCGCCCAGGGTGATTGGGTTCGGCGTCAAACCCGCTCAATAACCGAGAGCAGTTCTGGAAACCATCGTTGCAGGGAATAGTGCAATTCCACGAATTCACGGCCCGCCAAGCCCATCCGCTGGCGTCGTGCGGCATCCTGAATCAGGGTGGCAAGTGCTGCTCGCCATTCAGCTTCGGTGGTCGCCGCAAAGCCACGGGTTCCGTTGCCTGTGATCTCTGGGTTAATACCCACGGGACTTGCCACCACTGGCAAGAACGCGGCCATGTACTGGAGCAGTTTGCAGCCGCATTTGCCGCGCTGGAAGGGGTTGTCAACCAGGGGCATGATGCCGATATCAAAGTGGCTTACAATCTGGGTTTCGACCTGTGGACTCCATTCGACAAACTGCCAGCGAAGTGTGGTCTGGGGGAATACTGGGCGGGGCTTGGATATCACCACAAACTCGAATTGGAGTTCGCACTGGAGTTTCGCAAGCAATTCGAGGTAAGGGAATAGCGTGTCGGCAATTGACTGTGAAGAGCCAAGCCATCCCACGCGCACAGGCCCCAGGCTGTTCGTCGGCGGATGCGGGCGGGCGGGATAGAGGCTGGTGTCGATCACGGTTGGAATCACGGACACGCGCATTGTGTGTTCTCTGGCAAATGAGGCAAGGTACTCATTGCCTGCAATGACCCAGGCGGCTTGTTTGCAAATGCGGCCGATGTGGTTGGCCTTCTGGCCGAGAAAGATGGCGTCGTCGAAATCAAAGACTACCCGCGCATTCTTGCGGAAGAGTAATTCCTCATACTCGAATTTCCCTTCGAGCAGGTCTCGGTTGAGGAACACGGCATCAAATCGACTGGCCTGTTTGATGTCATGAAGTCGGTTCCAGCGGCGAATATGCAGGCCTGCGCGACAATATCCGGCTTGGAGCAACCGATGCTGAAACGGAGTGATCCACGGTTGGGCGGGGCGGCGGGGGCGAAGTGAAACCTGCCAGCCGGCCCGTTCCAGGTAGGGAAGATACTGGCCGATCCGGAACCGGCCGGCGGGGTCTTGCGCACCATGCGTGAATGCCAGGAGCCGCTTCTTCACGATGTGGCTCTCGATGAGATCCGACGAGCGTTATGCTTGCGTTCCTGAAGTTCCAGGTAAACGCGTTCTATGGCATCGACGTTGGTCTGAAAATTGTGATGGGCCGCCAATTGTCGAGCGTGGCCGGCCATCTGGGCCCGGACCTCGGGATTGGAAAGTTCGATCAGGGCTGCCGTCAGGTCGTCCACGTTGCTGGGCCGATCGAGGATGCGGCCTTCGCGTCCGCTCAAGAGCAGTTCGGAGGCACCATTCCTCCGTGTGGTAATCACGGGCAATCCGCAGGCGCAAGCTTCGAGCACGGTCAGGCTGCAGGCATCGTGCCAGGTGGGTAATACGAAAGTGTCGGCGGCGGCGAAGTAGGGAACCGAGTCAGCTACGAATCCAGGGAAGAGGACATCGTTTTCAATCTGGAGTTTGCGAACCGTTCGGAGCGATTCTTTGCTGGGCGCTTTGCCCAGGATCATCAGTTTGAGGTCGGGCCGGCAGGCCTTTGCTCGCGCAAAGGCCTGGAACAAGAACGGTAGCCCTTTCAAACGGGGGTTGTGTGCGGCGAACAGAAAGACCGTCTTGTCTGAAACCTGGAACTGTCGGCGGTAGTTGCTGCGCTCATCGGCGCTGGGTGATTGGAAGCGGGCAGTATCAACGCCGTTGGGGATTAGCCGAATCCGTTCGGCCGCCACTCCGTACCAGTGATTCAGGTCTGTTGCCACCATCTGGGACACGGCGATAACCAGGCTTGAAGAGTTACCGATGTAGAGAGATTGTTCAAACTGCCTGAGTTCATTCAACCAGCGGCGGCGTCGCGGGCGCATTCTGGCAAAAAAGCGCTGGAGGGGAGTGAGTGACTCCAGTTCGTGGACCTGGTTGGCGATACGGCAACCTGCCTGAGGCTGGGTCACGTCGGCGGAACTGGCAACGCCCAGATCATGCACCACGTCGGCATCGAGGCTGGTGATCATGGCGTCTGCCGTTCTTGTTCTGACCAGCCGGCTGGGGTGCCAGGGCATGAGCAGAAGAGTGATGGCCGGCGATGCAGGTTGAGCCGGGGCGCGGAACGCCAGCACGGTGAGCCTGTGGCCCCGTTCGGCCAGCGTATGGACCAGGCTCCAGGTCCACTGTTCCAGGCCGCCACCATGCTGGTCGAACCGTTCAACGGCAATTGCAATCTTCATGCCGGCGGTTCGCCTGTGAGTGACCCGATGGCGTCCAGAATGGTCTCTGGCTCCAGGGCTTGCATGTGCAGGCCCTGGGGGTCTGACCGATAGGTATTGTGCGTGGTAGGACGAATCGCCTGGATTACGCGGTGCCCGGGCCCCCAAGGTCCCGTGCGTTCGGGATGTGTGGGGCCGAAAAGGGCCACCACAGGCACTTTAAAGGCGGCCGCCGCATGCATCGGCCCGGAATCACATGAGACCATCAGCTTGGCGTTTTTGAACAGGCAAAGAGCCTGGCCCAGGGTGAGTTGACCCACCAGCGATGTTACGGCGTTTGAGCCTACTAAACTTAGCAACTGATCCGCATGTTTCTGGTCGTCTTGCCAGCCATTCAAGATGAGCGGATAGGGCACGGTCTCCTGTAAGTGGCAGATGACCTGGCTTTGATTGGTTCGGGCGCGATCTTCGCGGGATGGGCAATGGATTGATTGCCAGGAAGTCTGCTCGGGAGATGCGTCTGAGCCTCCACGAAATCAGCCAGTTCGAAGGGGCTGGCAATGGGCGGCAGATCGTCGGGTCGAGATCTGAGTTGGTAACGATCCATCACGGCGAACAGAATTCCGAATAGGTCCAGGAATCGATTCCAAGATCTTCCATGAACCGCGCGTTCGGAGAGATCTCAGCGGTTGGATCCAGGTTGACAACCGATCGAACAATGCTTCTGAGTTCATCGGCCAACGCTTCACGATTGTGCGGTACTGGCTGGTCCACAATGGGCCTTTCGTGAATGACGGCGAGAAGTCTTCAACAGGTCAATATCGGGCGGAGGACGTCGGCCTTATCGAATCAAGATCATGGGAATGTGCGACTCGTGGGTAAGCGCCAGAGTTCTACGCTCTCGGACCGTAGTACCATTTCGCTACCTGGTTCAATCGGTGGTTCAGGGACAGTGTTTGATCTATGTAATCGGAAGAGATCTCCAACGTCTACAGCCTGGCGTACCTGGGATTTCGGTGCCAGACGTACATGGGGGTCAAGCATGTAGCCAAGGGTAAGCAGGCCATACTGAAGATTTCTGGGGGGGAATAGCACCAGGGGGTTCTCGCTGGCGTTGATCAGTGTAGCGATCCTCTGGTAATCGTTGGCGTTATACTTGTTCCACGCGTTTTTCTGGGGAATTTGAACCAGGTCGGCAGTTCCCCCCAGCGCTATCAAGCCCATGAGCAGCCAGGGGCGTGGCGCAGCAATCCATGTAAGTACGAGGATTTCACCCACCCATGCCGCCACCAAAAACCTAGGCACTGCGCTCCTTCGGCCTCCGAACATAAGATCTGGTAGGGCTAGCGGCAGAGCATTTACGGCGATCAGCAAAAACACGAACCAAGCTTCTCTTCGGTCGCCAGACCGCCACCACGAGAACATTCCCCAGGCCGCCAATGGTGCCACGATCATTCCAATCCAGGTGGACCGGACATCACACGCCACTGCACCCACGCCCCAGAGCCATCCACTCAGCAGTTTTCCAACAGACGAGGTATTCTTGACCCAGTCGAGACCAGTTACCGTTCCACCAGCCTGCAAGCTAAGTCCAATCCAGACACCCAAAAGCAGCAATGAAATCGCCCAGGCGGCTCCAGCCTGTTTCCACTGGGTCCAACTGTTTCGGTCGGTAGCCACAAATGCGATGTGTGCTCCCACAACGCCCAGAAACAGAAACTTCGTATACAGCCCGAGTGTGATGAAGAGTCCATAGATCCACCAACCTCGCCCGGTGCGAAGTGCGTGCAACAGGCTGGCGCTAGAGAGTAACGTCAATACGCCCCAGAGTCCGTAATCCCTGGCATCTTGGGCATATCTGACGAAGAACGGTGAGACCGCCCATAAAGCGAGTGCCGTAAGCGTGACCCGCTGGTCTCCCCATAGCTCCCGACCGAGCCAGAGAATTCCGGGAATGGCAAGCAGGCTCAGCAGGGCTGCCCCAGCGCGCAAACTGGTTGGCGAATCACCAACCAGAATGGCCCACCAGCGGGCCAGGATATAATAAAGGGGAACTTGCTGCGGTTCCTCGCGTGACAGACTCAAAATTGCATCCCAAGTGCCGCGTGTTGGATCTAGCTTTTGAAATCGCTGGATGTCCGCGGACCGGACTTCGCCTGCATTGGCAAAAAAATCGGTGAACTCTTTGATGGTATGTCCACTGATGCGCAATGCCGTGTCGGCCTCATCCGTGAACCAGACCTTGCCGCCGAGGTTCCCAAAGCGAAAGTAAATACCGGCGCCAACAATCAGGACCAGAATCCACCACCAGGCCGTCTTTAGAGAAGAGTTGCCCGACCCAGAGAAGGTAGGAAATATCAGCTTCATCTGGTCGTCCTTCGTCGATAAGAAAACAAGATCAATTCTGTTTTATAAAGAAATGGTATGTGCGAATGTAACGGTGAGGCCGCGTTATGGTGGTTGTGGTGCGGTGTTGGTATTGCTTATCGATCCTGAACCAAATCGCTCAAACACAAGAGTGTGACGGTGCCAATCCGTCCTTCTCCTGCAGCGGGCTCACAATTGGGTTGCAGAGAAAAACAACCCCAAGAGACCGCCGAGGGCGGCTGTCTCACATGTGCAATCCAATTGTGAACCGCGGCAGTTGTCATGCTTCAGCGGGCTCACTCTCGCGTTAGCTGGCCATCCACCAGCCTCATGATTTTCAACGGGTTCCCCTCTTTCAGGGCGTCTGGCAGAGCGCTTTGAGGGAAGTTCTGGAGGCAGAGCGGCCGGACAAACCGTTCAATGGCGCGAGAGCCAACCGAGGTGGTTCGCCCTTCGGAGGTGGCAGGGTAGGGTCCCCCGTGGTGCATGGCGTGGCAAACCTCCACGCCGGTTGGGAAGCCGTTCACCAGCAACCGTCCCGCCCGGATAGCCAACGCCTCAACCAGCGCATGGTGGGTACCCAGCTCGGCTTCGGTGGCGTGGATTGTGGCCGTCAATTGCCCCTCAAGGGCCTGGGCCACTTGCAGGGCTTCCGCTTCGCTTGCCACTTCCACAATCAGAGACGACGGTCCGAAAACCTCGTCCATGAGATGAGGATGGGCCAGGAAGTTTGCCCCGGTGGTGCGGAACAGAGCCGCGCCGGCGAAGTGGCCGGCGGAATTCTGCTCCACGGTCACTTTGGCCACCTGCTTGACGCCCGGCACCCCGGCAAATCGCTCGATCCCTGCACGGTATTCTTCGCAGATCGAAGCGGTGAGCATGGCACCCGCTGGAGTGGCGGCCAGTAGTAGCGTGAGCGCGGCCAGGAACCGCTCGGTGTCTGCTCCGGCCGGTGTTACCACAAGCCCGGGATTGGTGCAGAACTGCCCCACGCCCAGTGTGACCGACGCGTGAAAACCGGTGGCAATTGCCTCGGCCCGTTCGGCCAGTGCGGCGGGAAGCAGGAACACGGGGTTAATGGACCCCATCTCGGCATAGACCGGGATTGGGTCGGGTCTGGCTGCCGCGGCATCCATCAAGGCCCGACCACCGGCACGTGAGCCAGTGAAGCCCACGGCCTTGATGGCTGGGTGCTTCACGAGTGCCATGCCAACGTCTCGGCCAGGGCCGTAGAGCAGGGAAAAGACCCCCTCGGGCATGCCCGTGGTCTTGACTGCCTGCTGGATGATTCGGCCGACAAGTTCAGACGTGCCCAGGTGCCCTTGATGCGGTTTGACGATCACCGGGCATCCGGCTGCCAGTGCGCTTGCGGTGTCTCCACCGGCCACGCTGAACGCCAGCGGAAAGTTACTGGAGCTGAACACGGCCACCGGGCCAACGGGCACCAGCATGGACCGGACGTCGGGCTTGGGGACCGGTGTGCGGGCTGGGTCGGCGTGATCGATGCGGGCATCGAGCCAGCTTCCTTCCTCGATCAAGCTGGCGAACAGGCGAAGCTGGCCGCAGGTCCGGCCAATCTCGCCGGTCAGGCGGGCCTGGGGGAGGGCCGTCTCTTGATGGGCCCGCTCCACGATGACCGCCGCGTTCGACTCAATTCCCTGGGCAATCGCCTTGAGAAACTCTGCGCGCCGGGCCGGCGGCAGGGCCCCGAACTTTTCAAACGCCGATTCCGCCAGTTGCACGGCCGCTTCAACGTCTTCGTGTGAGGCCCAGCAATACTCGGGTTTTAGCACGGTCCCCGTGGCCGGCTCCAGGGCGCTGGCCCCTTTACCGCGGTGGGGGGCCTTGCCGGCCCCGATCAGCGAACAGCCTTCCAGTTGCATGCTCAGACTCCAGAAATGGATTGCGAGGCGAAGGTCAAACCGTGGGTCGGTGTGCCAGGGCATGTTTCAGGGTGGCCAGCGCCTCGTCCCGTTCGTGGCCTGTTAACACCAAGCGCGGAGGCCGAACCCGTTCGTGCCCCATCTTGACCTCTTGCTGTACCAGCTTGATCAACTGAACGAACTTCGGCACCGTGTCCATTCGCAGCAACGGCAGGAACCAGTGATAGATGGCGCTTGCCTTGGCCTTGTCGCCGCGCTCGGCGGCCTCGAACAATGCTACCGATTCTTTCGGGAACGCGTTGACCAGACCGGCGATCCAGCCCGTGGCACCGGCATCCACTCCCTCAACCAGCACGTCATCCACGCCCACGAGCAGGTTCAGCCGAGCACCCAGCAGTGACTTCAAGGCGGTCACGCGTCGGACGTCGGCGCTGGATTCCTTGATGGCCTGCAGATTCTTGTGCTCGCTCGCCAGTTCGGCCACCTGCTCGGGCAGGAAGTCGGTCTTGTAGGCGATTGGGTTGTTATAGAGCATGCAAGAGAGCGGCGTGGCCTTGAAGATGGCGTCGACGTGCGCTTTCATCTCTCGCCAGTCGGTTGAGTAAACATAAGGCGGCAGCACCATCAGGCCCTGGCAGCCAGCATCCTGGGCCGATTTCGCCAGTTCTACGGCCTCGGCCGTACTGAGCGAAGAGATTCCCGCAACCACGGGAACCTTGGGGCCAACTGCCTTGATGCAGGTGCGCAAGATGTCAAGCTTTTCAGGAGTGCGGAGGGTTGCCCCTTCGCCCAGTGAGCCCAGGCAAACCAGCCCTTTACAGCCGGATTCGATCAGCCAGCTTGCGTGTTCACCCACAAATCCGTGGTCTACACTGAGGTCGGGGTGAAAGGCCGTGGTCATTGCTGGAAAAACGCCGTGCCATTTCATGCTGTCTAGATCCTTTCATCAGAGGGGATGAGGCTGGCGACACGTGCCGCCAGCACCGGGGGTCGGACCGATTCCATCCCCCAACCGAAGAGCTGGCGCGTTGCCGCGCCACAGATTCGACCCTGGCAGGGGCCCATGCCGCACCGGGTCTGGAGCTTGGCGTCTCGCCAGGACGTGTAGCCGGAAAGCTGAGAATATGTCACATCCTCACACCGGCAAACAATGGTCTGGGGCTCGGCCAGTTTTAATAGCTCGGGCCGGGGCTTGAAGGTTTTGCCCAGTGCACGGGCAAAGTTCCGCCAGCCATTTCGCGAACGATGCAGTGGAAATACGGCTGCGTGTTCGCCGATTGCCGTCAGGCTGGCTACCTGGCCCTCCACGAGCGCCTTGTCGTTCCCGCCGATCCCGGTCAACTCGCCGGCCGCAAAGATTCCTTGCACCGATGTCTGCTGGCCGGCATCTACGGCCACGGCTTCACCATCGAGCAGGCAACCCAAAAGGGTCGGGAGTTCCAGGCTGGGTACCAGGCCAAACCCGCAGGCCACAGCGTCGCAATCGACGGTTAACGTCTGACGCCCGCTGGTCAGAACCAGTCGCTCGACCTGGTTCACGCCCTCTGCGCGAACGGGCCACCAGCCTAGCTTGTAGGGCACCCCGGCAAGCTGTCTGCGAAGCCCAAAGGCCTGCCCGATCTTGTCTGGGTGTGCAATGAGCTGGGTGCCGAACCGGGCCAGGCTTGCCGGCGAAGCTTGTTCAAACAGGCCCACAACGTTGGCACCGGCCTTTTTCAGACCGGCGGCCACGGCCAGAAGCAGCGGGCCAGAGCCGGCCACCACCACGCGCTGACCTTCAATCGGCCAGCCGGTCTTGACCAGCGTCTGAAGTCCGCCAGCCCCCAGTATTCCCGGCAGCGTCCAGCCAGGAAACGGCAGGAACAGTTCCCGTGCCCCGGTTGCCAGCACAAGCGCTTTGGGCTGGATTGTCCAGTGGTGATCGGGCGTTTCTATCACGTAACGCCCGGGCCCTTCCAATCCCACCATCCGGGCCTCGCCGATGATTCTGACACCTGAGCGAGCCAGCCGATTGAGCCAGGTCTGCGCTTGCGCGTTGGTTGGCTTCTGCTGTTCCCCGCGCCAGATCTGACCGCCCAGCCAGGGGGTGTCGTCCAGCAAAAGCACCGCCCGTCCGCGCTCGGCGGCCACGGTGGCCGCCGCCACGCCCGCGGGACCTGCTCCCACCACAAGTAAATCACACTCAGGCATTGGCGAGATCATCGGTTCTCAACTCCATGCCTTCTCGGCAAATGACCTGGCAACTGCGTACCTGTGGCTGCCCGTTGATCATGATCCGACATTCAAAACAGATCCCCATGCCACAGAGTGGCCCTCGCGCGGGGCCGCCCCGTACCGGGGCGCGAAAGCCAACCAGGCCAGCCCTCGCCACGGCCGACGCTGCCACCGTACCCGCAGGTACCGAGAGCCGCTGGCCGTTGACGGTGACGTTGATCACCTCTGGCTCAGGCATGGGTTGGCTCCTTGGCTGCATGTTCGAACCGAGCTGGGTCATACGGAGCGGCCGGGATGGCCGGATTCCGACCCATCAGCCGATCCACCAGAATTTCCGCTGTGGCCAGCGAGGTCGTAATTCCGAGTCCCTCGTGGCCGGAGGCAATCCACGTCCGATCGTTGCCAGGGACGGGACCAATGATGGGAAGTTTATCGGGTGTGGCCGCGCGGTGGCCGGTCCAAACCCGAAGCGCCGAGAGTTGACCGATGCGCGGCATATAACTTTCTGCACGTTTGAGCATCCGGCCCAGCAGGTGGGGCTCAACCTCGGTCCCCTCGGCGTTGTACTGGCGTGAGGAACCGATGAGCATCTGACCGGTCTTGCGGGGCTGGATGTTGAACGCCACGGAATCGGCCTGGGTGGCATGGGCACTTTTCAGGTAACCCAGCTCCACAATTTGGTGGTGTGCAAAACCTGGGTAGCGGTCGGTGATGACCAGGTGCCCTTTGCGCTTCTTGATCGGCAGCCCTGGAACCAGCAATGGGGTTAACGCCCCGGCGGCAACCACCACAATCCCGCCCTGGATTTGCCGGCCACTGGTGAGCCGCACGGAGCCAGGGCCTTCAATGGCCGCCACGCCGGCATTGCAATCCATTTCAACTCGCCCACCTTTCCGGCGTGCGTCGGCCAGCAGGTACGCCGCTGCGCACGGGGGGTAGATCACGGCGTCGGCCGGGACGCGCAGTCCGCCCGCGAGTCCGGGTCGAAGTTCAGGCTCTGAGCTGGCGACTCCCGCGGCGTCCAGAATTTCCACGGCCACGCCGCGCTCCTGGTAGAACCGAGCCTTGCGATCAACCTCCGCCATCTCCTCGTCATCGGCCGCAACCCAAAGCGTGCCGCAGTTGTCGTACTCAACGTCTTCGGGCAACTCGGCACGAAGTTCCTGCCAGAGCTGGCAAGACCGCGAGGTCAGGGCGAACTGCGCCTCGGAATCATCCATCACCACCAGGTGTCCCATGCCGGCGGCCGTTGTGCCGCCGCCAATCGGGCCGCGGTCCAGAACCAGGACGCTGAGCCCAGCCTGCGCGCACGATCTCGCGCAGGCTGCGCCCACAATACCGGCCCCAAGTACGATCACGTCGGGGGTTTGGCTCACCCGCGGATCCCCCAGCAAAATGGGTCAGATTCATGAAGGATCTGGGTCGAGTCCGCATTCACATACGCACGCCCGGTGATGGTGGGAATGACGGCACTGCCCTGATGCCGGTAAGAGCCGCGAAACGTGCTGCCAATGATGCTCTCCTGGACCCAGACGTCACCCTCTTGCAGCTTACCGTCGGCCGCCAGGCAGGCCAGTTTGGCGCTGGTGCCCGTGCCACAAGGAGAGCGATCATACGCGCGACCAGGACAGAGCACAAAGTTACGCGAGTGCGCGCCTGGCTCAATGGCCGGCCCAAACAGTTCCACGTGGTCAACTTCCGGGTACCCTTGCGCGTTCACGGCCTGCCGGATCGCCCAGGCGAACGTGGTCAGTTCTTCAACGCGGCCCAGTTTTAGCGGAACCGCACTCTCAGAGACGAGAAAGAACCAGTTGCCACCCCAGGCCACGTCGCCGGTTACCGACCCGTGGCCGGGAACCTGAATGGTGACCGCCTTGGCCGTGCGGTGGCTCTCAACATTCTCGACCGTCACGGTCTGGTCTTCGTTCAAGGTGGCGGTCACAAGGCCCACGGGGGTCTCTAGCCGGTGCACGCCCTTGCCAATTTTGCCCAGGTGGTGCAGTGTTTCGACCACGCCAATGGTGCCGTGGCCGCACATTCCCAGGTAGCCAACGTTGTTGAAGAAGATCACGCCGGCTGCACAGGTGGGGTCGGTCGGCTCGCAGAGCAGGGCTCCCACTACCACGTCAGAGCCCCTGGGTTCGTTCACCACGGCTGATCGAAAGTGATCGAAGTCGCGCCGGAACCGTTCGAGGCGTTCCGAAATCGGCCCGGTTCCCAGGTCTGGACCGCCGGAAACAATGACCCGGGTCGGTTCGCCGGCCGTGTGAGAGTCGATTACGCGGATGGTTTTGGTGGGCATTCGCTCAACGGTCCTTCCCGGTTTGAGGGGCATTGGGTTCATGATGTCCGTTTGTGGCTGGCGGAAGTAGATGACGCATCAGAAACTCCGCGCGCCTGCGTCGGCCATACGGAGTTTCGGCCGCACCGTGGCCAGTGCTCGGTAGCACCAGCATCTCAAAATCTTTATCCGCCTTCACCAGCGCATGGACCACCTGCATGGTGGATGCGGGGTCCACGTTGTTATCCACCTCACCCACAATCAGCAGCAGCTTACCAACCAGCTTGGCAGCTGCGGTGACGTTGGAACTGGCTTCATATTCAGGCCCGATGGGGTAACCCATCCAGAGTTCGTTCCACCAGATCTTGTCCATGCGGTTATCGTGGCAGCCGCAGTCGGCCACGCCAACCTTGTAGAAGTCTCCGTGGTCGAGTAGGGCCCGCAAGGCGTTTTGGCCTCCTGCGCTGCCGCCGTAAACCCCCACGCGGTCCAGATCCATCCAGGGCCGATCCCGGGCCGCCGCCTTCATCCAGAGGACCCGGTCTGGCAGGCCTGCGTCTGCCAGATTCTTCCAGCAAACGTCATGAAACGCCTTGCTCCGGTGGCTGGTGCCCAGCCCGTCAATCTGGACCACAATGAACCCGAGTTCCGCCATTTCCTGCTGAAGCCGGTGCGGCCCCCAGCCCTTGGGCACAAATGCCGCCTGCGGGCCCGCGTAGATCTGTTCAACCACCGGGTATTGTTTGCTAGGATCAAAATGTGTGGGCTTGAAAAGAACTCCGTAAATCTCAGTCACGCCATCGCGAGCCTTGGCCGTGAATCGCTCTGGCGCAAGAAATCCGGCCGCTTTCAGACGGCTATCGTCGGCCTCTTCAAGACTTGTGATTTTGTGGCCATCAACGCTGGAGCGAAGTTCACAGACCGGCGGTTGGTCTACGCGTGACCAGGTATCCACGAACAGGCTGCGATCGGGTGAGAACTCAACCGCGTGAGTGCCGTCTGCCTCGGTGAGCACGGTCAGGCCAGAGCCATCAAAATTCACGCGACAAAGGTGGAGATAGTAAGGATCTTGCCCTGGAACAACGCCGCCGGCGAAGAACCAGACCTGACGGTTTTCCACATCGACCCGCTCGACAGATCGCACCACGAACTCGCCCGTGGTGATCAGGTTTTTCACCAGGCCGGTTGTGCCATCCATGAGCCAGAGGTGGTTCCAGCCGTCGCGTTCGGACATCCAGATGATTTCGCCGGTGGATTCCACGCGGTAAAGGAACATCTTGCCGGCGTAATCGATGAAGGTTTTGCTGGCCTCATCGATGAGGGGTCGAACGGCCCCAGAGGCTGCGTCGATGGAAAGCAAGCGGAGGGCCTGATGCCCGCGCTGGTTGTAAAGGAACTGGAAAGACTTGGAATCAGGTGACCACGAGAATTCGTCGATGCTCCAGGGGTTGGCAAACAGGGAGCCATCAACCGGGATATTCTTCTTCTCGGCCAGGCTGAACAGTCTGGGCCTGGGGTGGGCAATTTTGTCGCCAGGCTTGAGATAGTCCAGGGTTCGCAGCTTGGGCTGGGTTTGGTCCGCCGGCGACGATTCGACAATCGTCACCTTGTGTTCCTGGGCCGGTTCGGTCTGGATCACCACAAGTGTGGAGCTATCGGGCGACCACAGGAACGGGCCTCCGTAGCTATTCTCAGCGCTGCCATTTGTAGAAAGAGCAAACTCCTGTGGCGGCGACCCTGGCTCATTGCGACCTGAAACCCACAGATTGTGGTCACGCACGAACGCATGCCAGCGGCCATCTGGCGAGTTTGCCGGATCTCCCCCTTCTGGCGGCTGGCGTCTACCGCGGCGGGGGCGTTGCTGGGGTTCTGGCAGTTTACGAGGGCCGTTGACCAGCACCCGCCTGGATTCTGCGGCTCCCTCAACACGTCTCAGGGGGGTGCCTGCCGCATCGACCACCAGCCAGACATGGCCGGCAAACGTGTGCTGGCGCTGAGTCTCACCGGGATTGATCTTGCCGTACGACTTTCGGTCTCCATCGCCGTCAATCCAGAACAGTTCCACGGGGCCGTTCGTCTGGTTTTCAAAGACGAGGGTTGTGTCTTCGCCACCTGATCGACTTCGGTCGGCAACGGCGTCTTCCAGGTCGTCGGCCGGGGTGGTATTTTCACCACGCGTGACCTCATACGTGTCTAGCCGGCAGGTCCAGGGGGCTCCCTCGAACGAGAAGCGAACGGTCTGGTCGTCTGGAAATTCAAGTTTGTCGAGGTCGAGTTGGGCGCTTGTGATCGGTTTACCGGTAGCCTTGCCCAGCGATTCCGCCAGCTTCGGGTGATCAAAGGCCGGCAGGCGTGTGCCGTTCTTGGAGTCGACCAGGATATATTCTCGGGTACCCAGCCCGGTCTCAACGCGATACCAGAGCCGCTGGCCGTCTGGCAACCAGTGGATCTTGATCGGGGTTCGGTAGACGGTGTTCTCTCGCCGCAGGATCGAACGGCGTGCTTCCGCGAGCGCTGAGAAGCTTCCCTGGCCCGGAGTTAGCTCTTGAGCGTGCGAGGTCATGAGAATCTCAAGCAAGAAAATGCTGGAGAGAATCACAGTTCGGCTGCCTCGTATCATGATCAAAGGTATCCTGAAGAACGCCGCCAACCGATGCCCAGGCTCATTTTGGGTCGCACCATCCGGATGCGCAGAATGAGCGAAGGGTTGTACGCTTGAGGATAGTTTGCTCGATCCGGGTCCGGAAGTCTTGACCGGACCGGGTCCTGGCTGGCCATTTTGCGCACAAACGACACAGGTTCTCCGATGGACGTTGGTTCTCTTCAGTCCGCCTTGTTTGCTCAACTGGCAGAGCCGTTCACGGGCGAGGCCCTGTTCGACTGCCTGAGCGACATGGTTTTTTTCCTGAAGAACGCCAGGGCCCAGTACGTGGTGGTGAACCAGACCCTGGCCAATCGCTGCGGCGTGGCCGACAAGCGAACGCTGCTTGGTCGGACGGCCCGTGAGGTCTTCCCTGCGCCCCTGGGGGCCCAATTTGAGCATCAGGATATTGAGGTGATCCAGAGCGGCCGGCCGATCCTGAACCGGCTTGAGATTCATCTGTACCCCACGGGCCAAACTGGCTGGTGCCTTACCACCAAGTTGCCGCTACGGGGCCGTGGCTCTGAGATGGTAGGCCTGGCCGGCTTCTCCCAGGATTTGCGTGCCCCAGATCCGACCGGCTCTGACTACCACGAGATCTCTCAGGCGGTGGAGCATCTGGCGACCTTGCGAGAGGCTACCCCTACGGTGGCCGCTTTGGCCCAACTGGTGAAGTTGACTGACTACCAGTTTGATCAGCGGGTGCGCCGGTTGTTTGGAATTTCGGCCAAGCAGTTCGTGGGGAAGACGCGGATGGACCGGGCGCTCTGGATGCTGCGAGAGACCGACGAGCCGATTGCCGGAATTGCACTCGATTGCGGTTACTCAGAGCAAAGCGCATTCACGAGGCAGTTCACGCGCTCGGTGGGTATCTCTCCGGCCCAGTATCGCCGGGCCTGGCGGGGGTTGCAGAGAAATGCCAAAGATTAAGCCGCGCACCATTGGATTACGCCGGAATGTCAACACACTCGGCTCTCTCACTCTCTCATGCTTGAACCCGAATCAAATGACAACCAGGGTGGTTCCCTCTCCATTCAGCACAGCCGGTCAATCTGTCATGTTTCAACCGTCAGAAGTCGTTGTTCCAAGCGAAGAGTTTGCTGGAATTCTCAACCGGTTCGATCGACGAGAAGGGGATTTGGAGCAGTCGTGATCTGGCCAGACGAGGCCCAGCCTGCAGGGCTGCGAGGGCGGCATCAGAGACGCAAGGCGAAAAAGCGATCCCTTGCTCGCTGGTGAGACGCGAACACGAATGAACCCAGGCCCAAAACAGAACGGCACGGTTGAGCGATGGAAGGCGATTCGATAACCTGATGGGGAGATGTCGCGCGTGGCGGTTCTGTCAAACGCGACCAGGAAAGGCCGAGTTGACGTGAATTCGGTCAAATGCTGGTTTGCTCACGCCGTTGTCGACCATATTGAGCAACGGCTATCGCCAGGAAGTTCACGCCTTCCATGACGTTTCCTGGCTACTGCGATGATGAACCTGTTGCCGTGCCAAGGCGTGTCGTTCCTGAGGGATGCGGCGGGAGTGTGTGATGGCTGGCTAGCGCCCCACCAAGCCCTCTGATGCCAGGGTTGGTGGGCACCCCCACACACGTCGTTAAAAGTTCACCGGTGATCATGCTTTCGAGAAATGTCATGCCCCTTTTAGCCCGCCGGTTGTTCCATTTGATATTTGAGTTTTCGAGATCGCCGATGAAATGGTGGTACCGAAAATCCTTGTACCGCTTCCGGCAAAACGAATTGAAAAAGCTTTACCTGAGTTGCGTGCGATATATGCTCACAAACTCGATTTGTGATCAGGCCTATTACTTTGAGTTTGGTTGTTATTCGTGCAATACGCTGGGGATGGCCTGGAAGCATTTCAGGCATCACTTCAACTTCGACTTCGTCGTTTTCGATTCTTTCGAGGGCTTGCCGGAAATCTCCCAGATCGACGAGTCGGGAATCTTCGCAGAGCATGGGATGCGCATGTCGCTTGAAGAATTTCAGGCGAAGGTCAAGGCCCTAGGGATCAAGAGGGAAAAGCTTCGTGCGGTCAAAGGTTTCTACTCGGATTCCTTGACTCAAGAACTGCAGGCGGAACTGCTTGGAAAAAGCATTGCGGTTGCCATGATCGACTGTGATCTTTATGAGTCAACGGTTCCGGTGTTGGAGTTCATTCGACCTTTCCTCCGGCAAGGGTCTATTATTATTTTTGACGACTGGTCTTGTTATTTTGGTTCTTTTGAGAAAGGTGAGAAACGAGCATTTGTTGAATTCACCACCAAGTATCCTGAGTTTACGTTTCAAACACTGGCGCAAACTTCCGAAGCGATCGCGTTCTATGTGAGCGATCTCAACGTCCAGGGGTAAGGCGAATTGTCCAGGGGCATGGAATCGTTCAACCAGCGCATGAATACCCCATCCTCGGGTCCTCTGGCTCCGCCAAGTGACATCTGGCAACGGCCAGCCATGGTTGAGAAATACACAGTCAGTCCAGCGAGATTCGCGCACTCCAAGACCGATGTCTCTGTGCTTTGATTCTCCTCAGGCCGAAGTGCCCTTGGGACCTGCCTGGTCCTGAGCGGACCCACGAACGCGACGCGTGAGCTCGGAAGCTGCGTAGGCCCCCAGTTGCATCAGGCTTGGCGCATCCAGCACATGCCTCATAAATGTCGGGAAACCAGGCGTTTGACTTCCAGCCTCATTCTTTCTGAGCAGGCGGTGGCGTTCACGGAGCCATCGCAGTTCATGAAGTCCTAGCCGGACTCCCGGCTGCGAGGATTTCACCCGGTACTCGGCACGCTCTCGACGACTGACCGCGGTGGCTCGCAATTCGGCCATGACATCAGCAGGCACACCAACCTTGAAACGCTCTTCCAGATAACCCAGCATCTCCAGCGTCTGGAGCGTGATCCGCCTGGATCGGGCTTCCGCAACGAGCCGATCCCAGCGGATCTCGGCCTCGCTCCGGATCAGTGTCACGGCGTCGGCGATCCATCGAATCGCTGGGGTTGGGTTCCAGCGCGATCCATGCGCCACCAGCAGAAGAAGGTGAACCGCAGCCTCTGGCACCAGGACCTGGGATTGGTGGAACGTTACCGGTCGGGCTCCAGCCCAGGCCTCATCATCAATGCCGGGGTCGCCATTTCCCTGGAACAGACACCAGTGCAAGTCGACATTCAGGCCGGTCGGTTCCTCAAACCCATGGGCATGACGGGCGCAGAAGTAGACCTCGTCAAAGGCTGAAAGTGGGCGAGGGCCGACCTTCCATCCGGAACTGGCAACAGCCCCCGTGTTATGTGCCCCGGTGAGCGGCGTTGCCCCAGGTGTCCAGCCTGCTTGTGTCAGGGCCTCAACGGCCTGCCTGGCAAGGCGGCGAGGAACGGCAACGTCAATGTCGGCCATCGGCCTGACACCAGGGTCTTGATAGTTCGCAACCGTTAGCGCGGCCCCCTTGAGGAGCATCGCAGGGATCGCTGCTGCGGTAAGCTTGCCAATCAAATCCGCGGTGCGTGCCATGGCGAGCTGATTGTGATACCAGGAACGACGGTAAACACCTTTGAACCGGCCCCCCGATGGATCTTCTGCTCCCTTGGAAATGAGCCGCTTCCAGGCCAGTGGCATGAGGCGGTATGACCCACCGTCAATGGCATCGACATCTATCTGGTCGCACCATTCTTTCCACGCCTGCCACGCTTGGGCGTCTTCGAGCAAGCAGGCGTCGAGTAGTTTCTGCTGAAGTGGGTTGGGCTTCCAGGAAGGGACAGGGGTCATGACTGCCCACCACCTGCCGCCGCTCGGCGTCGATCAAGGGCGGCCTTGAGAATCCTTGCTCGATTTGATGACAAGGTTTCTTTTAATGTCAGGCTCATATTCAGGCCGTGAATCCTTCGGTGGGAGACGATATCGGATAGATAGCGCATGGAAATGTCCTGATCCTTCGCGCGGATGAACCAATCAAGATCCGGACCGCTTGTCAAGAGTTCATTAAACTGGCCGACCCGGTTGAATACTTCGGCCCGAAAGATCGTGGTTCCGCCCACATGTCCGCGTTGCGGCTCTTTTGTGAGAACAAACCTCGCTTGCTGCTGATCATTGAGTTCTGGGCTGTGGAAAGCCAGATACAGTCCAAGCACGGCCTCTGTGGACGGGTCGTTCTGAAACGCCGCCATGCGCACGGCAAGCGAACCTGGGGTGAACAGATCGTCGGCATCCAGGAATGCAATGAACTGGCCGCGTGCCTCGGCGACTGCCGCATTGCGTGCCGCTGCCAGGCCCCCGTGCGGGCGCCGCACGCAACGAACGGGTGGGCCGAAAGATTCTGCAATAATGGCGGAGCGATCTTCCGAGCCGTCATCGACCACAACAATCTCAAGCGGTTTCCAGTCTTGACTTAACACGCTTTCGATTGCTTCGGCAAGGTAGCGCTCTGCGTTGAACGCGGGAATGAGAACGCTCAGCAGGGGGTGATCCGGGTGACTCATGGCGTGATACCGGTCTTCGGAGCCTCTGGCTCCATGTACGAGGACAGAGGTGGCAGCGAAACCGCTTTTCCATCCCTGTTCCTGCGCCTCTCGATCGACCGCCGGAAGACCTGGAGCATCCCTTGCTGGTTGAGGTCTTGTTGACGGGTGGCATTCGCCGTATGAAGCCGCTGATGGAACACAATTTCGCGGTGGAGCAGAAACCCAACTCCCAGTTCGCGAGCCCTCAGGAACCAGTCCCAGTCTTCAGCGAACCGTAACGATTCATCAAACTTGCCAACACGGTCAAAGACACTCCGGCGAAAAAGCCCGGCGACAAGAGAAAGCATGAGTTGATCTTCACCCCTCTCTTCAAAACGCGCTTCCTGGCCTGGGTGGCTTGACAGGTGATGGTATTGGCTTCGGCCGATAACAATCTCGCGGGCAGAATCAGCCAGAAGCCTGGGCAATTGCTGGGTCAGCTTGTCTGGGGTGAAAAGGTCATCGGCGTCGAGAAATCCGAGGATCTCGCCCTGGGCCATTTCGATCCCAACATTCCTGGCGCTTGACACCCCACCGTTTGGCTTGCGAATACAGCGTACCGGGGGGCCAAACTGGTCGGCAATCGTCGCACTGGAGTCTTCGGAGCCGTCATCGACGACGATCACCTCCAAGGGACGGTGCTTCTGTGTGAGCACGCTCTGAATGGCATCGGCCAGGAATGGCGCACCGTTGTAAACTGGAATCACAATGCTGACGAGTGGAAGCAAACTCATGATCGCGGGATCTCCCGAGAAATGAGGTCGGCCAGCAGCGGTTGTGCAGCGTCAGGATTTGGGCCAAGCGAGAGTTGCCAGCAAGGGATGCGACGAACCAGATCGGCAAGCCGCTCAAAGATTTTGGAGCGATCACCCGCAAGCTGGAACATGGTGCTGGGTGCCAATGCACGCAGGGCGGCCGCTGCGGGAATGGGGTCAAGCCGACATTCACCGCCTCCAACGATCTTCGGAACAACCAGCGCACGGAGTGGAACGGGTTCACGAATAAGCTGCGGGAAGTACTCTGCAAGATGGAGTACCGTCTTGCCTTGAACGTGAATTGTGGAACCTGCGAAAGCGGATTGCAGCCGGGGCAACCGAGCAATCGAATTTGCGTCGGCCTTGGCCGTGCCATAGAGGCTATGGACACGCGGCTCGCCATCGAAGGAAAGCAGGCAATAGTCGTCAGATAAATATTGAAGTGATGAACCCAGGCATGCCAGCGCGGTGGTGGACTTGCCCGATCCTCCTCGGCCGATCAGCAATGCAACTCCTTCGGGCGTGCCCACGGCGGCGGCGTGGACGAGTTGCAGGCCAGATCCCGAGGACCACCAATGGAGAATCTCACGGGCTGGCGAGCCCCAGACCCAGCCCGGTACGGCTTCGACACTGGCGAAATGGAGCAAGCCAAGTTGGCGAGCGCGATCGTATCCGGAAAAGAGCTGGCACGCTGGTTCGAACGTGAGCCTCACGCTACCATCGACAAATTCTGTGCCCTGAGTATGCGACGTGAACTCGGGCTCTGGTGTGGAAACGCCGGTTGATACGTCATCCCAGCAGCAAATGGTCAGGGCGGGATTGTTAACAGGACTACACGCCAGATGCTCGAATGCGCCAGAGATCGCTTGAAACAAAGCTGGTCCGGCAAATCGTAGACAGATAACCTGGCCCGCCAGGCGGAAGTAAAATGCCTCTACGCGACGGTTGGATTGCTCTGCCCGAAGGAAGAGATTCCACGCCATGTCGAACCAGACTTGGTCGGGTTCCGAGGCTGGAGGAACGACAGGATTTTGCGCACCACTAGCCTGTTCCACGCTTTGCATGGCCTGACTCCCATCCTCGATCAATGATTGGTCAAAACTTTTGGCCAGCCCGTTGTTTCAACCTCGTGGATCGGATCGACCAGGAGCAACTCTTGCATATCCGAATACTTCTGGAGAGAAGGTGAGACGAAATGACCGGATGGTGTGGAGTCTGGCTGGGCAATTGAGCGGAGATTGTCTTGCGTCGGAACGATCAAGCCCTCGGCCTGCAACTCTCCAAGAAAGCGTTCGATCTCGGTAGCCACGTGCTGGTGATCAGCCGAGGCTCCGCCAGCGATGCGTTCAATGACAGCCGTATTGTCATGCCCCTGCAAAATTAACGACCAGATCTCTGCGCCAGATCCTGTGAGGCTGTAATAGCTTCCTGTCACGAGGTGGACAATGATCACCTCGTTATCCACGTCTTCCTGAACCACATGGGGAGAATTGAGTCCGAACGTCATGACTTACAATCCCGCAATTCGTGAATACGTTGTGAGCTATCACGGATAAACGACGGTGATAGCGGAGTGGAGCTAGACGTTGCTCCGGACTCAAAAAAGTCCATGGTTCAAATCGTCGAACCATAGTTCTAAATCTAGTCCATCCACGTCCACCGCTTCAAGGGTCTTGTGAGTCAAAGATACAAAACATGGTCGATTGTCTTTGCGGTAGAGTGCAGCCTGGATCAAGCCTTTTCTGTAAACATTCAGCCGAATGTAGCGAAGGGTGGATTCCCAGTGAGTTTTCTTTCAGAGCCCGGCGGGTGAACAACGGGTTTCTGGATGCACGATCAAAATCAACCTCTGAAGGTGCCGGGCCGCTAGCTTTATCGCAAAGGTGGTCTAGCCTTGGGCCGTGAATCTAAACCCGGCAGCCAGGGCGTGACCCAGGGATCACGTACGGCCACAATGGAGCCGCCGCCACCGGTGGGGCTTTGGTCGGTGACCACGCCAATAAGCACCGGTTCCAGTTCGTCATTCTTGCCGGAAACGAAGCCGAACACGCCGCTGCCGGAATCACCAGGAATGGGGGTGTAAGTCTTGCCCCACTCCAGCCAGCGCGGGTTGGAAAAGTTCCCCGCGCGGACCAGGTGCGGTTTCTCAAACTGGTCAATGGCGAAGATCGGAATGGTCGCCCCGTCTGGACCGGGGGTTGGCTTTTCTACCAGCCTGGCCACCTGCACATCAGCCAGCCAGCGTGCTTCGTCGGAGTTGGCCAGAGCCGCTTCAAGCACCAGAATGGCGTTATCTGAGCCAGGGATGGCGTCTGGCAAGCCAGGCTGCCGCCAAGGGTTGATGGCCACTCCGGTGGCCTTGAGAACGGCCTTGTGGTCACCACGAGCAACCTGGATCGGGCGGCCCTTGTCATCGGGTTCCACGCAATGGGCCGCGGTCAGCAGCACCAAAGAATCTTCGGTTCGACCCACCAGCGTGGCCCGGAACCGGACCCCGCCCCGGGCGTCTACCAGTTGCACGTTGAGCTGGGTCGGCTCAAGCCGTTTCCGCCAGGTTTCCTCGACCTCTGCGCGTCGGGCGGCCGAAGGATCCTCAATCGCGGGCGCCAGAACTCCAACCAGCAGGGCCAAAAGCAGACCGATCATCCCACGCTCCGCGTCAAAAGATCAGATCCAGAGCCGCAAATGTCAGAATGCCAATGCTCAGGATGATGTTCACATTAAAAAAGGCCACATTCACGTGCCGCAGGTCGTCGGGCTTAACCAGCCAGTGTTCCACAGCCAGCAGCAGTGCCGCCAGCCCAACCCCTGTTCCGTAAATTCTACCAAGCGGGAACGTCCATCCCACCAAACCCAGGAAGACAATAGTCAAGAGATGAAAGCCGGCCGCAAGTTTCAGCGCACGGTTCGCGCCAAGCCGCGCGGGGATGCTGTTGAGACCGGCCGATCGATCGAACGCCTCGTCCTGGCAAGCATAGATGATGTCGAACCCGGTAACCCAGGTCAGCACGGCCAGGCCCAGAAAGGCGGGTGCCCAGGCGATCTGTCCCTGAATTGCGATCCAGGCGGCCACCGGTGCCATGGCCAGTGACGCTCCCAGCCAAAGGTGGGCCAGGCTGGTGAATCGCTTGGCGTACGAATAGCCCAGCAGCCAGCCGAGCACCGGCAAAGCCAGGATCAATGGCCAGGGATTCCGAGGCAGAAACAGCATGGTGGCGGCTACGAACAGCAGGGCGTTCACCAGCGTGAACCGGGCCACCTCGGCCGGGGTCAGGGAGCCGGCAGGAATGTGGCGCGTGGCTGTACGTGGGTTGAGGGCATCGATGTTGCGATCGACCAGGCGGTTGAACGCCATGGCTGCCGACCGCGCGGTGATCATGCAGAGCAGAATTCCAACCCAGTCCAGCGGCCGGAAAACCCACCGGTTGTCCTGGTTTGATGCCAGCAAGGCTCCCAGCAGGGCGAACGGAAGCGCGAACAAGGTATGACTGAACTTGATCATGCCCAGAATCAAGGTCAGCCGGTTCAGCGTGCCACAATGGGACTGCTCTGGCAGGCTGCTCATGAGACCGGCTTCCGTCCCACGTAGAGCGTGGCGATTCCGAACGTCAGCGGATGCCGTTTCAGTTCCATCAGGCCGTGCTGCCCCATCAGGTCGAGCATGGCCTGGCCTTCCGGGAACTGCAGAACACTGTTCGGCAGATATTCGTAGGCATTGTCCTGGTTGGGGGCGATGGCTTGGCCAACGCGGGGGAGCACATGACGAAAGAAGGTCTGATAGATGCCTGCGAGAATCGGCTGGCTAGGTTTCGAAAATTCAAGGATGGCAACCGAGCCGCCAGGACGGGCCACGCGAATCATCTCATCCAGGCCCCGTCCGGTATCGGCTACGTTGCGGATTCCAAAGGCCACCGTGACCACGCCAAACGTGTTGTCGCACCAGGGCAGGTTCTGAGTGTCGGCCTCAATCAGGCGGATTCGGCCTGTTGCCTGGGCTTTGTTAACCTTGACCCAGCCCCGTTCGAGCATCGGTCGGCAAAAATCGGAGCCAAGAACGGGAGACCGGCCGTGCCCCGCACGGTCGTACGCCAGCGCCAGGTCGGCGGTACCGGTGCAGCAATCGAGCACGGGAACACCGGGCTCTGGCGGTACGGTACGAACCGTGAAGCTTCGCCAGTGCTTGTCAATGTTCAGGCTAAGCAGGTGGTTCAGCAGGTCATAGCGGCCGGCAATTGATGCAAACATCCGCCGGACCCGCGGGCCCGATTTATCGACCGTTGACGTCCGCTTCGGCTCAGTAAATTCAGGTCCGGTTACAATGGCCACCGTGGAACTCTTTCCAGGCGAAATTCGGGCGAAAAGACTCGGTTCAGGCAAAGCCCATCCACAGCTTTTGCCTCTACCCAGATAGCTTAGGCAAAGACAGGATACCGTCCATAGGTCGCAGGCGGTGTGAGATGGTTCCTGGTGACGTTTGCTTGAAACAACGGCGAGGTCGCCGAGCATCGCTGGCTGTCACCAGGACCAGGGTTCCCATATTACCGTTTTTTAACCCTGAGCACGAGAATTGTGCCCGAGGTTTGTGCGATTGAGATGCGCAACAGGGCTGGTGGTCCCGGGGAGAAATGGTCAGGGTGTCATGCTGAACGCCTGAACCTCGGTTGCGCTGCCGTACCAGGAATCCTTGCCGTTGAATGAGTGGACCTGGCCGATGATACGGAATCCGCGGACAGAGCGGGCGGGGCCGGTGAAGGAGTAAGTTATACCTGCAGCGGCCGCCAGATTGTACCGATAGGCCGGAGATACGGACCAGTTGGCCACCGTGGTCCAGGTGGTGCCGTCGGTGGTGGTCTGTAGTCCGAACTTTTGGTCGAAGACACCGCTGAAGCTGCTGGTATTGAAGCTGCCGTTGGTGAAGGTAACCTTGCTGATGGATTGGGCTATGGACCAGATCACGCCTGTGGCTTCGTAGGCATTGGCCACGTCGCTGGCCTTTCCTGTGAGAACAATGTTATGGAGATGGTTGCTGTCATTGATCGCTGGAGCGAGGCTCTGGTGGTTGCTGGCGGTGGCGTTGTCCAGGCCGAACCAGCGATAGCCGGTGCCGGTGAGGGCGAGATTGGCTGCTGGTGCCTGGGGAGTTGCCGATGCCTCAGCCGACCGGGGAGTTTCGCCACGGACGATCACCGCAGAAACCTTGTAATAATGTAAGCATTCAGCCGAATTCAGTAACCCCTTGCATTTTGCCTTTCGTGGCATTCAACTCTTTGCATGGCACCACTGGGTACGGACACCCATGATCTGACTTCTCTGCTGGACATTCTTGGTCCGCAGATGACCGCTGAAC